>NZ_WUWN01000025.1 GCF_009846865.1 Puerhibacterium puerhi
GGCCCGGCCGCCGCGCAGGCGAGCGCGCAGGCCGCGCAGGCGCCGGAGCCCCGGCGCGCCGCCGGGGGCGGCGCATGACGGCTCTCGGCGTCCGCCACCCGGTGGCCCGCGCGCGGGAGGCGGTGGTGCGGCGCGTGCTGCGACCGGGCGTCCCGGCGGTCCTGGCGCTGGTGGCGCTCGTCGGCGTGGCCGTGCTCGTGCCGCACTCCCCCGTGCTGGCCGTCGCCGTCGCGCTGGTGCTGCTGCTGGTCGTGGTCACCCTGTTCGAGCCCGCCGTGGTGCCCGTGCTGGCGATGCCGGCGCTCATCGTGGTGCAGCGCGTGGGCGGCGACGGCCTCAACCTGTCCCTCAGCGACTTCGCCCTGGCCGCCGCGTTCTGGCCGGCGGTGCTCCTCGCGCCGCGCCCGTTCAGCCCGCCGATGCGCACGCTGCTGTGGGCGTCGGCCGGGTACCAGGCGGCGACGGCGTTCACGGTGCTGGTCAACCCGTACCTGGCCAACACCGTCGAGTGGTTCCACGCGTGGCTGTCGGTCGGCGGGGCGCTGGTGGTGGGCTGGGCCGTCGGCCGGTCGGGCCGGGCGCGCGCGGGGCTGACCCTGTTCCTCCTGGCCTGCGTGGCCGTGGCCGTGCTCGCGGCGGTGCAGGGCGTCGTGCAGCTGGCGTCCGGCAACACCGGCCCGGTGTACCTGGAGTTCCCCTACCAGATGCACAAGAACTTCATCGGCTGCCTGCTCGCCGTGGCCGCCCTGGTGGCGTACGCCCGCCCGACGTGGGTGGGCTGGCCCCGGTGGTTCGCCCTCGCCGCGTTCTGGCTCTGCGTCGCCGGCACCGCCGCGTCGCAGGCGCGCCAGGCGCTCGTCGGGCTGGCCGTGGGGGTGCTGGTGCTGGCGCTGCGCCCGGAGCCCGGCCGCCGCCGGTCCCGCGTGATCTGGCTGGCGGCGCTCCCGGCGCTGTGGTTCGTGGTGCTGGCGGTGCAGGAACAGCTGGCCTCGGACAACGAGTTCAACTCCGTCAACCAGCGGCTGCAGTGGTACGAGGACGCCCTGACCGTCTGGCGGCGCAACCCCTGGTTCGGCATGGGGCTGCGGTGGTGGACCACCGGCCGCACCGAGTTCGTCTTCCAGCCGCCCAACGCGGAGCTGGAGATGCTCTCGTCGGCGGGCCTGGTGGGGCTCGTGGGGTTCCTGCTGCTGTTCGGAGTCGGCCTCGTGGCGCTGTGGCGCACCGACCGGCGGTTCGGCACCCTGGCGTTCGTCCTGCTGCTGACGCGGTTCGTCATGGGCCAGTTCGACCTGTTCTGGGTGGCCGTGCAGGTCTCGGTGCCGTTCGTGCTCGTCGGCCTGTGCCTGGGGGCGCAGGAGCACGCGCGGACGCAGCGGCGCGACCGCGCCGCCGCGGCGGGGGCGGGCACCGCCCCGCGCGCGGCGCGGGGCACGGCCCTGGGCCTGGTCCGCACGCCGGTGGGGGCCGGCACGCCCGGGAGCGAGGGGGAGGCGCCGTGAGGATCGTGCAGGTGGCGCCCGAGGTCGGGCCCGGCAGCGGCGTCGGCGGGGTGGCCCACCACCTGGAGGCCGCGTGGCGGCGCGCCGGCGTCGAGACCGCCCGGTTCACGCTGGCCGACGCCGGCGGCGGGCGCCTGCCCGCCCCGGGCCCGGGCCTGCGGGGCCGGGCGGCGCTGGCCGCGCGCGTCGTGTGGTTCTCCACGGTGGGCAGCCTGCGGTGCGCCCGGCGGCCCGGGCGCCGCCCGGACGACGTCGTCGTCGTGCACAACGACGTGCTCGGCGGCGACGTCTACGTCAACCACGGGCTGCTGCTGGTGGCCATGCGCGCCCGCGGGGCCGCCGCCGCGCGGCTGCTGCGCAACCCGCTGCACCTGTTCACCACCGCGCGCGACGCCGTGCGCTACCGCCTGCTGCCGCCGGCCGCGATCGTCTGCCTCACCGCCGGCGAGGCGGCGGCCCTGCACCGCCTGCACCCGCGCACGCGCGGGCGCACCGCCGTCGTGCCCAACGGCGTCGACACCGACCGGTTCCGCCCGCCGACGCCGGCCGAGCGGGCGGCGGCGCGCGAGCGGGCCGGCGTGCCCGACGGGGCGCTGCACCTGGTGTTCGTGGGGCACGAGCCCGACCGCAAGGGCCTGTACCTGGCCCTCGAGGCGCTCGCGCAGCTGCCGGGCGCGCGGCTCACCGCCGTCGGCGGCACCGCCGACGTCGTGGCGGCGGTCCGCCGCCGCGCCGCGGCCCTCGGTGTGGCCGACCGCGTCGCGACGCCCGGCGTCGCCGACCCGCTGCCGTACCTGGCCGCCGCCGACGCCCTGGTGCTGCCCAGCGCGTACGAGGCCAACGCGCTCGTGGTGCTGGAGGCGCTGGCCTGCGGCGTGCCGGTGATCGGCACGCCGGTGGGCCACGCCCCGGCCGTGGTGCGCGACGGCGCCACGGGGTACCTCGTCGAGCGGTCGGCGGCCGGGGTGCTGCGCGGCGTGCGGGCGCTCGCCGCGCTCGACGAGGTTGGCCGCGAGCGGCTGCGCTCCGGCGCGCGCGCCGTGGCCCTCGAGCACACCTGGGACGCCGTGGCGGCGCGGTACCTCGAGGTGCTGGCGCGGGTGCGGCCCGACGCCGCGCTGCCGGGTGAGACACCGGCCGCTCCGGGCGTGGGGCCGGGCGCCGGCGGCGGCGCCGGTCCAGACTTCGCTGCAGGCCCCGGCCCAGACCTCGCGGTCCACGGTGCGGCAGGGGGCGCGGCCCAGGGGGAGGCGCCGGTGGCGGCGCCGGCCGAGGAGGTGCGATGAGGATCCTGCACGCGGTGCGCTCGGACGGCTTCGCCGGCGTCGAGCGGCACGTGGCCCGGCTGGCCCGAGGCCAGGCCGAGGCAGGCGAGGCCGTGGTCGTCGTGGGCGGCGAGCCGGCGGCGATGGCGCGCGAGCTCGACGGCGTGCCGCACCTGCCGGCCGCGTCCCTGCCCGACGTCGCGCAGGCCCTGCGCCGCCACGGCCGGCGCGCCGACGTCGTGCACGTGCACATGACCGCCGCCGAGGTCGCCGCGGGGCTCGCGCTGTGGTCGGCGCACCCCGCCGTCGTGACCACCCGCCACTTCGCCCGGCCGCGCGGCAGCGGGGCCGCCGGCCCGCTCGTCGCGGCGGCCGCCCGGCGCCCGCTGCGCGCCCAGATCGCGATCTCGCACTACGTCGCCCGGCACGTCGACGGGCCCACGACGGTGGTGCACCCCGGCGTCGACGTCGCGCCGCACGACCCGGCGGCCCGGGAGAAGGTGGTGCTGGTGCTGCAGCGGCTCGAGCCGGAGAAGGCCACCGACGTCGCCCTGCGCGCGTTCGCCGCCTCCGGGGTCGCCGCCGAGGGCTGGCGGCTGCGGGTCGCCGGGGCGGGCAGCCGCGAGCCGGCCCTGCGCCGGCTGGCCGAGCGGCTGCGGCTCGACGTCGAGTTCCTCGGCCACCACCGCGACGCCCCGGCGCTGCTACGCACCGCCGGCGTGCTGCTCGCGCCCTGCCCCGTCGAGGGCCTGGGGCTGAGCGTCCTGGAGGCCATGGCGCACGGCCTGCCCGTGGTGGCCGCCGACGCCGGCGGGCACACCGAGCTGCTCGGCGGGCTCGACCCGCGCGCCCTGTTCCCGGCGGGCGACTCCGACGCGGCCGCCGACCACCTGCGCCGGCTGGTCGACGACGACGTCGGGCGCGTCGCGTACGGCGAGGCGGCGGCGCGGCGACAGCGCGCGGGCTTCACCCTCGCCACGCAGGTCGCCGAGACCGGCGCCGTCTACCGGGGAGTGCTCTCGTGAGCGCCGCGCCCCGCACCCCGCACCCGCCCTGGGGGCTGCTGGTGTGCTCGCTGGAGCCGTGGGACAGCGTCTGGCGGCGCAACCAGCACCTCGTCTCGCGGCTGCTCGCCGACCCCGGCCTGCGGGTCGTCTTCGTCGAGCCGCCCGTGGACCCCCTGCACGCCCTGCACCGCGGCGCCGTGCCGCGCCTCGGGCGGGGCCTGCGCCGGCTGCCGTACGAGGAGCACGAGTTCCCGGGCGCCGACCGGCTGTGGCTCTACGAGCCCACCAAGTGGGTGCCCCGCAAGATGGCGGACGGCGGCGACCGCCGCCGCGCCCGCGCGGCGCTGCGCGCGGCGCGCAGCATCGGCGCCCCGCCCGCCGTGCTGTGGGTCAACGACATCTCGTACGCGGCCCTGCTCGACGTCACGTCGGTGCCCGTCGTCTACGACGTCACCGACGACTGGCTCGCCGCCCACCGCCCGCCCGCCGAGACGGCCCGCCTGGTCGAGGCGGAGGCGCGGCTGCTGCGCGAGGCCGCGGCGGTCACGGTCTGCTCGCCGGCGCTGCAGCGCGCCAAGGGCCGCGACCGCGCCGTCGAGCTGGTGACCAACGGCGTCGACGTGGCCGCCTACCGTGACCCGGGGCCGCGGCCCGCCGACCTGCCCGCGGGGCCCGTGGCCCTCTACGTGGGCACCCTGCACGCCGACCGGCTCGACGTCGCCCTGTGCGTGCGTACCGCCGCGGCGCTCGCCGCCGTGCGGGGGCGCCTGGTGCTGCTGGGCCCGGACGCGCTCGAGGAGGACGAGCGGCGCCGCCTGACCACGGCCGGCGTGGTGCTGCTGGGCGCCCGCCCGTTCGACACCGTGCCGGCGTACGTGACGCACGCCGACGTGCTGGTGGTCCCGCACGTGGTGGACGCGTTCACCGACAGCCTCGACCCGCTCAAGCTCTACGAGTACCGGGCCGCGGGCCGGCCCGTCGTGGCCACCCCGGTGGCCGGGTTCCGGGACACCGCCGACCCCGCGGTGCGGGCGCTGCCGGCGACCTACTTCCCCGCCGCCGTGGTCGCCGCGACGCGCGCCGAGGCGCCGCGCCGCGAGCCGCCCGCGGACCTGCCCACCTGGGAGCAGCAGGCGGCGCTCATGGCCGCCGTGCTCGGCGACGCCGCCGGTCGGCCCGCACCGCCGTCGGCCCCTCCGTCCGCGCAGCCGCGGCACGCTCCCACGCGGTCATGACGGCCTCGGCGGTGACGCCGACGCCGAAGCGCCGCAGCGCCGCCGCGTGCGCCGCGGCCGCGCGGCGGCGGGCGGCCGCCGGGTCGGCGAGGACCGCGGCGATCGCGGCGGCCAGCGCGCCGACGTCGCCGGGCGGCACGAGCAGGCCGAGCGGCTCGGCGGGCGTGCCGTCGGCCGCGGGCTCGGGACCGTCCGGGGCGAGGATCTCCGGGACCCCGCCGGCATCCGTGGCCACCACGGGCACGCCGCGCACCATCGCCTCCACCACCACCTGGCCGAACGGCTCGGGCACGGGTGAGGCGTGCACCAGCACGGTGGCGGCGTCCAGCTCCGCCGCCGGGTCGTCGACGGGCGGCACCCGCTCGACGCGGCCGGCGAGGCCGAGCCGCTCGACCTCGCGGTCCACCGCCGCGGCGTAGCCGGCGGCGCCGAACAGGGGCGCGCCCACCATCCGGAACCGCACCGTGGGGTGGGCCGGCAGCACGCGCGCCGCGGCGCGGACGAGCTCGAGCTGGCCCTTGGTGGGGCTCACCCGGCCGAGCAGCAGCACCACCGGTGCCGGCGGCTCGGCGTGACGCTCGGGCGCGTCCAGCGCCTGCGCGGGCGCGAACCCGGGGTAGGCCACCGTCAGGCCGCGGGCGCCCGGCAGCGTGGCGGCCGTCGCGGCGGAGTTGGCCACGACGCCGCGCGGCAGCCGCCGCGCCGCCGCGCGCAGCGCGAGCACCACGGGCCGCGGCAGGTAGTCGTCGGCGACGCGGTCGTGCACGTGCCACACCACCGGGCGCCGGGCCAGCAGCGCGGCGGGCGTGCCCAGCACGTGCGACTTGAGCGTCGTCGTCACCACGAGGTCCGGCGAGCGCCGCCGCACGTGCAGCGCCAGCCGCGCGACGAGCGGCACCAGCCGCACCGCCTGGCGGGCCCCGGCGCCGCCCACCACCGCGGTGCGCGCCGTGCGCGCCGCCTCGGCGTCCAGCGGCAGCACGTCCACGGGCACGCCGGCGGCCGCGAGGCGCGCGGCGAGCGGGCCGTGCTCCAGCAGCAGCACCGTGACCTGCACCCGCGCCGGGTCGACGGCGGCGAGCAGCCGCTCCAGCGCCAGCTCGGCGCCGGAGGCCTGGGCGGAGTGCCCGACGACGAGGACGCGCAGCGGGCCGCCCACGGCTCAGGCCGTGCGGCGGACCGGCTGCGACACCGTCGGCAGCGGGTCGGGCTGCCCCGCCGCCTCGGCAGCCTCGTCGTCCGCGACGCGGCCGAGCGGCGCGCCGACGCCCGTGCGGGCCTCGGCGTCGTCGCCCTGGGGCTGCGCGGGGGTGCTGTCGGCGTCGCCGTAGGTGGCGGCGTACTCCGTGCGCCGGCTGCCGGCCCGCCCGGCGACCACCACGCCCAGCAGCGGCACGCCGTTGGTGCGCAGCCGCTCGGCGGCCTGCGTCAGCACGACCCGGTCGGTGCCGGCGGCGTCCGCCACGAGCACGACGCCGGAGGTGTAGGCCCCGAGGATGGCGGCGTCCGCGGCGGCGAGCACCGGCGGTGCGTCGACGACGACGATGTCCGCGGCGCGGCTGAGCCGCTGGACGAGGTCCTGCGCCGCCTCGGTGGCGAGGAAGTCGGCGGGGTCGAGCTCGACGTCGGGCATCGGGCAGACCTCAAGGTGCGGCACCCGGGTGGGGCGCAGCTCGCCGCGCGCGCCCGACCAGCCCTCCGGCGGCGGCAGCATGTCCTCGATCTGCGGGCGCCTCATGTCGCCCGCGAGCACCACCGTGCGGCGCCCGGACAGGGCGAACGACACCGCGAGGTTCGCCGCGACGAACGCGCGCGGCGCGCGCGGGTCGGCCGCCGAGACGACCACGGCGACGTGGGGCCGGTGCCCCAGGCCCACCTGGACGGCGGTGCGCAGCTCGCGCACCGACTCGGTGAACGGCGTCGCCAGCCGGGTCGCCACGGGCATGCGCCCCTCGCGCGCGCTGCGCATCGCCCGGCGCACGCCGGACAGCTCGGCCAGCACCGGCGCCTGGGTCAGCTCGGCCGCCTGCGCCGCCGACCGCACCCGGGTGTCCAGGCCGTGCCGCAGCAGCGCCGCGCCGACGCCGGCGAGCAGCCCCGCGAGCAGGGCCGCGGCCAGCACGGTGGTCCGGCCGGGCGCCTGCGCCTCGGCGGCCTGCGCCGGGGCGACGACCTGGCCCGGGGTCACCAGCGACAGGAACGCCGTGCGCGTGCCGGTCAGCGCGGTCAGCTGCGCCCCGCCGGCCTCGTCGAGGGCCGTGGCCACCGGGTCGTCCGCCTGGCCGCGCAGCGTGGCGCGGGCCGAGCGCACCTGCTCGCTCACGGCGTCGATCTGCTCGTCGAGCGCCTCCACCTGCCGCTCGATCACGGCGGGCAGCTCGTCGGCGTAGGCCTGCGCGACGGCGTTCGCGGTCGCGACCGAGCGCTCCGCGTCGGGCGTGACCGCCATGACCGCCATGCGGCGCGAGCCGGAGTCGTAGGTGGCCGACAGGCCCGCGGCGGACAGCTCCGGCACACCGAGCTGCTCGGCCGCGCGGGCCAGCACCGGCTCGGACGTCACGGTGGCGGGCGACCCGTCCGGCGTCACGGTCTCGGTGCCCGACGTGGCCTCGCCCAGCTCGACGACGGCCGTGGCGCGGTAGTCCACGATCTGCCGGTCGGTGTACACCCACGCGACGGCCACCACGACGAGCAGCGCGGCGAGCGCGTACCCGCGGCCCGACCAGATCACGTGGAGAAGCTCGCGCAGCGTCATCCGGCCTCCCCCGGTCCCGCGCCATCGGACGGCGCGGCTCCGCCAGACTAGGGCGGCGCAGCGCCGCCCCGGGAAGGGGCCGCGGGGTAACTCACCCGGGTGAATCGGCGGTCTCGCGGGCCGCCGACGGGGTGTCCGCGCAGGCCAGAGGGGGTGTGATGGTCGCCGAGGCGGGCGGCGTCCGCCGTCGCGGCGCCCGCTCAGCCCGCGGCGGGCAGGCCCTGGCGCAGCTGCTCGGGCACGAGGTCCGCGGGGAGGCGGTCGACGACGTCCTGGCAGGCGGCCAGGTCACCCGCCTGGCACTGCTCGCCCAGGCCGCCGAGCTCCTGCACCTGCGCGGCGGTGCCGAGCCACTCGGCGACCTCGCCGAGGGAGACGCCGTCGGTCAGGGGCGCCAGCAGCAGGTCCGGGACGGAGTAGTCGGTCTGCGCCAGCTCGTTCACCTGCGCCAGGCCGCGCTCGACGTCGTCGCCCACCGTGCTCCACAGCCAGACCCCGGCCACGACCACGAGCGCCGTGACGACCACCTGGATCGAGCCGAGCGTGATGCCGGTCGCCGCCATCCCGCGGCCCTGGGTGCCGCGGCGGCGCGTGCGGTCGAGCCCGATGCCGCCGAGCACGATCGCCAGCACCCCGACGAGCGGCACGACGATGCCGAGCAGCCCCGTCAGGAGGGACCCCACGGCGGTCGGCTCGGTGCGCCGGCGGGCCGGCACGGCCCCGGCGTGGGCGGGCTCGGGTTCGTACGCGGGCCTGGCCGGCGGGAAGGCGGGACGGCGGTCGGGCTCGAGGCTCATGGGGCTCCTGGATCGTGCGTCGCGCGGGCGCGGCGGGCGGTCGGTCTCGGCTCCGTCTCGACGGAGCGTCGATGGTAGCGGCCGCCCCCGGTCGCGCCACAACGCCGCCGGTCAGACCCCCAGCGCGGTCGTCAGCGCCCCGTAGTCGTACCGGTACATGCCGTCGCCGACCTGGAAGGCGACGACCAGCAGGACGATCGCGAGCACGGCGAGGACCACCCCGACGGCGCCGAGCACGATGCCGGCGATGGCGAGCCCGCGGCCGTCCTGGCCGGACTGCCGGATCCGGGTCAGCGCGACGATGCCGAGCACGATCGCCACGACGCCGAGGCCGAGGATCCCGGTCACGAGGGAGGCGATCGCGAACCCGTCGGTGCCGCGCGGCTGCTGGTACCCGCCGTACGGCGTCCCGTAGGGCGTGCCGCCGGAGGGCCCGGCCGGCGGGGCGGCCGGCGGCTGGCCGTACGGCTGCTGACCGTAGGGCTGCTGCTCGTACGGCTGCTGGCCGTAGGGCTGCTGGCCGTAGGGCTGCTGCTCGTACGGCTGCTGACCGTAGGGCTGCTGCTCGTACGGCTGCTGGCCGTACGGCTGCTGACCGTAGGGCTGCTGCTCGTACGGCTGCTGGCCGTAGGGCGGCTGGGCGGCGGCGGGCGGCGGCGCGCCCGCCGGGTCCCAGCGCGGCGACGGCGGCGCCTCGTGGCCGGTGGTCTCCGGCCCGCCGGCGCCCCGGCCAGCCGGGTCCTCGCCGGAGCGCGGGTCGTCGGCCCCGTCGGGCGGGTCCGGCACGGCGTACGGGTCCTCGCGGCTCATGAGGGCACAGTAGGCGCGCCGCGCGCCGGCGTCATCGGCTGGCGCGGGTGGTCATGCCTTCGTGTGGTAGCGCCCCTGGGCGGCGAGCAGGCCGGCGGTGAGCACCATCTCGACGGCGTCGGCGGCGTCGTCGACGAGCATCGGCAGGTCCTTCTTCTCCGTCGCCGTGAAGTCCTTCAGGACGAAGTCGGCGGTGTCCATGCGCCCCGGCGGGCGTCCCACGCCGACGCGCACGCGCACGTAGTCCTTGGTGCCCAGCGCCTTGGAGATGTCCCGCAGGCCGTTGTGGCCGCCCTCGCCCCCGCCGGTCTTCAGCTTGATCGTGTCGAACGGGATGTCCACCTCGTCGTGCACCACGAGCACCTGCTCCGGCTCGACGCCGTAGTACTTCGCCAGCCCCGAGACCGGGCCGCCGGAGGTGTTCATGTACGTGGTGGGCTTGGCCAGCACGACGCGGGGGCCGGGACGCCCGCCCGGGAGCACGCCGAGGCGCCCCTCGGCGACCACCGCCTGCGCGCGGGCGTGCCGCGAGAACCGCGCGCCGACGCGCTCGGCGAGCAGGTCGAGCACCATCTGGCCCACGTTGTGCCGGTTGCCGGCGTACTGGGCTCCGGGGTTGCCGAGCCCGACGACGAGCCAGGGCGTGTCGGTCATAGGTCTCCTCGATCAGGTGCGCCGGGGCGTGCCGGCCGGTCTGCTTCCGGGGCGGTGACGCGCCGAGGCGCCCGGTCCGTCACGGTACCGGGCGCCTCGGCGCAGAGCTGGTGGTCCGGCGGGAGGCCGGACGCGCGGCGGGACGGGCCCGCCGCCGGGAGGTCACTCCGCGGCGGTCTCGCCCTCGGCCTCGGCGCCCTCCGCCTCGGCGGCGGCCTCGCCGCGCGGCTCGGCGATGGTGACGACGATGTGCTCCGGGTCGACGACGAGCGTCGCGCCCTGCGGGAGCTTGACGTCGCCGGCGGTGACCGTCGCGCCGGCCTCGAGGCCGGTGATGTCGACGTCGACCGACTCGGGCAGGTGCGTGGCCTCGGCCTCGAGGGAGAGCGTCTGCGCCTCGACGAGGTGGATCGTGCCGGGGGCCGACTCGCCCACGACGTTGACCGTCACGTCGACGGCGACCTTCTCGCCCTGCTTCACGGCGAGCAGGTCGATGTGCTCGATGAAGCCGCGGATCGGGTCGCGCTGGACGTCCTTGGCGATGGCCAGGTGCGACTCGCCCTCGAGCTCGATCGCGAACAGGGCGTTCGAGTGGCGCAGGGCCAGCATCGACTCGTGGCCCGGCAGGGTGATGTGCACCGGCTGCGTGCCGTGGCCGTACAGGACGGCGGGGATCTTGTCCTCGCGGCGGATGCGGCGGGCGGCACCCTTGCCGAACTGGGTGCGGGCCTCGGCGACAAGCTTGATCTCGGCCATGGAACAACTCCTACGGGTCGCGTGGTGTGCCGCTGGCAGCACCAGCGGAAGGTCTCGGGGGCGGCTGCGTCGGCGTGGGACCCATGACGGACGCGCGCGACTCACGGGGACGCGCGCTCACGCGCGTCACGACCGCCCAGTCGATCACGGATCTCGACGGAACCACGAGGCCCGTCCTACGTCCCTCGCCGAGGCAACCGGACTACTGTACCCGGCCTCGCGGGGTCCGGGAAACGTCGGGGTCCCGGGCACCGCCGGCGCCGCCGGGGGCGCCCGCCGAGGGACGCCCGCCGAGGGACGCCCGCCGGGGGCGCCCGCCGGCGGGCGCACGGCGAGGGGCCCGCCGGCGCTGCGCCGTCGGGCCCCTCGTCACGCTCCTCGCGCCGCGGCGCGGGCGGGCGTCAGCTGTTGCCGTCGAACAGCGAGGTGACCGAGCCGTCGTCGAACACCTCGCGGATGGCGCGGGCCAGCAGCGGCGCGATCGACAGCACGGTGAGCTGCGGGAACCGGCGGTCGCTGGCGATCGGCAGCGTGTCGGTGATCACGACCTCGGAGGCGCCGCACTCGGACAGGCGCTGCGCCGCGGGGTGCGACAGCACGCCGTGCGTGGCGGCCACGATGACCGACTTGGCGCCGGCGTCCATGATCACCTTCACGGCCTCGGCGATCGTGCCGCCGGTGTCGATGAGGTCGTCGACCAGCACGCACTCCTTGCCGGCGACGTCGCCGACGACGCGGTTGGCCACCGACTTGTTGGGGCGGGTGACGTCGCGGGTCTTGTGGACGAACGCCAGCGGCCCGCCGCCCAGCTTGGCGGCCCACTGCTCGGCCACGCGGATGCGGCCGGCGTCGGGCGAGACCACGGTGACGTTGCCGGTGTCGACGCGCGTGCGCACGTAGTCGGTGAGCACCGGCATGGCCCACAGGTGGTCCACGGGGCCGTCGAAGAAGCCCTGGATCTGCGGGGTGTGCAGGTCCACGCTCATGATCCGGTCCGCCCCGGCGGTCTTGAGCAGGTCGGCCACCAGGCGGGCCGAGATCGGCTCGCGGCCGCGGCTCTTCTTGTCCTGGCGGGCGTAGGCGAAGAACGGGGCCACCACGGTGACGCTCTTGGCCGAGGCGCGCTTGGCGGCGTCGACCATGAGCAGCTGCTCCATGAGCCACTGGTTGACCGGCGCGGTGTGCGACTGCAGCAGGAAGATGTCCGTGCCGCGCACCGACTCCCCGAACCGCACGTACGTCTCGCTGTTCGCGAAGTCGTACGCGGAGACCGGCAGCAGGGCGATGCCGAGCTCGTCGGCGACCGCCTGGGCCAGGTCCGGGTGGGCGCGCCCGCTGGCCAGGACCAGGTTGCGCTCGCCGGAACCGTGGATCGAGTTGTTCATCAGTGCGTGCTTCCTTCGGGGGCGGCGTCGGCGGCAGGGGCAGGAGCGGGGTCGGACGGGTCGGCGGTCGGGTCGCCGGTCGGGTCGCCGGTCGCGGCGGCGCGGGCGCGCGCGGCGGCCTCGGCGGCGGGGGTGCCGGGGCGCTTGCGCTCCACCCATCCCTCGACGTTGCGCTGCGGCGAGCGGCTCACCCCGAGCGCGCCCGGGGGCACGTCGCGGGTGATCACGGAGCCCGCACCGGTGTAGGCGCCGTCGCCCACGGTCACGGGCGCGACCAGCATGTTGTCGCCGCCGACCTTCACGTGCGAGCCGATCACGGTGCGGTGCTTGGCCACGCCGTCGTAGTTGAGCGTCACGGTGGCGGCGCCCACGTTGGAGCCCTCGCCGATCGTGGCGTCGCCGATGTACGACAGGTGCGGCACCTTGGAGCCCGCGCCGATCTCGGAGTTCTTGGTCTCGACGAACGTGCCGAGCTTGCCCTTCGCGCCGAGCACCGTGCCGGGGCGCAGCGAGGCGAACGGGCCGACGCTCGCGCCCTCGCCGATCACCGACAGCACGGCGTGCGTGCGCACCACCGTGGCGCCGGCGCCGACCTCGACGTCGGTCAGCGTGGTGTCCGGGCCCACCGTGGCGCCCTCGGCCACCGTGGTCGCGCCGTGCAGCTGGGTGCCGGGCAGCAGCGTGACGTCGGGCGCGAGCTCGACGTCGACGTCCACCCACGTGGTGGCCGGGTCCACGACGGTGACGCCGTCGAGCATCCAGCGCTCGAGGATGCGGCGGTTCATCTCCTTGCCGAGCACCGACAGCGCGAGGCGGTCGTTGGTGCCCTCGACCGCCATCGGGTCGTCGGTGATGACCGCGCGGACGGCGCGGCCCTCGGCGCGGGCGAACGCGACGACGTCGGTCAGGTACATCTCGCCCTGGGCGTTGTCCGTGCCGAGCGAGGCGAGGCCGCGGCGCAGCACGTCGGCGTCGAACACGAAGATCGACGTGTTGATCTCGCGGATCTCGCGCTGGGCGTCGGTGGCGTCCTTGTGCTCCACGATGGCCAGCACGTCGCCCGTGCCGTCCTCGCGGACGATCCGGCCGTACCCGGTGGCGTCGGCCACCACGGTGGTCAGCACCGTCACGGCGTTGCCGTCGGCGACGTGCGCGGCCACGAGCTGGCCCAGCGTCCCGCCGTCGAGCAGCGGCACGTCGCTGGCGGTGACCACGACGGGTCCCTCCAGGCGGCCGCGGGCGTCGAGCGCCTCGATCGCGCACTGCGCGGCGCGGCCGGTGCCCGGCACCTCGTCCTGGTCGACGACGACCGCCGCGGCGTCGACCCGCTCGACCTCGGCCGCGACGAGGTCGCGGCCGTGGCGCACGACGACGGCGAGGGTCTGCGGGTCCAGGGACCGCCCGGCGACCATCGCGTGGCCCAGGAGGCTGCGGCCGCCCACGGCGTGCAGCACCTTGGGCCGCGACGACCGCATGCGGGTGCCCTGGCCGGCCGCCAGGACGACGACCGCGGCGGGCCGCGGGGCGGGTGCGTCGGGACGCGACGCGGCGTGGTCGGCGGACCGGCCCGCCGGTGTGCTCGAGCCTGTCGAGACCACGAGTGCTCCCATCTCTCCTCGGGTGCTGGCACCAGCTCCGCCCCCAGGACTCGAACCTGGACCAAGGGCACCAAAAACCCCTGTGCTGCCGATTACACCAAGGCGGATCGGACGCTCGAGCGGCGGGCGACGCCCCGCGCGCACCGCCGCGCGTCCCTGCGACAGTCTGCCAGGTCCACCGGGCTGCACCGGCACGCGCCCGCGCCCCGCCCGCGCCCCGCGGGTTCCCCCGTCCGGGCCGCCGCAGGCGCCCGCGGCGGCCCGGACGGGCACAATGGCACGCATGCCCTCCGAGCCCCGCGAGCCCCGCCGCGCGCCAGCCCGAGCCACGCGCGCCCGCATGACCGCGAGCCAGCGCCGCGAGCAGCTGCTGCAGGTCAGCCGCGGACTGTTCGCGGAGAAGGGCTTCGACGGCACGAGCGTCGAGGAGATCGCGGCGCGCGCCGAGGTGTCCAAGCCCGTGGTCTACGAGCACTTCGGCGGCAAGGAGGGCATCTACGCCGTCGTCGTCGACCGCGAGGTGCAGGCGCTGACGACGGCCCTGACCGGGGCGCTGGCCGCCGGCGGCCACCCCAAGGTGATGGTGGAGCGCACCGCGCTGGCGCTGCTCGACTACATCGAGGCCCACGAGGACGGCTTCCGCATCCTGGTGCGCGACTCGCCCGTGGCGCAGGCCACCGGCACGTTCTCCTCCCTGATCGGCGACGTGGCCACCCAGGTGGAGCACATCCTCGTCGCGCAGTTCCGGTCCAACGGGCTGGAGCCGCGGGTCGCGCCGCTGTACGCGCAGATGCTCGTGGGCATGATCGCGCTGACCGGCCAGTACTGGCTGGACGCCCGCCAGCCGAAGAAGGCCGAGGTGGCCGCGCACCTGGTCAACCTCGCGTGGAACGGCCTCAAGGGCATGGAGAAGCGGCCGGCGCTCACCGACGAGCGCTGAGCGCGGCCGCACGGCTCACCACGCCTCCTCGAGCAGGCGCAGCACCGCCTCGGCGTCGAGGGGGCGCGGGTTCGGCGCGGGGTCGGCGGCCACGGCCTCGGCCACCGTGCGCAGGCCCGCGGCCGGCACGCCGAGCTCGGACAGCGCCGTCGGGCCCTCGTGGCTGCGGACCAGCTGCGCGACCTCCGCCACCGCGCTGCCGCCGCACACCCGCGCGAGCCGGGCCGCGGCGTCGGGCGCGGCGCGCAGGTTGAACGCCATGACGTGCGGCAGCAGCAGCGCGTGCAGCTCGGCGTGCGGCAGGTCGAACGCGTCGGCCAGCGCGTGCGCGAGCTGGTGGTGCAGCCCCATGCGGCCGTATGCCTGGCACAGCCCCGCGAGCCACGCCGCGCCCTGCAGCCGCTCGCGGGCGACGACGTCGCCGGGGTCGTCGAGCACCACGGGCAGCGCGTTGAGGATGCCCTCGGCCGCCTCGATCGCGTACGCCCGGGTGACCGGCGTGCCGTCGGCGTCGTAGAGCGCCTCGACGGCGTGCGCGAGGGCGTGCAGCGCGCTCGTGAGCGTCAGGCCGCGCGGCATGGTCAGCGTGACGAGCGGGTCGTACACGACGGTGTCCGGCACCAGCGCGGGGTCGCGCCGGACGGCGTCGAGGCCGTCGGTGGTCTCCTCCAGCACCGGCGAGACCTCGGTGCCCGCGTACGTCGTCGGCACCGCCACGTGCGGCCACCCGGTGCGGGCGACGAGCGCCTTGCCGAGGCCGACGGCGGAGCCCCCGCCGAGCGTGACGACGCCGTCGGCGTCGTGCGCGCGCCCGAGCGCGAGGGCCGCGGCCGTGACCTCGACCGGCGCGTGCTGGCGCGGCTGGTCGAACACCGCGGCGCACCGCTCGCCGAGCGCCTCGGCGAGGTCGTCGGCCGTGGCCTTGGCCGACGGCGCCGCGACCACCAGCACGCGCCGGGCGCCGAGCCGGTCGACCTGCGCCGGGACCTCGCGCAGGGCGCCACGGCCGAGCAGCACCCGGCCGGGGAGCATCTCGTGGACGGTGATCTCGTGGGCGGTCTCGTGGGCAGTGACGGGCTGGGACACCCTCGTCTCGTTCGCTGCGGGCGTGCACGACGCCGTCGTGGCGCGCGCCCCCGCGCTCGCGTCGACGGCCCCCGCGGCCCGGGTGGGGCGGTGCGGGGCCGGCGCGGCCTCCGGGTGGGAGTCGAGCGCGGACACTCCCGAGAGTAGGCCCCGAGCGTAGGCGGCAGCACCGACCCCAGGCACGTCGCCCGCGTGTCGCGCCCCGATCAAGAGTCTTGACGTCGAGACACCGGCGGTAGGCTCGTCCGCATGGTGAGCGCACCGCGGGCGACCACGCCGCCCAGCACCGACGAGGTCGACCGGATCGTCGCGGCCTGGCACCGCGAGCGTCCCGACCTCGCGGTCGAGCCGCTCGCCGTCTTCTCCCGCGTCTCGCGGCTGGCCCGGCACCTGGACCGCGCCCGGCGCGGCGCCTTCGCGCGCCACAGCCTGGAGCCGTGGGAGTTCGACGTGCTCTCCGCGCTGCGGCGGGCCGGCGAGCCGTACAGCCTCTCCCCCGGTGCGCTGGTCACGGCCACCCTCGTGACCAGCGGCACCATGACCAACCGCATCGACCGGCTGGAGGCCCGCGGGCTCGTCGAGCGGCACCGCTCCCCCGGCGACCGGCGGGGGGTGCTCGTGCAGCTCACCGCCGAGGGCCGCGAGCGGGTCGACGCCGCGATGACCGACCTGCTGGAGGTCGAGGGTCGCGTGCTCGACGCGCTCGCCCCCGCCGAGCGCCCGCAGCTCGCCGACCTGCTGCGCACCGTCGCCGCCCAGTTCGACGAATGAGCCCGCCCGGCGGAGGTGCCGCCGGGCCCGCCCCGGCGTCCGGGACGTAATCCGCGCCACAGTCGGGCCCTCGCGGCCGGACGGCGGGCCGGCGGCCCCTCCCGGGCGGGTACCGTGGTGGCCCGTGACGACACCCGGGACCCGAGCACGTGGCGCCGGGTTCCTCCTGGTCGCGCTGATGCTGGTGGCGCTCAACCTGCGCGCCCCGCTGACCTCGTTGCCGCCCGTCGTCGCCCAGGTCTCCGACGCGCTGGCGCTGACGCCGGCCCAGGCGGGCCTGCTCACCTCGGTGCCGGTGCTGTGCTTCGCGCTGCTGACCCCGCCGTCGTCGCTGCTCGTGGCCCGCCTCGGTCCGGAACGGTCGGTGCTGCTCGCCGTCGTCGGCGTGCTCGCGGGCGAGATCCTGCGCTCGGCCGGCTCGGTGCCCGCCGCCCTCGCCGGCACCGCGGTGCTCGGCGCCGGCATCACCGTGGGCAACGTGGCCGTCCCCGTGGTGATCGCCCGCGACTTCCTCGCCCGGTCCGCCGTCGTGACCGGCATGTACTCGGCCACGATGAACCTCGGGTCCACGCTGACCACGACGCTCACCGTGCCGCTGGCCGCCACCCTGGGCTGGCAGTGGGCGCTCGCCGGCTGGGGCGTGCTGGCCGTCGTCGCGATCGTGGCGTGGGGCGCCGCGATCCGTGGGCTGCCGCACGGCGGCGCGCCGCGCGTCGCCGCGCCGTCGGCCGCCGGGGCGCCCGTCCAGACCTCGCGCCGGCTGGTGGTGCTGCTGTGCGTGGCGTTCAGCGGGCAGGCGTTCTCCTACTACGGGGCCACCGCGTGGCTGCCGGAGATCCTCCACTCCCGCCTCGGCCTCGAGCCCGCGGCGGCCGGCAACCTGTCGGCGCCGTTCCAGCTCGCCGCGATCGCCGGGTCCTTCGCCGTCCCGCTCGCCCTCGGCCGCGGCGCGTCCTTCCGCGCCTCGGCGCTGGGCACCACGCTCGCCTGGCTGGCGCTGCCGGCGGGCATGCTGCTGGCCCCGGGCCTCGCGGTGGTGTGGGTCTCGATCGCCGGCGCGGCGCAGGGTGCGAACTTCACGCTCGTGTTCACGCTCATCACGCAGCGCGCGCCCACGGTGGCGGCCGCGCGCCGGGCCTCCGCCGTGGTGCAGACGGTGGGCTACGCGTGCGCGGCGCTCGCGCCGACCCTGCTGGGCGCCGTCCACACCGCCACCGGCGGCTGGGACGTGCCGCTGCTCGTCGTGCTGGCCACGCTCCTGGTCATGGGCGTGATGCTGCAGTTGGCGACGCACCAGCCGCGCGCGGGGCGCTGACCGCGCGCGCAGCGCCGACCCCCGCGGCCGGCGCGGCCTGAGCCGCGGCGGCGTGCCGCCCGGAGGCCGCCCGTTCCCCGGTCCCCGGCCCGGCGGCCGCCCGTGCCGCCGCGGCCGCGCGCACCACGGCGGCGAACCCGCCGACCAGCGCCCGGGCCTGCGCCGTGTTCACCGGCGCGTCCGCCCGCGCCGCCTCCAGCAGCGCCGCCCGGTCGAACCCGCCCGCGGCGAGGTCGGACTCGTCCCACGTCGCGAGCCGCTCCGCCGGCACCTCGGGGTGGAACTGCACGCCCCAGGTCGTGTCGCCGAGCCGGAACGCCTGCACCCGGCAGGCGGGCGACGTCGCCAGGTGCACTGCGCCCGGCGGCAGCGCGGTGATCGAGTCCCGGTGGTTCTCGATCATGCGCAGCTCGGCGTGCCCGGCCAGGCCGCCGAACACCGGGTCCGCGGCCGCGGCGTCGAGCAGGGTGATCGCGCACGAACCGCGCTCGGTCTCGCCGGACCGCGGCGTCACCCGTCCGCCCGTCACGGCCGCGACGAGCTGCGCCCCCAGGCAGATGCCCAGCAGCGGCACCCCCGCCGCGATCGCCTCGCGGGTCAGCGCCCGCTCGCGCGCCAGGAACGGCGCCCGGGCGTCGTCGTCGGGCATGAGCCCGCCGCCCAGCAGCACGATCCCGTCCACGGGGCCCGGCAGGTCGGCGAGGCGGTCCGGGAGGTCCGGGCCCTGCACCACCGTCACGTCGACCTGCTCGTCGGCCAGCCAGCCGGGCAGGCGGGCGGGGCGCGAGCGCGCCGTGTTCTGGACCAGCACGACGTGCGGGCGGGTCTGCGGGCTGGTCGTCGGATGGGTCTGCGGGCGGGTCATCGGGCGCTCCCTGGTCGGTCCGGCGCGGCTGCCCGCCGCGCGGCACACCTTCTCCATCGAACCACCGTCGGCGCGCGACGGCGCCGCGAGGCGCACGCCGACCGACGTCGACGGGCAGGGCCGCAGCGCGGGAGGATGGCGGCATGACCACGCCCGCCGCCGGGACCGCCGCGCGGCGACAGCCCCCCGACCTCGCCGAGCGGCCCGGCCCGCCGGCGCCGCGCCCGGCACCGCGCCCGCTGCGGCCGGCCGTGCGGCCGCCCCGCCTGCGCCCGGGCGACCTCGTCGCCGTCGTCTCCCCCGCCGGCCCCGTGCCGGACGACCGCATCGACCGCGGCGTCGCCGTCCTGCGCTCCTGGGGGCTCGAGGTGCGGGTCATGCCGCACGCGCGCGGCCGGCACGCGGAGCGCGGGTACCTCGCCGGGACCGACGCGGAGCGCGCCGAGGACTTCACCGCCGCGTGGCTCGACCCGGACGTGCGCGCCGTCGTCTGCGCCCGCGGCGGCTACGGCGTGCAGCGCATGGTGGACCTCGTCGACTGGGACGCGCTGCGCGGCGCGGACCCCACCGTGCTCGTCGGCTTCAGCGACGTCACCGCGCTGCACCAGGCGGTCGCGGCGCGGCTCGGGCTGGTGACGCTGTACGGCCCGATGGCCGGGGCGGCCTCGTTCCTGGTGTCGCGCGCCGCGCAGCGGCACCTGCGGGCCACGCTGTGCGAGCCGGAGTCGGTGCGCGTCGTCGCGCGGCGGCGCGCCCACGCGCTGCGCGGCGGCGAGGCGACGGGCGTGACCACCGGCGGCTGCCTGTCGCTGCTCACCACGTCGGTGGGGACGCCGGCCACGCTCGGCACGGCACGCGGCGGGATCGTGCTGCTCGAGGACGTCGACGAGAAGGCGTACCGCGTCGACTCCTTCGTGACGCACCTGCGCCGCTCCGGGTGGTTCGACGGCGCCGCCGGCGTCGCGCTCGGCTCGTGGCAGGGCTGCGAGCCCGACGTCGAGGAGGTGGTCGCCGAACGGCTCGACGGCCTGGGCGTCCCCGTGCTGGGCGAGCTCGGGTTCGGGCACTGCCCCGACCCGCGCACGGTGCCGCTCGGCGTGCTGGCCCACCTGGACGCCGCTGGCGGGCGGCTGACCCTCGAGGAGCCCGCCCTGGCGTGACGGGCGATGCCCGCCCGGGCTCGGCCTGCCTCGCTGCCGACCGGCCCGCCGGTCGCCGTCCCACCGCCTGCCGCCCGTGGCGCCACCTCGTCTGTTCGGTGATTCGTTGGCTGATCGGTGATCCGGATCACCGATCAGCCAACGAATCACCGAACAGACCTGGACCGACGACGTAGCCGGCCGCCCGAGACCCCGCGCGACGGCGCAGACCGGCCACCGAATCCACCGTCCGACGGCGCTGGCATGCGCCGGCGGAGGCACCCCGCGGAGAGGGCGCGCGCCGGGCTGTGGACCGCACCGCCGTCCACACCCCTCAACCCGCTGCTACCGGCAGCGGCCCGCGGCAGCCAGCGTGAACGCATGGGACGACGCGAGATCCTGGTGGCCCGCGAGCACGACCGGTTCGCCCTGCGGTCGGCGTACCGCGCCGGCGCCGTGCGGCGGGTGCGTCGCGGGGCGTACGTCCGCGCCGCGGACGACGGCGGGACCGGGGGCCGGACCGGCGGCGGGACGGACGGCGCGGCCGCCCGTCACCGTGACCGGATCCTCGCCGTCCATCGCCAGCTGCGCGCCGACCACGCCTTCAGCCACGACAGCGCGGCGCTCCTGTGGGGCCTGGCCCTGTGGGACGAGCCGGACCGCGTCCACGTGATCCAGGAGTACCGGTACGGGACGACGGCCGCCCGAGACATCGCGCGCCACCACGACCGGGTCGCGGGCGTCGTCGAGCTGGACGGCATCCCCGCCACCGACCTCACCCGCACCGTCGTGGACTGCCTGACGACGATGGCGCCGCTCGCGGGGCTCGTGCTCGCGGACTCGGCACTGCGCCGGAACCTCCCGGTGGCGTCGGCGCTGGACATGCTGGGGCAGCGACGTCGGCCCAACGGACGGGCGCGGGCGCGGATGCTGCTGGGGCTGGCCGACGTCGGTGCGGAGTCGCCGTGGGAGTCCTGGCTGCGGTACTCGGCGCTGCGCCTGGGCCTACCGCGCCCGCAGACGCAGGTGCTCGTCGCGACCCGGCTCGGGCCCTTCCGCGTCGACGTCGGCTGGCCCGAGCACGGCGTGCTCGCCGAGTTCGACGGCCGGGTCAAGTACACCCCCGGTGCTCTCGGAGCTCGGTCGGACCCGCAGTCGTCGCTGTTCGACGAGAAGCGGCGCGAGGACGCCATCACGGAGGCCACCGGCATCCGGCTGCTGCGGTTCACGGCGCGCGATGCCGCTCGGCCGGCCGAGGTCGCCGAGCGCCTGCTGCGACGCTTCCCCGCCGACGTCCGGCGCGCGGCGCGGGTCGACCCGCGGCTGCCCGTCCCCGCGCCCGGCCGCGGGTGAGTCGGCGGGGCGGCGCGGACCAGCGGCGCCCGGCGGGCTGGCGTGCGACCCGCGCGGCGGCGCCGCGCGGCGGCCCGGCGATGCCGGCGGGCGCCGGTGAGCGACCGGCGTGCCGGCGTCGGCTTGTCTGTTCGGTGATTCGTTGGCTGATCGGCGATCCGGATCACCGATCAGCCAACGAATCACCGAACAGTCGCGGGGGGTCGGGCGGCGAGGCGGCGCGGCGGCCGGGCGGCACAGCCGCCGAGGGCGCCCATCGAAGCGGCGGACCGGCGGAGCACCACAACCTCGGGGCGGCGTTCGACGGCGGCCCGGTGCGGGCCCTTCCCCCGGGCGCACCGGCCTGGCACCATCAGGCCGGTGACCACCGCCCCGCCGGCGCCACCAGCGCCGACGCCCCCGTCCCCGTCGCCCGCCGCACCGCCCGTGCTGCCCGGCGGGCTGACCCCGGCGCCGTGGCTGCGCCGCGTGGTCGCCGCGATCCTCGACGCGCTGCTCCTGACCGGGGCCACCTGGGTGCTGGTGCGCAACGACGACGTCGCCCCGCCCTCGCTGTCGCTGCCCGGCCTGCCCTTCGCGGTGGCGGCGGGCAGCAGCCAGGCCGCGGACGCGCCGTGGTGGTGGCACTCTCCGTGGCTGGTGCTCGTCGTGGTGGTGATGCTCGGCCTGCAGGCGGACACCGGCTGGACGCCGGGCAAGGTCGTGGTGGGCATCCGCGTGCTGCGCGAGGCCGACCTGCGGCCCGCGGGGTTCCTGCGCACGCTCGCCCGGGTGCCCGTGCACCTCGTCGACTCGCTGCTGATGATCGGCTACCTGCGCCCCTTGTGGGAGAGGAAGAACCGCACGTTCGCCGACTCGGCGCTCGGCACCGTCGTGGTCCTGGGCCGCCCGCTGACACGCACGCCGTCGCAGGAGTACGCGCTCACGGCCGTGGCAGCGGCCGTGTGCCTGCTCGGGGCCGGCTTCGCGTTCCCCGGCGGCACGCACAGCGGCGCCGACACGACGCCGCAGCGGCAGCTGTGCTCCTTCGGCGCGCCGGTGGGTGCCGCCGGTGACGACGGCGTGCGCGCGGACGTCGCGGTGGCGCGGACCGACGTGTCGCGGCTCGTCCAGCGCCTGTGGCTCGTCGCCCCGGAGCCCGTCGAGCACTCCTTCGACGTCACGTGGCGCTGGGACGCGGCGACCGTCGGGGCCGGCGACGTCGCGATCACGACGCTGGTCGCGCGCGCGGGCGAGGACGGCACGACGCGCACGTCCCGGGTCGTCGAGGCCCCCGTCGCCGACGACGAGGTCGGGGTGCAGCGCGGCGCGGGCCGCGGGTGGCCCTCCTCGAGCGCCACCGTGCCGCTCAGCGGCGACGACTACGCCGACCTGGGCGGCGCCGTGCGGGTCGAGACCGCGCTGACGGTCGACGGTCAGGTGGTCGCCGAGTGCTCGGAGCCGAGGGTCACGTTCGACGCCGCCCCCTGAACCGCGCGCCGACGGTGCCCGCCGCCCGACCGCGCGTCACTCCTGGCGCCGGCGGCGCTCCGCGTCCGGGGTCAGGGCGTCCAGCGTCCGGAGCACCGGGTCGTCCGCACGGGCCGCACCGCCGCGCCGTGCGGCACCGCCGTCAGTCCCGGGGACGGCGTCGCCGTGGCGCGACCCGCCCCGCAGCAGGCTGCGCCGGCGCGGGGGCGTGCGGCCCTCCGCCTCGAGCTTGCGGCCGATGGTGCGCGCGCCGCCCCAGCACAGCGCGGCGACGAGCACCACCCACGCCACCTGGACCACGGCGCTCAGCGCGCCGGGCAGGTCGGCGGCGAACAGCAGCACGGTCAGCGCCACGAGGGCAACGACCCCGACGGGGTACAGCACGACCGGCCTCATGGGACCATTCTCCGCCACGCCCTCCCACACAGCTCGGCCGCGCAGCCCCGCCGCGCACGGCCGGCGTCAGGCCTCGCGCTCCTCGACCTCCGCGACGACGTCGGCCACTGCCGCCGTCACCTGGCCGAGCACCTCGAGCGACCGGCGCCAGTGGCCGCGCACCTCCATCGAGTGGTTGGCCCCCTCCACCTCGAGCACGCGCGCGCCGGACGCCTTGGCCACGTGCGTGTCCCACAGGGCGTCGGCGGTGCCGCCCACGAGCAGCGCGGGCACGCGGTGCACGCCGAGGGCGAGCGCCGCCTCGCGCACGTCGAGGGTGCCGTGCTCGGAGATCAGCGGCGTCAGCCAGACGCCGGGCACGCCCATCCGCACGGCGACGGGCATCGCCAGCGTGCCCAGCGACTTGCCGACGACGAGGTGCCGGGAGCCCGGCAGGGAGGTGACGCCGTCGTGCACCACGTGGCTGTAGACCTCGCGCGCCTCGGACCGGCCGCGGCACTCGCCGTCCCACACGAGCGTGCGGATCGTCCAGCCGGCGTCCCGCAGCACCGTCGCGGCGTAGTGGAGCAGCGGGCCCTGGGCGGTGTACCCCTGCCCGGGCAGGATCGTCGCGACGCGGTCGTGGTCGCCGTCGTCCACCCACAGCTCGAAGGCCGTCATGGGTCCAGCATGCCCCCGCCCGGCGCTACCGTCAGCACCGTGACCGGATCGATGCCTGCCCTCCACACCTCCTCCGGGACGACGCCCGGCGACCCCGTCGGCGGCCCCCTCGGCACCGACCCGCTCGCCGCCGCGTTCCGCGAGATCACCGACGACGACGTCGCCCAGGTCGTCGCGCTGTGGGAGGCGTGCGGGCTCACCCGCCCGTGGAACGACCCGCACGTCGACATCGCCGACGCGCGGCGCGGGCCGACGTCGACGGTGCTGGTCCTGCGCGAGCCCGCCGCCGAGCCCGCCGCCGTCGTCGCGACCGTGATGGCCGGGCTCGACGGCCATCGCGGCTGGCTGTACTACGTCGCCGTGGCGCCGGACCGGCAGGGCTCGGGCCTGGGGCGCGCCGCCGTCGCCGCGGGCGAGGCGTGGCTGCGCGCGGCCGGGGCCCGCAAGGTCCAGCTCATGGTGCGCAGCACGAACACCCAGGTGCTCGGCTTCTACGAGCGCCTCGGCTACGGCGACCAGGCGACGACGGTGCTGGGCCGCTGGTTCTGAGGCCGGCGCCCGGAGCGCCCGGAGCGCCCGGAGCGCCCGGACGTCAGCCCACCAGGCGCCCGATGACCCGCGCGAGCGCGTCGACCCCGACGTCGAGCGTCTCGCGCTCGACCGTGAGCGCCGGCCGGAACCGCACCGACCGCTCCCCGCAGCCGAGCATGAGCACGCCCTCGTCGCGCAGCCCGGCCAGCACGCGGTCGCGCAGGCCGGCGTCGGGCAGGGAGAGCGCGCACATGAGCCCGCGCCCGCGCGGGTCGGACACCACGCCCGGGAAGCGCGCGGCCAGCTCCTCGAGCCGCCCGAGCAGGTAGGCACCCTCCACGGCGGCCCGCTCGATCAGCCCCTCGTCCTCGTAGACCTCGAGGATGCGCCGGGCGCGCACCATGTCCGCGAGGTTGCCGCCCCAGGTGGAGTTGAGCCGCGAGGACACGTGGAACACGTTGTCGGGCACCTCGTCGACGCGGCCGCCGGCCATGATCCCGCAGACCTGCGTCTTCTTGCCGAACGCGACGACGTCGGGCGCCACGCCGAGCTGCTGGTACGCCCAGGCGGTGCCGGTGAGCCCGGCGCCGGTCTGCACCTCGTCCATGACGAACAGCGCGTCGTGCTCGCGGCACAGCGCCTGCATCGCCTGGAGGAACTCCGGGCGCAGGTGGTGGTCGCCGCCCTCGCCCTGGATGGGCTCGGCGACGAAGCACGCGACGTCGTGCGGGTGCGCGGCGAACGCGGCGCGCGCCTCCTTGAGCGCGCGGGCCTCGAGAGCCTCGACGTCGCGCGGCGTGCCGTCGGCCTCGTGCCCGGTGTACGGGGAGGTGATGCGCGGCCAGTCGAGCTTGGGGTAGCGCGCCACCTTGACCGGCTCGGTGTTGGTCAGCGACATCGTGTAGCCCGTGCGGCCGTGGAAGGCGTGGCGCAGGTGCAGCACCCGGGTGCCGAGCTCCGGGTCGATCCCGTGCGCCTCGTTCCAGCGCGACTTCCAGTCGAACGCCACCTTGAGGGCGTTCTCGACGGCGAGGCCCCCGCCGTCGATGAAGAAGAGGTGCGGCAGCGCGGGGTCGCCCAGCACCCGGGCGAAGGTGGCGACGAACCGGGCCATCTCCACCGAGTAGACGTCGGAGTTCGAGGTCTTGTTCAGCGCCGCGGCCAGCAGCTCGGCCCGGAACCGCTCGTCCTCGGCGAGGCCGGGGTGGTTCATGCCGAGCGGGCTCGAGGCGAAGAACGTGAAGAGGTCCGTCCACTCGTGCCCGTCGCGCGCGTCGACGAGCACCGACCCGTGGGACCGGGCCAGGTCGAGCACCAGGTCGAACCCGTCGACCTGCAGGTGCTCCCGCAGCGTGTCGAGGACGGCGGTGGCCTCGACCGAAGGTGTGGTTGCGGTCATAGCGTCACGGTAGAGGAGATCCTCCGGCATGACGAGGGTTCCTGCGGAGGATTTCCTCCCTCGACGGCGGTGCGCCGGTGCTTCCGCGAGGCGCCGCAGAGCGCCCGAGAGCGCCGCGGGGCGCTGCGGGGCCCCGCGCGGTCCCTACTCGAAGTACGTCTGCAGCACGATCGTCGAGCGCGTCGACACCCGCGCCTCGCGCCGGATCTCCCCCAGCAGCTCCTCCAGCGCCTGCGGCGAGGCCACGCGCACCATGAGCATGTAGTTCGCCTCGCCGGCCACGGAGTAGCAGGCCTCGACGCCCGGCAGGGAGCGCACCCGCTCCGGGGCGTCGTCCTCCTGCGCCTGGTCGAACGGGCGGATCTCCACGAAGGCGGTGAGCGGCAGGCCCAGCGCCGCGGGGTCGACGACGGCGCGGTAGCCGGTCACCACGCCGCGCGCCTCGAGCTTGCGCACGCGCGCCTGCACCGCCGACTGCGACAGCCCGGTGACGCCGGCGAGCGTCGCCAGCGTGGCGCGCCCGTCCTCCCGCAGCGCCGCCACCAGCCGGGCGTCGACGTCGTCCAGCCGCGCCGGGCCGTCCGGCAGCCCGGCGCGCCCGCGCCCGTCGCCGCGCGCGGGGGTCTCGGCGGTCATCCCGCCACCTCTGCCGCCTCGAGCCACGCCATCTCCAGCTCCTCCTTCTCCGCCGCCAGCTCCTTGAGCTGGGCGTCGGCCTGGGTCACTCCCGCGACGTCGGTCGGGTCGGCAGCGATCGCCTCGTGAAGACGCTTCTCCGCCTCGGCGATCCGCGTCAAGCGCCGCTCCACGCGGGCCAGCTCCTTGCGGGCCGCGCGCACCTCGGCGGCGGAGGCCGCGGGCGCGGCCCCGGGGGCCCCGGACGCGGCCCCGGCGGTGCCCGGGCCGGCCGTCGTCGTCGCCGACGGCGACGGCGACGAGGCGCCGTCCGCCCGCCCCGGCCGGCCGACGCCCTGGCGCCGCAGCTCGAGGTACTGCTCGACGCCGCCGGGCAGGTCGCGCACGGTGCCGTCGCCGAGCAGCGCCCACTGCCGGTCGCAGACGCGCTCGAGCAGGTAGCGGTCGTGGGAGACGACCACGAGCGTGCCGGGCCAGCCGTCGAGCAGGTCCTCCAGCGCCGCCAGCGTGTCGGTGTCGAGGTCGTTGGTGGGCTCGTCGAGCAGCAGCACGTTGGGCTCGGCGATTAGCAGGCGCAGCAGCTGCAGGCGCCGCCGCTCGCCGCCGGACAGGTCGCGCACCGGGGTGTGCGCCCGCTCGCGGGTGAACCCGAGGCGCTCGGTGAGCTGGCCGGCCGTGAGCTCCTTGCCGCCCACCACGACCGTCGACTTCTCCCGGTCGACCACCTGCACCGGGGTGAGGTGCCCGACGTCGTCGAGCTCGCCCACGTCCTGGCTCAGCTCCGCGACGTGGATGGTCTTGCCGCGCCTGACCCGGCCGGCGTCGGGCTCGCGCCGCCCGGCCAGCAGGGACAGCAGGGTGGTCTTCCCGGCGCCGTTGACGCCCACCAGGCCGAACCGGTCGCCCGGGCCCAGCCGCCACGTCACGTCGTCCAGCAGCGTGCGGCGCGCGTCGCCCTCGCCGACCGCCACGGTGACGTCCTCGAGGTCGAGCACGTCCTTGCCGAGCCGGCGGGTGGCCATGCGGGTGAGCTCCATCGAGTCGCGCGGGGGCGGCTCGTCGGCGATCAGCGCCTGCGCGGCGTCGATGCGGAACTTCGGCTTGGAGGTGCGGGCCGGCGCGCCGCGGCGCAGCCAGGCCAGCTCCTTGCGCAGCAGGTTGTCGCGCTTCTCGGCCGCTGCCGCGGCCTGCCGGGTGCGCTCGGCGCGGGCCAGCACGTAGGCGGCGTACCCGCCGTCGTAGCCCTCGACGGCCCCGTCGCCCACGACCTCCCAGGTGCGGGTGCACACGGCGTCGAGGAACCAGCGGTCGTGCGTGACGACGACGAGCGCGCCGCGCGCGCCCGGCCGGCCGTAGCGCTGCTGCAGGTGCTCGGCCAGCCACGCCACGCCCTCGACGTCGAGGTGGTTGGTCGGCTCGTCGAGCAGCAGCACGTCGGGGTCCTCGACCAGCAGGGCCGCGAGCGCCACGCGCCGCCGCTGGCCGCCGGACAGCGTCGTGGCCGGCTGGTCGAGGTCGAGGTCGGCGAGCAGCCCGTCGTGGACGGCGCGCACGCGCGGGTCGGAGGCCCACTCGTGCGTGGCCGCGGAGCCGTGCACGAGGTCGAGCACGGTGGCCGCCTCCTCGGCGTCGTCACGCTGGCGCAGCATGCCCACCGTGGAGCCGCCCACGCGGGTCACGCGGCCGGCGTCCGGCGCCGCGGTGCCGCCGAGGATCCGCAGCAGGGTCGACTTGCCGGCGCCGTTCGGGCCGACGACGCCGACGCGGTCGCCGTCGTCGAGGCCGAGCGAGACGTCGGCCAGGAGCGTGCGGGTGCCGATGGCGAGCGTGATGCCGTCCGCGCCGAGGAGATGTGCCACGCATCAAGGGTACGGACGTCCGGGCGCCCGCCCGTCCGGCGTCCGGGCGCCGGGCCCCCCTGCGGCCCGGCGCCCGGGTGCTCCCGCGCTCCTGCCCGTCGGTCGCCCGTCAGTACAGGATCGCCGTCCGCCCTCGCGGCCACGCGAGCGTCGCGTAGATCTGCACCATCGCGGCCTGGTCCAGCAGCGCGGTGCGGGCGCCGTCCACCGGGAACAGCCCGGTCCGCGGGGCACGGACCTCGTCCCACTGCCGGTCGGCGTACGCCGCCATGGCCGCCCGGTACCGGGTACCGCCGGCGACGGACTCGAACAGCAGCAGGTTCTTGAACCAGATGGAGTTGAAGAACACCTCGTGGTCGTCGAGGCGGCCCTCGGTGACGAAGTACCGGTACGACGCCTCGGCCACCGCGCGCGCCCGGTCGAGGTACCGCCGCTCGCCCGTGGCCTGGTACAGCAGCGTGAACACGCCCACGGGCACCCCCTGGTTGTAGGAGTAGTGCCGGGTGTCCACCGCGCCGTCGAGCTTGATGTTGTCCCAGTACAGCCCGTTCGGCGCGAGCAGGTGCGCGTCGGTCCACGCGACCATGCGCAGGGCCCAGTCGAGGTACCGCTGCTCGCCGGTGATCAGGTACAGCCGCACACCGAGCTGCGCGCCCGGCATGGTCGAGACGGTGTTGCGGTCGGTGCTCCACGGCGCCTGGGTCCAGAAGACCCCGCCGGGCGCGGCGTGCGTCGGGTCGTCGTCCCAGCCCGAGACCACGAGCTCGAAGATCTCCCGGGCCCGCTCCAGCGCCTCGGGGTCGCCGGTGGCCAGGTGCTCCTGGACGTCGGCGAGCGCTACCCACTCGTTGTCGTCGTAGAACATGTCGCCGCCGTCGCCGTACGGCGCCCGCGGGTACGAGTCGTACCCCGGCAGACCGGTGGTGCCGCCCTCGGCGTTCCAGTACCGCTCCTGGCCCACCTCCCGGTCGGCGAGGTCGTCCGAGAGCTGCCGGCCGACCCGGCCCGGCAGGCCCGTGAGGTCGAGCGTGGCCACGTGCGCCTGCGAGAAGGGCCACTCGAACGAGTACGTGCGGTCCTCGGGCGCCCGGGGGAAGTGCTCGAGGTAGAGGCTCGAGCCGTCGTCGGCGTACAGGTACCGCTGCATCGCCTCGTACGAGGCCAGCGCCCGCTCCACCTGGACGGCTCGGGAGCGTTCCTCGGCCGGCTCCTGCGCCACGGCGGCCGTCGGCGGTGCGGCCGTGGCGAGCAGGACGGCGGCCGTCACGAGGGCGGCCGATCGGGTGCGTCTCATGGTTCCCCCTGGGTGTCGGTGATGTGCTCGGTCCTGTGCTCGTCCTCGGCGTGGTCGGTCCCTCAGCTCCGGCGCGCTCCGTCGCCCCGCCGGAAGCGCAGCGTCAGCACCTGGAACGGGGTCAGCCGCACCACGACGTCGTCGCCGTCACGCTCGGCCGGCTGCGTGCCGCGCTCGAGCAGGTCGGTGACCACGACGTCGTCGTGCGCGAACGCGGGCCGCAGCCGCGCGGTCGCCCGGCCGCCGCGGCTCTCGTAGAGGCGGGCCACGACGTCGCCGCTGCCGTCCTCGGCGAGCTTGACCGTCTCGATGACCACCGCGTCGTCGTCCGTCGACAGCAGCGGCTCGACGCCGCGCTCGCCGCGCACCACCCGCTCGGGCAGGTTGAGCGCGTACCCGTGCCGGACGGCGTCGGCGACGTCCGCGCCGACCACCAGCTCGCACCGGAAGGTGTGGGCGCCCTGGTCGGCGTCGGGGTCGGGGAACCGCGGGGCCCGCAGCAGGGACAGCCGCACCACCGTGCCGGCCCGGCCGCCCGGCGCGCTCGTGTCGAGGTGGGCGCGGGTGACGTCGTGCCCGTAGACCGAGTCGTTGGCGACGGCGACGCCGAAGCCGGGCTCGCCGACGTGCACCCAGCGGTGCGCGACGGTCTCGAAGCGGGCGGCGTCCCAGGAGGTGTTGGCGTGCGTGGGGCGGTGCACGTGGCCGAACTGGATCTCGGAGGCCGCGCGCTCGGCGTGCACGTCGAGCGGGAACGCGAGCTTGAGCAGCTTGTGCGTCTCGTGCCACTCGACGTGCGTGGTGATGCGCAGCGCCGGGGCGTCGTCGGGCAGCTCGAGCAGCTGCTCGACGCGCGAGGCCCCGACCGTGCGCACCACCCGCAGCGCGGGGCCGTGCTCGCCGTCGACGGCCTCGACCGACTCCGCGTCGGTGAGGTCGGTGACCGAGCGGCGGTAGTGCTCGTCGATGTCCCACGCCTCCCACTCGTTGGGGATGTCGCGGTGCAGCTGCAGCAGGTTCGCGCGCGCCCCGGGCAGCACGGCGTCCCGGCCGGTCGGGCGGTGCACCGCGGAGGTGACCAGGCCGGCGCGGTCGACGACGACGCGCACGGCGGCGTTCTGCAGCACCCACCCGTCGTCCGCCTCGGTGAGCGTGGCGGCCGCCGCGGGGCGCTCGTCGCGGACCGCGGCGCCCGCGCCGGGCACGCCGTGGCGGGCCAGCGGCGAGGCGTTGACGACGACGTCGCGCTCGCCCGCGCCCGTCAGCGTCGCCAGCGCGGAGGCGACGACCTCCTGGAGCTCGGCGGTGATCTCCTCGTGCGCGCGCTCGGCCTCGCGGTGCACCCACGCGATCGACGAGCCGGGCAGGATGTCGTGGAACTGGTGCAGCAGGACCCGCCGCCACAGCCGCTCGAGGCGCTCGGCGGGGTACGGCGCACCGGTGCGCACCGTCGCGGTCGCCGCCCACAGCTCGGCCTCGCGCAGCAGGTGCTCGTTGCGCCGGTTGCCGCGCTTGGTCCGCGACTGCGAGGTGTACGTGCCGCGGTGGTACTCGAGGTACATCTCCCCCACCCACGCGGGCGGGTCGGCGTACTCGGCGCGCGCGGCGTCGAAGAAGGCCTGCGGGTCCGACAGCACCACGCGCGGCGAGCCCTCGAGGTCGGCCTCGCGCCGGGCCGCGGCCACCATCTCGCGGGTGGGGCCGCCGCCGCCGTCGCCGTACCCGAACGGCACGAGCGAGGTGTTGGCCCGCCCCTTCTCGGCGAACTGCCGCTCGGCCCGGGCCAGGTCCGTGGCGGACAGGTCCGAGTTGTACGTGTCGACCGGCGGGAAGTGCGTGAACACCCGGCTGCCGTCGAGCCCCTCCCACCAGAACGTGTGGTGCGGCATCGTGTTCGTGTCGTTCCACGAGATCTTCTGGGTCAGGAAGTTCTCGCTGCCCGCCAGGCGCGCCAGCTGCGGCAGCGCCGCGGTGTAGCCGAACGAGTCCGGCAGCCACACCTCGCGCGGCTCCACGCCGAGCTCCTCGATGAAGTACCGCTTGCCGGCCACGAGCTGGCGCGCCAGTGCCTCACCGCCGGGCATGTTCGTGTCCGACTCGACCCACATGCCGCCCACCGGCACGAACCGCCCCTCGGCGACGCGCTTGCGGATGCGGTCGAACAGCTCGGGGTAGTGCTCCTGCACCCAGGCGTACTGCTGGGCCGACGAGCACGCGAAGCGCACGTCCGGGTCGGCGTCCATGAGCGCCAGCACGTTGGAGAAGGTGCGCGCGCACTTGCGCACGGTCTCGCGCACGGGCCACAGCCACGCCGAGTCGATGTGCGCGTGGCCCACCGCGTGCACGGTGTGCGCCGTCGCGGCCGCCGGGCGGGCCAGCACGTCGGCGAGCGCCGCGCGACCGGCGGCCGCGGTGCCGGCGACGTCGTCGGGGTCGACGGCGTCCATCATGTCCTCCAGGGCCCGCAGCACCGCCGCGCCGCGGGGGCTCTCCGGGGGCAGCACCCCCACCAGCCCCGCCAGCACGCGCACGTCCTGCAGCAGCTCCCAGACCGTCTCGTCGAGCAGCACCAGGTCGACGGCGCGCAGCGCGTACAGGGGTGCGTCGCCCGCCGTCGCCTTGTCCCCCAGCGGCGTCGGGCGGGTCCACACGCCCCCCGGGACGTCGGGGTTGGCAGCGGCCTCGACGTACGCCTCCAGCGTGCCGTCGGCGCCGAGCACGTCGGCCAGCGGCACGTGCTGGTTGCGCGGCTCGACGGCCTTGACGATCCGCCCCGCCGGGGTCCACACCGTGCCCTCGGCCTGGAACCCGGGGTGCGCCGTGGTGAAGCCGAGGTCGACGAGGAGCTCGGCACGGGTGCCGTTCTCGGCCCGCCAGGCGGCGGGCACCTCGCCGCTGACCCGGAACCACACGGTGCTCCACGGCCGGCCCCACGGCGTCCCGACCGCCACGGGCGCGTACGTGGCCTGCACGGCCTCGGCGAACGGCACCGGCTCGTCCGGCACCTGCCACGCCGCGACGTCGAGCGCGAGCCGGTCGCGGTGGACGGCGGGCTCGAGGCGTTCGGGGACGAAGCGCTCGAGCCGGCCGAGCGTGCGGGCCCTGGTGTCGTGCATGCGGGTGCCTCCTGGGGCGTGGTGGGACTGAGCGGTGGGGACTGAGCGGTGGGGCTGAAGCAGCGGGACTGCAGCGGGACGGGACGACGAGCGGGCAGGGCCGGCCGGGGCGGTCAGCCCTTGACGGCCCCGGCGAGCGCGAAGGACGAGCCGGTGAGCCGCGAGACCAGCACGTACAGCGCGAGCGCGGGCACGGAGTAGGCGAGCGAGTAGGCGGCGAGCTGCCCGTACGCGACCGTGCCGTACGAGCCGAAGAAGGCGAAGATGCTCACCGCCGCGGGCTGCTTCTCCGGCGAGAGCAGCAGCACGAACGGGACGAAGAAGTTCCCCCAGGCCTGGACGAACACGAAGATGAACACCACGGCGACGCCCGGGCGCATGAGCGGCAGGACGACACGGCGCAGGGCGGTCATCGCCGTCGCGCCGTCGGTCCAGGCCGCCTCCTCGAGGGAGACGGGCACGGAGTCCATGAAGTTCTTGGTCATCCAGATGGCCATGGGCAGCGACGTCGCCGCCATGAACGCGATCGTGCCGGCGAGCGAGTCGAGCTGGCCGAGCCGCACGAACAGCGAGTAGACCGGCACCATCATCGCCGTGATGGGCAGGCACGTGCCGAAGAGCACCGTGTACAGGAACGGCTTGTTGAGGCGGCTCTGGTACCGCGACAGCGGGTAGGCGGCGAGCACGGCCGCGACGACCGTGAGCAGCCCCGTCCCCGCGGACAGCAGGAACGAGTTCCACAGCGGGCGCCACGCCAGCTCCGGCGTGAGCACCTCGGCGAAGTTCTGCAGGCTCCACTCCTGCGGCAGCCGCACCACGAGGGTGCCGCGCGCGTCGAACGACGCCAGCAGGATCCAGCCGAGCGGCAGCAGGAAGCACACGCCGATCAGCGCCAGCACCGCCGTGGTGGTGGCCCGCAGCCGCCGCCCGCCCGGGGCGGCGAGGGCGGGAGCGGCGGGCGCGGGAGCGGCGGGCGCGAGGGTCGCGTCGCGGGCCATCAGTCCACCTCCGGGCGCAGGCTGCGGATGTAGACGACGGAGAAGACCGCCCCGATGAGCAGCATCACCGTCGCGATGGCGGTGCCGTAGCCGACCTGGGCGAACTTGAACGCCTCCTGGTAGGCGAGGATCGGCAGCGTGGAGCTGTCGGTCCCCGGGCCGCCGCCGGTCATGACGTAGATGAGCGTGAAGACGCTCAGGGTCTGCAGCGTGGTCAGCATGAGGTTCGTCGACACGCTGCGCCGGATGGTCGGCAGGATGACCCACACCAGCCGCTGGCGCGCCGTGGCGCCGTCCATGCGCGCGGCCTCGGTGAGCTCCGGTGGCACCTCGGCCACTGCCGCGGAGTAGACCAGCATGGAGAACGCCGTGCCGCGCCAGACGTTCGCGAGGATGACGGCGAGCATGGGCGTCTCGTACAGCCACGTGGGCCCCTCGATGCCGACCGCGCCGAGCAGCGCGTTCAGCGTGCCGGCGTCGTGGAAGAACGCGTACAGCGCGAAGGACGCCACGATCTCGGGCAGCACCCACGCGACCACGACGAGCGTCGAGACGACGGTGCGCACCGCCGGCGCGCCGGAGCGCAGCAGCATCGCCAGCGTCAGGCCGAGCACGTTCTGCCCCACCACGGCGGAGGCGAGCACGAACAGCACCGTCAGCCACAGGGACTTGGGGAACTCGGGGTCGGCCAGCAGTTCCTGGTAGTTCTGCAGGCCCACGAACGACGGCGCCAGGGCGTTGCGGCCGGTGAGCGCGGCGTTGGTGAACGAGCCGTAGAACGACCAGACCACCGGGCCCAGCATGAAGACGCCGAGCAGCACCACGGCGGGGACGAGGGGGAGGTAGCGCACCGCGGTGCGCCGGGCCCGGGGCCGGTGGCCCGGCTCCGGGGCGCTCCCCCTCGCCCCGGCCGGGGCCGGGGCGAGGGTGGTCGCCATGGTCAGCCCTCGACCGTGTTCTGCTCGCCGACGATGTCGACGACCGCCGCGTCGTACGCGGCGGCCGCCTCCTCGACCGACTGCTGCCCGGTCATGACGGCCTCCATCGCGACCTGGATGGCGTTGGAGACCTGCGCGTAGTCCGACGTGGCGGGCCGGAAGTGGGTCACCTCGACGAGGTCGGAGAAGAACTTCGTCGTGGGGTTCGCCTCGAGGTACTCCGGCTCGGCCGCGACGTCCTCGCGCACCGCGATCTGGCTGTTCTCGACGGCGAACCGCAGCGCGTTCTCCTTGTCCAGCGCGTGGGTCAGCACGTCGAAGGCGACGTCCGGGTCCTGCGTGCCGGCGCCGATCGCGAGGGTCCAGCCGCCGGACATGCTCACCGCGCCCGGCTCGCCGCCGTCCTGCGTGGGCATCGCGGCGGTGCCCATCACCTCCGACCACTCCGGCCAGGGCGCCTCGCCCCCCTCGAGCCACGACCCGGGCATCCACGACCCGTCGAGCGCGATGCCGAGCCTGCCCTGCGGCAGCCACTCGCCGGACACGACGCTGCCCAGGTTCGGGTCCAGCGCCTGCTGCGGCGTGGGAGCCAGGCCCTCGGAGTAGATGGTCTCGATGAACCCGAGGGCGTCGCGGAAGCCCTGCGACCCGACGACCCACTTGCCCGAGTCCTCGTCGTAGAGGCGGTCGTCGGTGCCGTAGAGCAGCATCTCGAAGCCCTGCATCGTGGACGCCTCACCCATCGGCTTGCCCGAGTAGACGTTCAGCGGGATGACCTCCGGGTCGGCAGCCTTGATCGCGCGCGCGGCCTCGAGCACGTCGTCCCACGACGTCGGCGCCCAGTCCGCCGGCAGCCCGGCCTTCGCCAGCACCTCGGTGTTGAACCACAGGCCGCGGGTGTCGGTGCCCATCGGCACCCCGTAGGTCTTGCCGTCGTCGCCGAGACCGGCCGCCTTGGCGCCCTCGACGAACTGGTCCCACTCGTCCCACCCCGCCAGGTGCTCGTCGAGCGGCAGCAGGTACCCGGCCTCGACGTCGGACTTGATCATGAACGTGTCCTCGTACATGAGGTCCGGCGCCGTGCTGGGCGAGCGGTTCATCAGCGCGAGCTTGGTGAAGTAGTCGTTCTGGCTGGCCTCGATGGGCACCAGCTCGATGGTGACGTCGGGGTTGGCGTCCTCGTACTCGGCCTTGACGTCGCGGAACAGCTCGTCCGCCTGGGTGAAGTTGCCGAACTTCTGGTAGGCGATCTTGATCGTCGTCGCCCCGCCGTCGCCCCCGGCGCCGCCGGAGCTGCACGCCCCGGCGGTGAGGACGAGCAGGGCCGCGGCCGCAGCCGCCGTGAGTCGTACCTGTCGCATGGTGCTCCTTTGCCACGTGCGACGCCCGGGATCGTTCGCGGGCGGGACCGACGCATTAACTCAATACGGTGGAGTTATTGCGTGTCAAGAGGGCCCCGACGACGTGAGGGACGACGAGGGCGAGGACGCGAGGGCGGCCGGGCGCGCTCAGCCGCGGCCCGCGGGCGCGGCCCGGCGGACCACGAGGTCCGACGGCCGGGGGGTGAACAGCCCGTCCAGCACGAGGCTCGCGGCACCCAGCGCGCCGACGTGGTCGCCCAGCGCGGACCCCAGCACCTCCACGGCGTGCAGCTCGCGCAGGGTCGCGTGCGCGGCGAGCTCGGCGCGCACGACCGGCAGGTAGTGGGGCGCGAGCCGCGACCAGGCCGGCCCGCCGAAGACCACGACCTGCGCGTCGAGGAGGTCCGCGACGGTGGTGATGCCGCGCGCGACCCGGCGGGCGGAGACCGTGAGGATCTCGCCGGCCACGGCGTCGCCGTCGGACGCGGCCTCGGCGACGGCGGTGAGCGCGGCGTCGAGCTCGCGCGGCGAGGCGGCGGGCGTGCCGGGGGCGAGCACCCCGCGGGCCACCGCCTCGTCGACGAGCGTCTGCGCCGCGGCCGACGCGCCGATGCACCCCCGGCTGCCGCAGGCGCACGGCGGGCCGTCGGCGTCGACGATCAGGTGGCCGATCTCGCCCGCGTTGCGGGACGAGCCGCGCACCAGCTCGCCGTCGACCGCCACCGCCGCGGCGACCCCGAAGCCCGTGTAGAAGAACACCGACGTGCCGCGCAGCATCCGCTCGCCGCGCCACAGCTCGGCCACCATCGCCGCCGACACGTCCTTCTCGAGGACCACGTCGAAGCCGGTCGCCTCGGCGACCATCGAGCGGATCGGCACCCGCTCCCAGCCGGCGAGCAGCGGCGGGTGCACCACGGCCCCGGAGGCGAAGTCGACCGGCCCGGGCGCCGCGACGCCGAGCCCCAGCACCGCCTCCCGGTCCACGCCGGCGCGCTCCAGCAGCCCCCGGGTCGCGGCGGCCACCGCCGCGACGACGGCCTCGGGGCCGGTGGGCGTGTCGACCACGGTCTTCGCGACGGCGTCGCCGCTGAGGTCCACGAGCACCGACGTCACCACCACGGGGTCGACGTGGACGCCGAGCGCGTAGGCGCCCCGGGGGTTCAGGTGCAGCATCGTGCGCGGCTTGCCGCGCCCCTCCGCGCGCCGCTCCCCCTCGACCACGAGCCCGAGGGCGATGAGCCGACCGACGATGTTGGAGATCGCCTGCAGCGACAGGCCGGTGGCGCCGGCGAGCTCGACCCGGCTGGAACCGCCGGGCGCGCGGCGGACCTGGTCGAGCACGACCATCTGGTTGAAGTCCCCCACGCGCGGGAGGTTCGTTCCGCGTCGCACACACCCTCCGTCCGGAACGTCCCGCACGACGGCGACGGCCGCGACGCCGTCGTGCGTGCCGGGAGGTCTGCTCGGGAGTCTAGTGACGTGGCTAGAGTGCCCCCGACGACCCGCGTCGAGGACGACGCCCCGGCAGGAGGAGCCCAGGTACCCATGGCCCAGTTCGACATGCCCCGCGAGCAGCTCGAGGCGTACGCGCCCACGGTGGCCGAGCCGTCCGACTTCGACGACTTCTGGTTGCGGACGGTCGCCGAGGCGCGCGCCGCGGGCGGCGCCCCGGTGCTGGAGCGCGTGGACGCCGGGCTGAGCGAGCTCGTCGTGGACGACGTGACGTTCCCCGGCTTCGGCGGCCACCCGATCAAGGCGTGGCTGGTGCGCCCGGCGCGGCACGACGTCGAGCGCGACGGCCCGCTGCCCGCCGTCGTCCAGCTGCTCGGCTACGGCGGCGGGCGCGGCCTGCCGCACGAGCACCTGGGGCTGGCCGCCGCCGGGTTCGCCCACCTGGTCATGGACACCCGCGGGCAGGGCTCCGGCTGGGGCTCCGGCGGCGACACGCCCGACCCCGTCGGGCACGGCCCGGCGTCGCCCGGGTTCATGACGCGCGGCGTGCTGGACCCGCACGAGCACTACTACCGCCGGTTCTTCACCGACGGCGTGCGCGCCGTGGACGCCGTGCGGTCCGTCCCGGGCGTGGACCCGGCGCGCGTGGCGGTCACCGGCGGCAGCCAGGGCGGCGGCGGCACGATCGCCGTGGCGGCGCTGCTGTCCATGGCCGGCGACCCGGTCGCGGCGGCGCTGCCGGACGTGCCGTTCCTGTGCCACTTCCGCCGCGCGGTGGAGATCACCGACGGGTTCCCGTACGGCGAGATCACGAAGTACCTGTCGGTGCACCGGGAGCACGAGGACGCCGTGTGGCGCACCTTCTCCTACCTCGACGGCGTGACCTTCGCGCAGCGGGCGACGGCGCCGGCGCTGTTCTCGGTGGCGCTGATGGACACGATCTGCCCGCCGTCGACGGTGTACGCGGCCTTCAACCGCTGGGGCGAGCGGGCCGGCGGCGTGGAGAAGCGGATCGACGTCTACCCGTACAACAACCACGAGGGCGGCCAGGAGTACCGGTTCGCGCCGCAGCTGGAGTGGCTCCGCAAGCACGTCTGACGCCCCCACCGCGAGATAGAGAGGCCCCGCGCCGAGATAGAGAGGGAGACCTCTCTATCTCGGCGCAGGGCCTCTCTATCTCGGCGCGGGGCCTCTCTATCTCGGCGCTGTCTCGGGGCGTCAGGAGACGACGCGCGCCCCGTGCGCCGGCGCCGTGGTGGTCCACACGGCGTCGGCGACGCCCTCCGCCGTCCACGTCGCGGCGATCGCGAGCGCGTGCTGCCGCGAGCGCGCCAGCGCCGCCACCGTGGGCCCCGAGCCGGAGACGAGCGCCCCGAGCGCGCCGGCCTCGAGGGCGACGTCGAGCGTGCGGCGCAGGGCGGGCCGCAGCGACAGCGCCGGCTCCTGCAGGTCGTTGTGCAGCGCGGCGCCGAGCGCGACGGCGTCGCCGGCGCGCAGCGCCTGCATCAGCGGGGTGTCGTCCACCAGCGCCGCCGCCTGCGCCGTCCCCGCGGTGAGGTCGTCGAACGCGCCGTACACCTTGGGCGTCGACAGGCCCTCGTCGAACGTGGCGAACGCCCAGTGGAACTCCCCGCGGGTCATCGCGGGGGTGAGCAGGTCGCCGCGGCCGGTGCCGACGGCGGTGTGGCCCAGCAGGCAGAACGGCACGTCGGCGCCGAGCTCGGCGGCGAGCGCCGCCAGCTCGGCCCGCGGCACACCGAGGTCCCACAGCGCGTCGCAGGCGACGAGGGCCGCGGCGGCGTCGGCGGAGCCGCCGGCCATGCCGCCGGCCACGGGCACGCCCTTGGTGACGTGCAGCGCGACGTCGGGGTCCACGCCCACGTGCCGGGCGAGCAGCTCGGCGGCGCGCCAGGCGAGGTTGGTGGCGTCGGTGGGCACGCGGTCGGCCTGGGGGCCCGACACCGTGAGCGAGACGCCCGCGCCGGGCGCGACCTGGGTGGCGGTGACCTCCTCGTAGAGGGCCACCGCCTGGAACACCGACACGACCGGGTGGTACCCGTCGTCGTCGAGGGGCCCCACGCGCAGGGACAGGTTGACCTTGCCGGGGGCGCGCACGCGGACCGACGGCGCCGGCGCGGCGGCGAGTCGGCGGCTCATCGCGACATCACGGCTCCACGGTGCCAGCCGCAGGGTCGGGGCGCACGGCGTCGCCGCCCGCGCCGGCGACCTCGGGCAGCTGCTCGGCGACGCGGGCGAACTCGGCGATGCCGAGCGTCTCGCCGCGGGCGGACGGGTCGACCCCGGCGGCCCGCAGCGCCGCCTCGGCCGCGGCGCCGGACCCGAAACGGCCCGACAGCGCCGCGCGCAGCGTCTTGCGCCGCTGGGCGAACGCGGCGTCGACGACGGAGAACACCTGCTCGCGGGTGGCGGTGGTGGCGGGCGGCTCGCGCCGCTCCATCGCCACCAGCGCGGAGTCGACGTTCGGCACGGGCCAGAACACGTTACGCGAGATGGTCAGCGACCGCCAGGTGCGGGCGTACCAGGCCGCCTTGACCGACGGCACCCCGTAGACCTTCGAGCCGGGGGGCGCGGCCAGCCGGTCGGCCACCTCGGCCTGCACCATCACCAGCACCCGCTGCAGCGTGGGGAACCGCTCCAGCATCGTGAGCAGCACGGGCACCGCCACGTTGTACGGCAGGTTGGCCACCAGGGCGGTGGGCGGCTCGCCGGGCAGCCCGGTGACGTCGAGGGCGTCGGACAGCACCACCTCGAAACGCTCCGCGGCGTCCGGCACGCGCTGTGCCACCGTGTCGGCGATCTGCCCGGCGAGGACCGGGTCGATCTCGACGGCGACGACGGACGCGCCGGCCTCGAGCAGGCCCAGCGTCAGCGAGCCCAGCCCGGGCCCCACCTCGACGACGCGCTGGCCCGGCTCCACGCCGGCGGCGCGCACGATCTTGCGCACGGTGCCGGCGTCGTGCACGAAGTTCTGGCCGAGCGTCTTGGTGGGGCGGACGCCGAGGCGCCCTGCCAGGTCCCGGATGTCCGTGGGACCGAGCAGGGCGCCAGGGGTGTCGTTCATGCGCAGGAGCCTATGCCAGGCGCCCGGCGGGGCGGCCCGGAAGGCCGCCCGGGCGGCTCAGTACCAGCCGTTGGACTCGGAGTGGCCCCACGCGCCGCACGGCGTGCCGTAGCGGCCGGCGATGTAGTCCAGCCCCCAGGTGATCTGGGTGACCGGGTTGGTGCGCCAGTCGCTCGCGACCGAGCCCATCTTCGAGCCGGGCAGGGCCTGCGGGATGCCGTAGGCGCCCGACGACGGGTTGGAGGCGCTGGGGTTCCAGCCGGACTCCTTGTCGAAGAGGTTCTCCAGGCAGGTCCACTGGCTGCCGGTCCAGCCGCGCGCCGCGGCGAGCTGCTGGCCGATGGCGCGGGGCGAGCCCGACATCGACGGGCCGGAGGAGGACGAGCCGGACGACGCGCCGCCCGAGGTCGTCGAGCCCGCGGACGACGACGAGGACGAGGAGCTGGGAGCCGCGGGCTTCGGCTTCGGACGCTCCTTGGTGCCCTCGAGCACCACCTTCGCCGTCGGCTCCTTCGTGATCTTCTCCGAGACCTTGGTGCGCGACTCCTCCTTGCCGTCCACCGTGGTGACGCGCTCGACGAGCGTGCGCTCGCCCTCGGCGCCCTCCTGGCCGACCTTGGTCTCGCCGGTGTAGAGGTTGCCGTCCTTCTTCTTCTGCGTCTCGAAGGGGATGGCGGTCTTGGTGGTGACGTCCTTGGTCTCGACGCGCTGGACGACGACGGCGACGCTCGGCGCGTCGGCCTTCGACGTGTCGACGCCGGCGTCACCGGCCTCGACGACGCGCACGCGGTCGTCGCCGTCGATGGTCACCCGGGCCGCCTCGAGGACGCCCTGCAGGCCCACGGAGCCGTCGGGGGCCACGCGGGTCTTGCCGTCGGCGACCACGGCCACGGGACCCTCGGCGTCGAGCCGCAGCCCGAGGTCGGCGCGGTCGCCGGAGCGCGAGGCGACGAGGGCGACGTCGCCGCCGCGGTGCTGGAGCCCGGCGAGCGCCTCGTCCGCGTCGAGGGCCGTGACCCACACGTCGGACTGCTTGCCGTCGGTCTGCAGGGTCACCTGGCGGCCGTAGCGCACCACGATGTCGGCGCCCTCGCGGAGCGGGGAGCCGGCCGCGGGGGCGACGACGTCGCGGTCGCCCACGCGCACGCCCTGGGCGTCGAGGACGCCCTCGACGGAGCCGGCGAAGGTCGACACCGTGGTGACCTTGCCGTCGACGTCGAGCGTCACGGTCTTCTGGGCGTTGCCGTACGCGACGGCGCCGCCGGAGACGGCGAGCGCGCCGGCGGTGAGGCCGGCGACCAAGGGCCAGCGGCGGCGGCGACGGCCGGCCGCACGGGCCTTGCGGGTGGTGTCGGTGGGGGGCGCTGCTGCCGGGTCGGCGACGGCAGGGATCTGCGCGGTCGCGAGGTCGTCCGGCTCAGCGGTGGTCTTCGTGAAGTCAGTCACGCGAGTCCTGGGGTCGTGCCTCCCGGGCACGGCGGGTCGAGGCAAGGTCGAAGGGACCTCCGCGGCGCGCGGCACGCTCCGTGCGCGCACATCGCGTACGGCTCGACAGGCCGATCCGGCTGTCACGGCCCGGTGCGGGCCGAAGGGGGTCGCGCGCTACACCACGTCACAGCCGGCGGCGCGCGAAGACACTCGACCGTAACCGATTCGTTATTGAATGCCAAACGATGCGGCGGGGCAACCCGCCCCGGACCGCCCTCGAGCGCCGCCGTCGGCGCCCCGCACGACGGACGCCGGCCGCCCCGCGCGGGGGCGACCGGCGTCGTCAGGTGCGGTTTCCGGCCTCAGGCCGGGCCGCGCGCCCAGGCGCGCGAGCCGGCGGTCGAGGGATGGGTCACATGAGGCCCAGCTTCCGCGCGCACGCCGGCCACTGGCCCCAGCCCGCGCGCTCCTGGAGGATCTGCGCGCGCTGCGTCTGCTCGGCGGCCGACGCCTCGGACGGCAGGCCGCTGCCGCCGACCGACTGCCACGTCGACACCGTGAACTGGTAGAGCCCGTAGTAGCCGTTGCCGGTGTTGGTCGCCGGGTTGCCGCCCGACTCGCACTGGGCGAGCGCCGCCCAGACGCCGCTCGTCGGCGCGGACCCCGTGGCGGCCTCGTCCGAGCCGCCCGACGACCCCTCGTCGGAGGTGCCGGACGCCCCCTCGTCGGAGGCGGTGGACGACGAGCGCTCCGGCGCCGCCGCGGGCTCCGGCTCGGGCTCGGGCTCGGGGCGCTCCTTGGTGCCCTCGACCACGATCTCGTCGACCGGCGGCGTGGTGTCGCCCTCGGAGACGAGCTCGCGGGACTCCTCCTTGCCGTCCACCGTGGTGACGCGCTCCACGACGGTGTGCACGCCCTCGACACCCTCCTGGGTGACCTCCGGCTCGAGGTCGGAGAACCGCTCGGGGTCCTCCCGCGTCACCGTCTCGAACGGGATGGGCGTCTCGGTGGTGACGTCCTTGGTCTCCACGCGCTGCACCACGACGGCGACCTCGGCCTCGGTCTCGGGCACCCCGACGGCCTCCGGCGTCGCGACGCTCACGCGGTCGTCGCCGTCGATCGCCACGTCGACGCTGCGCAGCAGCGCGTCGACGCCCTGGCCGGTGTCCTTCGTCGTGCGGGTCTCGCCGTCGGCGACGACGGCGACCGGGCCGCCGCCGTGCGCGAGGCGCAGGGGCAGCGAGGCGCGCTCGCCGGAGCGGGACGCGACGAGGCGGACGTCGCCGCCGCGGGAGGCGAACCGGTCGAGCGCCTCCCCCGCGTCCAGCGCGGTCACCCAGATGTCGGCCTGGTCGCCGTCGGCCTGCAGCGTCACCTGGCGGCCGTAGCGGACGACGATCTCGGCGCCGTCACGCAGGGAGGACGTCGCGTCGGGGGCGACGGCGTCGCGCTCGCCGACGCGCACCCCCTGGGCGTCGAGCAGGCCCTCGACGGAGCCGGCGAAGGTCGTCACCGTGGTGACGGTGCCGTCGACGTCGAGGGTCACCGTCTTGCGGGCGTCCGCGTAGGCGACGGCGCCGCCCGTGGCGACTGCCGCCGCCGCGAGGCCGGCCACCCAGGGCCAGCGACGACGGCGTGCTGCGGTGCGGGTCTCGGTGTTCGGAGCTGTCACGCGGTCAGGCTCTCTGCCGGGCCCACCGGCGGATCCGGCGGGGCACTGTCGGCGACCGTAACCGGTTCGTTATCTGGGGCCAAGCGCAACGGCGCCGAGATGCCCCGTCTGATGCCTGATTGTCCGAAATATCCCCGGGTGAACATGCGCCCGAGGCGCCTGTCCGCCTGCGCGTCCGCTCGGTGCCCGCCCGGTGCCCACCCGGTGCCCGCCCGATGCCCGCCCGGTACCGCTCAGTACCAGCCGGCCCGCTGGGAGTGCGCCCAGGCCCCGCACGGCGTGCCGTACCGGCCGTCGATGTAGCCGAGCCCCCACTCGATCTGGGTGACCGCGTTCGTGCGCCAGTCGGCGCCGACCGAGGCCATCCGCGAGCCGGGCAGCGCCTGGGGGATGCCGTAGGCCGACGACGACGGGTTGTCGGCGTCGACGCGCCAGCCCGACTCCTTGGTCCACAGCTTGTCGAGGCAGGCGAACTGCGAGTCGCCCCAGCCGCGCTCCGCGGCCAGCGCCCGGGCCGTGGCGCGCGCCGAGCCCGGGTCCACGACCACGGTGTCGGGGTCCATCGTCCCGACGACCACGACCTCGTCCCGCGGCTCGCGCGTGACCACCCGGGAGGCGACGGTGCGCTCCACCTCGGCGCCGTCGAGCGTGCGGACCGCGTACGTGGTCGTCGCCTCGCCCGGCCGGCCCACCGTCCGCACGTGGCGGTAGCCCTCGGGCAGGCTGGGGTCCTCGATCGTGGTGGTCTCGAAGGGCAGCACCTCGGTGGTGGAGTCCGACGCCGTCTGGCCGCGGGAGACCAGCACCAGCATCCCGTCGGTGGCCGCGGCGGTGAGCGGCACCGACGTCGCGTCCTCCTCGGCCAGCGTGATCCCGGCGTCGGCGAGGACGTCGCGGACGGTGGCCTGCGTGGTGCGGATCGGCAGCACGGTGCCGTCCACCGCCACCCTGACGGTCTTGAGGGTGGACACGCGCACCGGCTCGCGGCCCAGCGGCGCGCTGCGCGACGCCGACGCCACCGCCCCGTCGCCGCGCTCGCCCAGCGCGGAGATGAGGTCGCCGACGGTGAGCGCCGTCGTCGTGAAGGTCTCGCTCTCGCCGTCCACCTCGAGGGTCACCACGCGGCTGGAGCGCACCACGATCGTGCCGCCGTCGGCGGCCGGGGCGCCCGCGGCGGGCTGGACCAGGTCGTCGGCCCGCACCTCGACGCCCTGGAAGGCCAGCACGTCGCCCACCGTGCGGCCGTAGGCCGAGACGGTGCGGATGCGGCCGTCGTCGTCGATCGTCACCGTCTTGTGCGCGTCGGCCACGGCGAACGTCGAGCCGGCCAGGGCCACGACGACGGCGCCCTGCAGGGCGCGGCGCACCCCGGGGCGCAGCCGGGGCCCGACGGCGGGCGCCGTCTCGGCAGGGGGCGTCTGCTCGACGCCGGGCGTCGTCCCAGCAGCGGGCGTCGTGTCGACGGCGGGCGGCGCTTCCGGCGCCCGCGGGGCGGTGGAGCGGCCGACGACGTCCTCGGGCCGCGTGGCGGCGTGCGCGGCGCGCCGCGGCGACGGGGCGGCGGCGCGGGCCTCGCGGCGGGGCCCGGGAAGAAGGGACCCGGGGACGCGGGGCACGGGCACGCGGGGTGCGGGCGCGCCGGCGTGCCGACCCTTGCGTGCGCGCGACCTCACGGGCACCAGACCGTAGCCGAACCGACCCGTCCCGGGCGCGTCGCCCCAGGCCACCGGCGCGCGAGGACGACCGGCTCCACCCGCCGGTTCACCACGTGCCGTACACGCGCGCCGTGTTCGCGGACACGGCGGCGCACACCTCCTCCAGCGGCCGCTCGAGCACCTCGGCCATGCCCCGCACGGTGTGCGCGACGGCGAACGGGGCGTTGGGCTGCCCGCGGTACGGGTGCGGGGTCAGGTAGGGCGCGTCCGTCTCGGCCAGGACGAGCTCGAGCGGCACGGCGCGCAGCGCTGCTCGCAGGTGCTCGTTGGGCTTGTAGGTGACCGGCCCGGCGAACGACAGGTACCAGCCGTGCTCGGCGCAGACGCGCGCCATCTCCGCGTCGCCGGAGTAGCAGTGGAACACCGTCCGCTCCGGGGCGCCGTCCGCCAGCAGCACGTCGATCACCTCGGCGTGCGCGTCGCGGTCGTGGATCTGCAGCGCCAGGCCGAGCTCCTTGGCCAGCGCGACGTGCGCGCGGAACGACTCGCGCTGCACCTGCGCGCCGCGCGGGCCGGTGCGGAACAGGTCCATGCCGGTCTCGCCGATCGCCCGGACGCGGTCGTTGGCCCGGGCCACGGCCGCGACCTCGGCGACCGCCTCGTCGAGCGACTTCGCGTGCCGCGGCTGCGGCGTCGGCGTCAGCCCGTCCGGGCCCACCTCGTCGACGCCCGCGTGCAGCGTGGCCTCGTTGGGGTGGATGGCCACGGCGCCCACGAGCGCCGGGTGCGCGAGCGCGCCGTCGGCGGCGCGCTCGCGCAGCAGGGCGTCGGTCCAGCGCACGGCGTCCAGGTCGCAGCCGACCTGGACGATGCGGTCGACGCCGGCGCGCGCCGCCCGGGCGACGTGCTCGGCCACCGTCGGCGCGACGGCGGGACCGCCGTCCGGGCCGGGGCGCCCGCCCGTGCGGTCGAGGTAGACCTCGGCGATCGCGTCCAGGTGGGTGTGGTTGTCCGCGACCGGGGCCGGCAGCGGCTCCGGGTCGGCCGGGAAGCCGCGCTCGCGCGTGCGGGCCACCGCTCAGGCGTCCTCGTCGAGGCGCGGGAACAGGGCGGCGCCCTTGGTGACCGTGGTGCCGGCGGGCAGCACGCCGAACGACGCCGCCGAGGCCACCGGCTGGGCCGCGATCGGGCCGAGGACCGGCTCGGCGCCGAGCGCCTCCCACAGGCGCGCGGCGGCCTTGGGCGTCACCGGGTGCAGCAGCACCGCCAGGGCGCGCAGCGCCTCGGCGGCGGTGACCAGCGACGTCGCGAGGCGTCCGCCGTCCACGCCCCTGCCCTCGGCGTCGGTCTCGCCCGGCTCCTTGGCCACCTTCCACGGCTGCGTCTCCGTGAGGTAGCCGTTGGTGGCGTCGACCAGCGACCACACCGCCGCGACGGCGTCGTGGATCGCCATGCGGTCGATCGCGGCCTCGGCGTCGGCCACGGCCTTGGCCGCCACCGCCTCGAGGTCGGTCTCCAGGTCGGTGCGCGCGCCCGCCGCGGGCAGCGTGCCGCCGAAGTACTTGCCGATCATCGCGGCGGTGCGCGAGGCGAGGTTGCCGAACCCGTTGGCCAGCTCGCCGTTGTACCGCGCGACCATGTCCTCCCAGGAGAACGAGCCGTCGCCGCCGAACCCGATCGTCCGCATGAAGTAGTAGCGGAACGCGTCCGAGCCGAAGGTGTCGATGATGTCGCTCGGCGCGATGCCGGTCAGGCGCGACTTGCTCATCTTCTCGCCGCCCACCAGCAGCCAGCCGTGCGCGAAGACCTGCTTCGGCAGCGGCAGGCCCGCGGCCATGAGCATGGCCGGCCAGATCACGGCGTGGAACCGCAGGATGTCCTTGCCCACCAGGTGCACGTCCGCCGGCCAGGTGCGCGCGAACCGCTCGCGCTCGGCGGCGTCGTCGGACCCGTAGCCCACCGCGGTCATGTAGTTGAGCAGCGCGTCGAACCACACGTACAGCACGTGCTTGTCGTCCCACGGGATGGGGATGCCCCAGTCGAACGTGGAGCGGGAGATCGACAGGTCCTGCAGGCCCTGCTTGACGAACCCGACCACCTCGTTGCGGGCGCTGGCCGGCTGCACGAACTCCGGGTGCTCCTCGTACAGGGCCAGCAGCCGGTCGGCGTAGGCGCTCATGCGGAAGAAGTAGTTCTCCTCCGCGAGCATCTCGACCGGGCGCAGGTGGATCGGGCACACCTTCTGGCCCGCGTACTCGCCGGTGCCGTCGAGCAGCTCGCCCGGGAGCTTGTACTCCTCGCAGCCCACGCAGTACGGGCCCTCGTAGGAGCCCTTGTAGATCTCGCCCGCGTCGTACAGGCCCTGCAGGAACTTCTGCACCGCCACGACGTGGCGCTCCTGCGTGGTGCGGATGAAGTCGTCGTTGCGCGCGTCGATCGTCTCGAGCACCGGCTGCCACGCCGACTCCACGAGCCGGTCGGCCCACTCCTGCGGCGAGACGCCGTTCTTCTCGGCGGTGCGCAGCACCTTCTCGCCGTGCTCGTCGGTGCCCGTGAGGAACCAGACGTCCTCCTGGCGCTGGCGGTGCCAGCGGGTGACGACGTCGGCGGCCACCGTCGTGTACGCGTGCCCGATGTGCGGGGCGTCGTTCACGTAGTAGATCGGGGTCGTCAGGTAGAAGGACTTCGCGGCCTCGGGCATGGGGTCCATCGTAGTGACCGCGCCGCGGGCGTCGACGGCCTTTCTCAGCCCGCCGGCTCGAGGGTCACGCGCAGCAGCCGGTCGTCGCCGGCGCGCGGGTCGCCGCGGCCGTCGGTGTTGTTGGTCAGCACCCACAGGTCGGCGCCGCCGGCCGCCACGACGGCGCGCAGCCGGCCGTGCTCGCCGTCGAGCAGCGCCTGCGGCTCGCCCAGCCCGGGTGCGTCGCCGTCTGCGTCCCCGGCTGCGGGCGCGACGTCGAACGGCACGCGCCACAGCCGCTCCCCGCGCAGGCCGGCGAGGTAGACGGCGTCCGGCGTCACGGCCAGGCCCGACGGCGACGCCTCGTCGGTGCTCCAGGTGGCCACCGGCTGCACCCGCCCGTCGACCACCTGCGGCAGGCGCGCGCCGGGCACGGCCGGGCTCGCCGCGCCCTCGGCCCGGCCCTGGACGTCGGGCCAGCCGTAGTCGCCGCCCGGGACCAGCAGGTTCAGCTCGTCCCACGTGTTCTGCCCGAACTCGCTGGCGAACGCCCGGCCGGCCGGGTCCCAGCCGATGCCCTGGACGTTGCGGTGCCCGTGGCTCCACACGGGCGACCCGGCCGTCGGGTTGCCCGGCGCGGGGTCGCCGTCGAGCGTCACCCGCAGCACCTTGCCGGCCAGGGAGCCGGGGTCCTGGGCGGCGGCCCCGTCGCCCGCGTCGCCCGTGGTGACCCACAGGAACCCGTCGGGGTCGAACGCCACCTGCCCGCCGTCGTGGTTCCCGGCGCGCGGGACGCCCGCGAGCACGGTGGCCAGGCGCTCGAGGCGCGGGGTGCCGCCGCCCGTGCCGAGGTGGAGGGCGCCGCCCAGCACCGCGTTGTCGTCGGCGCCGGTGCGGTAGACGACGACCGTGACGGCGTCGTCGCGGGCGGGCGCCGCGCCGTCGTCGGCGCCGTCGGCCGGAGTCCCGCCGTCGTCGGCCGGGGCGCCGGGGCCGCCCTCGGCGGGGGCGGGGACGGCGCCGGTGGGCGCCACGGCGACGCCGAGCAGGCCGCCCTCCCCGCCGGGCACCGTCTCGGCGGCGAGCTGCCCGGCGCCCGGTCCGCCGACGTCGACCACGCGGCCCGACGCCGGGTCCACCACCACGAGCCGGGCGTCGTCGCGCAGGCTCACCAGCAGCCGTCCGTCGGGCAGGGGCGCGAGGCCCCACGGGACGTGCAGGCCGTCCGCGACGGTCTCGGCGCGGCCGGTGACCGGGCCGGGCGGGAGCGCGGGCGCGGGCCACCCGGCGGTGCCGGCGGAAGGGCTGGCCGGGCCGGGGGCCGGGGTGGGCGCGGGGCTGGACGGGCGGCTCGGAGCCGGGGTCCCGGACGGGCCCGGGCTCCCCGGCGACGCCGTGGCGGCGCCGGTCCCGGCGTCCGTGGGCGTCCCGGTGGGGCCGGGCGTG
>NZ_WUWN01000026.1 GCF_009846865.1 Puerhibacterium puerhi
CGCCGCGCGGGCCAGCGCCGGGCCGAGCGCCGCGGCCGCCGCGCGTGCCGCGGGCACGAGCAGCGCGTCCAGGTCGGCGCGCCCGCGGTCCTTCCAGGCGACGACGACGCCGCGCACCGGCCCCTCGTACCGCGCCACCGCCCAGACCGGCAGCGGCGGCACGCCGTCGAGCCGGTCCAGCCGGGGCACGTGCGCCTCGACGCGGCGCGGCCCGTCGGCGAGCAGCCCGGCGCAGCCGGCGCACCACCGCACGTCGGGCGCGCCGCAGCCGGGGCACGCGACGGGCAGCACGAGGCGGGCCAGCTCGACGAGGGGGTGCACGGGCCCAGCGTCGGCGCCCGCACAGCCGTCCGGACGCCGGCGCACCGGGCGCTGGGGACGGCGCCGGCCGCGCGGCGCCCGGGGGCAGGCTCGCGCCGGCGTCAACCCGGGAAGGCGACCAGGTCGACGCCCTCCGCGAGGGCCGGCCACAGCGCCGAGGACTGCCGGATGTGCAGCACGGACTCGGCGTCGAGCGCGAGCATGCTCGTGCTGCCGACCGCCGCCGTCACCCAGGTCGGCCCGGTCACGCCGGGCACGGGGCGCGACAGCCCGCCCCCGGTGCCGGCCAGGCCGCCGACGCCCGCCAGGTACACCGTCCGGTCGCCGCCGGAGTCCTGGCCGAGCAGCGCGAGCGTCGCCTCGTCCTGCCACTGCGCCAGGGTCACGCCCTGCACCGACGCGCCGACGGGCACGGGGTCCGACAGGCCGGTGGGCACGCCCGCGGCGTCGCGCAGGATCCCCGCGACCCGCACCGCCGTCCCGTCGGGGCCGGTCGTCACGAGCGCCACCCGCGCCCCCTCGGGCGACACCCGCACCGACGTGACGACGACGTCCTCGAGCCACGCCGCGGTCACCGGGTACGCCTGCCCGCTCGCCACCACCACCTGCAGCGCCCCGCCGCGCACGCCGCTCCACACCGCGCCGTAGCGGTCGACCGACGGGGCGAGCAGGTCGGCGCCCTGCAGCAGGGTGTCCTGCGTCCCGTCCGGGTCGAGCCGCACCACCCGGTCGGCGCCGTCGCGCACCACGACCGGGTCGTGGCCCGGCCCGGTGGCCAGCGCCGTCGGGTCGAGACCGGCGAGCGAGACGTCCTCGTCCGCCGGCACCAGCTCGCGGCCCTCGACGCTGCGCAGCCGCCCGTCGACGAGGGCGAGGGCGTCGCCCTCGGTGCGCGGCAGCCGCGGGCCGGCGGCCTCGGGCACGGCGAGCGGCCCGGACCGGTCGGCGAGCGTCACGGTGCGTCCCTCGCCCTGCCCGGTGACGAGGGTCGCCTCGAGCTGCGCGGAGAACAGGGCGAGCTCGTCCGACGAGGCGTCGTCGATCTGCTCGGTGAGGTTGACCGCGACCGTGCCGTCGTCGGCGACCGTGACCGCCTCGATGGCCAGCGCGGTGCCCTCGGGCACCACCGACACGACCGAGCCGGCGAGCCACTCCGGCGGGCCGGCCAGGATCTCCTGGACGGCGTTGGTGCGCCACGTCGTGCGGGGGAACCACCGCACGTCGGGCACGAGCTGGGTCAGGTCGGGCGTCGGGTAGTACAGCCGCGTGAGGTGGTAGGCCTGGGAGAAGACGGCGGTGGAGAACAGCAGGCCGTCGTCGAGGCTCGTGATGCGCCACTCGCCGGCGGAGCGGCCCAGCTCGAACGTCAGCTCGCTGGGGCTCGGCCGCGGCTCCTCGGTGTAGACCCCCCGCTCGTCCACCGACGCCACCACCGTCACGCGCGCCCGGACGGTCGCGGTGGTGGCGTCGGCCTCGACGTCGTCGGTCGACAGGGTCGGGTAGCCGTCCAGCACGAGCACGCGCGAGTACGGCTCCCAGGCCTGCGACGCGCCCGTGGTGAGGAACTCGCGGGCCACGTTGAACGGCTGGGCGGTGGTGGGCCCCGCCTGCGTGGCGGAGAGGAAGCCGCGGACGATCTCGTCCGGCGTGTCGTCGACGTTCGGGCCGGCGGCGATGAAGCCGATCTCGCCCGTGCGCGGCACGTCGGCCCCGCCGTCCTGCACCTCGCCGGAGGTGGGGATCGAGGCGCAGGCCGCGAGCGCCGTCACCACGGCGGCGAGCAGGGCGGCCAGCAGGGCGGTCCGGGCGGCCGCACGGGGGCGGCCCGGGCGCCGCGGGGCGGTCATCGGCGCACCCCCGCGTCCCGGCCGCCGTCGGCGGGGCGGGCCTCCTCGGCGGGGCGGGCCTCCTCGGCGGGGCGGCCCTCCTCGGCCGGCGCCGCGGCGTCGGGCGCGTCCTCGGGCTCGAGGTGCGGCAGGTCGCCCAGGTCGGGGATGGCGATCGGGGTGGGGCCGGTGGGCGGGTTGACCACGGGGATCTGCCCGGTGGGCACGGCGGCGATGCCGCGCGACTCGGGCACCAGCGGCAGCGGCGAGCCGACGAGCTGGATCCCGGCGCGCCGCGGCAGGGTGAGCCGGAAGCTCGCGCCCCGGCCGGGGCGCCCCCACGCCTCGAGCCAGCCGGCGTGCAGGCGGGCGTCCTCGCGGGAGATGGCCAGGCCCAGCCCGGTGCCGCCCGTCGTGCGCGCGCGGGCGGGGTCGGCCCGCCAGAACCGGTCGAACACGTGCTGCACCTCCTGCGGGGTCATGCCGACGCCGTGGTCGCGCACCACGACGGCGACCGCGTGCCGGTCGGCGCCGACGGTGATCTCCACCGGCCGGCCCTCGGCGTGCTCCAGGGCGTTGACGACGAGGTTGCGCAGGACCCGCTCGACGCGCCGGGGGTCGACGTCGGCGGTGGCCGGCTCGTCGGACAGCTGCACCGACAGGAACACGCCCTTGCGCTCGGCGAGCGGCGTCGTGCCCTCGACGACCGCGGCGACGATCGCGCCGACGTCGCGGTGCTCGACGTCGAGCACCGCGCCCCCGGCGTCGAACCGCGAGATCTCCAGCAGGTCGGCCAGGAGCTCCTCGAAGCGGTCGAGCTGGGTGGTCAGCAGCTCGGCGGACCGACGGGCGGCGGGGTCCAGGTCCTCGCGCGAGGCGTGGATGACCTCCCCCGCCATGCGGATGGTGGTCAGCGGCGTGCGCAGCTCGTGCGAGACGTCGGAGACGAAGCGGCGCTGCGCCGCCGAGAGCTCCTCCATGCGCCGGATCTGGTCCTGCAGGCTCGCGGCCATCTCGTTGAACGACCGCGCGAGCGTGGCCATCTCGTCGTGCCCGCGGCCCGGCATGCGCTCGGCCAGGTGGCCGTCGGCCAGCCGCGCGGCGACGTCGGCCGCGCGGCGCACCGGGGTGACTGCCTGGCGCGTGACCATCCAGGTGATCGCGCCGAGCAGGGCGAGCACCGCCACGCCGCCGACCAGCAGCGTGCGCTGGACGAACCGCAGCGTCTCCTGCTCGGTCTGCAGCGAGTACAGCTGGTACAGCCCGTAGGTGCCGACCGTGGGCACCTCGACGGTGGAGCCCACCAGCACGCCCGGCTCCACCTGGCCGCTCTCGGCGTAGGCGGCCGGGATCGCCACCGACTGCAGCATCTGGTGGTCGGCGCTCAGCGTGGCGTCGCGCAGCTCGGGGCTGACGAGCCCGACGAGCGGCTGCGGCGAGCAGATGTCGGTGACGCCCGACGTCGGCCCCTCCCCGCCGGACAGCAGGCAGGTGCCCTGGGCGCTCGAGGCGCCGGAGGACAGCTGGCCCACCATCTGGATCAGCAGCGACTGCACGTCGGCGGGCGACGACGCCGGCGACGACGCGAAGGAGTCGCTCACCTGGGCGGTGGTGCGGGCCGACTCGCGGTCGACCTGGTCCACGCGCTGCTCGAACAGCCCGTCGCGCACCGAGGTGGACAGGGACGTGCCCAGCACCGCGAGCGCCACGACGCCGATGGCCAGCGTCGAGGTGATGACGCGCACCTGCATGGAGGAGCGCCAGCGGTGCACGACGGCGCGGCCGCGCCGCACCGCGACGGTGCGGGCCCGGGCGGCCGCGCGCAGCACGCGCCGTCCGCCGGCCCCGGGTCCGGTCACTGCGGCGCGCCCGCCTTGTAGCCGACGCCGCGGACGGTCAGCACGATCTCGGGGCTCTCCGGGTCGCGCTCGACCTTGGACCGCAGGCGCTGCACGTGCACGTTGACCAGGCGGGTGTCCGCCGAGTGCCGGTAGCCCCAGACCTTCTCGAGCAGCACCTCGCGGGTGAACACCTGCCACGGCTTGCGCGCCAGGGCCACGAGCAGGTCGAACTCCAGCGGGGTCAGGGCGATCTTGCGCCCCTCGCGCGTGACCGAGTGGCCGGTGACGTCGATCTCCAGGTCCCCCACCCGCAGCATCTCGGGGCCCGGGTCCTCGGTGCGGCGCAGCCGGGCACGGATGCGGGCCACCAGCTCCTTGGGCTTGAACGGCTTGGAGACGTAGTCGTCCGCACCGGACTCCAGGCCGAGCACCACGTCCACCGTGTCGCTCTTGGCGGTGAGCATGATGATGGGCACGCCCGACTCCGCCCGGATCTCGCGGCACACCTGGGTGCCGTCCTTGCCGGGCAGCATCAGGTCCAGCAGCACCAGGTCCGGCTGCGAGGACCGGAACGCGGCCAGGGCGCCGTCGCCGTCCGCGCAGAAGGTGGGCTCGAAGCCCTCGGTCCGCAGCACGATGCCGATCATCTCGGCCAGGGCCGTGTCGTCGTCGACGACTAGCACGCGCGACTTCATGCGGACAGTCTGCCAGGCTGTGCATATGTCGTGGTGGGGCCGCCTCGCCGGAGCCCCGCCGCGCTATCGTGACCGGACACGACGTCCCAGCTCTCCGGGGAGACCATGAGCACGCCCGAGCCGCCCGGCGCGGACCCGAACGAGCCGGGCTCCGTGGCCCCGCAGCCGCCCGCCGACCGCCCCGCACCCCCGTCGTCCGGCGCGCCGTCCGGCTGGGGCGAGGTGCCCCGCTACGGGCAGCCGCGCTACGGGCAGTACGGGCCGCAGCCGACGCCGGGCCCGTCGCCCGCGGGGATGCCGCCCGGCGGCGGCTGGGGCGCCCGGGCCGCCCGGCCGGGCATCGTGCCGCTGCGCCCGCTGACGCTCGGCGAGATCTACGACGGCGCGTTCGGGGCCATCCGGCACAACCCCGCCGTGATGCTCGGCGTCGCCACGCTCGTCATCCTCGTCGCCACGGTGGTCGGGGTCGGCGTCGGCCAGCTCCTCGTGCCCGCCCTCACCACGCAGATCACCGGCTACTTCGCGGCGGTGCCGCCGGAGGTGGCCAGCGGGCTGGGCATCTCCCCCGCGCTGTACGCACAGCTGCTGGGGCCGGCGATCGGCACCTTCCTGACGTCGCTGCTGGCCTCCCCGGTCGTCAACGGCATCCTCACCGTCTCGGTGAGCCGGTCCGTCGTCGGCGACAAGGTCACGGTCGCGCAGGTCTGGCAGCGGGTCCGCTCGCGCGTCGGCCTGCTGGTCGGCTGGGCGGTGCTGCAGACCCTCGGCGTGCTCGTGCTCGCGGGGGTGGCGGTGGCCCTGGTCGGGCTCGTCGTGGCGGCGACCGCCGGCGTGTCGGAGGGGCTCTCGGCGCTCCTGGCCCTGGTCGTCCTGCTCGGCTACGTCGTCACGCTGGTCTGGCTGGGGGTGCGCCTGGGCCTGGTCGCCCCCGCGGTGGTCCTCGAGGGGCGCGGCCTGGTCGTCACCGTGCGGCGCGCCTGGCTGCTCACCCGCGGCCAGTTCTGGCGGCTGTTCGGCGTCTACCTGCTCGCCGTCGTCATCGTCACGGTCATCGCCAACATCGTCACCACCCCGCTGGCCTACCTCGCCACGTGGATGGAGACGGAGCTCGGCGCCCCCGGCGCCGGGGCCGTCGTGGTGACGACGCTGGCCACCGTGGTCGCCACCGCGATCCAGACGATCTTCGTGGCCGGCGTGGTGGCGCTGCTCTACGTCGACGTGCGGATGCGGCGCGAGGGCCTGGACGTGGCGCTCGCCGCGGCGGCGGAGCGGCCGGCATGACCTTCCTGCTCACGGCGCCGGCGGCGGTGCGGGCCGGCGTCCTGCTCGGCGTGCCGGCCGAGGTGCCGGTGGACCCCGACCGCGACACGGCCCGGCGCTGGCTCGTCGAGGAGCTCGCCCGGCCCGAGTACTCCCAGCAGCCGTCGCTGCTGCAGCGGCTGTGGGAGTGGTTCCTGGGCCTGTTCGACGGGATCCCGGCGATCGACGCCCCGCCGCTGCCGGTGCTCGTCGGTGTGATCGTGGTGCTGGCCCTGCTCGTGGGGGTGGCGCTGTGGGTGGCCGGCCCGGTGCGGCTGGCACGCCGGCGCGCCCGGTCGGCCGCCGTCGTCGCGCACGACGACGACCGCACCGCCGCGCAGATGCGCGCGGCCGCCGACGCCGCCGCCGAGCGCGGCGACTGGGCGACGGCGGTCGCCGAGCGGTTCCGCGCGGTGGTGCGCGACCTCGAGGAGCGCGTCGTGATCGACCCGCGCCCCGGCCGCACCGCCCAGGAGGCGGCGTCGGCCGCCGGCGACCGGCTCCCGGACCTCGCGGCGGCGCTGCACGAGGGTGCGTCGCTGTTCGACGACGTGGTCTACGGCGAGCTGCCCGCCGGCCCGCACGACGACGCCGCCGTGCGCGACCTCGACGCGCGCGCCCGCGCGGCGCGGGCGGCGGTGCCCGCCACCACCCCCGGCGGCCTCGCCGCCCCGACGACGGAGGGCCGCCCGTGACCGCGCTCGGGACCCCGCCGCCGGTGACCGCGCCGGCCCGCGGCGCGACGGTGGTCGGTGACGGCACGACCGCCGCCGGCCGCGCCGCGCGGCGCTGGCGCGCCGTGCGGTGGTGGGTGGTGGTGCTCGCCGCCGTGGCCCTGGTGGTCGCCGTGCTCGCGGTGACCCGGCCGGCGACGTCGACCACCCCCTACGCCCCCGACAACGCCCGACCCGACGGCGCCCGCGCCGTCGCCCGGGTGCTCGAGGACCGGGGCGTCGACGTGCGGCACGTGACCACCGTCGACGACGCCGTGCAGGCGGCCACCGAGGGCGCCACGCTGCTGGTCGCGCCGAGCCCGCTGCTGTCCGCCGAGCAGGTCGACGCCCTCGCGGGCGTGCCGGCGGACCTGGTGCTGCTGGGCGCCGACGACCTGCTGCTCGAGGCGGCCACCGACGGCGCCGTCCGGCTCGGCGACACGCTCGACACCTCCGCCGGCACCCTCGCGCCGGACTGCGCGCTGCCGGCCGCGCGCGCCGCCGGCGACGTGCGCCTCACGGCGAGCCTCGCCGCGGCACCGGGCGCGCCCGACGTGGTGACGTGCTACCCCGGGAGCGACGGCGCGGCCCTGGCCGCGGTGGCGGACGGCGGGCGGACCGTGACCGCCGTCGACGACCCGTCGCTCGTGCTCAACGGCACGGTGCTGGAGGCCGGCAACGCCGCGCTCGCGCTGCACCTGCTCGGCGCGCACGAGCGGCTGGTCTGGCTCGTGCCGGACCCGTTCGACCTCAGCACGGGCGACGGCACGGGCGGCGCCGCGCCGGCCGGTCCCACGCTGCCGCGGTGGACGGGCGCGGTGGGCCTGTGGGCCGGCCTGGTGGTGCTCGTGCTGGCGTTCTGGCGCGGCCGGCGGCTCGGCCCCCTGGTCGCCGAGGAGCTGCCCGTCGTGGTGCCGGCCGCCGAGGCCGCCCGCGGCCGCGGCCGCCTCTACCGGCGCGCTCGGGCCCGCGGGCACGCGGCCGCCGGCCTGCGCGCCGCCGCCGCCACCCGCATCGCCGCCCGCCTCGGCCTGCCGCGGTCGGCCGACCCGACCGGCGTCGTCGACGCCGTCGTGCGCGCGAGCGGCCGCGACCCCCGCGACGTCGCCGCGCTGCTGTACGGCCCGCCGCCGCCCGACGACGAGGCGCTGGCCGAGCTGGCGCGGCGGCTGGACGCCCTCGACGGCGACACCGCAGGACGTGCCGGCGCGGCACGCCCCACCCCAGGACGCCCCACCCCAGGACGCCACACCCCAGGAAGCGAGGTTCCCCGATCGTGACGGACCCCGAGCAGAACCACGACCCGGCCGGCCACGCCGCGGCCGCCCCGCCGCCGGCGCCCCAGGCGACCGTGCAGCAGGCGCAGCAGCCGCAGCAGCCGACCTTCGCCCCGGCGCAGCCGGCGGCGCCCGCCCCGGCCCCGGCGACGGCGCACGCGCCGGAGCGGCCCACGCTCGCGCTGCGCACCGCGCTGGCGGGCGTCCGGACGGAGGTCGGCAAGGCCGTCGTGGGCCAGGACTCGGCGGTGACGAGCCTGCTCATCGCGCTGCTGTGCTCGGGCCACGTGCTGCTCGAGGGCGTCCCCGGCGTGGCCAAGACGCTCCTGGTGCGCTCCCTGGCCGCGGCGCTGGACCTCGACACCAAGCGCGTGCAGTTCACCCCCGACCTCATGCCGGGCGACGTCACCGGCTCGCTCGTCTACGACGCGCGCACCGCGCAGTTCTCGTTCCGCGAGGGCCCGGTGTTCACCAACCTCATGCTCGCCGACGAGATCAACCGCACGCCGCCCAAGACCCAGGCGTCGCTGCTCGAGGCGATGGAGGAGCGGCAGGTCTCGGTGGACGGCGAGCCGCGCCGCCTGCCCGACCCGTTCCTGGTCATCGCCACGCAGAACCCCGTCGAGTACGAGGGCACCTACCCGCTGCCCGAGGCCCAGCTCGACCGGTTCCTGCTCAAGGTGCTGCTGCCCGTGCCGGAGCGCGAGCAGGAGATCGAGGTGCTCGCCCGGCACGCCGCGGGCTTCGACCCGCGCGACCTGGCCGCCGCCGGCGTGCGCGCCGTCGCGGGGCCCGCCGAGCTCGCGGCCGCCCGCGCCGAGGTGCGCCGCGTCCAGGTGGCGCCCGAGGTGCTCGCCTACGCCGTCGACGTCTGCCGGGCGACCCGGCAGTCGCCGTCGCTGTCGCTCGGGGTGTCCCCCCGCGGGGCCACCGCCCTGCTGGCCACGGCCCGGGCGTGGGCGTGGCTGAGCGGGCGCATGTACGTCACCCCGGACGACGTCAAGGCCCTCGCCCACCCCACGCTGCGCCACCGCGTGCAGCTGCGCCCGGAGGCCGAGCTCGAGGGCGTGACCGCCGAGAGCGTGCTGTCCACCGTGCTGGCCACGGTGCCGGTCCCCCGATGAGGGTGGTGCCCGACGCCGTGGGACGGGCCCTCCGCTCGAATGATTCGGTCGCTGCGCTCCCTCGGCTCTCGCGGACGGCCCGTCCCACCGCGTCCGGGGCGGGGGTGCGACCGTGGCGCTGACGTGGCGGGCCGTGGCCCTGGCCGCGGCCGGAATCCTGCCCGTGCTGCTGTTCCCGGTGCCGGGCACGGTGGTGGTGTGGGCGCTGGTCGTCGTGGCGGCGTGCAGCGCCGACGCGCTGCTGGCCGCGTCGCCGCGCCGGGTGGCGCTCACGCGGCAGGTGCCGGCGTCGGTGCGGCTCGGCGAGACGGCGCGCAGCGAGCTGACCGCGGTCAACCTCGCCGGGCGGCGCCTGCGCGCCGTCGTGCGCGACGCCTGGCCGCCGTCGCTGGCGGACGGCGGCACCCTCGTGGAGGCGCCCGACGGGGCCCGGGTGGCGGCCGCGTCCGCCCGGGTCGTGCCGTCGGCGCGGCACAGCGTCGACCTGCCGGCGGGCGACGGCGCGCGCCTCGTGACGCCGCTGCGCCCGACCCGGCGCGGCGACCGGGACGCCGGCCCGGTGACCGTCCGCTCCCTCGGCCCGCTGCGGCTCGCCGGGCGGCAGGCCACGATCCCGGTGCCGGCGCGGCTGCGCGTGCTGCCGGAGTTCGCCTCGCGGCGCCACCTGCCGAGCCGCCTGGCGCGCCTGCGCGAGATGGACGGCCGCTCGGCGGTGCAGGTGCGCGGCGAGGGCACCGAGTTCGACTCCCTGCGCGAGTACGTGGTCGGCGACGACGTGCGCTCGATCGACTGGCGCGCCACCGCCCGGCGCGGGGACGTCGTCGTGCGCACGTGGCGGCCCGAGCGCGACCGGCGCGTGCTGGTGGTGCTCGACACCGGCCGCACCGCCGCCACGCGCATCGGCACGGGCGCCGACGGCACGGGCGCCCCGCGGCTGGAGGCCTCCGTCGAGGCGGCCCTGCTGCTGTCGGCGCTCGCCGACCGCGCGGGCGACCGCGTGCAGGTGATGGCGTTCGACCGGCAGCTGCGCGCCCGCGTGGCCGGCGCCTCCGGCCCGCGGCTGCTGCCGAGCCTGGCCGACGCGCTCGCCGGGGTCGAGCCGCGGCTGCTGGAGACCGACTGGCCGGGGCTCGTGACCCAGGTGCGCTCCCACGTCGCCCAGCGGGCGCTCGTCGTGCTGCTCACGACGCTCGACCCCGCCGCGGTGGAGACCGGCCTGCTCACGGTCGTCGACCAGCTCACGACGACGCACCAGGTGCTCGTGGCAGCGGTGACCGACACCGAGGTCGCCGCGCTGCGCGCCGGGCGCGGCTCGGCGGGCGCCGTCTACGACGCCGCTGCCGCGGCCCGCGCCGAGCTCGAGCGGGACGCCGTCGCGGGCGTGCTGCGCCGGCACGGCGCCGAGGTGGTCGAGGCGCTGCCGGACGAGCTCGCCCCGGCGGTGGCGGACGCCTACCTGGCGCTCAAGGCGGCCGGGCGGCTCTGAGGCCGCCGGCGCCCGGACCGTGGCGGGGCGGCGCCTCCGCGAGAGCCGAGGGAGCGCAGCGACCGGACCAGCCATGCGAGAGCGCGGCGGGGCGGCGCCTCCGCGAGAGCCGAGGGAGCGCAGCGACCGAATCATTCGAGCGGAGGCGCCGCCCCGCCGCGCCCGCCCGCGCGCCCCCAGACTTAGCCGGCGGTCGGGACCACCGCGCCGGCGCGGTCGACGTCGAGGTCGCCCGTCTCCCCCGCCGCCACGGCGCGCCGGCCGAGCACCAGCACGTACGTCCAGAACGCCGCCAGCGCCACGGTGCCGATCGCGATCTTGAGCCACCACGGCAGCCCCGAGCCGGTCACGAAGCCCTCGACGATCCCGGACAGGGCGAGCGCCCCGACGAGCCCGACGGCGCACGTGACGAGCGCGCGGCCCTCCTGGGCGAGCGCCGCCCCGCGGCGGCGCGGGCCCGGGTCGACCAGCGTCCAGAACGTCTTGAGGCCGGCGGCCCCGGCGACGAAGACGCTGGTCAGCTCGAGCTGGCCGTGCGGGGCGATGAGGGTGAGGAACAGGTCGAGCTCGCCGTGGGCGGCCATCATGCCGCCCGTGGTGCCCACCGAGAACGCGTTCTGCCACAGCACGTAGGCCGGCAGCACCCCGGTGACGCCGAACGCCACCAGCAGCGCGGAGATCCACGCGTTGTTGGTCCACACCATCGCGGCGAACGAGACGTCCGGGTCGTAGTAGGAGGCGAACGCCTCCTGGACGTACCGCTCCTGCGCCGACGGCGTGCCCATGGCCGCCAGCGCCTCGGCGTCCGTGGCGACGTGCCATCCGGCCACGACGCTCACCAGCAGGAACGCGACGGTCACGCCGAGGGTCCACCACCGCACCCGGTACAGCGCGGCCGGCACGGACACGGTGGCGAACCGCACGACGTCGGACCACGCCGGGTCGTGGGCGCCGGAGATCCGGGTGCGCGCGCGGGTGAGCAGGTCGGACAGGCGGGTGACGAGCACGGGGTCGGGCGCCGCCGAGCGCACGGTCGACAGGTGCGTGGCGACCTCCTGGTACAGGCGGACCAGCTCGTCCGCCTCCGCCCCGTCCAGCCGGCGCCGCCTGACCAGCACCGCGAGGCGGTCCCAGGCGGCGCTGTGCACGGCGGAGAAGGCGTCGAGGTCCACGACCGATACCCTGCCACACGACGACCCGACGACCCCGAGCCCTCGGAGGCCCCTGTGCACGACGGCATCCTCATCGGCGAGGGCGTGGTGCTCGACGCCCGGCCGGCGTCGTTCGCCACGCGCGCGCTCGGTGCCCTGCTGGACGCGACGGTCACCGTGGCGGTGGCCGTCGGCCTGCTCGTGCTGCTGGGCCTGAGCATCGAATCGCTCGACGAGCGGTGGCTGCGCGCGACGACGATCGTCTTCGTCGTGCTCTTCCTCGTCGTCGCCCCGGCGGCCGTGGAGACGCTCACCCGCGGGCGGTCGCTGGGCAGGCTCGCCACGGGCACCCGGGTGGTGCGCGACGACGGCGGCCCGGTCCGCCTGCGGCACGCGCTGATCCGCGCGCTGCTCGGCGTGCTCGAGCTGTGGGCGACGGCCGGGGGCGTCGCGATCGTGGCCTCGCTGTCCAACGCCAAGGGCAAGCGGCTCGGGGACATGGTCGCGGGCACGTACGCCATCCGCGTGCGCGGCGGCAAGGGCTGGTCCATGCCGCTGCAGATGCCGCCGGAGCTGGCCGCGTGGGCGGCCCGGGCCGACATGCGGCGCCTGCCCGACGGGCTCGCCCTGGCCGCCCGGCAGCTGCTCGACCGCGCGCCGCGGCTCGCGCCGTCGTCCCGGGCCGCGCTCACCGACGAGATCGCCGCTCGCGTGGAGCCGTACGTGGCGCCCGCGCCGCCGCCCGGGACCCCGGCCGAGGCGTTCCTGCACGCCGTGCTGCACGAGCGCCGCGACCGCGAGCTGGCCCGCGGGCTGCGCGAGCGCGAGCGTGCCGCGGACCAGGCAGCGGCGCTGCACCGCCTGCCCTACGGCGTGCCCGACCCGCGCGTGTGAGCCGGGACGCCCGGCGTCCGTCTCAGGCGGGCACCGGGACGCGCGCGGTCACGCGGGCGTAGATGTCCTCGAACTCCTCGAGGGTGCGCCCGAACGCGTGCCGCTCGGCCAGGCGCACGCTCGCCGCGCCGGCCCGCTCGCGCAGCGCCGGGTCGTCGAGCAGCGCCAGCAGGTGGCCCGCGAGCGCCGCGACGTCGCCCGGCGGGTAGAGCGCGCCGTTCTCGCCGGGGCGCACCAGGTGCGGCAGCGCCATGGCGTCGGCGGCCACCACCGGGAGCCCTGCCGACATCGCCTCGAGGGTGGCCAGGCTCTGCAGCTCGGCGACGCTCGGCATGCAGAACACGTCCGCCGACGCGTAGGCCTCGAGCAGCTCGGCGTCGGTGACGTGCCCACGGAACCGCACGTCGGCGGCGATGCCGAGCTCGTCGGCCAGCGCGCTCCAGCGCTCGCGGCGGCAGCCGTCGCCCACGATCTCGAGCCGCGCCGGCACCTCGGTCGGCAGCAGCGCGAAGGCGCGGATCAGCTCGTCGACCCGCTTCTCCTCGTCCAGCCGCCCGACGAACAGCACGGTCGGCACGGCGCCGGGCCGCCGCCGGCCGCGCGCGGCGAACCGCTGGGCGTCGATCCCGTTGGACACGGGCAGCACCCCGGTCAGGCCGGTGCGGTCCATGAGCAGCTCGGCGGCCCGCGGGGTGGGCGTGGTGACGACGTCGGCGCGGGCGAAGACCCGGCCCTGGTCGCGCCACATCGCCGCGGCGAAGGCGCCGTGCAGCGGCCGGGGCACCGGCAGGTAGGCGACGAGGTTCTCGGGCACGAGGTGGTTGGTCATCACCACGGGCACGCCGTGGGTGCGGGCCGCCGCGACGACCGCGCGGCCGACCAGCACGTGGCCGTGCGAGTGCACGACGTCGGGCCGCAGCTCCGCCACCAGGCGGCGGACGTGCGCGGACACCTCCCAGGGCAGGCTGACGCGGTGCGAGGCGTGGCCGACGTAGCGCCGCGAGCGCACGCCGTGCACCGTGACGCCGTCGCGCACCTCGCGCGTGGCCCGGCCGGTGGGCGACGGGGCGACGACGTGCACCTCGTGGCCGCGGCCGGCCAGCCCGGCCGCCAGGCGGGCGGCGGCCTGCGCGGCACCGTTGACGTCGGGCGGGTAGGTCTCGGCGCCGACGACGATCCTCAAGCTCTCCATGGGTCCTTCTCTTCCAGGGTCGGGCCCTCCGTGGGGAGGGTCGTGCTGGGGGGTCGTACAGGTGGGCTCTGGGGGGCGGAGCGCAGGGGGGTCACCAGCGTGGCCCACCGCGGGGCGCGCCCCGGGGCGACGCGCGGGCGACGTGGACGGTTTCGCCCCCTGCCGCACGCGCTGCGCGCACGGTCCTCACGCGGCCCGGCGCAGGGGCTCCGGGCCGGCCGCGCGCACGACGGGTGCCGCTGCGGCGCGCGCGGCCCGCGCGGCGGCGGCGTCGGGGTGGTGGCGGGCGAGCGTGACCACGCCGGCGGCGGCCGACGCCGCCGCGAGGCCCAGCACCGCCCAGAGCGCGGCGGGCGTCGCCGCCCCCTCGCCCAGGAGCACCGCGCCGAGGAGCACCGCCACGAGGGGGTCCACCACGGTGAGGCAGGCCACGACGAGCTCCGGCGCGCCGGCGGTGTAGGCGTGCTGCACGAGCCAGCCGCCGGCGGCCAGCGCGACGACGACGCCGGCCGCCGCCGCGAGCACGGGCGGCGCCGTCAGCGGCACGTCGCCGGACGCCACCGCCTGCGACACGGCGCGCACGAGCGCGGAGACGAGCCCGAAGGCCGCCGCGGCCCCGGTGGCCAGGCACAGGCACGCCGCCCAGCCGGAGCGCGTGACGCCCACCGCGGCCAGCGCGGCGACGACGACGCCGACCGCGAGGCCGGCCACGAGCGTCGAGGCGCCCGGCGGGGGCGTGCTCGTCGTGGAGCCGGCCGAGGCGGCCACGAACCCGACCACGCCGAGCACGCTGAGCAGCACGCCGACGACGACGCCGGTGCCCGGGCGGCGCCGGGTGCGCAGCGACGCGAGCAGCACGGCGGCCGGCACGGCCAGCACGCCGACGGGCTGCACCACCCGCAGCGGGGCGAGCAGCAGGGCCCCGGCGTGCACGAGGGTGCCGGCGCCCGCCAGACCGAGGCCGAGCAGCCAGCGCGGGTGACGCACCACCTGCACGAGCCGGCGCAGCCCCATCCGCGGGCGGCCCGCGGGCGTGCCGGCCCGCCCGCCGCCGTCGAGCGGGACGACGCTCGGGCCGGGCGCGGTCACGGCGTGGTGCTGCAGCACCGCCGCGCCCGCGAAGCAGACGGCGCCGACGACCGCCAGGGCGATCGCGGTGCCGGTGCCCGTCAGGCCGCTCACGCGCGGCCCCGCGCTTGGCCGGCCGTGACGCACCGGCCCCCCACCACCGTCGAGCTGACCACGGGACCCCACGGTGCCCGGGCCAGGTGACGCGGCAGGCGTCGGGCGGGCGAACGGTCGTCGAACGCCAGGGGAACGGCCGCCGCCGGCGGGGTCGGCAGAGGGCGCGGGTGCGTCGTCATGGGCCCCACCCTGACAGGTCGCGCACCCCGAGTGAATCAGGACGTCCCCCGGGTTTCCCCCGGGTTCTCCGGAGAATCCCCTGATCTGGGCCGTCATCCCTCGGCCGGCCGCCCCGGCGCCGATACGCTCCCCGTGTGCCGACCCCCTCCCCCGCGGACGCCGCCGCGCCCGACGCCGCGCCCGTCGCCGCGCCCGACGCCGCGCCCGACGCCGCGCCCGCCCGCCTGCCGCGCCGTGCCCCGCGCCCGGACCTCGCCGACGTCGTCCTGCGCGGCGCCCGCACGCGGGTGCACGCCTACGGCCCGCAGGACGCGCCCACCACGCTGGTGGCGCTGCACGGCTTCCGCGGCGATCACCACGGCCTCGAGCCGATCGTGGCCGACCTGCTCGCCGCCGCGGACGTCCGGCTGCTCGTGCCCGACCTGCCCGGCTTCGGCGCGTCGGCGCCGCTGCCGGACGACCGGCACGACGTCGCCGGGTACGCGGCCTGGGCCGCCGAGCTGCTGGACGCCGTCGCGCCGGACGAGGGGCAGGGCGACGGGCAGGGCGACGTCGTGCTGCTGGGCCACTCGTTCGGGTCGGTGGTGGCCGCCGCCACCGCGGCGCGCCGGGCCGTGCGCGGCCTGGTGCTGGTCAACCCCATCGCCGCCACCGCCCTCGCGGGCCGGCCGGGCGCCGCGGCCGTGACCGGCGCCTTCCACCGCCTCGCCGGCGCGCTGCCCGAGCGGCCCGGCACGGCGCTGCTGCGGCTGCCCGTGGTGACCCGGCTGGCGTCGGTGGCGATGGTGCGCACCCGCGACCGCGCGCTGCGCCGCTGGATCCACGCCGAGCACGACCGCCGCTTCGCCGGGTTCGCGGACCGCCGCACGCTCCTGGAGGCCTACGCGGCGTCGTCGGGCAGCGACGTGCGCCCGCACGCGCCGGCCGTGACCGCCCCCACCCTCCTGGTGGCCGCCGAGCTCGACGACCTCGCCCCCGTCGCCGCGCAGCGCGCGCTGGCCGGGCTGTTCGCCGACGCCCGGCTCGTCGTCGTGCCGGGCACCGGCCACCTGGCGCACTACGAGACGCCCGACGCCGTCGCCGCCGCGGTCGCTGACTTCCTGCGCACCCTCGACGGGCGCGCCCGGTGACCGCCCCCGACCGCGCGCCCCGCGTCCTGGTCGACTGCCGCTACGTGCGCACGGGCCGCCACGACGGCATCAGCCGCTACACCGCTGGCCTCGTGGCCGAGCTCGCGCGGCTGCACCCGGTCGAGCTGCTGATCAGCGACGAGCGCCAGCTCGCGCACCTGCCGGACCTGCCGTGGCACCGGGTCTCGGGCCCCACGAGCTGGCGCGAGCCGTTCGTCGCCCGCCAGGTGCGCCGGCTGCGGCCCGACGTCGTGTTCAGCCCGATGCAGACGATGGGCACCTGGGGCCGCGACTACGGCCTGGTGCTCACGCTGCACGACCTCATCTACTACCGGCACCCCACGCCGCCGGCCGACCTGCCGGCGCCCGTACGTGTGCTGTGGCGGGCCTTCCACCTGGCCTGGTGGCCCCAGCGGCTGCTGCTCGACCGGGCCGACGCCGTCGTGACCGTCTCGGCGACGACGCGCGAGCTCATCGCGGCCCACCGGCTCACCCGCCGCCCCGTGACCGTGGTGACGAACGCGGCCGACCCGGCGTTCGGCGACCTGGCGGCCGGCGACCTGGCGCCCGGCGACCTGGCCGCCCCCGCGCCGCAGCGACGGACCCGAGCCCTCGTCTACATGGGCTCGTTCATGCCGTACAAGAACGTCGCCACCCTGGCCCGGGCGATGGCGCGGCTGCCCGAGCACGAGCTGCACCTCATGAGCCGCGTGCCGCCGGGCGAGCGCGAGCGCCTGGCCGCCCTGGCCGGGCCCGGGCGGCTGGTGTTCCACGACGGCGCCGACGACGCCACCTACCGCCGCGTGCTGGCCTCGGCGACGGCGCTGGTGTCGGCGTCGCGCGACGAGGGCTTCGGCATCCCCCTCGTCGAGGCGATGACGCTGGGCGTGCCCGTGGTCGTCAGCGACATCCCGGTGTTCCGCGAGGTGGCCGGCGCGGCCGGGGCCTACGTGGCCCCCGACGACGCCGGCGGGTTCGTCGACGCGGTGCGTGCCCTCGACGACGACGCGACGTGGGCGCGGCGCTCGGCGCAGGCGCGCCGCGAGGCCGCGCGGTTCGACTGGGCGGCGTCGGCGCGCGTGCTGCTCGCCGAGCTGCTGCGCGTCGCCGCCGAGCGCGAGCAGCGCAGGGGGTCCAGGGGGCGGGCGGGCAGGCGTCAGTCCGCCGCGCCGAGGTAGCGCAGCACCGCCAGCACCCGGCGGTGGTCGGCGGCGTCGGGCGGCAGCCGCAGCTTGGTGAAGATCGCCGCGACGTTCTTCTCCACGGCGCCGTAGGACAGGAACAGCGTCTCGGCGATCGCGCCGTTGGAGCGGCCCTGCGCCATGAGGTCGAGCACCTGCCGCTCGCGCGGCGTGAGCGTGTCCAGGCCGTCCTCGCGCGAGCGGGACGCGCCCAGCAGCTGGCCGACCACCTCGGGGTCCAGCACGGTCTCGCCCGCCGCGACCCGGCCGAGCGCGGCGACGAACTCCCCGACGTCCGCGACGCGGTCCTTGAGCAGGTAGCCGACGCCGCGGGCGTCGCCGGCGAGCAGCCGCGAGGCGTACCGCGTCTCCACCCACTGGCTGAACAGCAGCACCGGCAGGCCGGGGTGGGCCTCGCGCAGCGCGAGCACCGCCCGCAGCCCCTCGTCGGTGTGCGACGGCGGCATGCGCACGTCGGCCACCACGACGTCGGGCAGGGCGCCGTCGGCGGCGAGGGCGGCGACCTGCGCGACGAGCGCGTCGCCGTCGCCGACCGCTGCCACGACGTCGTGGCCGCGCCGGCCGAGGAGGGCGGCGAGCCCGTCGCGCAGGATCGCCGAGTCCTCGGCGAGCACGACGCGCAGGCCGGTCACTGCTGGGTGCGGGTCGGGAGCGTCACGGTGACCACCGTAGGGCCACCCACCGGGCTGGAGAGGTCGAACGTGCCGTCGACGCTGCGGACCCGCTCGACGAGCCCCGCCAGGCCGGTGCGCCGGCCCGAGCCGTCCGGGCTCGCGACCGCGGCGCCGCCGCGGCCGTCGTCGCGCACCCGCAGCACCAGCGCGTGGTCGCGCCGCTCGGCCAGCACGTACACCCCGGTGGCGCGGGCGTGCTTGGCCGCGTTGGTCAGCAGCTCCGCCACGGTGAAGTAGGCGATCGCCTCCACGGCGGGCGACAGGTCGTCGGCCTCCAGCCCGTCGCAGTCGACGGTGACCGGCAGGGGCGCGCGGGCGGCGAGGGTCTCGAGCGCGACGGCCAGCCCGCTGTCCAGGGCGGGCGGGTGGATGCCGCGGGCGATCTCGCGCAGCTCGGTCAGCGCCTCCTTCGTCGAGGCGTGCGCGGTGCCCAGCAGGTCGGCCGCGAGCGCCGGGTCGCCGTCGCCGGTGAGCTGCTCGCGCGCCTCGCCGAGCTGCATCGCCACGGCCACCAGCCGGGCCTGGGTGCCGTCGTGCAGGTCGCGCTCGATGCGGCGCAGGCGCGCCTCGGCGTCCTCGACGGCCCCGGCGCGCGAGGCGTGCAGCTCGGCGACCCGCAGGCTGGCGCGCGTGGGCCCGAGCAGCGTGCGGGTCAGCACGCGCAGGAGCTGGGCGAACACGTGCGTGACCCACGGCCACGCGAGCAGCACCAGCACGCCGGCGACGGCGAGCGCCGCCTGCCGGGGCGGGGTGTCCACGAACCAGTCGGGACCCAGCTGCGCGCCGCGGTGCCAGGTGCCGTCGGTCGCCTGCTGCGCCGGCAGCCAGCGCGACCAGATCCAGTGCGTCGTGGCGCCGAGCCCAGTGACGAGGAACGTGGTGCTGAGCACGAAGCCCAGCAGCGTGACCGGGAAGGTGACGGCGAGGAACAGCAGCGCCCGCCACCCGGCGGCGTCGGCGAGCGGGGCGCCCAGGCTGCGCCAGAAGCCTCGCGGGCGGACGTACGGCAGCGGTGCCGCCACGGGCGTGTCCAGCAGCGAGGACCCCATCCCGCGGTACAGGGCCGCCCAGCCGCGGCCGCCGAGCACCAGGGCGCCGACGACGAAGAGCCCGACGACGGTGACGCCGAGCCCGGCGCCGAGCGCGACCGTGGCCACCGCGTACGCGAACCCGAACGGGGCCAGCAGCAGCGCCAGCCAGAGGTAGCCGTGCTCGGCCCAGGCGCGGCGGTGGAACGGCGCGCGCAGGAAGGGGACGCCGGCGGCGGGCTGCCAGGCGGCGGCGCCGGCCGGGCGCGGGCCGGCGGGCTGCGGCCCGGCGTGCGGGCCGACACCGGGGGCGGAGGTCATGGGAGCCATGCTCCCAGCCTGGCGGCCGGGCACGGCCCGGGGCCAGGGTGCCGGCCGCCGGGGGGGGCGGGGGGGGGGCCCCCCCCCCCCCCCCGGCGGGGGGGGGGGGGGGGGGCCCCCACCCCGCGGCGGGCGCGGGCGGGGGCCGTGGGGGCGGCCGGCGGGGGGGCACGGGGGACGTCCCCCGTGCCCGACGGCGGCGGGCGGGTCGGTGCCGGACCCGAGCCCGGCTCAGTACCGGTAGTGCTCCGGCTTGAACGGCCCCTCGACCGGCACGCCGATGTAGGCGGCCTGCTCGGGCGACAGCTCGGTCAGCCGCACGCCGAGCGCGTCGAGGTGCAGGCGCGCGACCTTCTCGTCCAGCACCTTGGGCAGGCGGTAGACCTGGTTGGCGTACTGCCGCTCGCCGGCCGGGCGCCGGGAGTCCACGAACAGCTCGATCTGGGCGATCGTCTGGTTCGAGAACGAGTTGCTCATGACGAACGACGGGTGGCCCGTGGCGTTGCCCAGGTTGAGCAGACGGCCCTCGCTGAGCACGATGACCGACTTCCCGCCCGGGAACGTCCACTCGTGCACCTGCGGCTTGATCTCCGTCTTGGTCACGCCGGGCGTCGCGGCGAGGCCGGCGATGTCGATCTCGTTGTCGAAGTGGCCGATGTTGCCCACGACGGCCTTGTCCTTCATCCGCGCGATGTGCTCGGCGCGGATGACGTCCTTGTTGCCCGTGGTGGTGATGAAGAAGTCCGCCTGGTCCAGGACGTCCTCGATGCGGGCCACCTGGAAGCCGTCCATCGCCGCCTGCAGCGCGCAGATCGGGTCGACCTCGGAGACGATCACGCGCGCGCCCTGGCCGCGGAACGCCTCGGCGGCGCCCTTGCCGACGTCGCCGTAGCCGGCGACGAAGGCGACCTTGCCGCCGATGAGGATGTCGGTGGCGCGGTTGATGCCGTCCGGCAGCGAGTGGCGGATGCCGTACTTGTTGTCGAACTTGCTCTTGGTGACCGAGTCGTTGACGTTGATGGCGGGGAAGAGCAGCTCGCCGGTCTCGGCCAGCTGGTACAGGCGGTGCACGCCCGTGGTGGTCTCCTCGGTGACGCCCTGGATGCCCGCGGCGATCTCCGTCCAGCGCAGCGGGTCGGCCTCGAGGCCGCGGCGCAGCACGTCGCGCACCACGTTCATCTCGTCGGTGTGGTCGGGCTCGCCGGGCAGCGTGTTCGGCGGCACGACGCCGGCGCGCTCGTACTGCAGGCCCAGGTGGACCAGCATCGTGGCGTCGCCGCCGTCGTCGAGGATCATGTTCGGCCCGCCGCGGCCCTCGGCGCCGTCCTGGCCCGGCCACACGAGGATCTGCTCGGTGCAGGTCCAGTAGTCCTCGAGCGTCTCGCCCTTCCAGGCGAACACGGGCACGCCCTGCGGGTCGTCCGGGGTGCCGTGCGGGCCGACGACGACCGCCGCGGCGGCCTCGTCCTGCGTGGAGAAGATGTTGCAGCTCGCCCAGCGCACCTCGGCGCCGAGCGCGACCAGGGTCTCGATGAGCACCGCGGTCTGGACCGTCATGTGCAGGGACCCGGCGATGCGGGCGCCGCGCAGCGGCTGGGACTCGCCGTACTCGGCGCGCAGGGCCATCAGGCCCGGCATCTCGTGCTCCGCGAGGCGGATCTGGTGGCGGCCGGCCTCGGCCAGGGCGAGGGAGCGGACCTTGTAGCGGCCGGGGACCTCGTCGAAGCCGGGGGTGCTGGCGGCTCGTTCGGGCGCAGTGGTGGACACGGACATCCTCCGTCGTTCGGTGTGCATGACTGCCGTGCGCTGGGGGCTCCCGTCTGCGCTGCGGCTCCAGCCTATCGCCGCCGCGACCGGCGCTCCCCGTTGGCGACGTTATCGAACCGTGACCTATGGTCGAGCCGATGGCGGTGACGACGGAAGCGGCAGCGAACGAGATCGAGGCGCCCCGGGGCACGGGCGGGGCCAGGAGGAGCGAGGAGCCGGCAGCGGCCGGCGCGTCCGCGCCCGGCGCGGGCACGAGGCCGGACGCGAGGCCGGACGCGAGGCCGGACGCGAGGCCGGGCACCCGCGGCGGGCGCGGCGGCGGCAGCCGCCTGCTCCTGCTGGACGGCCTGCGGTTCGCGGCGGCCGCCGCCGTCGTGCTCTACCACTTCACGGCCACCTCCACCGTGGGCGCGTACTGGCAGGCCCGGCCGGTCGACGTCTTCGGCCCGCTCAACGCGGTCAGCCGGTACGGCTGGCTCGCCGTCGAGCTGTTCTTCGTGCTCAGCGGGTTCGTGATCGCGCTGTCGGCGCAGGGCCGCACGCTGGCGCAGTACACCGGCTCGCGCGTGGGCCGGCTGTTCCCCGCCTACTGGGTGGCGGTGCTCGTCACGGTGCTGCTGCAGCAGGTGTGGTCGGGCGGGCGGCAGGCCGACCTGCCCGACACGGTGCTCAACCTGACCATGGCGCCGGACGTGTTCGGCGCCGCGCCGGTCCAGGTGGTGTTCTGGACGCTCCTGGTCGAGCTGAAGTTCTACGTCCTGGTCGGCGTGCTGCTGGCGCTCGGCGGCCTGACCCGGGGCCGGGTGGTCGCGTTCGCGGTGGCGTGGCCGGTGGTGGGTCTGGTCGCGCAGCGGGCCGGCTGGTCCGGCGTCGCCGACGCGCTGGTGGCGTCCTACGCGCCGTACTTCGGGGTCGGGATGCTGCTGTTCCTGCTGCGCCGCCCGGCGGCGGAGCGCGCCGCCTCCCCCGGCCGGGGCCGCGGCGCGGACGCGCCGGTGCTGGCCGCCCTGGCGGTGGACGTGGCGCTGAGCCTGTGGCACGTCGCCGACCGCGCCCAGCACGCCTCCCAGCTGCAGGGCGTGCCCGTGTCCCCCGCCGTGGCCGCCGCGATCGTGCTCGGCTCGGTGGCGGCCGTGTGGCTGGCGTCGTCGCCGCGCGCCGCGGTGCGCGGGCCGCGCCTGACCGCCGCCCTCACGGTCGCCGGGGCGCTGACCTACCCGCTGTACCTCGTGCACACCCAGTTCGGCTACGCCGTCATCGACTGGCTGGCGCCGCGGTCGGGGGTGTGGCTCACCCTCGCCGCCGCCGTCGCGGCGTCGCTCGCGCTGGCCGCGGTCATCCACTACGCCGTCGAGCGGCACGCCACGCGGCCGCTGCGGCGCGGGGTCGAGCGGACCCTCGTGCTCGCCACCGCGGCGCCCCGGCTCGGCGCCCCCGCCGGGGCCCGCTGAGGCCGGGCGCCCGGAGGCCGGGCTTCTCGGCTGGAGCGCGCTGCGGCCCGGCGCGCCCCGGCGCCGCGGCCCGCGGCGCGGGAGGATGGGCGGCGATGCCCGCTCCCGCCGCCCCCGGTCCCCGCCCGCTCTTCCCGCTGCGCAGCGTCGTGCTCGGCGCGTTCGTGCCGTCCTTCGTGTTCGACGTCGGCGTCGGCGCGATGCTCCCGGTCGTCGCGCGGACGGCCACGGACCTGGGCGCCGACCTCGCCGCCGCCGGCCTGCTGGCGGCGCTGGTGCCGGTGGGCCAGATCCTCGCCGACCTGCCCGCCGGGGCGCTGGCCGCCCGCCTCGGCGACCGGGTCGCGATGCTCGTGGCCGGCGTCGTGGCGGCGGTCGCGTTCGCCGGCGCGGCGCTCGCCCCGCACCTGGCGACGCTGGCGCTGGCGGTGCTCGCCGTCGGCGCCGCGGCCGCCGTGTTCAACCTGGCCCGGCACAGCTACCTCACCGAGATCACCCCGCCGCTGCAGCGGGCCCGCGTGCTGTCCACGCTCGCCGGCGTCCACCGCGTCGGCCAGTTCGTCGGCCCGTTCGCCGGCGCGCTGGCGATCCAGCTCGGCGGCGTCCGTGCCGCCTACTGGCTGGGGGCGGGCGCCGCGGTCGTCGCCACGGTCACGGTCGCCGTCGTGCGCGACGACGACGGCGCACCCGTGGCCGCCCGGCGGCGCGCCGCGGGCCCGGCGGACGCCGGGCCGGGCGGCCTCGCGCGCCCCACGGTGTGGTCGGTGCTGTGCGACCACCGGGCCCTGTTCACCACGCTGGGCATCGCGTGCGTGCTGGTCGGCGCCGTGCGCGGCGCCCGCCAGACCGTGATCCCGCTGTGGGCCGAGCACCTGGGTCTCGACCCGGCCGTGACGTCCGTGCTGTTCGGCGTGGCGGCGGCGTCGACATGCTGCTGTTCTACCCGGCCGGCAAGGTCATGGACCGCTGGGGCCGGCTGTGGATCGGCGTGCCGTCCATGCTGCTCATGGGCGTGGCGCTTGTGTGGCTGCCGTTCACGCACGACGCCGTCACCCTCGGCGCGGCGGCCATGCTGCTGGGGCTGGGCAACGGGATGGGGTCGGGCATCCTCATGACCCTCGGGTCCGACGCCTCGCCGGACGCCGGACGGGCGCAGTTCCTCGGCCTGTGGCGGGTGCTGCAGGACACGGGCATGGCGGTGGGCCCGCTCGTCGTGTCGGCCGGCGCGGCGCTCGGCTCGCTCGCCGCGGGCATCTGGGCGGCGGGCGCCCTCGCGCCCACCGCCGCCGCGGCCCTGCAGCGCTGGGTGCCGCGGTGGACGGTGCACACCAACCGCACCACCCGCCGGCGCGCGGGGCTCGGCTGAGCGCCCGCCGACCCGTCAGCCGCCGTCAGCCGCCGAAGAGCGGGGCGACCGCCTTAACGAGCTCGTTGACGCCCAGCACCACGAACATCGCGGCGATGAGCCCGAGCACCACGTTGAGCCAGGCGCGGTTGCGCCACTGCCGCGGCATCGTCCTGGAGTTCAGCAGCACCAGCAGCGTCACCGCCAGGAACGGCATGAAGAACGCCCCGAGCGCCCCGTAGGCCACGACCAGCGCGATGGGCCGGTCGAGCAGCAGCAGGAGCATCGGCGGGAAGGTCAGCCACAGGACGTACGCCTTGTAGTAGCGCCCGCCCGCGCCGCGGCGCGGGTCGCCCGCCGGGACGTTCCGCACCGAGGCCACGAAGTCGGCGAACATCAGCGACACGCCGTGCCACACGCCGAGCACCGACGAGAACGACGACGCGAAGAACCCGACCAGGAACAGGTGGCCGAGGAAGGTGCCGTACCGGTCGGCCAGCACGTCGGCGAGCTCCACGAGCCCGCCCTCGCCGTCGGCCAGCGCGACCCCGCTCGAGTACAGCAGCTCGGCGCCGACCACGAGCATCGCGATGACGAAGATGCCGGAGACGACGTACGCGGCGGCGTTGTCGATCCGCATCACCCGCATCCAGCGCGGCGTGGTCCAGCCCTTCTCCGACAGCCAGTAGCAGTACGCCGCCAGGGTGATGGTGCCGCCGACGCCGCCGGCCAGCCCGAGGGTGTAGATCACCGCGCCGTCCGGGATGCGCGGCACCAGGCCCGTGACCACCTCGCCGAGGTTCGGGAGCGTGGCGACCGCCGAGCCGACCACGGTGACGAACATGACCCCGACCAGCACCGCCATGAGCTTCTCGAAGAAGCCGTACCGGCCGAACCACACCAGCGCCGCGCCGACGACGCCGGTGATCATGGCCCACCAGCGCACGTCGAGGCCGGGCAGCAGCGCGTTGAGGGCCAGGCCGGTGCTCGACATGGCGGCGGCGCCGTAGCTCAGGCCCCAGACCACCACGTAGACGCCGAAGTAGACGACCGCCCAGCGGCCCACCTGCCGCCACCCCTCGAAGATGGTGCGGCCGGTCGCCAGCGACCAGCGGCCCGCCCCCTCGACGAGCGCGATCTTCACCACGACGCCGAGCACCGCCGCCCACAGCAGCGCGTACCCGAACCGCGACCCGGCCACGAGCGTGGCGACGAGGTCGCCCGCGCCGATGCCCGTCGCCGCCACGACGAGCCCGGGCCCGACGATGCGCCAGCGCGGCTTCTCCGCGAGCTCGTGCTGCACGCCTGCTTCGACACCTTTGTCCACGGTCATGCGCTCGAGGCTACACAGCGGGCGGTGATCTGGCTCACGCTGGGCTCGCAGCCCGCGCCCAGCGTGCGCAACACTGCCGGAACCCGGTGCCGCTACCGTGCCGCCCGTGACTCGACCCGCCTCCCGCGACCGCACGCACGTCGCGCTCATGCTCGCCCTGACGTTCTCGACCGGCATCGCCGACGCCGTCGGCTACCTCGGGCTCGACAAGGTCTTCACCGGCAACATGACCGGCAACGTCGTCATCCTCGGGATGGCGCTGGTCGGCGCCGACGACCTGCCCGTCGTCGGCCCGGTCGTGGCGCTGGCTGCGTTCCTCGCCGGAGCCGCGCTGGCCGGCCGCATCCTGCGGCCCGTCGCGGCCGGCTGGCACCGCCGCACGACGACGGTGCTCGTCGTGGTCGCCGCCGTGCTGGTCGCGGTGGCCGGCGCGCTCGCGCTCGCCGACGACGGCGGGCCCACCCTCAGCGGCTACCCGCGGGCCGTGGAGCTGGCCGTGACGGCCGGGCTCGCCCTGGCGATGGGCGCCCAGGCCGGCGCGGCCCGCCACCTGGCCGTCAAGGACGTCACGACCGTGGTCGTCACCTCGACCATCACCGGGCTGGCCGCCGACTCGGCGCTGGGCCGGGCGGTGCCCCAGCCGTGGGTGCGGCGCGTGCTGGCCGTGGTGCTCATCGGGGCCGGCGCGGGCGCCGGCGCGCTGCTCCTGCAGGTGCACCTGGCGTGGGGCGTCGCGCTCTCCGCCGCCATCACCGTCGCCGTCGCGCTGGTCGGCCACCGCACCCGCGACTGACCCTCACCCCTCGGCCACCCCCTCCCGACCACCCCCTCTCGGCCACACCCTGTGGGGGGGGGCCCCGGGGGGTCCGAGACAGCCCGGGGTTTGTCGGACCGCCAGGGACCCGCAGCCGTCTGCGCCCGTCCCAGCACGTAAGACACCCCTGGTGCGCGCAACAGAGGATTAACAGGATGGCAACCCATTGCATACCAACGGTGAACTCCGTAGGTGATTGCATTCAATCTGACCTTGTCGGCCCCGGATTGGACACCATCGTGCGCGTCTCCTCCTTCGCCTCACCGCGTGACCCCGCGGCGCCCGCCGCGGCGCCAGGCCCCCGCCCCCGCCCCGCCCGCCGCCTGCGCGCGGCCGCCCCCACCGCCGTCGTGCTCGCCGCGACCCTGGCCGCCGGCGGCTGCCAGGCCGTGCAGACGACCTCGACCGGTGAGGGCAGCGCCGCCCCCACCGCCGACGTCACCGACGTGTCGTTCGACGGCAAGACGATCGTCGAGGGCGGCGACCTCGTGATGGCGCTGTCCGCCGAGCCGGACCGCCTCGACCCGACCACGTCGTCGTCGCTGTACACGCGCTACGTCATGCAGACCATGTGCGAGAAGCTGTACGACATCGACGCCGAGGGCGCGATCGTGCCGATGCTCGCGACCGAGCTCCCCGAGGTCTCCGACGACGGGCTGTCGGTGACGATCCCGCTGCGCGACGACGCCGTCTTCGCCGACGGGACGCCGTTCGACGCCGAGGCCGTCAGGACGACGCTCGAGCGGCACCTGACCCTCGAGGACTCCTCGCGCCGCAGCGAGCTCGGCCCGATCACCGGCGTGACGGCCGTCGACGACCACACCGTCCGCGTCGACTACGAGACCCCGTTCGCCCCGCTCGCCGCCGTGCTCGCCGACCGCGCGGGCATGATCATGTCGCCGACGGCGCTCGCCGAGCAGGGCGACGCGTTCGGCGACCACCCGGTGTGCGTCGGGCCGTTCAAGTTCGTCGAGCGCGTGCCGCAGACGTCGATCACCGTCGAGCGCGACCCGCTGTACTACGCCGCCGACGACGTCCACCTCGACACCATCACCTACCGGATCATCACGGACTCCTCGATCCGGGCGGCCAACCTGCGCTCGGGCGACGTGCACGTGGCCGACTCGCTGTCGCCGCAGGACTTCGGCGAGCTCGAGCAGACCGACGGCGTCGGCCTGCTGCAGGTCGCCTCGCTCGGCTACCAGGCGATGACGATCAACGTGGGCAACACCGACGGGGTGGGCAGCCCGCCCGGCAGCATCGACACGCCGCTGGCGACGGACCCGCGGGTCCGCGAGGCGCTGTCCATGGCCGTCGACCGCGATCAGCTGGTCGGGTCGGTGTTCCACGGCCTGTACGACCCGGCCTGCTCCCCCATCTCGCCCGCCAGCCCGTTCAGCACCGACGCGTCCGAGGCGTGCTCCGAGCACGACCCCGAGGCTGCCAAGGCGCTGCTCGAGGAGGCCGGCGTCGAGGTGCCCTACCAGGTCGAGATGAAGGTCTCGAACAACCCGGACACGCTGCGCCTCGCGCAGGCGATCCAGGCCCAGGTGGCCGAGGCGGGCTTCGAGCTGACGATCACGCCGGTCGAGTACTCGACCCTGCTCGCCACCCAGGACGCCGGCGACTTCGCGCTGCTGCAGCTCGGCTGGTCCGGCCGCATCGACCCGCACGGCAACATGTACAACTTCCTGTCCACCGAGGCGGGCAACAACTACTCCGGGTACTCGAACCCCGACGTCGACAGCCTGCTCACCGAGGCCGCCCAGACCACCGACACCGCCGAGCGCGCGGAGCTCTACGGCCAGGTCGTGACGCAGGTCCAGGAGGACAACCCGATCGTCTACCTGTACCGCACGCGGTCGCTGACCGGGTACACCACCGACGTCGCGGGCGTCTCGACGTACGCCGACGGCGTCGTGCGCCTCGGCACCGCCGCGTTCGTCGAGGAGGGCTGAGACCGATGGTGCGTCTCCTCCTCGCCCGCCTGGGGCAGTCGGTCGTCACGCTGCTGATCGCCTCGGTCGTCATCTTCGTGGGGGTGCGGCTCCTGCCGGGCGACCCGGCGCTCGCCATGGCGGGCGAGGAGGCGACGCCCGAGCGGGTCGCCGCGATCCGGGCCGAGCTCGGGCTCGACGACTCGCTGCTGGTGCAGTACCTCCACTTCCTCGGCCAGGTGCTCAGCGGCGACCTCGGCGAGTCGACCCGGACCGGCACGCCCGTGACCACGCTGCTCGGCTCGACGCTGCCGGTGACCCTGTGGCTGTCGCTCTACGCGATCGTCGTCGCCGTCGTCGTCGGCATCGCCCTGGGCGTGGTGGCCGAGCGCTTCCGGGGCCGCTGGCCCGAGTGGCTCGCCAACGCCGCCGCCCTGACCAGCCTGTCGGTGCCGAACTTCTGGCTCGGCATGCTCGCCATCCTCTGGCTGTGCATCGGGCTGGGGCTGTTCCCCGCGTCCGGGTACGTCGAGCTGGGGCAGGACCCGCTCGCCTGGGCGCTGCACCTGACGCTGCCGGCGCTCGTGCTGGGCACCGGCCTGGCCGCCGTGATCATGCGTCAGACCCGCGCGTCGATGATCGAGGCGATGGGGTCGGACTACGTCCGCACCGCCCGCGCCACGGGCCTGCCCAAGGGCCGGGTCCTGCTGCGGTACGGGCTGCGCAACTCGCTCGTCGTCGTCGTGACGATCGCCGGCCTGCAACTCGGCGGGCTCATCTCCGGCGCCGTCGTCACCGAGCAGATCTTCGCCCTGCCGGGCTTCGGCAAGCTCACGCTCGACGCCGTCTTCACGCGCGACTACCCGGTCATCCAGGCGGTCGTGCTCGTCACCACCCTCGGGTACGTGCTCGTCAACCTCGCCGTCGACGTGCTGTACACCGTGGTCAACCCGCGGATCCGCGTGGGAGGGAGAAGCTCGTGACCCAGGTCGTCACCACCACCGCCACCACCGCCCCGGGCGGCGCGGCCGGCGCGCCCGGCGACGGGCCGCAGGTCGCCGCGGTCCCCCGGCTGCGGGTGCTCACCCACCTGCTGCGCACGCCCCTGGCCCTCACGGGCCTCGTCATGCTCGCCGTCGTCGTGCTGGCCGGGGTGCTGGCACCGTGGATCGCGCCGTACGCCCCGGAGCAGGTCCACTTCGACGCCCCCTTCCAGCTGCCGGGCACCGTGGGGTTCGCCCTGGGCACCGACGACCTGGGCCGCGACATCCTCTCGCGCATGCTCTGGGGCGTGCGCGCCTCCCTGACGGTGGGGCTCCTGGCCGTGGTCCTCGCCGTCGTCGTCGGCACCCCGCTCGGGCTCGCCGCCGGCTACTGGCGGTGGCTCGACGCGCCGATCTCCCGCCTGACGGACGTGACGCTCGCCTTCCCGTTCCTGGTCCTGGCCGTCGGGCTGGCCGCCATCAGCGGCCCGAGCCTGACCAACGCCGCGATCGCGCTCGGCGTCGCGCAGGTGCCGACCATGATCCGCGTGGTCCGGGGCGAGACGCTGCGCGTGCGGGAGCACGAGTTCGTCCAGGCCGCCGTCGCGATGGACGCCTCCGGGCCGCGCATCCTGGCCCAGCACGTGCTGCCCAACTGCCTGTCCGCCGTGATCGTGCAGGCCACCGTCATCATGCCGGTGGCCGTGCTCGGCGAGGCCGTGCTCAGCTTCCTCGGCCTGGGCATCCAGCCCCCGACCCCGAGCCTGGGCATCATGCTGGCGGACGCCCAGCAGTACCTCAGCCGCACGCCGTGGCCGGCGCTCTTCCCGGGCCTGGCGATCGTCGTCGTCTGCCTGGGCTTCAACCTCGTGGGCGACGCGCTGCGCGACGCCCTCGACCCCTCGACCTCCGACCGCAAGTGAGCCGCCGCGTGAACAGCCCCGTGAGCCACCACCCCTCCTTCGTCGCGCCGCCCGCGGCGCCGACCCGCCCCGACCTGCGCGGCACGTTCGGCATGGCGGCCTCCACCCACTGGCTCGCCACCGCGAGCGCCCAGGCCGTCCTGGAGCGCGGTGGCACCGCGTTCGACGCCGCCGTGGCCGGCGCGTTCGTCCTGCACGTCGTCGAGCCGCACCTCAACGGCCCCGGCGGCGACATGACCGGGGTGTTCGCCACCGCGCAGGAGCCCGGGCGCCCGCGGGTGCTGGTGGGCCAGGGCCCCGCCCCGGCCGGCGCGACGATCGCGCACTACCGCGACGCCGAGGGGCTGGACCTCGTGCCGGGGTCCGGCGCCCTGGCGGCGGCCGTGCCGGGCGCCGTCGACGCCTGGTTGCTCCTGCTGCGCGACCACGGCAGGTGGTCGCTCGGCGACGTCCTGGCCTTCGCGATCGGCTACGCCCGCGACGGCCACCCCCTGCTGGCGCGGGTGAGCACCACCATCGCCGGCGTGGCGGACCTGTTCCGCGACCACTGGCCCACGTCCGCGGAGCGCTGGCTGCCCGGCGGCCGCGTGCCCGAGCCCGGCGAGCTGGTGACCGACCCGCAGTACGCGGCGGTCCTCGAGCGGCTCGTCGCCGCGGAGGCGGCGGCGCTCGCGGGCGGCGCGGCGCGCCCGGCCGCGATCGACGCCGCCCGCGCGGCCTGGCGCGACGTCGTCGGGCCGGCGGTCGAGGAGTTCGTGCGCACGCCGCACCGGCACGCCGACGGCCGCGACCACGCGGGCGTCATGACGGCGGCGGACGTGGCCGGCTTCACGGCGTCGTACGAGGACCCGGCCACGGTGACCTTCCGCGGGTACACCGTCGCCAAGACCGGGCCGTGGGGCCAGGGACCCGTCCTGCTGCAGACCCTGAAGATCCTCGAGGGGTTCGACGACGCGCTGCTGGACCCGTCGACCGAGGCGGGCGCCCACACCGTGCTCGAGGCGCTCAAGCTGGCCATGGCCGACCGGGACGCCTGGTACGGCGAGGAGCTCGACGCCGCGGCGCTCGCGCACCTGCTCTCCGACGCGTACGCCGCCGAGCGCCGCGCGCTCGTGGGTGCGAGGGCCTCGACCGAGCTGCGCCCCGGGTCCGTGCCCGGCCGCCCGGCCCCCGCCCTGCCCCCGCTGCGCACCGACGCGGCCGCGGGCGCCGGCATCGGCGAGCCGACGGTCGTCGTCGACGCCGGGCTCGAGCTCGCCGCCGACGGCTCGACCCGCGGCGACACGTGCCACATCGACGTCGTCGACCGCTGGGGCAACATGATCTCCGCGACCCCCTCGGGCGGCTGGCTGCAGTCCTCCCCCACCGTCCCGGGCCTCGGGTTCTGCCTCGGCACGCGCCTGCAGATGTCGTGGCTCGACGAGGCCTCGCCGTCGGCCCTGGCGCCGGGCCGGCGCCCGCGGACCACGCTGACCCCCACGCTCGTGCTCCGTGACGGGCAGCCGGTCATGGCGCTCGGCTCGCCGGGCGGCGACCAGCAGGACCAGTGGCAGCTGCTCCTGCTGCTGCGGGTGCTGGTGGGCGGCTACAGCCCGCAGGAGGCGATCGACGCGCCCGCCCTGCACACCACCGCGTTCCCCGGCTCGTTCTGGCCGCGCACGTGGACGCCGGCCGGCGCCGTCGTGGAGGACCGCCTCGGCGACGACGTCGTGCGCGGTCTCGCCGCGCGCGGCCACGCCGTCACCCGCGCCGGCGACTGGGCGCTGGGCCGCCTGTCCGCCGTCACCCGTGATCCCGCCACCGGCGTCCTCGGCGCCGCGGCCAACCCGAGAGGAGCCCAGGGCTATGCAGCAGGCCGCTGACCCCACCACCCGGTCCGCACCGACCGGCACGCCGGACGGCGCCCCGCTGCTCGCGGTGCGCGGTCTGGAGATCTCCTACGGCGCGCGCCCCGTCGTGCACGGCGTCGACCTCGAGGTCCGCCGCGGCGAGCGCGTCGCGATCGTCGGCCAGTCCGGCTCCGGCAAGTCCACGCTCGTGGCGGCGCTGCTCGACCTGCTCCCGGGCGCCGGGCGGGTCACGGCCGGGGAGGTCCGCCTCGACGGCGAGCTGCTCACGGGCGACGGCGGCGCCCGCGTGCGCGCGGCCCGCGGCCGGCGGATCGGGCTCGTGCCGCAGGACCCGGCCACGAACCTCAACCCGACCATGCGGATCGGGGAGCAGGTGGCCGACGCCCTGCGGGCCGACGGCGTGCGCGGGCCGGCGCTGCGGCGCCGGGTCACCGAGCTGCTCGCCGAGGCCGGCATCCCCGACCCCGAGCGGCGGGCGCGCCAGTACCCGCACGAGTTCTCCGGCGGCATGCGCCAGCGCGTGCTCATCGCCCGCGCCCTGGCGCGCGAGCCGGAGCTGCTGGTCGCCGACGAGCCGACGTCCGCGCTCGACGTCACCGTGCAGCGGCGCATCCTCGACCACCTGCAGACGCTCGTCGAGGCCCGCGGCACGGCCCTGCTGCTGGTCACGCACGACCTGGGGGTCGCCGCGGACCGGGCCGACCGCGTCGTCGTCATGCTCGAGGGCCGCGTGGTCGAGCAGGGGGCGCCCGAGCAGGTGCTGCGCGACCCGCAGCACGAGTACACCCGCCGGCTCGTGGCCGCGGCGCCCGGGCTGTCGGTGCGCCGGCGCCCGGCGGCCGCCGCGGACCGTCCCGCCGAGGAGCCGGCTGCGTCCGCGCACGCCGGCCGCCCCGCCGCCAGGGGCGACGACGTCGTCGTCGTGGAGGAGCTCGTCAAGGAGTTCCACGTGCGCGGCAGCCGCGAGCGCGTGCGGGCCGTCGACGGCGTGTCGTTCACCGTGGCGCGGGGCACCACGACGGCGCTCGTGGGCGAGTCGGGCTCGGGCAAGACCACCGTCTCGCGCATCCTGCTCGGGCTCGAGCGGGCCACCAGCGGCGTCGCGCTCGTCGAGGGCACCGACCTCGCGTCCTGCACGCGGGCCGAGCGGCGCGTCGCCCGGCGGCGGGTGCAGCCGGTGTTCCAGGACCCGTACGGCTCCCTGGACCCGACGCACACGGTGGAGCGGCTGGTGGACGAGCCGCTGCGCGTGCTGCGGATCGGCGACGCCGCGGCGCGGCGCCGGCGCGTCGCCGAGCTGCTCGACCAGGTCGCGCTGCCGCGCGACGTGCTGCACCGCCGGCCCGGCGAGCTCTCGGGCGGGCAGCGCCAGCGCGTCGCGATCGCGCGGGCGCTGGCCCCCGAGCCGTCCGTGCTGCTGTGCGACGAGGCGGTCTCCGCGCTCGACGTGCTGGTGCAGGAGCAGGTGCTGGACCTCCTGGGCGACCTGCAGCGCGACCTCGGGGTCTCCTGCCTGTTCATCACGCACGACCTCGCCGTCGTGCGGCAGATCGCGGATAATGTCGTCGTCCTGCGGCGAGGACGTCTCGAGGAGTCGGGGGGCGTCGACGACGTCTTCCTCGCCCCGCGGGCCGACTACACCCGCGAGCTGCTAGGAGCCATCCCCGGTGCCGCCGTCCTCTCCTGACACCTCCGACGTCGCCGGCGCGGCGTCCGACCCCGCCCCCGCCCGGGGCGTGCCCGCCTACCCGTCGGGCGGGGTCTCGTCGGGCATCCAGGACGCCATCCGCCGCGACGTCATCACGGGGCGGCTGACCCCGGGCGACCGCGTCACGGAGGCGTCGCTGGCGCAGCGCTACGGCGCCTCCCGCGTCCCCGTGCGGGAGGCGCTGCGCGCGCTGGAGAGCGAGGGGTTCATCGAGTCGCGCCCGCACGTCGGCTCGCGCGTCGCGGCGATCCCGGTCGACGACGCCGACGACCTGTTCGCGGTCCGCGAGACCCTCGAGGTGTCGACGGCGCGGCGCGCCGCCCTGCGGGCTGCGGCCCTGTGGAGCGCCGACCAGCCGCCGGAGGACTGGTTCACCGCGCGCCGCGAGATCGCCGCGCTGCTGGACTCCGGGGACGACTGCGTCGCCCGCGGCGATCTCGACGCGCTGGTCGACATCCACGACCGGTTCCACCTCGCGGTCGCGCGCCTGACCGGCAGCCGGACGCTCCCGCGGCTGCTGCGGCAGGTCTCGTGGAAGATCGAGTGGCTCTACGCCGCCGAGCCGCAGGAGCGCGGCAGCCGCCTGTGGCCCGAGCACCGCCGCCTCGTGGCCGCCATCGACGCCGGCGACGCGGAGCAGGCCGCCGCGCTCATGGCTCACCACGTCCGGGAGTCCCGCATCGGCTACCTCACCCGCTACCCCGTGCGCGGTGCGAGCGCCGACCCCGCGGTGGCGGCCGCCGTCGACGAGCGGCGCGGCGCCGGCCGCTGAGCCCTGCCCTGCCCTGCCCTGCCCTGCCCTGCCCTGCCCCTGCCCCCGCCCCTGCCCCCGGCCCGGACGGATGCGGGTCCCTGGCGGTCCGAGACAGAGGGCTCTGTCTCGGACCGCCAGGGACCCGCAATGTTCGTCGCCCGGGGCCGCCGGCCCCTCGGGTCGGGGCTACTGCAGGGTGACCGCGTCCAGGGCGTCGACGATGCCGTCGCCGTAGAAGCTGTTCTCGGTCAGCCCGCCCACGCAGGCCGGGCCCGAGGAGACCGGGCCGCACGCGTGGTCGTCCGCCTGCTCGCGCACGGCCTGCTCGAGCTGCGCCGGCGTCCAGTCCGGGTGCGTCGACTTCAGCAGCGCCACGACGCCCGCCACGTGCGGCGAGGCCATCGAGGTGCCCGAGGCGGTGCGGTAGCCGTCGCCCGGGAAGTTCGTCGACAGGATCGACGAGCCGGGAGCGGCGACGTCGATCTTGCCCAGGCCGCGGTTGGAGAACGACGACAGGTTCCCCGCCCGGTCGATCGAGGAGACGGTCACGACGCCGTCCAGCTCGGCCGGGATGTCCTCGCAGCCGGAGTTGATCGTGCGGGTGACGGGCGTCGAGTCGTTCGGGCTCGAGGTGTCGACGGTGTTGTTCGCCAGGTCGGTCGCGGCGTTGCCCGCGGCGGCCACGTGCGCCACGCCGCGGTCGGTGGAGAAGTCCACCGCGCGGGTCACGGCCTCCTTGACCGCGGCCTGGTCGGGCTGGTCGGCGCACCAGTACATGAACGGGTCGATGTAGTACGAGTTGTTGGTGACGTCCATGCCCTCGAGGCCGGCCCAGACGAACCCGCAGATCGCGTACTCGGGGTAGATGAACCCGTCGTCGTTGACGACCTTGACCGAGGCGAGCCTCACGCCGGGGGCCACGCCGACGATGCCGACGCCGTTGCGGGCGGCGGCGATGGTGCCGGCCACGTGGCTGCCGTGGTAGCTGGTGGTGGGCTGCCAGCCGGTGGCCGAGGTGTCCGGCCTGCCGGCGGAGGTGCAGTTGACCGACGCGGCGGTGTCGATCACCGGGGCGAGGTCGGGGTGCGTGGCGTTGATGCCGGAGTCGAGCACGCCGACGAGCACGTCGGGCGAGCCGTCGGTGATCTCGTGGGCCTGGTCGGCCTTGATCAGGCTCATGTCCCACTGCTCGGCCTCGCGCGGGTCGGGCGCGACGGCGCTGGCCTCGACCTCCTCGAGCCCGACACCGACCGTCTTCTTCTTGGTGGCCTTGTGCGGCGCCCCCTTGGCGCCCGGCACGGTGCCCGCCGCGGCCGGCGTCGCCTCCGAGACGGGGACGGTGCGGGTGACGCCGACCGACTCCACGGCGTGCCCCTTGGCGAGGCGCACGACGTCGGCGCGGAAGGTGTCGTTGGCCGAGTGGGCGATCACGACGCCGATCTCGGGCCAGGACTGGACGACGACGCCGCCGGCGTCGGTCACCGCCCGCTCGGCCAGCCGGGTCTGCCCCGGGTTGGCGTGCTTGGCGTTGACGACGTACGAGAACGTCTGCCCCTCGGGCGTGACGACCGGCACGGGCGTCGACGTCGGCTCGTCGGCGGCGACGGCGACGTTGCCGAGGCCGACGAGCGCGAGCGCCGCGGTCGCCGTGGCTGCCGCCAGGCGGGCGCGGCGGGTGGTGCTCAGCTTCATGGGTTCCCCCCTCACGAGATCGAGACCCGGGCAGGGTCTCGGGGGTGACCATATGCGCCACCACGTCCACGTGTGGCGTGCGCCACACCGCGCGACACGCGTCTGAAACACAGGCGCACACGAGTGCGGGTCCCTGGCGGTCCGAGACAGACCCCTCTGTCTCGGACCGCCAGGGACCCGGATCGTTGGGGGCTGGGACGGGCGCCAGCCAGGCGCCCGCGGGTGGGCCCGGAGGTCAGCCGACCGCGGCAGAGGGGTCGCCGCTCGGCTCGGCAGAGGGGTCGCCGCTCGGCTCGGGCGACGGGGCGCCGCTCGGCTCGGGCGACGGGGCGCCGCTCGGCGCAGCGGACGCCCCGACACTCGGCTCGGGCGACGGGTCGCCGCTCGGCTCGGGCGAGGGGTCCACGCTCGGCTCGGGCGACGGGTCGCCGCCGAGCGAGGCCGTCGGCTCGGGCGACGGGTCGCCGCCGAGCGAGGCCGACGGCTCGGACGACGGGGCGACGCGTGGCAGCGCCGCGGACGTCGACTCGGACGTCGACGCGGACGCCGACACGGCCGCCGCCGCCGGCCGCTTCCCCAGGGCGACCCGCACGACGTACACCTGCGCGGCCGAGGTGGGCACGGTCGTCTCGTGGTTGCCCTGCGCCGCGTACTGCAGGTACAGCTCCAGCACACCCTCGTCGTGCCACAGCCGGGTGTCGTACGTGGGCTCCCACGAGTGCACCGGCCCGGCCGTGAGGTCGCGCAGCTCCCAGCGGTTCGCGCCGATCCCGCCCGCCTGCGTCCGGGCGACCGTCGCGACGTTGCCGCGCTCGGCGTCGCGGAGCATGAGGAACACCTGCGCCTGCGCCCCCGTGCCCCGCACGGCGATGTTGGGCCGGGACAGCGGCAGCGCCAGCGTGCCGTTGCCCGCCAGGTCCGCCGCCGTGCTGCGGAAGCCGGTGAAGGTCGTGTGCCATCCCGCGTCGTCGTGCCGGATCACGGCGTACTGCGTGGTGCCGCCCTTGTTCAGCTCCGTGTTGAGGTAGGTGGCGATGAACGGCTGCCCCGCGTCGTCGAGCGTCATGGCGGTCTGGTTCATGAGGTTGCTGCCCTCGGGCACGCGGGCCACCTTCTCGGCGGTGGCCTGGGTGATCGGCAGGGCGTACGCCGTGCCGTCCGAGCGCACCCACCGCCGGCCCGTGGCGTCGGTCGCGACGGCGTACATCACGTCCGAGTTCGTCGCGACGTTGGTGGTGCGGCGGAACGTCCAGGACAGGTGGAGGCGGCCCTTGTCGTCGGTGACGGCCTGCCAGTACGCGCTGCGGGCGTTCTCGCCGGAGATCAGCGCGTCCGCGACCCGCGACCACTGTCCCGCTCCGGCGTTCGCGCTCACGTCGAGGCGGTTGAGCACCACGTCGCCGTTGCCGGACCTGCCGTGCCGGTAGAGGAAGAACAGGTCCCCGTCGGTGGTCGGCAGGAACTGGGGGTAGGTGACCGCGTCCTCGAGCGTGCCGATCATCGACTGCTTCGGGCCGAGGGCCAGCCCGCCGGCGGTGGTGGTGCGCGCGTAGCTGAGCGGGTGGCCGTGCATGCCCCACGAGACGTGCAGGTACCCCTGGCCGTCCAGGCCGATCGAGATGACGTTGTGGGCGTCCTGGATCGGCCCGCGATACGACGACGTCTTGGTCTGCCAGCTGTCGCTGTCGTGCACGCGCTTGGCGATCACCACGCGGCCGAGGTCGTCGTAGTACGCCGCGTACTGCACCCGCACGCCCGCCACGACGCCGCTCGTGAGGGACTCCTTGCGGAACGACGCGGCGTTGACGGTGTTCTCGGCGTACCCGCGCCCGAGCCGCCACGAGCGCTCGACATCGCGCGTGAGCTCCAGCTCGAGCGCCGTGGGCGGCGGGGTCCAGCGGCCGAAGTACACGACGTCCCCCGCCCGCCCGTAGGCGACCACCTGGTCGGCGGCGCCGCCGCCCAGCGAGCTGCGCACGTAGAACTGGTTCGCGCGCCGCACGACCGGCAGGTCGGTGCCGTTGCCGTCGACGTCGGCGAGGTACACCTCGTCGTCGGCGCGGCCGTAGGTGAAGGTCACGTCGGCCGGGCCGGTGGTCAGCGAGTTGCGGACGTAGAAGGTGGCCCCGCGGCGCAGCACCACGGTGGCGACGCCGTCGCCGTCCACGTCCCCGAAGAGCACCTCGTCGCTCGGGCGCCCGTAGGTGAAGGTCACGTCCGCCGCGCCCGTCGTGAGCGAGTTGCGGACGTAGAACGTCGCGCCGCGCCGGATGATCGGCGTCTCCGCGCCGTCGCCGTCGAGGTCGGCGAAGAAGAGCTGGTCGCCGGCGCGGCCGTAGTCGACGACGGCGTCCGCCTCCCCGGCCGACAGCGAGTTCTTGACGTACAGCGTCTTGCCGCGGCGCACGACCGGGGTGTCGGTCCCGTTGCCGTCGGTGTCCGTGAACCACACCTCGTCGCCGCTGCGCCCGTACCGGAAGACGGAGTCGGCCGGCCCGGCCGACATCGAGTTCTTCACGTGGTAGTCGGCGCCGCGCCGCACGACCGGGGTGTCCGCGACCCGGGTGTCTGCCTCGGCGGTCGGCGTCGGCTGCAGCCCCACGGGGTCGACGACGACGAGGCCGGCGAGCACCAGGACCGCGACGAGCGCGCCGACCGGGCGCCGCCCCCCGGTCGCGGCGTCGGCCGGCGGGCCTCCGGACGCGGGCGAAGGCGTGGGCGTGGTGGCGGACCGGCATGCAACGTCTCCAGCGTCGGGAACCCCGCGCCGCGCCCCAGCGGGGACGCGCGCGGCGAGGCCCGCCGCTTCCCGGGACCGGCCCGACAAGAGAGACGGCGCTCGCGCCGGATCATGACGCGGAACGGGCACACCAAACCTGTGACCTCGGTCACAGTCGCGGCGGGTGTGCGACGCCGCCGTCAGGGCACGCAGCCGTCAGGGCACGCAGCCGTCAGGGCACGTGGCCGTCAGGGCACGCAGCCGTCAGGGCACGCAGCCGTCAGGCGCGCGGCTCCAACGGCCGGGCGTCCGCCTCCAGCAGCACGGGGATGCCGTCGCGCACCGGGTAGGCCAGCGGCCGCTCCGGGTCGGTGGAGTGCAGCTCGGGCTGCCCGTCCGGCCCGACGCCGTCGACCAGCTCGGCCCCCGTCACCGGGCAGCGCAGTGCGCCGCGCACCCAGGCGTCGAGCCCGCCACCGTTGCTGACCTGCTCGCTCATGCCGGTTCTCCTCCTTCGGCGCGCACCAGCGACAGCACGTCGTCGCGCACCTTGGCCATGATGTCCTCGTCCGCCGCCTCGACGTTCAGGCGCAGCAGCGGCTCCGTGTTCGACGCGCGCAGGTTGAACCACCACTGCGGGTGGCCGTCCCAGTGCGACACCGTCGCGCCGTCGAGCTCGTCGACGGCGATGTCCGGGTAGGCCTCCCGGTAGGCGTCCAGCACGCGCTCGCGCGCCGCGGCGACGTCGGGCACGCGCGAGTTGATCTCCCCCGACGCGACGTACGGCTCGTACATCTCCGCGAGCGCCGACAGCGGGTGCTGCTGCTCGCCGAGGGCGGCCAGCACGTGCATCGCGGCGAGCATGCCGGTGTCGGCGAAGAAGAAGTCGCGGAAGTAGTAGTGCGCGCTGTGCTCGCCGCCGAACACGGCCTCGTGCTGCGCCATCTGCGCCTTGATGAACGAGTGGCCCACGCGGGTGCGCACGGTCGTCGCGCCCGCGGCCTGCAGCAGGTCCGGCACGGCGCGCGAGGTGATGAGGTTGTGGATCACCGTGGGCGTGCGGCCGGCGGCGAGCTCCTTGCCCACCTCGCGCAGCCCCACCAGGGCGGTGATGGCCGACGGCGAGACGGGCCGGCCGGTCTCGTCGACGACGAAGCAGCGGTCGGCGTCGCCGTCGAACGCCAGGCCCAGGTCCGCGCCGTGCTCGACGACGGCGGCCTGCAGGTCGAGGAGGTTCTTCGGCTCGAGCGGGTTCGCCTCGTGGTTCGGGAACGTGCCGTCCAGCTCGAAGTACAGCGGCACGACCTCCAGCGGCAGCGCCGGCAGCCCGGCGCCGGTGCCGAGCACGGCCGGGACCGTGTGCCCGCCCATGCCGTTGCCGGCGTCGACCACGACCTTCAGCGGGCGGATGCCGGACAGGTCCACGAGCCCGCGCAGGAACGCGGCGTAGTCGGCCAGCAGGTCGCGCTCGGTCACGGTGCCCGGCTCGGGCGCCGGCTCGGGCAGCCCGTCGTCGAGGTAGGACTGGGCGCGCTCGCGCACCTGCGCCAGCCCGGTCTCCTGGCCGACCGGCCGGGCGCCGACGCGGCACAGCTTGATGCCGTTGTAGACGGCCGGGTTGTGCGAGGCGGTGAACATGGCCCCGGGCAGGCTCAGCGACCCGGAGGCGAAGTAGAGACCGTCCGTGGAGCACAGGCCGATGCGCACGACGTCGACGCCGGCCGCGGTCAGGCCGCGGGCGAACGCCTCGACGAGCGCCGGCCCCGAGTCGCGCATGTCGTTGCCGACGACCACCGCGGGTCGGCGCGCGGCAGCGTCGGGCGAGGCGTCGGGCGAGGCGCCGGGCGCGTGCTCCGGCAGCACGACCACGCGGGCGAAGGCGGCGCCGACCGCCTCGGCCACCGCGGGTGAAAGCTGGTCCGGGACGGTGCCGCGCACGTCGTAGGCCTTGATGATCGTGGACAGGTCGAGCGTCACGGCGTCAGCCTACGGGGCCCGTGTGCGAGGCTGGGCCGCGACGCGAGGGAGGTGGCCCGTGGGACGGGCGGTGCACGTGCTGACCAACACGGTCCAGCACTACGACTGGGGCTCGCCGGTGGCCGTGCACGAGCTGCTCGGCACGACGCCGGACGGGCGGCCCGCGGCCGAGCTGTGGCTCGGCGCGCACCCCAGCGCACCCTCGCGCACGGCGGACGGCGTGCGGCTGGACGACCTCATCCACGACGACCCGGTGGGCACGCTCGGCACCCGCGTCTCGGACGGCTTCGGGCCGCGGCTGCCCTTCCTGCTCAAGGTGCTGGCCGCGGAGCGCGCGCTGTCGCTGCAGGTGCACCCCCGCCCCCACGCCGCCCGGGCCGGGTTCAACCGCGAGAACCGGACCGGCGTCCCGCTGGGGTCGCCGCAGCGGTCGTTCCACGACGACCAGCACAAGCCCGAGATGGTGGTCGCCCTCACCCGGTTCGAGGCGCTCGCCGGGTTCCGCAGCCCCCGTGCCGCGCTGCGGCTGCTGCAGGGCCTGGACGGCGAGCTCGTCGCCCGGGCGGCCGACGCCCTCGCCCGCGACCGCTCGGGCCAGGGGCTGCGCGCGGCGTTCGGCACCCTCGTCGCGGCGCGCGGCGACGCCGCCTGCCGCGAGCACGTCGACCAGGCGGTGGCGTCGGTGCGCGCGCGCCTGGAGGCCGGCTCGCCGTCGCCCGTCGAGGACGCGACGGTGCTGCTGCTGGCGCAGCAGCACCCCGGCGACCCCGGCGCCGTGGCGTCGCTGCTGCTCAACCGGCTGACCCTCGAGCCGGGCCGGGCGATGTTCGTGCCGCCGGGCGAGGTGCACGCCTACCTGTCGGGGCTCGCCGTCGAGGTGATGGCCAGCTCCGACAACGTGCTGCGGGCCGGGCTGACGACCAAGCACGTCGACGAGCCGGCGCTCGTCGAGTGCGCCTCCTTCGAGCCGTCGCCGCCGGTCACGCCGCGGGTGGCGGTCGCCGGGCGGCACAGCCGCGTGGTGACGTTCCGCGCGCCGGTCGAGGAGTTCGCCCTCACGGCGGCCGCCGTGGACCCGGCCGAGCCGGCGGTGCTGCCCCCGGCCGGCCCTCGGGTGCTGCTCGCGCTCGACGGCCGGCTCGAGCTGCGGCACGCGGGCGGCACGACGCCGCTGCCTCGCGGCCGGTCCGTGTTCGTCCCCGACGCCACCGGCCCCCTCGAGGCCGCCGGCGAGGGCCGGCTCGTCTGCGCCTGGGTGCCCTGACACCAGGATCTCCGGCCCCCGGCGCCCCCTGGCCCCGGCGTCAGGCGCCGAGCGGGCGCGGCGGCTCCCACCGCGGGTCGCGGCGCAGCGCCCGGGCGTCGCGCCAGCCGCGGACCAGCTCGGGCAGGCCGGAGCGGACGTGCCCGGAGACGAACAGGCGCACGAACTCCTTGCCGAACGTCACCGCGGTGCCCAGCGCGAACAGCGCCGGCCGCAGGTCGCCGTGCGCCTGCAGGTAGCGGGCCATGTACCCGCGGTTGCGCATGATGTGGTACCGCGCCATGTCGCTCGTGGAGTTGAGCTTGCGGATGCGCCCGATGGGCAGGTGCTGCAGCGTGCGCGTGCGGCGCAGCGCGAAGTCGCTCACCAGGGCCGGGCGGGTCACCTTCGTGGACAGGTAGCCGTAGATGGTGTCGTCCCAGTAGATGAAGAACCGGGCGTCCGGCAGGCCGATGCGGCGCACCACCTCGCGGTGGAACACCCCGCCTTCGAAGCAGGCGGTGTTCATGGGCCGCCACCGCGGCGCGCCGTCCTCGGGGAAGGCGCGCGGGGCGAACGGGTTGGGGATGCCCATCGTTGTGACGAAGTGGTACTGCCAGTAGAACGCGCTGCCGTCGAAGTTGCGCCGCTGCGGCTGCAGGACGCCGTGCGTCCGGTCCAGCGGCACGCCCGCGGCGAGGTCGCGGTCGACGCCGTCGGTCCAGCGGCGCACGCGCGCGAGGCCCTCGGGGAGCACGGCGACGTCGTCGTCCATCATCCAGATCCAGTCGGCACCCGCCTCGTAGGCGAGCCGCATGCCCTCGCTGAAGCCGCCGGCGCCGCCGGTGTTGGTCGCCTGGGGTGCGTACTGGACCTTGGTCTCCGGCAGGTCGGCGGCGGCGTCGGCGACGATCCGGCCCGTCTCGGGCGAGTTCTCGTTGTCGACCACGACCAGCAGGTCGGGCTTCGCGCTCAGCGCGCGCACGGAGTCGAGCAGCTCGCCGAGCAGCTCCTGGCGCTTGTAGGTGACGACGACGACGGCGAGCTGCGACATGGCCGCCAGCCTATCGGGGCCGGGCGGGCCCCTCGGACGCCGGTGCGGGCGCTCAGTCGCCCTCGGCGCGCAGCACGCGCAGGTGCCCGCGGCGGGCCGTCTCGGTGAGCGTGCCCGGCTCCGGCCGCGCGGGCTGGCGCACGCGGCCGGCCTCGCGGACCGCCTCGGCGAGCGCCGACAGGTCGTCCGGCGTGGGGCCGACGTCCTCGAGCTGCGGGGTGAGCCGCACGACCTCCCAGCCGCGCGGCGCGGTGAGCCGCTCGGCGTGCTCGGCGCACAGGTCGTAGGAGTGCGGCTCCGCCAGCTGGGCGAGCGGGCCGAGGACGGCGGTGGAGTCCGCGTACACGTAGGTGAGGGTCGCGACGGCCGCACGCGTGCATGCCGTGCGCGAGCACTGCCTGACCGATCTCACGCGGTGACCTTACGCCCTGCCCGGGGCGTGCCCCGCGCACCCACGCCGGGCGTGACCGCAGCGTGACCAGCGCCGCACCGGCGCCGCACCGGCGCCGTCGTAGAGTCGGCACGTGGGACTCTTCGGCTCCTCGCGCGGCGGACAGCCGACGCCCCCGCCGCACGGCCGGCCGCGCCGTCCGCGCCCCGCGGTCGTGCCCTTCGTGGCCCCCGCGCTGCCGACGCCGCAGGCCGACGCCGCCCCCGCCCGCCGGCGCGACCGGCGCGGGCGCGGCCTGCGCGGACCGCTGCTGCCGCCCGGCGCCCCGGCGCACCGAAGCCGCTCCGAGCGGTTCGACGACCTGGTGCTCGACGCCGTCGAGGACGTCGAGCGCACGTGGGCGCGGCAGCTGGCCGGCACGGAGTTCGCCGTCGAGGACGTGCCGCCGTCCGACCCGGCGCCGTGGGAGGCCGGCGGCGTCCCGCTCGGGCGGTGCTTCCCCGCGCACGCCGGCCAGCCCGCGCGCGTGGTGGTCTACCGGCGGCCCGTGGAGCTGCGCGCCGTCGACGACGAGGACCTGGCCGACCTGGTCCACGACGTCGTCGTCGAGCAGATCGCCCACCTCCTCGCGCGCACGCCCGAGGAGATCGACCCCCACTTCGAGGGCCGCTGACCCCCGCCCGGACAGGCGCCACCGTGCGCCCGTCCAGGTTGTCTTGTTACCTTCGGCGCCCGTGACACGCCGCTCCCCCCGCCCCGAGGCCTCCGGTCGACTGCACAGCCTGGACGGTCTGCGCGGCGTCGCCGCCGTCATCGTGCTGCTGCACCACACCGCCCTGCTGATCCCCGCGTTCGCGGCCACGTACAAGGGCGGCGACCAGCCGCAGCCCGGGACGCTCGAGTGGAGCCTGGCCCGCACGCCGCTGCACCTGCTGGTCGCGGGGCCGGAGGCCGTCCTGGTCTTCTTCGTCCTCAGCGGCCTGGTCCTGGCGCTGCCCGTGCTGCGCCGCCCCGCGTACGACTGGATGAGCTACTACCCGTCGCGCCTCGTGCGGCTCGGCGTGCCCGTCGCCGCCTCCGTGGCGCTGGCCGCGGTGTGGATCCTGGTCGTCCCGGCGACCCAGCGGCCGGCGAGCGTGTGGACGCACTCGATGCCGTTCACCGACCTGTCGTGGAAGGACGTCGTCGTCGCGCTCGACCTGGTGTCCAGCAGCAGCTACCCGATCAACAACCCGCTGTGGTCCATCCGCTGGGAGCTGCTGTTCTCCCTGGCCCTGCCGCTGTACGTCGCCGCCGCGCTGTGGCTGCGGCGCCGCTGGCTGGTGGTCGTGCTCGTCACGCCGCTGGTGACCTACGCGGGGTACCAGACGTCGAACGGCGCGCTGCACTACCTGCCGGTGTTCTTCCTCGGCACCCTCCTGGCGGCCTCGCTCCCCCAGGTACAGCGCCTGCTGGCGCGGTGCGACGGCCTCTTCTGGCGCCTGGTCGCCTGGCCGCTCGTGACGCTCGCGGCGCTCGCCGTCCTGGTGATGCCGTGGCTGGCCGGCCACGGGTCGCCCGAGCTCACCCACGAGGTCGACGCCCTGCGGGCCCTCGGCCCCCTGGGGGCGCTCGCCGTCGTGGTGACGGCGCTCGGCTGGACCCCGCTGCGGCGGCTGCTCGAGACGCGGCCGTTCCAGGCGGCGGGCAGGTACTCCTTCAGCCTCTACCTCGTGCACGTCCCCGTGATCATGGCGGTGGCCTGGGGCCCGGCCGGCGGTCTCGAGCTGCGCTACCGCGCGCTGCTGTGCGTCGCGGTCTCGGCGGTCGTGGCCGTGGCGTTCTTCCACCTCGTCGAGCGGCACTCGCACACCCTCGCCCGCCGCGTCGGCAAGCGGGTCAGCGCCGCGATCGCCGCCCGGCAGCCGGCCGCCGCCGCCCCGGTCACGCCGGCGGAGCGCACCACGCAGGCTGCCGGCTCGGGCCGCTGACGCCCCGACAGCACAGGCCGGCACCGGGCCCGGCCCGTCCGCCGGGCCTGGACGGTCAGCCGGCGGCGTCGACCTCGTGCACGCTCACGCTGCCGGGCGCCGACACGGTCGCGGTGGCGGGCAGCGACGCGACGAGCGTGCCGGACGAGTCGGTGCCGTCGTCGGCCGTGAGCTGCACCGACCACACGACGCCGGCGTCCTCGGCCTCGACGCCGACGGCCGCCGCGCTGGCGTCGCCGGCCAGCTCCGCGAGGTCCACGGTGGTGCTGCGCGCCGCCTCGAGGTCGACCGACCGCTCGGCGACCTGGGCGCCGTCGGCGCCGTAGAGCCGTACGACGGCCGTGGTCTGCCCGCTCGGGTCGGCGTCCTCGCCGCGGTCGGCCGGCACGGCGGTCAGCGCCAGCACCGCCCGCGTGCCGCCCGGCAGGGCCGCCTGGGCGGAGGCCGCGGCCTCCGGCACCGCCGTGCCCGCCACCCACGCGACGTCGTACGGCGCGCCCGAGACCACCGCGTCGTCGGCCGCCGCGCCCTCGCGGTGGCTGACCGCGGCGGCCACGAGCGGGCGGTCCGCGTCCACCACCACGGTGTAGGACCCCTCCGGCAGACCGCCGATCGGCAGGTCGGTGACGACGCCGGGGTCGAGGTCCACCTCCTCGCCGCCGCGCAGGTACACGCGCCCGTCCGGGCCGTAGACGCTCACGCGGGCGGTGGTCGGCTCCTCGCCGGGCACGAGCATCCGCAGCTGCGGGGCGTGCGGGTCGTCCACGGCCTGGCCGCCGGAGACGATCCCGGGCACGGCGACCGACCGCCGCGGCGCGGCGCCCGGCGTCAGCAGGTCGGTGCCCTGCGGCACCAGCCCGTCGATCGCCTGGGCCTGCAGGGCGGCGGCCACGCGTGCGCCGGACGAGGTCACGTGCACCGCGAGCCGGCGCTGGTCCGGGGCGGCGGCCTCGAGCCGCGTCTCGCGGGACTCGCCCGGGCCGAGCACGAACGAGCCGTTGCTGCCGAGCGCCACCTGGCCGCCGGGCCCGTAGACGTCCAGCGTCACCGTGGCGGCGCGCTCGCTGGGGTTCTGCACCACGAGCAGGGCGCTCGAGCCGACCTCCGTGCTGCCGCCGACGAGCCACTGCGAGATCGCCGGGGCGGTGCAGGCGCCGGCGGCGAGGCCGCGCAGGTCCCCCGACGTGGTGACGGAGGCCAGCGCGCCGGCCGCGCGGAACGGTCCCTCGGCGTCGGGCTGGGCGCGCAGCAGCAGGGAGCCGGACGCACCGCCCGCCGCGGCGTCGGCCGCCGCCCCGCGGGCGAGCTCGCGCCCGCCGGTGCCGTCGAGCGCGGACAGGCGCGGGGCCTGCTCCGGCGACCCCAGGACCGCCAGGGCGTACGTCGAGGCCGTCTGCACCGGCGCGGCCCGGAACTGGTCGTCGCCGACGTCGGCGCCCTCCGGGAGCCGGGCGGGCTGCGGGCACACGAGCGTGGCCGGCGCGGGGTCGACCGCCACCGCGCGTGCGGGGTCGGGCCCGACGGCGGCGGGGTCGCCCGTCAGGGCCTGCGCCCACGGCAGCCCGACGGCGGCGACGGCGCCGGTCGCACCGACCACCGCGACGCCCGTGACCGCCATGGCGACCCAGCGGACCACGGTGCGGGTGCTCCGGCCCCGGGCACTCCTCGTGGCCGGGGTCGCCTCGGTGGTCGACTCCGTGGTCGTCTCGGCGGTCGACTCCGTGGTCGTCTCGGCGGTCGGCTTCGTGGCCGCCCGCGTGGCCTTCTTCCGTGCCACGGTCACCTCCCTCGCCGGCGCCCGACGGGCAGGGCCAGCAGCACGAACACCAGCAGCACGACGCCGCCGGCGGTGAACCACAGCGGCTGGCGCGGGTCCACGTAGTCCACCCGCAGGCGGCCGCCCTCGGCGGGCACCTCGAACGCCTGCAGGCCGTCGGCCTCCACGGCCGCCAGCCGGCGGCCGTCCAGCGTGGCCTGCCAGCCCGGGTCGGCGGCGGACGCCAGCACGACCACGCGCGTGGTGTCGGGGTCGGAGGCCACCGGGACGGCGTCCCGCACGCGCAGGCCCCGGGAGGCCAGCACACCCAGCACCTCGGGCCGGTCGCCCGCGCCCGGCGCCGCGTCCGTCAGCCGCGCCCAGCCCGGGGCGGGCTCGCCCTCGGGCGCGACGCGCCACAGCAGCGTGCCCTCGCCCTCGGTGACGCGCGTCAGGCCGGCCACCATGTCCAGCGTCGTCACCAGGTCGCGGTCGGCCCCGGGCGGCACCTGCACGGCGCCGACCCCGAGGTCGGCCAGCCGCGCCGCGAGGTCGGGCGCCTGGCCGGCGGCCAGGTCGGCAGCCACCGCGTCGAGACGCTCGTCGCCCGCCTGCGGCGCGCCGACGACGCCCGCGTCCCGGGCGCGCACGACCACCGACGCGTCGGTCAGCGCGGTGCCGTCCGCGTGCAGCAGCGCGTAGCCGACCACGCCGTCGGCGTCACGCTCGAGCTGCAGCACGCGGGCGTTGCGGCCGGAGTCCTGCATCTGGCGGCCGACGGCGGGCACCACCGGCGTGGCGGTGGCCCCCAGGTCGCCCACCTGGTGCCCGTGCGCCTCGGCGAGCGCCCACGAGGTGGCGCCGGCCACGGGCAGCACCAGCGCCACGACCACGCCCGCGACGGCGAGGGACCGCGCCGCGCGCCGGCGGGCGCGGCCGGCGTCGGCGTCGCGCACCCGGCGGCCGGCGCGGGCCCC
>NZ_WUWN01000027.1 GCF_009846865.1 Puerhibacterium puerhi
CGACCCCGCGCCGGGCCCGCCGGCCGGCGGGCTGCGGGCGCGCCTGCGGACCCCGGACGCCCCGGCGTCCGACGGTGTCGGCGGCGCGGCTTAGGGTGGACGGCATGGCCGACCCCGCCACCTATCGCCCTGCGCCCGGGGAGATCCCCACGTCGCCGGGCGTGTACCGCTTCCGGGACGCCCACGGCCGCGTGATCTACGTCGGCAAGGCCAAGAACCTGCGCTCCCGGCTGTCCAGCTACTTCCAGGACATCGCCAACCTGCACCACCGCACCCAGACGATGGTGACCACCGCCGCGTCCGTCGAGTGGACGGTGGTCGGCACCGAGGTCGAGGCGCTCGCGCTCGAGTACACCTGGATCAAGCAGTACGACCCGCGGTTCAACGTCAAGTACCGCGACGACAAGTCGTACCCCTACCTCGCCGTGACGATGTCCGAGGCGGTGCCGCGCGCCCAGGTGATGCGCGGCGCCAAGCGCCCCGGCACCCGCTACTTCGGGCCCTACGGCCACGCCTGGGCGATCCGCGAGACGCTCGACCTGCTGCTGCGCGTCTTCCCGATCCGCACGTGCTCGGCCGGCGTCTACAAGCGCGCCCAGGCCAGCGGCCGCCCCTGCCTGCTCGGCTACATCGACAAGTGCTCGGCGCCCTGCGTGGAGCGCATCTCCGCCGCGGACCACAAGCAGCTCGCGCAGGACTTCTGCGACTTCATGGCTGGCGACACCCAGCGGTTCGTGCGCCGGCTCGAGAAGCAGATGCAGGAGGCCGCCGCCGACATGGAGTACGAGCGCGCGGCACGGCTGCGCGACGACGTCCAGGCGCTGCAGCGCGCGCTGGAGAAGAACGCCGTGGTGCTCGGCGACGCCACGGACGCCGACGTCTTCGCGCTCGTCGGCGACGAGCTCGAGGCCGCCGTGCAGGTGTTCCACGTGCGCGGTGGGCGCATCCGGGGTCAGCGCGGCTGGGTCGTGGAGAAGGTCGAGGACGTCACGGACGCCGAGCTCGTCGAGCACCTGCTGCAGCAGGTCTACGGGTCCGCCGACGAGGCGCTCGAGGGCGGGGCCGATGACGCCGCCCGCGCGGCCGCCCGCGACGCCGTGCCGCGCGAGGTGCTGGTCCCGGTGCTGCCGCCGGACCTGGAGCAGGTCACCGCCTGGCTCACCGGGCTGCGCGGGGCCAAGGTCGAGGTCCGCGTGCCACAGCGCGGCGAGAAGCGCGAGCTGGCGGAGACGGTCCGCAAGAACGCCGAGCACGCCCTGGCCCTGCACCGCACCCGCCGCGCCGGCGACCTGACCACGCGCAGCCAGGCGCTGCGCGAGATCCAGGAGGCGCTCGGCCTCGACTCGGCGCCCCTGCGCATCGAGTGCTACGACGTGTCGCACACCCAGGGCACCTACCAGTCGGCGTCGATGGTCGTGTTCGAGGACGGCCTGGCCCGCAAGAGCGAGTACCGGTCGTTCAGCATCCGCGGCGCCGACGGCACGGGCGCGCGCGACGACACCGAGGCGATGCACGAGGTCATCACCCGGCGCTTCCGCCGCTACCTGGCCGACCGGTCCCGCGCCGGGGAGGTCGAGATCGACCTCGAGGACGAGGACACGCCGGCGCCGACGGGGCCCGGAGGCGCGCAGCGCTCCGGCGAGGTCACCGCCGACGCCGACCGGCCGTCGCGCTTCGCGTACCCGCCCAACCTCGTGGTGGTCGACGGCGGCCCGCCGCAGGTCGAGGCGGCGCGCCGGGCGCTCGACGAGCTCGGCGTGACCGACGTCGCGCTGTGCGGCCTGGCCAAGCGCCTGGAGGAGGTGTGGCTGCCGGGGGAGGACTACCCGGTCATCCTGCAGCGGTCCTCCGAGGGGCTGTACCTGCTCCAGCGTGTCCGCGACGAGGCGCACCGGTTCGCCATCACCCAGCACCGCCGCCGGCGCAGCAAGGGCATGACGGCGTCCGTGCTCGACGACGTGCCCGGCCTCGGGCCGGCGCGCACCAAGGCGCTGCTGACCCACTTCGGGTCCGTCAAGCGGCTCAAGGCGGCGAGCGTGGAGGAGATCGCCGCGGTCCGCGGCATGGGACCGGCCACCGCCCGCGCGGTGCTCACGGCCCTCGGCGCGGCCGGCTCCGCGTCCTCGGCGGACTCCGCGGGCTCGGCCGACGAGACCCCGGGCACGGCCGCGGGCGGCGACGCCCCGACCGGCCCGGACACGTCCGGCGGCGACGCCGCGGGGGCCGTGCAGGCTGGCATGCTGGGCTCATGAGCGACACGTCGGCCGACGCCGCCTCCCGTGCCGCCGAGGCGGCAGTCCGGGAGCCCGAGCCCCTGACCCTGCCCACCGGCATCCCGGCGATCGAGGCGGCCGCGCACGGTCCCGAGCACAGCGGCCCCGAGGTCCTGATCATCACGGGCATGTCGGGCGCCGGGCGCAGCCGCGCCGCCGGCGTCCTGGAGGACCTCGACTGGTTCGTCGTCGACAACCTCCCGCCGGCCATGATCGTCCCGCTCGTGGACCTCATGACCCGCAGCGGGTCGTCCGTCGAGCGGCTCGCGGTCGTCGCCGACGTCCGCGGCCGCGAGTACTTCAACGACCTGCGCGGGGCCCTCGGGCACATGCGCCAGCGCGGCGTGGACTACCGGATCCTGTTCCTCGACGCCACCGACGAGGCGCTCGTGCGGCGGTTCGAGAGCGTGCGGCGCCCCCACCCGCTGCAGGGCGACGGGCGCATCCTCGACGGCATCGCCGACGCGCGCCGGGCGCTCGCCACGATCGCCGAGCGCGCCGACACCGTCATCGACACCTCGGACCTGTCGGTGCACGACCTCGCCCGCGAGATCCGCGCCGCGGTCGCCGACGGCGGTCCCGAGACCCTGCGCGTCAACGTGGTGGCCTTCGGCTTCAAGTACGGCCTGCCGCTCGACGCCGACCATGTCGTCGACGTCCGCTTCCTGTCCAACCCGTACTGGGTGACCGAGCTGCGCCACCTCACCGGCCGGGACGCGCCGGTGCGCGACTACGTGCTCGGGCGCCCGGGCGCGCGCGAGTTCGTCGACCGCTACGTCGCCGCGCTCGAGCCCGTGCTGGCCGGCTACCTGCACGAGGAGAAGCGGTACGTGACCATCGCGGTGGGCTGCACCGGCGGCAAGCACCGCTCGGTGGCGATCGCCGAGGCGATCGCCCAGCGGCTGCGGGGGTCCGGGCAGCGGGTCACGGTGACGGCGCGCGACCTCGGGAAGGAGTGAGCTTGGCCTTCAGCTCGCCCCGACCCGCGGTGACCGCCCTGGGCGGCGGTCACGGGCTGTCGGCCAGCCTCTCCGCGCTGCGGCACGTCAGCGACCGGCTCACTGCCGTCGTCACCGTCGCCGACGACGGCGGCTCGTCCGGACGCCTGCGCTCCGAGCTCGGCGTCCTGCCGCCGGGCGACCTGCGGATGGCGCTCGCGGCGCTGTGCGACGACTCCGAGTGGGGGCGCACGTGGAGCGCCGTGCTGCAGCACCGGTTCGACTCGGCCGGCCCGCTGGACCGGCACGCCACGGGCAACCTGCTCATCGTCGCGCTGTGGGAGCTGCTCGGCGACGAGGTCGCCGGCCTCGACTGGGTCGGCCGGCTGCTGGGGGCGCGCGGGCGCGTGCTGCCCATGTCGTCGGTGCCGCTCGCGGTCGAGGCCGACGTCCGGGTGGACGACGGCGCGGGCGGGCACCTGGAGACGGTGGCCGGGCAGAGCCGCGTGGCGACGGCCCCGGGGCGCATCGAGCAGCTGCGCCTGGTCCCGTCCGACCCGCCGGCGCACGCCGAGGCGGTCGCGGCGGTGCGCGCGGCGGACTGGGTGGTGCTGGGGCCCGGGTCCTGGTACTCGTCGGTGCTCGTCCACCTGCTGGTGCCGGAGCTGGCGGCGGCGCTGCACGAGACCGCTGCCCGCCGGTGCGTCACGCTCAACCTCTCGCCCGACGGCGAGATGTCCGGCCTCACGGCCGTCGACCACCTCGAGGCGCTGCGCAAGCACGCTCCCGACCTGCGCATCGACGTCGTGCTGGCCGACCCGGCGGCGGTGGAGGACGTCGAGGCCGCGGCAGAGGCCGCCGCTGCCATGGGGGCGCGGCTGCTCATGCGCCAGGTGGCCCTCGGCGACGGCACGGCGCGCCACGACGCGCTGCGGCTCGCCGCGGCCTACCGCGACGTGTTCGACGGCGTGCTGGGCGACGTCCGCCGGCCCGGCGCCGACGCCTGAGACCGTCGTCACGCCCGCGCCGCGCGGCGCGACACGCCGGGAGGCGACACGCCGTGGCAGGATGACCGCCATGGCGCTCACGGCAGAGGTGAAGGACGAGCTGGCGCGGCTGCGGATCACGCGCACGTCGTGCCGCAAGGCGGAGGTCTCGGCGACGCTGCGGTTCTCCGGCGGGCTGCACATCATCTCCGGCCGGGTGGTGATCGAGGCGGAGCTCGACACCGAGTCCGTGGCCGCGCGGCTGCGGACGGCGATCGCCGACCTCTACGGCCACCAGAGCGACCTCATCGTCGTCCAGGCCGGCGGGCTGCGGAAGAACAACCGGTACGTCGTGCGCGTGGTGCGCGAGGGGGAGTCCCTGGCGCGGCAGACCGGCCTGCTCGACCAGCGCGGGCGGCCGGTGCGCGGGCTCGCGCCGGAGGTGGTCTCCGCGGGCGTCGCCGAGGCCGAGGCGGTGTGGCGCGGCGCGTTCCTGGCGCACGGGTCCCTCACCGAGCCGGGGCGGTCGATGGCGCTCGAGGTGACGTGCCCGGGCCCGGAGGCCGCGCTGGCGCTCGTGGGCGCCGCGCGCCGGCTGGGCGTGCAGGCCAAGTCCCGCGAGGTGCGGGGCGTCGACCGGGTGGTCATCCGCGACGGCGACGCGATCGGCCAGATGCTGCGCCGCATGGGCGCCTCGGCGTCGCTCGTCGTGTGGGAGGAGCGCCGCGCCCGCCGCGAGGTGCGCGGCACCGCCAACCGCCTGGCGAACTTCGACGACGCGAACCTGCGCCGTTCCGCGCGGGCCGCCGTCGCCGCCGGCGCCCGCGTCCAGCGCGCGTTCGAGATCCTGGCCGACGAGGTGCCCGAGCACCTGCGCGAGGCCGGCGAGCTGCGGCTCAAGCACAAGGAGGCGTCGCTGGAGGAGCTCGGCCAGCTCGCCGACCCGCCGCTGTCCAAGGACGCCGTCGCGGGCCGCATCCGCCGGCTGCTGTCGACGGCCGACAAGCGCGCCCTCGAGCTCGGGATCCCGGACACCGAGGCGGGGCTGAGCCCGGACCTGCTGGACCTGTGAGCACCCCGGCGCGCGTGGTCAGACCGCACGCTCCGGAATGCGGGCCTCGTCACACACCGGGGCTCGGAGGGGTATAGGCTCGAGGGCGTCAGGTGACGACGACGTGACCTTCTCCAGAGGTCGTGCAGGCCGTGCGCCTGAAGTTCCTCGCCGGAAGGTCAGCGCCGTCACAGACGCGCGCCACCGCGCGCTGTCAGGCAACAACGTGTGCGTCGGGAGGGCCCGGCGCGCCCCTGAGGAGGGCATTGTGACCATCCGCGTCGGGATCAACGGCTTCGGCCGCATCGGACGGAACTTCTACCGCGCTCTCGTGGAGTCGGGTGCGGACATCGAGGTCGTCGGCGTCAACGACCTGACCGACAACAAGACCCTGGCCCACCTGCTCAAGTACGACACGGTGCTGGGCCGCCTGGGTTCGTCGGTCGAGTACGACGACGAGAACATCATCGTCGACGGCAAGAAGATCCGTGCGCTGGCCGAGCGCGACCCCGCCAACCTGCCCTGGGCCGAGCTGGGCGCGGACATCGTCATCGAGTCCACCGGCTTCTTCACGGACGCCACCAAGGCCAAGGCGCACATCGACGCCGGCGCCAAGAAGGTCATCATCTCGGCGCCCGCGAAGAACGAGGACGCCACCTTCGTGATGGGCGTCAACCACGACCAGTACGACGCCGCCGCGCACCACATCGTCTCGAACGCGTCGTGCACCACGAACTGCCTCGCGCCGCTGGCCAAGGCCCTGAACGACTCGATCGGCATCGAGCGTGGCCTCATGACGACGATCCACGCCTACACCGGCGACCAGAACCTCCAGGACGGCCCGCACCGCGACCTGCGTCGCGCCCGCGCCGCCGCCCAGAACATCGTCCCGACCTCGACCGGCGCCGCCAAGGCCATCGGCCTGGTGCTCCCGGAGCTCAAGGGCAAGCTCGACGGCTTCGCCCTGCGCGTGCCGGTCATCACCGGCTCGGCCACGGACCTCACCTTCGAGGCCCCGCGCGAGGTCACGGTGGACGAGGTCAACGCCGCGGTCAAGGCCGCCGCCGAGGGTGCGCTCAAGGGCCACCTGGAGTACGTGGACGACGAGATCGTCTCGTCGGACATCGTCACCAACCCGCACCAGTCGATCTTCGACGCCAAGCTCACCAAGGTGATCGGCAACCAGGTCAAGGTCGTCTCCTGGTACGACAACGAGTGGGGCTACTCCAACTCGCTCGTCGCGCTCACGACCTACGTGGGCGAGCGTCTCTGACGCCAGCGCCCCGAGCGTGATCCGACACGTCCGCGTGCGCGCCGCCCGACCGAGTGACCCAGTCGCCGGCGGGCGCCGCGCACGCGGACGTCGTCGTGTCCGGGCCGCGCGGCCCGGGCGCCGTCCCTGACCTACCCCGAGACCCGGCTACAGGTGGAGTGCCCATGAAGACCATCGACTCCCTGGGGGACCTGCGCGGCAAGCGCGTCCTCGTCCGCTCCGACTTCAACGTGCCGCTCGACGGCACGACGATCACCGACGACGGCCGCATCCGCGCGGCGCTGCCGACGCTGACGCGCCTGCGCGACGCCGGCGCCCGCGTCGTCGTCACCGCCCACCTCGGCCGCCCCAAGGGCGAGCCGGACGCGAAGTACTCGCTGGCGCCCGTCGCTGCCCGCCTGGGCGAGCTGCTCGGCGCCGAGGTGCGGCTCGCGCAGGACGTGGTGGGCCCGTCCGCCCGCGAGACGGTCGAGGCCCTGGCCGACGGCGACGTCGCGCTCCTCGAGAACGTCCGCTTCGACGCCCGCGAGACCTCGAAGACCGACGCCGAGCGCGAGGAGCTCGCGCGCGAGCTGGCCGAGCTCGCCGACGCCTTCGTCTCGGACGGCTTCGGCGTGGTGCACCGCAAGCAGGCCTCGGTCTACGACGTCGCCAAGCTGCTGCCGTCCGCCGCCGGCGACCTGGTGCTGCGCGAGGTCGAGTCGCTGTCGAAGGCCACGACCGACCCCGCCCGCCCGTACGCGGTCGTGCTCGGCGGCTCCAAGGTCTCCGACAAGCTCGGCGTCATCGCCAACCTGCTGACCAAGGCCGACCGCCTGCTCGTCGGCGGCGGCATGGTCTTCACCTTCCTCGCCGCCAAGGGCTACGGCGTCGGCGCCTCGCTGCTCGAGGAGGACCAGGTCGAGACGGTCAAGGGCTACCTCGCCACGGCGGAGGAGAACGGCGTCGAGATCGTGCTGCCGACCGACGTCGTCGTGGCCGACCGCTTCGCCGCCGACTCGCCGCACGACGTCGTGCCCGCCGAGGGGATCCCCGAGGGCAGGATGGGCCTGGACATCGGCCCGGCGTCCGGCGCGGCCTTCGCTGCGAAGCTCGCCGACGCGAAGACCATCGCGTGGAACGGCCCCATGGGCGTGTTCGAGTTCGACGCGTTCGCCGGCGGCACCCGTGCCGTCGCGCAGGGCATCGTCGACGCGACCGCGAACGGCGCCTTCTCCATCGTCGGCGGCGGCGACTCCGCGGCCGCCGTGCGCCAGCTCGGCTTCGACGAGGCCGGCTTCAGCCATATCTCCACCGGTGGTGGCGCCTCCCTCGAGCTCCTCGAGGGCAAGACCCTGCCCGGCATCCAGGTCCTGGAGGACTGACCCCATGGCGAACCGCACCCCGCTGATGGCGGGCAACTGGAAGATGAACCTGGACCACCAGGAGGCCATCGCCACCGTCCAGAAGCTCGCGTGGACGCTCAAGGACGCCAAGCACGACTTCGCCGCCGTCGAGGCGGTCGTGCTGCCGCCGTTCACCGACCTGCGCTCGGTCCAGACGCTGGTCGACGGCGACAAGCTCGAGATCGGCTACGGCGCGCAGGACGTCTCGGCGCACGCGAGCGGCGCGTACACCGGCGAGGTCTCGGCGCAGATGCTCGCCCGCCTCGGCGTGCGCTACTGCGCCGTCGGCCACTCGGAGCGCCGCGAGTACCACGGCGAGTCCGACGAGCTGGTCAACGCCAAGATCCGCGCCCTCGACGCGCACGGCATCTCCGCGATCCTGTGCGTGGGCGAGGGGCTCGAGGTCCGCAAGGCCGGCGAGCACGTCGCCCACACCCTGCGCCAGCTCGAGGCCGGCCTGGCCGGGCTCGACAAGGAGCAGGTCGCCAAGGTCGTCGTCGCCTACGAGCCGGTCTGGGCGATCGGCACCGGCGAGGTCGCCACGCCCGACGACGCCCAGGAGGTGTGCGGCGCGATCCGCGCGCGGCTCGGCGAGCTCTACGACGCCGAGACCGCCGAGACGGTCCGCGTGCTGTACGGCGGCTCCGTGAAGTCGGGCAACGTCGCGCAGATCATGGCGCAGCCGGACATCGACGGCGCCCTGGTCGGCGGTGCGAGCCTCGACCCCGAGGAGTTCGCCAGGATCGTGCGCTTCCAGGCGCACGCCGCCTGAGGCGCCCCGCGCCACGACGTCCGCCCCTCGGCGAACCCCGCGCGGGGTTCGCCCCGAGGGGCGGACGTCACATACCCTTGACCCGGCCGGGCGACCGGCCGCGGGATCCCGGCACCGCCGGGGGAGCCGACCACGACGAGACCGAGGACCCATGGACGCGCTGCGCATCATCCTCCAGGTCCTGCTGGTGATCACCAGCGGGTTCCTGACCCTGCTGATCCTGCTGCACAAGGGCAAGGGCGGCGGCCTGTCCGACATGTTCGGCGGCGGCATCACCGCCAGCGCCGGCAGCTCCGGCGTCGCCGAGCGCAACCTCAACCGCATCACCATCAGCTTCGCCGTGGTGTGGACCCTCGTCATCGTCCTGCTGGGCCTGATCCAGAAGGTCGACTGAGACCACCGGCCCGGGCGGCTCGCCGCCCGGACCGCCCGGCGGGGCCGCAGCGCCGCCGCCGGACCCCCTCGGCGGCGCGACGGCGCGCCGCCACCGATCAGGGAACGACCGTCCGCGCGGTGAGCAGCGGGCGCGAAGGTGAGGTCGACGCAACGTGGCATCTGCCGGACAGGCGATCCGAGGCTCGCGCGTGGGCGCCGGCCCGCTGGGGGAGGCCGAGCGCGGCGACGTCGCGCCCCGCGCCCAGGTGTCGTACTGGTGCGCGAACGGGCACGAGACGCGCCCGAGCTTCGCCGTCGGCACCGACGTCGAGCTGCCGGTGAGCTGGGACTGCCCGCGCTGCGGGTACCCGGCCGGGCTGGACCCCACGGCACCGCCGGCGCCGGTGCGCACCGAGGTCTACAAGACGCACCTGGCGTACGTGAAGGAGCGCCGCTCCGACGAGGACGGCGCCGCGCTGCTCGAGGAGGCGCTCGCCACCCTGCGGCGCCGCCGCGGCGACGCCTGACCCGGCGGGCGGACGAGCCCGAGCACGACGAAGGCCCTGGACCGGATCGGTCCAGGGCCTTCTCGCGTCGGCCTTCTCGCGTGTCAGGCGGCCGGTGCGTGGGTCACGGCGCGTCGGCCGCCGCGGTGTCCAGCAGCCACAGCGTGCGCTCGGTGCCGTGCACGCCCGCCGCCGGGACCTCCTCCACCGGCTGGGACGCCAGCGCGGCGGCGGCCCGCTCGGCCTTCTCGGCGCCCGCGGCCACCACCCACACCTCGCGGGCGGAGCGGATGGCGTCGAACGTCAGCGAGACCCGCTCCGGCGGCGGCTTGGGGGAGCCGTGCACGCCCACCGTGGCGCCGTCCGCCGCGAGGGCGGCGTGCCCCGGGAAGAGCGACGCGACGTGGCCGTCGGGCCCCATGCCGAGCAGGAGCACGTCGAACGCGGGCACCTGCGGCGCGCCGCCGGCCGGGTCGGCCAGGGCGGCGAGCTCGGCGGCGTAGGCGGTGGCCGACTCCTCGGGGGAGCCGGCACGGTCCGGCCCGGCCATCGGGTGCACGTTCGCCTCGGGCAGGCCGTGCTCCGCGACGAGGGCGTCCAGGAGCGCCTCGCGCGCCTGGGTCTCGTTGCGGTCGGCGTGCCCGGTCGGGACGAACCGCTCGTCGCCCCACCACAGGTGCACGCCCGACCAGTCGACCGCCGCGACGAGCGGGCTCGCGGCCGCGGCCGCGAGCGTGCGGATGCCGACCGTGCCGCCCGTGAGGACCACGTGCACGGGGCGGCGCACCGACTGCACGTCGAGGATGCGCGTCAGCAGGCGCGCCGCGGCGGCCTGGGCGAGCACCTCGGCGTCCGGGTGGACGACGACGAGCCGCTGGCTCGCCGTCGTCGCGCCCGGCGCCACGGCGGCGCCGGTCATGCGGAGACCGTCTCGGCCTGCGCCCCGGCGTCGAGCAGGGGGAGGCCCTTGGTGAGGACCTCCTCGAAGATCTCGTCCGGGTCGAGGCGGCGCAGCTCCTCGATGAGGGCCTCGTCGAGCTTGCGGATCGGCAGCGCGATGCGCCGGTCCGGCGCGCCGGTCTGGCGGATCGTCACGATCCGGCCGTCGGGGCGGTCCAGCACGATGGTGCCGGCCTTGCGCTCGAGCGTGACCTTGGTGATCGCCTTGGCGCCCTCGTGGTGCACGATGCGCGCCGGGCAGTGCAGGCGCGCGCCGAGCCAGGCGGCCAGGAGGTCGAGCGAGGTGTGGCCCTTCTCGCCCTCCACGACGACGCCGGTGACCGGCTCGTACGGCGGCTGCTCGAGCGCCGCGGCGAGCAGGCCGCGCCACAGCGTGACGCGGGCCCAGGCCAGGTCGGTGTCGCCCTCGGCGTAGTTCTGCGCCAGGCGGCGGATCATGGCCTCCGGGTCGGCGGACATGATCGAGTCGGTCACGCGGCGCTGGGCCATGCGGCCGACCCGGTCGGCCGAGGGCACCTCGGGCGCCTCGCGCGGCCACCACACGACGATCGGGGCGTCGGGCAGCAGCAGCGGCATGACGACCGAGTCCGGCTCGTCCTGCAGCGGCCCGGAGGTGCGCAGGATGACCACCTCGGACGCGCCGGCGTCGCCGCCGACGCGGATCTGGGCGTCGAGCCGCGGCTCGTCGTCCGGGCCGCCGGCGGCGGCCAGGACGATGACGCGGCACGGGTGCTCGCGGCTGGCGTCGTTGGCCGCGTCCACGGCCATCTCCACGTCGTCGGCGTCGGCCACGACGATCAGCGTGAGCACGCGGCCCAGCGCGACCGCGCCGCCCTCGTCACGCAGCCGCACCAGGCGCTTGTCGACCGCCGTCGTGGTGGTCTCGGGCATGTCGATGATCACGGTCGCCTCCAAGCACGCCCGTCACGGGCCATCATCTCGTTCGCCGACGCCGGCCCCCAGGTGCCGGCGGGGTACGGCTCGGGCTTGCCGTGCTGCGCCCAGTACGCGGTGATCGGGTCGAGGATCTTCCAGGACAGCTCGACCTCCTCGCGCGTGGGGAACAGCGGCGGGTCGCCGAGCAGCACGTCGAGGATGAGCCGCTCGTACGCCTCGGGGGAGGACTCGGTGAAGGCGTGGCCGTAGCCGAAGTCCATGGTCACGTCGCGCACCTCCATCGCGGTGCCCGGCACCTTGGCGCCGAACCGCATGGTCACGCCCTCGTCGGGCTGCACGCGGATGACCAGCGCGTTGTTGCCGAGGTCGGAGGTGAGCGAGCTCTCGAACGGCAGGTGCGGCGCCTTCTTGAAGACGACGGCGACCTCCGTCACGCGGCGGCCGAGCCGCTTGCCCGTGCGCAGGTAGAACGGCACGCCCGCCCAGCGGCGGTTGTCGATGTCCAGGCGCACCGCGGCGTAGGTCTCGGTGGTGGAGTTCGGGTTGAAGCCCTCCTCCTCCAGGAAGCCGACGACCTTCTCGCCGCCCTGCCACGCCGCGGTGTACTGGCCGCGGGCGGTGTGCTTGCCCAGCTCGCGCGGCAGGCGCACCGAGGACAGCACCTTGATCTTCTCCGCGCGCAGGGCCTGCGCGTCGAAGTTGACCGGCTCCTCCATCGCCACCAGGGCCAGGAGCTGCAGCAGGTGGTTCTGGATGACGTCGCGGGCAGCGCCGATGCCGCCGTAGTAGCTCGCCCGGCCGCCGATGCCGATGTCCTCGGCCATGGTGATCTGGACGTGGTCGACGTAGTTGGCGTTCCAGATCGGCTCGAACATCTGGTTGGCGAACCGCAGCGCCAGCATGTTCTGGACGGTTTCCTTGCCCAGGTAGTGGTCGATGCGGAACACCGAGTCCGGGGGGAACACCTCGGACACCACGGCGTCCAGCTCGCGGGCCGACTCCAGGTCGTGCCCGAACGGCTTCTCGATGACGACGCGGCGCCAGGCGCCCTCCTGCGGCGTCGACAGCCCGTGCTCCTGCAGCTGGCGGCACACCACCGGGAACGCGCTCGGTGGCACTGACAGGTAGAAGGCGTGGTTGCCGCCCGTGCCGCGCTCCTCGTCGAGCTTCTCGACGGTCTGGCGCAGGCGGTCGAACGCGTCGTCGTCGTCGAAGGAGCCCTGCACGAACCGGATGCCCTCGGCGAGCTGGCGCCAGGTGGACTCCCGGAACGGGGTGCGGGCATGCTGCTTGACGGAGTCGTGGACGATCTCCGCGAAGTCCTGGTCCTCCCAGTCGCGCCGGGCGAAGCCCGTCAGCGCGAAACCGGGCGGCAGCAGGCCGCGGTTGGCGAGGTCGTACACCGCAGGCATGAGCTTCTTGCGCGACAGGTCGCCCGTCACGCCGAAGATGACCAGGCCGCTGGGCCCCGCGATGCGGGGCAGGCGCAGGTCGAGGGGGTCACGCAGCGGGTTCTGATCCGCCGTGATCTTTGCCGGTCTCAAGGTCCCCGTCTCTCCTCGTGGATGTCATGAAGGGGTGGAAGGCGTGCGGGCCCCGCCGGGGAGCGGGGCCCGCACCGGGGTCAGGCGCCGGCGGCGTCGAGGCCCGTCTTGGTCGTGGTGAGCAGCTCGTCCCAGCTGACCTCGAACTTCTGCACGCCCTCCTCCTCGAGGGTGCGGGTGACGTCGGCGATCGAGACGCCGAGCTTCTCGACGGCGGCGATCGTGGCGGCGGCCTCCTCGGCCGTGCCGGTGACCGTGTCGCCGAGGACGATGCCGTGGTCGGCGAACGCGTCGAGCGTGGCCTGCGGCATGGTGTTGACCACGCCGGCCACGACGAGCTCGTCGACGTACATCGTGTCGCGGTACTCCGGGTTCTTCACGCCCGTGGAGGCCCACAGCGGGCGCTGCGGCTGGGCGCCGGCGGCGGCCAGCGCCTGCCAGCGCTCGGAGCCGAAGACCTCCTGGTAGGCGGCGTACGCCAGGCGGGCGTTGGCGATGGCGGCCTTGCCGCGCAGCTCCAGCGCCTCGTCGGTGCCGATGGCCGTGAGCGCGGCGTCGACCGACGCGTCCACGCGGGAGACGAAGAACGACGCCACGGAGCCGATCGGGGCCAGGTCGTGGCCGTTCGCCTTCGCCTGCTCCAGGCCGGCGAGGAACGCGTCCATCACGGCGCGGTAGCGATCGATGGAGAAGATCAGCGTGACGTTGACGCTGATGCCCTCGGCGAGCACCGCGGTGATGGCCGGCAGGCCCTCGACCGTGGCGGGGATCTTGATCATGACGTTCGGGCGGTCGACGGTGGCCCACAGGCGCTTGGCGGTGGCGACCGTGGCGTCGGTGTCGCGCGCCAGGCGCGGGTCGACCTCGATCGAGACGCGGCCGTCGACGCCGTTCGTGGCGTCGTAGACGGGCCGCAGCACGTCGGCGGCGTCGCGCACGTCGTCGGTGGTGATCTTCTCGACGGCGGCCTCGACGTCGGTGCCGGCCAGCTGGCCGAGCACGCCGGCGTAGGCGTCGCCCTTGGCGAGGGCCGAGGCGAAGATCGTCGGGTTGGTGGTGACACCGACCACGTCCTTCTCGGCGACGAGCTGGGCGAGGTTGCCGGTGCTCAGACGCTCGCGGGACAGGTCGTCCAGCCAGATCGAGACGCCGGCCTCGGAGAGGCGGCGCGTCGGGCGGGTGGTGTCAGTGGTGTCGGTCATAGGGACCTGACCTCCTTCGTGGCGGGCTTGAGGGGGGAGTGCGGGGGTGCCGCCGGGGCGACGGGCGGGCCGCCGGTGTCCCGGCGGCCCGCCCGCGTGCCTCAGAGCTGGTCGCCGGTGCCGCCGGTCTGCGGCGCGGGGGCCGCGCCCGGGGCGGCGGAGCCGGCCGCGGCGATGGACTCACGCGCGGCGGCGGCCACGGCCTCGGCGGTGATGCCGAACTCCTCGTACAGCTTCTTGTAGTCGGCGGAGGCGCCGTAGTGCTCGAGCGAGACGCTGCGGCCGGCGTCGCCGACGATCTCGCGCCAGCCCTGGCGGACGCCCGCCTCGACGGACACGCGGGCCTTGACGGCCGCCGGCAGCACCGACTCGCGGTACTCGTCGTCCTGCTTGTCGAACCACTCGCGGCTCGGCATCGACACGACGCGCGCGGCGACGCCCTCGGCGGCGAGCGCCTCGCGGGCCTCGACGGCGAGCTGCACCTCGGAGCCGGTGCCGATGAGGATCACGTCGGGCGTGCCCGTCTCGGGGTTGACGCCGTCCAGCAGGGTGTAGGCGCCCTTGAGGGTGCCCTCCGCACCGGCGAAGCCGTCGGTGCCGCGCGGGAACGTGGGCACGTTCTGGCGCGTCAGGATGAGGCCGGCCGGGTTGTCGGTGTTCTCGAGGATCCCGCGCCAGGCCCAGGCGGTCTCGTTGGCGTCCGCGGGGCGCACGATGTCGAGGCCCGGGATGGCGCGCAGCGCGGCCAGGTGCTCGACCGGCTGGTGCGTCGGGCCGTCCTCGCCGAGGCCGATCGAGTCGTGCGTCCACACGAACGTCGTCGGGATCTCCATGAGCGCGGCCAGGCGGACGGCGGCGCGCATGTAGTCGGAGAACTGCAGGAACGTGCCGCCGTACGGGCGCGTCAGGCCGTGCAGCACGATGCCGTTGAGGATCGAGCCCATGGCGTGCTCGCGGATGCCGAAGTGCAGCGTGCGGCCGTACTCGTTGCCCGGGAACTTCTTGGTGGCGTGCTCGGCCGGGATGAACGACGGCTCGCCGTCCATCGTGGTGTTGTTCGAGCCGGCGAGGTCGGCGGAGCCGCCCCACAGCTCGGGCAGGACGTCCTTGAGGGCGGTGAGGACCTTGCCGGAGGCGGCGCGGGTCGCGGTGCCCTTCTCGCTGGCCTCGAAGACGGGCAGCGCGGACTCCCAGCCCTCGGGCAGCTGGCGCTTGGCCAGGCGCTCGAGCAGCGCGGCGCGCTCCGGGTTGGCCTCCGACCACGCGGCGAAGGCCTTCTCCCACGCCTCGCGCTGGGCGGACTGGCGGCCGGCGACGTCGCGGGTGTAGGCGAGCACCTCGTCGTCGATGTGGAACGACTTCTCCGGGTCGAGGCCGAGGATCTCCTTGAGACCCTTGATCTCCTCGGCGCCCATGGCGGAGCCGTGGATGCCGCCGGTGTTCTGCTTGGTGGGCGACGGCCAGCCGATGATCGTGCGCAGGGCGATGATCGACGGCTTGCCGGTCTCGGCCTTGGCGGCGTCGAGGGCGGCCGCGAGGGCGTCGACGTCCTCGGCGTAGCCGGTGCCGCCGTTGGTCCAGTCGACGCGCTGGGTGTGCCAGCCGTAGGCCTCGTAGCGCTTGAGGACGTCCTCGCTGAACGCGATGTTGGTGTCGTCCTCGATCGAGATCTTGTTGTCGTCCCAGATGACGACGAGGTTGCCCAGCTGCTGGTGGCCGGCGAGCGAGGACGCCTCGGAGGTCACGCCCTCCTCGAGGTCGCCGTCGGAGGCGATGACGTAGACGTGGTGGTCGAACGGCGACTCGCCCGCGGGGGCCTCGGGGTCGAGCAGGCCGCGCTCGCGGCGGGCGGCGAAGGCCATGCCCACGGCGGAGGCCAGACCCTGACCCAGCGGGCCGGTGGTGATCTCGACGCCGGCGGTGTGCTTGTACTCCGGGTGGCCCGGCGTCTTGGAGCCCCAGGTGCGCAGCGCGGCGATGTCCTCCATCTCCAGGCCGTAGCCGGCCAGGAAGAGCTGGAGGTAGATCGTCAGCGAGGAGTGGCCGGCGGAGAGCACGAAGCGGTCGCGCCCGATCCAGTGCTCGTCGGCCGGGTCGTGGCGCATGGTCTTCTGGAAGAGCAGGTAGGCGGCCGGAGCCAGCGAGATCGCCGTGCCCGGGTGGCCGTTGCCGACCTTCTCGACCGCGTCCGCGGCGAGGGCCTTGATGGACTTCACCGCGCGGTCGTCGAGCTCGCTCCAGTCGAGCGGCTTGAGGGCGGGGTCGAACGTGCTCACGAATATGCCTCATTCCTGCCCGGGGGAACTGGCCCCGGGGTCGTGTGCTGCTAGCCAGATCCGAGTGCCAACGCGCAGGTCCGGACGGCGGCGTGCCCGCGTGCGATTCGCAGGGGAGGGCGCCGTCGGTGCAGGCGGTTGCGCGTCCAGCGTATATCGGCGGCCTCGTGCACGCGTCGGACGTCCCACGTGGCGTGGTCGGTCCGCGACCGGCCGCGTCCCGCGGGAACCGGCCTGCTGCCGTGCGCGGGGGCGCTGTCCCAGGTCAACGTCCGGGCGAGGCGTCTTCATCCCGGACATTTCTCACACCGTGGGCGGCCGTCGCCCGGGCCTGCCGGCCGGCGTGGCGGACGTAGGATGGGGCGGAGCCCCGTGCGTCCATGACGGCGGGTGCACGACGAGACCGTCGGTCGCGTCCCGGCCCCGCGCGGGTCGGCACGGACCGCCGACGGCCGGCCACAGCCCTGGGGAGAACGGGACACCGACGCGCGTGAGCACCAGCGAGACGACGACCGAGGGGACCGCCCGTCCCCGCACCGCGGCGACCCTGGAGCCGCGCGGCGTCCACGGCGCCCAGGCGGCCGAGTCGCCGCGCACCGCTCCGCGCCGCGAGGGCGGCCTGCGCGACAGGGTCGGGGCGTACGTCGCCCTGACCAAGCCGCGGATCATCGAGCTGCTGCTGGTCACCACGATCCCCACGATGTTCCTCGCGGCGGACGGCCTGCCGTCGATCGCGCTGGTGCTGCAGACGCTGGTGGGCGGCGCCATCGCGGCCGGCTCCGCCAACGCGTTCAACATGTACCTCGACCGCGACATCGACGCGCAGATGAACCGCACCAAGCGGCGCCCGCTGGTGACCGGCGAGATCACCCCGCGCGCGGCGCTCGTGTTCGCCACGGTCCTCGGCCTCGTCGCGCTGGTGTGGTTCGCGGTGCTGGTCAACCTCGCCTCGGCGTGGCTGACGTTCGCGGCGATCGCGATCTACGTCGTCGGCTACACGATGATCCTCAAGCGGCGCACGCCGCAGAACATCGTCTGGGGCGGCATCGCCGGCTGCATGCCGGTGTTCATCGGCTGGGCGGCGGTCACCGGCGGGCTCGACTGGCCCGCGCTCGCGCTGTTCGGCGTCATCTTCTTCTGGACCCCGCCGCACTACTGGCCGCTGTCGGTGAAGTTCAAGGCCGACTACGCCAAGGCGGGCGTGCCCATGCTGCCCGTCGTGGCCAGCGACCGGCGCGTGGCCGTCGAGATGGTCGTCTACACGATCGCGATGGCGGCTTGCTCCCTGGCGCTGGTCCCGCTCGCCGGGATGACCTGGGTCTACGCGGTGATCGCCGTCGGCGTGAACGTCTGGTTCGGCTGGAAGGCCGTGCGGATGCTGCTGCACGCCCGCGCCGGCCGGCCGAAGGCGGGCAAGCTGGGCATGAGCGTCTTCCACGACTCGATCACCTACCTGACGATCCTGTTCGTGGCCGTCGCGGTCGACGTCTTCCTGCCCCTCTGAGCGGTCCGCGGCGAGGCGTCGCCGCAGACCGCGAGGTCGCGGGCATCATGGCGCGGTGAGCTCCGCAGCCGTCGTGACCAGCGGCCCCCTCGAGGCGGCGCTCGACGACTACCTGGCGCACCTGCGCGTCGAGCGCGGGCTGTCCGCCAACACCACCGCCGCCTACCGCCGCGACCTCGGCCGCTACGTGCGCCACCTCGAGGCCGCCGGCCGCACGTCGCTCGGCGCCGTGCGCTCCGGCGACGTCGCCGCGTTCCTCACCGCCGTGCGCGAGGGGGCCGACGGCGGCGCGCCGCTGTCGCCGTCGTCGGCCGCCCGCGCCCTGGCCGCCGTCCGCGGCTGGCACCGGTTCGCGCACGCTGAGGGCCAGACGGCGGACGACCCCGCCGCCGACGTGCGCGCCCCCACCCAGCTGCGCCGCCTGCCGCACGCGCTGAGCGTCGACGCCGTCGGCCGGCTGCTCGAGGCGGCCGGGCAGGGGGAGGGGCCGGTGCCGCTGCGCGACCGCGCCCTGCTCGAGCTGCTGTACTCCACCGGCGGGCGCATCAGCGAGGTGGTCGGGCTGGACGTCGACGCGGTGGGCTGGCTCGGCGCCGCCGCGGGCGACGCCGGCGCCGAGGCGGTGCGGCTGCGCGGCAAGGGCGACAAGGAGCGCGTGGTGCCCGTCGGGTCGTACGCCCGGGCGGCGCTGGACGCCTACCTGGTCCGGGCGCGCGCGCCCCTGGCCGCCGCCGGCGCCGGCACCCCGGCGCTGTTCCTCAACACCCGGGGGCGGCGCCTGTCGCGCCAGTCGGCCTGGGCGGTGCTGCAGGGGGCGGCGCAGCGCGCCGGGCTGCGCGACCACGTGTCGCCGCACACCCTGCGGCACTCGTTCGCCACGCACCTGCTCCAGGGCGGCGCCGACGTCCGCGTGGTGCAGGAGCTGCTCGGGCACGCGTCGGTGACCACGACGCAGATCTACACGATGGTGACGCCGGACACGCTGCGCGAGGTCTACGCTGCGGCGCACCCGCGCGCGCTCTGACCGCCGGGGCGCCGCGCTGCCGGCCGCGCCGCGGCGCGCCGGGCCCGTCCCGTCGGGCGGGGACCCCTGCTGGGGTACCGTGACGGTCGTGACCGAGCGACTGGGCAACGACACGCTGTTCGCGACGGCCGGGGCCGACGAGGTGGCCACCGACGTGGTGGGACGCCCCTTGCCCGAGTTCCCCGTGCCGGCGCCGCTGGCGGGGCACGGCCCCGCGCGCATCATCGCGATGTGCAACCAGAAGGGCGGGGTCGGCAAGACGACCACGACCATCAACCTCGGGGCCGCGCTGGCCGAGTACGGCCGCCGGGTGCTGCTGGTGGACTTCGACCCGCAGGGCGCCGCCTCGGTCGGCGTGGGCGTGAACCCGCACGAGCTGGACCTGACGGTCTACAACCTGCTGATGGAGCGCAGCGTCCAGATCTCCGACGTGGTCGTGCCGACGGCGGTGGCGAACCTCGACGTGGTGCCCGCCAACATCGACCTGTCGGCGGCCGAGGTGCAGCTCGTCGGCGAGGTGGCCCGCGAGTCGGTCCTCGCCCGCGCCCTGCGCCCGGCGCTCGACGAGTACGACGTCATCCTCGTGGACTGCCAGCCGTCCCTCGGCCTGCTCACGGTCAACGCGCTGACCGCCGCGCACGGCGTGATGATCCCGCTCGAGTGTGAGTTCTTCGCGCTGCGCGGCGTCGCGCTGCTCATCGAGACCATCGAGAAGGTCCGCGACCGGCTCAACCCGTCGCTGGAGATCGACGGCATCCTGCCGACCATGTACGACTCGCGCACCCTGCACTCGCGCGAGGTCGTGGCGCGCGTGCACGAGGCGTTCGGCGACACCCTGCTGCACACGGTGATCGGGCGCACGGTGAAGTTCCCCGACGCGTCCGTCGCGGCCGAGCCGATCACCGCCTACGCCCCGAACCACCCGGGCGCGGCGGCCTACCGGCAGCTGGCCCGGGAGCTCGTGGCGCGTGGCGACGCCGCCTAGCAGCGCCCCCGCACCGGCGGAGCCGCGGCCCGGCGGGCCGTTCGAGGTCCACCTCGACAACTTCAGCGGGCCGTTCGACCTGCTGCTCAGCCTGATCGCCAAGCACGAGCTCGACGTCACCGAGGTGGCCCTCGCGGCCGTCACCGACGAGTTCGTCGCCCACATCCGGGCGGCGGAGGACGCCGCCCGGGCCGCACGGGAGCGCGGCGAGGAGCACCCCTCGTGGGACCTCGGCACCGCCAGCGAGTTCCTCGTGGTCGCGGCCACCCTGCTGGACCTCAAGGCCGCGCGCCTGCTGCCCGGCGCGGTCGAGGAGGACGCCGAGGACCTGGAGCTGCTGGAGGCGCGCGACCTGCTGTTCGCCCGGCTGCTGCAGTACCGCGCGTACAAGGAGGTCTCGGCGGTGCTCGCCGAGCGGCTCGCCACCGAGGGCCGGCGCACGCCCCGGTCGGTGCCGCTCGAGCCCGAGCTCGCCTCCCTGCTGCCCGAGCTGGTCTGGACCCTCGACGGCGACCGGCTGGCCGAGCTCGCCGCGCGGGCCCTGACGCCCAAGACTCCGCCGGTCGTCGCCCTCGACCACCTGCACGCCCCCGCGGTGAGCGTGCGGGAGCAGGCGGCGATCGTCGTCGGGCGGCTGCGGCGCGAGCACGCGCTGACGTTCCGGGCGCTCGCCGCCGGCGAGGAGCGCCTCGTCGTCGTGGCGCGGTTCCTGGCCCTGCTGGAGCTGTTCCGGGGTGGCCAGGTGGCGTTCGAGCAGGCGGTGGCCCTGGGCGAGCTGACGGTCCGCTGGACCGGCGAGGAGCCGGCCGGCGGCGACCCCGGCGCCGTGCTGGCCCGGCTCGCGGGGTTCGAGGAGTTCGACGGGGCGCCGGCGGCCGTGCCGGCCGCCGCGGCTCAGGAGGGAGAGGCATGAGCGAGGACGTCGCCGCCGAGGTCGAGGCGGCCGAGGTCGAGGCGGCCGAGAGCGCGGACGTCGAGAGCGCGGACGTCGAGGGCGCGGAGGTCGACGTCGCGGACCTGCCGGGCGGGGCCGCTGCCGCGCTGGAGGCGCTGCTCATGGTGGCCGAGGGGCCGGTGCCGACCGAGCGGCTGGCCGCCGTCGTCGGCCTGCCCGTCGCCGAGGTGCGCGGGCTGCTGGACGACCTGGCGGCCGAGTACCGCGGCGAGACCGGCGGCCGGCCGCGCGGCTTCGAGCTGCGCGAGGGCGCCGCGGGCTGGCGCGTCTACTCCTCGCGGGCGCACCACGACGTGGTCGCCCGCCTGGTGCGCGACGGGCAGACGTCGCGGCTGAGCCAGGCCGCGCTCGAGACGCTCGCCGTGATCGCCTACCGCCAGCCGGTGACGCGCGGGCAGGTCTCCGCCGTGCGCGGCGTCAACGTCGACGGCGTGGTGCGCACGCTGCTGGCGCGCGGCCTGGTCGCCGAGGTGGGCCAGGACCCGCTGACGGGCGCCGCGCTGTTCGGCACCACCGGCGAGTTCCTCGACCGGATGGGCTGGACGTCGCTTGACGAGCTGCCGCCGCTGGCGCCGCACCTGCCGGGCCTGGACGCGCTGGAGGAGATCGGCGCCGAGCGCTGAGCCGGCGCCCCGGCACGCCCCGGCACGCCCCGGCACGCGAGGGCCCGGGAGCCTGAGAGAATCGACCCGTGCCCGCCAACCAGCCCACCAACCAGCCCGCGAACCGGTCCCGCCACACACCGCAGCCGCCGAAGGACGTCCACGTGCCCGACGGCGTGCGCCTGCAGAAGGTGCTCGCCTCCGCCGGGTTCGGCTCGCGCCGCAAGGCCGAGGAGCTCATCGCCGACGGCCGGGTGACGGTGGACGGGCAGGTCGTCGTCGAGCTCGGCCTGCGGGTCGACCCGGTGCGCAGCGTCGTGCACGTGGACGGCATGCGCGTGCAGACCGACACCGACAAGGTGACCCTGGCGCTCAACAAGCCGCGCGGCATGGTGTCCACGATGAGCGACCCGCAGGGCCGCCCCACCGTGGCCGACGTCGTCGCCGACCGGTCCGAGCGCCTGTTCCACGTCGGGCGCCTCGACACCGACAGCGAGGGCCTGCTGCTGCTGACCAACGACGGGGAGCTGGCCAACCGGCTCGCGCACCCCCGCTACGAGATCGCCAAGACCTACCTGGTGACCGTCGGCGGCGGCGAGGTCTACCCGCGCGTCGTCAAGGAGCTGCTGCGCGGCGTCGACCTCGAGGACGGCCCGGCCGCGATGGACAAGGTGAAGATCGTGCAGTCGCTCGGCGACCGCACCATGGTCGAGGTCGTGCTGCACGAGGGCCGCAACCGCATCGTGCGGCGCATGTTCGACGCCGTCGGCCACCCCGTGCTGCGCCTGGTGCGCACCCGCATCGGCCCGATCGCGCTCGGCAACCAGCGTCCGGGCACCACGCGCGTGCTCAACCGGACCGAGGTCGGCAGCCTGATGTCCGCCGTCGACCTGTGACGGCCGCGTCCCGCCCCGCCGCGCCGGTCCCCGCACCCGCCCCCGCTCCCACCACCGCACCGAACCCCGTACCCAGCACCCGAGGAGTAGCTCCAGTGGTCGTCATCGCCGTCGACGGGCCGTCCGGCTCCGGCAAGTCCAGCGTGTCCAAGGCCGTGGCCCGGCGCCTCGGCCTGGCGTTCCTCGACACCGGGGCGATGTACCGGGCGGCGACCCTGTGGTGCACCCGGCGCGGGGTCGACCTCGCCGACGCCGACGCGGTGTCCCGCGCCGTGCGCGTCATGCCGCTGGTGATGGGGCTGGACCCGCAGGCGCCCACCGTGCACCTCGACGGCCAGGACGTCAGCGCGGCCATCCGCACGACCGAGGTGTCCACCCAGGTGTCCAAGGTGGCCACGAACCTCGACGTGCGCGCCGAGCTGCGGCGCCTGCAGCGCGAGGTCATCGAGACGGAGACGACGGACGCCGGCTGGTCCGGCGGTGCCGGCGTCGTGGCCGAGGGCCGGGACATCACCACCGTCGTGGCGCCGGACGCGGACGTGCGCGTGCTGCTCACCGCGAGCGAGGAGGCGCGGCTTCGCCGCCGGTCGCTCGAGGTGCACGGCGCCGCCGACGCCGCGGCCGTGGCCGCCACCCGCGACCAGGTGGTGCGCCGCGACCGCGACGACGCCACCGTGAGCCAGTTCGAGGTCGCGGCCGACGGCGTCGTGACCGTCGACTCCTCCGACCTCGACTTCGACCAGACGGTGGACGCCGTGCTCGGCGTCGTGGCGCAGGTCACCGGCACCGTCGCGCGCTGACCCGTCGGCCCGGGGCGCGCCGCGAGGCCGGTGCGCCACGGGTCCCGGAGCCTGGGAGAATGGTCCGCATGGCAACCCCCGACGACTACACCGGCGCCGACGAGGACCTCGCGGTCGGCGAGCCCGTCGTGACCGACGCGCCCCTCGCGGCCGACGGCGACGACGAGGCGCGCGAGCGTGCCCTGCGCGCCGGCCTCGAGGAGTTCGAGCTCGACGAGACCGACCGCGCGCTGCTCGAGGGCGACTGGGACGCCGAGGGCGAGGCGCCCGGCGAGGCGCCGCTGCCCGTGCTGGCGATCATCGGCCGGCCGAACGTCGGCAAGTCCACGCTCGTCAACCGCGTGCTCGGCCGCCGCGAGGCGGTGGTCGAGGACAAGCCCGGCGTGACCCGCGACCGCGTGAGCTACCCGGCCGATTGGGCCGGGCGCGACTTCATGCTCGTCGACACCGGTGGCTGGGAGGTCGACGTCGCGGGCATCGAGTCCAAGGTGGCCGTCCAGGCCGAGGTGGCGATCGCGCTCGCCGACGCCGTCGTGTTCGTCGTCGACGCCACCGTCGGCGCCACCGCCACCGACGAGCGCGTCGTGGCGCTGCTGCGCCGGTCCGGCAAGCCCGTCGTGCTGGCCGCGAACAAGGTGGACGGCCCCTCCGGCGAGGCCGACGCCGCCTACCTGTGGAGCCTGGGCCTCGGCGAGCCCTACCCGATCTCGGCCCTGCACGGGCGCGGCGTGGGCGACCTGCTCGACGCCGCCATGGCGGTCCTGCCGGAGACCTCCGCGCACGGCGAGGTCCGCCCGACCGGCCCGCGCCGCGTCGCGCTGGTGGGCCGGCCGAACGTCGGCAAGTCCTCGCTGCTCAACAAGCTCGCCGGCGCCGAGCGCGTCGTCGTCGACGACCTGGCCGGCACCACCCGCGACCCGGTCGACGAGCTGGTCGAGATCAAGGGCGTGCCGTACTGGTTCGTCGACACCGCCGGCATCCGCCGCCGGGTGCACCAGACCTCCGGCGCGGACTTCTACGCCTCCCTGCGCACCCAGGCGGCGATCGAGAAGGCCGAGGTGGCCGTCGTGCTGCTGGACGCCTCCGAGCCGCTCACCGAGCAGGACACCCGCGTGCTGCAGCAGGTGGTCGACGCCGGGCGCGCCCTGGTCATCGCCTACAACAAGTGGGACCTGATGGACGAGGACCGCCGGCCCTACCTCGAGCGGGAGTTCGAGAAGGAGCTCGTGCAGCTGCAGTGGGCGCCGCGCGTCAACGTCTCGGCCCGCACCGGCTGGCACACCGACCGCCTGGTCCGCGCGCTGGAGACGGCGCTCGACTCGTGGGACACCCGCATCCCGACCGGGCGCCTCAACGCGTTCCTCGGCGAGCTCGTGGCCGCGCACCCGCACCCGCTGCGCGGCGGCAAGCAGCCGCGCATCCTGTTCGCCACGCAGGCGTCCACGCGCCCGCCACGGTTCGTCGTCTTCGCCACGGGGTTCATCGAGGCGCAGTACCGCAGGTTCATCGAGCGGCGCCTGCGCGAGACGTTCGGCTTCGAGGGCACGCCGATCGAGATCAGCGTGCGCGTGCGGGAGAAGCGCCGGCGGTGAGCACGACGGGCCGGCGCGCCGAGCGGCGGCCGGGGGAGCGGACAGCAGCCCCGGTCGCGGGTCGCGCCCGGCCCGCCGACCGCCCGGGCGTCCACACCGGCGCCCACCCCGTCGTGCCGCCGGCGGTCCACCACGCGGCGCTGGTGGCCCGCGACCGCCTGCTGCGAGCCGGCGTCGTGCGCGACACCGCGGCGGTGCGGCACGTCGTCGCGTTCCTCGTCGCCACCGTGGCCACCGTGCTGCTCACCCGTGCGCTGCTGGCCCTGGCCGGGTTCCCGCAGATCGGCGGGGGCGGCCTGCACGTGGCGCACGTGCTGTGGGGCGGGCTGCTCATGGCGCTCGCGGTGGTGCTGATGCTCAGCTACGTCGGCCCGACGCTGCGCCCGCTTGCCTCGGTCCTGGGCGGCGTGGGGTTCGGGCTGTTCGTCGACGAGATCGGCAAGTTCGTCACCGCCGACAACGACTACTTCTTCGCGCCCACCCCGGCGATGATCTACGTCGTAGTCGCGGTGCTCGTGCTCGTGATGGAGCTGGTGCACGGCCGGCGCGCGCACCAGCCGGCCGAGTACCTGGCCGTCGCGGCCGACCGCCTCACCGCAGCGATGGCCGGCGGGCTCACCGACGCCGGCCGCGCGGAGGTCGAGGACCTGCTGCACCGCGCCGGCGACGAGCCCGGCGCCGCGGAGCTGCGCCGGGCGCTGGCGGCCGTGCCGCACGACGACGTCACCGTGCCCGACCCGGTGCGCGCGCTCGTGCTGCGCCTGGACACGGCGCTGCGCGCCGCCGTCGCCCGGCCGTGGGCGCGCTACGTGGTGAGCGGCGCGGTCGTGCTCGTGGCGGCCCAGGCCGTCGCCGTCGGCGTCGGCGTCCTGGGCCGGAGCATCGACGTGGTGCCCTGGGTCGGCGTGGTGGTCCTCGTCGGCGTGGCCGGCACCGTGGCCTGCGCCGTCCTGGCGATCATGGCGGGTCGTACGGCGTCCGTGCAGGGCGCCGTCTGGATGCGCCGGGCCGTGCTGGTCAGCCTGCTGATCTCGCAGCCGTTCGTGTTCCGCGCCCTGGAGTGGGCGGCGGTCGCCGGCCTCGTCGTGGACCTCGTCGCGTTCGGCCTGCTCGAGGTGGTGCTGCGCGACGGCGCCCAGCGGGCCCGCGAGCTGGCGGAGACCGCGGACGACGACGGGGCGCCGCAAAGCCGTTGACGACGACCGGGGAGACCAGGAGGCTGAGCCACGTGACCGCCGCGCCCGCCACCGAGACCACCTGGCCCGTCCGCACGCCACGCCTCGCCCTGCGGCCGGCGGGGCCCGCCGACGCCGAGGCCTTCCTCGCCTGGCGCTCGCAGCCCCTCGTGGTGCGCTACATGTACCAGGACCCGTGGACCCCGCAGGCCGCGCAGGAGAAGCTGGCTCGCTGGGCGGCGGCGCCCTTCGCCGGGCCGGGCGACGTGCTGGTGCTCGCGGTGGTGGCCGACGACGACGCCGGGACCGTGGTCGGCGAGCTGCTGCTGAAGTGGGCCGAGGGCGCCGGCCAGGTCGAGGTGGGGTACGCGTTCCACCCCGACGTGGCCGGGCGCGGCTACGCCACCGAGGCGGCCCGCGCGCTGCTCGACCTGGCGTTCGGGCGCTACGGGTTCCACCGCGCCTTCGCCCGGATCGACGAGCAGAACACCGCCTCCGTGCGCGTCGCGCAGCGCCTCGGCATGCGGCTGGAGGCGCGGCTGGTGGAGAACGACGTGCGCCCCGCCGACGGCGTGTGGTCCACCGAGCTGGTCTACGCGATGCTCGCCGCGGAGCACGGCGCGCGCCGGGGCGTGGTCTCGGCGGGCCTGTGACGTGGGGTAGTATTCCTCTCGGCCCTGCGGGGCCACGACGGTTCGCCGGCGACGGCGACCGATCGGGCTGTGGCGCAGCTTGGTAGCGCACTTGACTGGGGGTCAAGGGGTCGCAGGTTCAAATCCTGTCAGCCCGACAGATCAGGCCTGGTGAGACGGTGTCTCGCCAGGCCTGAGGTCTTTCTTGGGCATGGTTGGCGCCGGCAGAACGCCACCAAGACCGTCGCGCGGCCGGGCTCTACCGGGGCCGGGCCCCACCGGCGTCGGTGCGGCCTCGGGCCGACCCTCACCGGGGCCGGGAGGCGAAGGAGCGCACGGTCTGCCCGCGCGAGTCGCGCCGAGGTCGCCCTAGCCTCGATGGACAGGGTCGCGACGGAGAGAAGGGGCCGTGACCGCGCCGCGAGTACTCCTCGGTGGCCGCTACCGCCTCGGCAGGGTGATCGCCAGCGGCGGCATGGGCGTGGTCTGGGAAGCCTGGGACGAGCGGCTCGGCCGGCCGGTCGCGATCAAGCAGCTGCGTCCGGTGGCCGGCGTCCCGGCCGAGGAGGCGGAGCTGGCCAAGCGGCGGGCCGTGCGCGAGGCGCGCATCACCGCGCGGCTGCACCACCCCCACGCGGTCCCCGCCTTCGACGCCGTCGAGCACGAGGGGCAGCCCTGCCTCGTCATGCCGTACCTGCCGTCGACCCCGCTCTCGGCCGTCCTCGAGGAGCACGGGACGCTGCCGCTGGGGCAGGCGGCCCGCATCGCCGCCGAGGTCGCCTCCGCCCTGGCGGCCGCGCACGAGCTCGGGATCGTCCACCGGGACGTCAAGCCGGGCAACGTCCTGATCACTCCCGACGGCGCCGCCCACATCAGCGACTTCGGCATCTCCCACGCCATGGGCGATCCCACCCTCACCGGCTCCGGGACCTTCCACGGGACGCCGGCCTACCTCGCGCCGGAGGTGGCGCTGGGGCGGGCGGCGACGTTCGCCTCCGACGTCTTCTCCCTCGGCGCGACCCTCTACGCGATGCTCGAGGGAGAGCCTCCCTTCGGCACCGAGCCGAACCCGCTCGCCCTGCTCCACAAGGCCGCCGCGGGGCAGGTGCGGGCACCGAGCCAGGCCGGGCCTCTCACGCCCCTCCTGCGCGCGATGCTGTCGCGGGAGCCCTCCGCCCGGCCGGCCATGGCGGAGGTGGCCACGCGCCTGGCCCGGGTGGGGTCCGAGGGGCCGCGGACCGAGCGGCCGCAGCCCGTCCCGGTGGTGGTCACGCCCGACCCCGTCCCGGGCCCGGGCGTCGTGCCTGCGGCCCGCCCTGCGCCGGTCGTCGACCCGTCCCCGGCCGCGCTCGCGCCGGCCGGGGGCGGGGCCGGCACCGGCGGTCCGCCGACGCGCCGTCGTCCGCGCGTGCCGGTGCTGCTCGCCGGGGTGCTGGTCGTTGCCGCCCTGTTCCTGGCCACGGGCGAGCTGACCGGGTGGTTCGGGTCGGACGCGGGCGAGCCGCTGAGCACCGGTCGGGCGACGTCGGCGACGACGGCGTCCCCGGAGACGAGCCCGGAGGCGAGCCCGGAGGCGAGCCCAGGGACGAGCCCGGGGGGCGCCTCGCACGACGCTGGTTCGCCCGCCGCGACCCCGGGCGCCGCCGGCCCGCAGGGCCAGACCGCGACGGAGCCGCCGGCCACGCAGGGGCCCGAGGCGGGGGACGAGGAGCCGGCGCCCGGGAGCGAGGACCAGGACCCGGAGGCCGGCCAGCAGGGGCAGGGCGACGAGCAGCAGGACGGCACGCAGGGGCGGGGCGGCGGAGAGCCGGACGCCGCAGCCCCGGACCGTGCGAGCCGGCTGGCCTCGGCCGTCACCGGCTACTACGCTCTGATGCCTACGGACACGGACGACGCCTGGGCGCTGATGACGGGCGACTACCGGCAGAACCACGCGGGAGGCCGCGCCGCCTACGAGCGGTTCTGGAGCCGCGTCGCCGAGGTCAGCGTCAGCGACGTGCAGCCCGCGCCGCCGGACCGCGCCGAGGCCACGCTCACCTACGTGTTCCGGGACGGCCGCGTCGTGGTCGAACGCACCGCCTACCGGTTCGCCGACGAGGGCGGCCGGCTCAGGATCGCCGCGACCGAGGTGCTCAGCAGCAGGGGAGCCTGACCATGCTCGGCGCCACGACCGGCGGGGCCCTCCCGACCGACCTACGGTCGCAGTGGGCCGCCGACCGGGCGGCCCGGCGAGGAGACGACCATGAGCGAGAGCACATCGGGTGGGAGCGCCGAGGAGCACGAGCCGCCGAGCGGTGTGAACACCGTCGGGCAGAGCGCCGCCTCGGGTGGTGCGGCGCCCGGCCACGCCCCGGCATCGCCGGCGGAGGACGAGGGCGGTGACGACCGCTCGCCGGACGATGCCGACGTCGACCCCGACCAGGCGCGGGAGAAGGTGCGAGAGCTCGTCAAGGACACCCGGATCGCGATGCTCACCACGGTGGACGCGAGCGGTCGGCTCGTGAGCCGTCCGATGGGCGTGCAGGACGTCGAGCTCGACGGCGACCTCTGGTTCTTCGCCGACGAGACCTCCGCGAAGGTGGGCGAGATCGCCCACGACGCCCGCGTGAACGTGTCGTTCTCGTCCGGCAGCTCGTGGCTGTCGGTCAGCGGTACGGCGTCGGTGGTGCGGGACCGCGGGCGGATCCACGAGCTGTGGAACGCGGTCGCCGGTGCGTGGTTCCCGGAGGGCCCGGAGACCCCGAGCGTCGTGCTCGTGCGGGTCGAGGCCGACAGCGCCGAGTACTGGGACTCGCCCGGCGGGCGGCTCGCGACGGCGATCAGCCTGGCCAAGGCGAAGCTCACCGGCCGTCGCTACGACGGCGGGGAGAACGCCACCGTCGAGCTGTGACCGGGACGCGTCGGGCAACGCGCCGACGAGGTGGGCCGGCTGCGTGCGCACGCTCCGGCGCGCGCCGTGGCGCAGGCTCCGGACCCGGTGCCGGGGCGCTGGCGGGCCCCGGCGATGGGGCTACCGTGGACGTGTCGACCTGATCTGCGGCCCCCGCCGCGGGTGGCGACGGCGGACGCTGGAGGTCGGCGATGGCCATGACCGGACGCAACGGGCGCGTGGTACGGGCGTGGGTGACCGGCGGGGCGCTCGGCGTCGCGGCCGCGCTGTCGCTGGGCGCGTGCACGAGCGACACGGGGCAGGGCGCCGGATCGGCGCAGTCCACGGAGCCCGACATCTGCGCCAGCCTCGACACGCTCTCCGACCAGGTCGATCAGCTAGGGACCGACGTCCCGAGCGGTGCGCCGACGAGCGGCCCGGCCGCCGCCGTGCGTGAGCAGGTCGCCGACGTGGAGGCGGCGCTCGCGCGGGTCCAGGCCGCGGCGGACGGCAACCTCGACTCCGCGATCGCAGCGATGCAGACGGCGCTCACCGACTTCACCACCGAGCTCGCCACGGGCACCGAGGAGGGTCGCGACGCCGCCCAGCAGTCCCTCGACGAGGTGCACCAGGCGTGGACGAGCCTGGCGCAGGGGGCCGACGTGCAGTGCGGGGCCGGGGCGAGCCAGGGTTGACGAGCGGTGGCGGGTGACCCCGGTCGCCGCGCCGCCTCCGGCGGCGCTCAGCCGTCGCCGGGAACCCGGCGCGGGACGGCCCATGTCGCCGGCACGTCGGCGCCGCCCTCCTCGGTGACGCGTGCACCCATCTGCACGTAGGCAGGCTGCGGCAGGATCCGCCCGGCCACGAGCGCCTGCCCCATCCGGAACGACGTGGCCCCGGCGAGCAGGCCGGGCGGCACGAACGAGAACACCCGGGCCAGGTCGGCGAGGTCCGCGGCCGAACCCATCCGCATGAGCACCAGGTTGTCGCACTGCGAGACGACGTTCTCGTCCACCTTGTGCGGGCGCTGGCTGGACACCAGCAGGTAGAGCCCGAACTTGCGCCCCTCCGCGGCGATCTGGGCGGTGCGCTCCGCGCAGATGCGTGTCAGCTCGTCCGCCGGTTCGGCGGGACAGACGTTGTGCGCCTCGTCGACGACGAGCAGCACGGGCCGGCGGCGCGCCCGCTCCGCCCACAGCGTGGTCAGGACCGCCGCGGCGACGAGCCGCTGCTCCTGCGCCGTGCCGAGCGATCCGAGGTCGACCACGCAGCAGCGCGCCGTGGGCCGGCGCAGCTCGTCCACCAGCGACCCGCCGCCCCGGCTCCACACGCCCCACTCGAGGACTCCGAGGTTCTGCGCTCGCCGCCCGAGCCGCCGGGCCGCCGGGTCGGCGTGCTGGAGCAGGTCCTGCGCTCCCGCGAGCAGCGGCGAGCCCGGGACCTCCCGGTGCAGCGCGTCGGTGAGGGCGGCGTACTCGTCGCGGTCGCGGACGGGCTCCAGGCCGAGGACCGCCGCCTGGAGCGCGGCGTCCAGGTCGGCGAAGCGCAGGCGCAGGGGGACGTCGGCCGAGGCCCCGTCGCCCCACACCCGGACGGCGTCCCGCGGGTAGACCGCGGCTGCTTCCGGCTGGGCGTCCTCCCGGACGACGCCCAGCCGGACGTAGTCGGAGTTGGGGTCCAGGACCACGACCGGCAGGTCGGTCGACGCCAGCACGCGCTCGAGCAGCAGGCCCAGGGAGTACGTCTTGCCCGACCCGGACTGCCCGCACATGAAGGTGTGGCGGCCGAGGCCGCCGCTGTCGAGCACGGCGGGCACGCCTGGAGCGTGCACCAGGTCGCCCACCTCGAGCCCGGCCCGACCCGGCCTGGTGCGGGCGAGCCACGCACCGACCTCGTCGGCGGTCGCGGCACGGACGTGGGCGTCGTGGAAGGGACGTCCGGCGTCGTCCAGGACGACGCCGGACCCTCGCGCGAGGCGGATCTCGACGTCGGGCTCGCCCGTGCCGCCGGCGGCGGCGCGTGCCGACGCCGCCGTCAGGTCGGTGACCTGACCCAGCAGCCGCGCGCCGTCGGTCTCGAGCGCGACGTAGCCGCCGCGGCGCAGCGCGAGCCCGTGGAGGGACGCCTGCACGGTGAACGCGTAGCCGTCGACCGACGTCGCGCGCGGCAGGATGCTCCGCTCGACCTGCTCCCGCGTCCGCCGGTAGCGGTCCAGCCGGTCGCGCACCTCGCTCGCGTCCCGCTGCTCGGTCACGGAACCCCTCCCGTCTGGCGCCCGGGCTCGCCGGCCCGGGGCGGCCGGCTCAGTCACCCCGGGCGGCACGGCGCGCCACCCGCCGGCGGTGCCGGCGCAGCACGCCGAGCCCCATCCACACCAGCGCGCCCAGGACTGCCGCGACCACGGTGAACAGCCACAGCGGCCAGCTGAAGCTCCAGACGAGGAACGTGAGCGTGACGTCCTGCCTGTTCTGCGCGACGAACACGACCAGCAGGCCGACGCCGACCAGGGTCGTGACGAGGCCCCGGCTGAGGCCGGCCCTGTCCGTGGCGCCGCCGGTCGTGCCGGAAGGGTTGTGCTGCTGGACCATGGTCGCCTCCGCCGTCCTCGTCGCACCGTACGCGCTGCTGGTGGCACCGGGCTCACCCCGCGCGGGGGACCCCGGGCGGGTGCGGCGCGCGTCCGGCAGCCTGGAGGTGTCGCGGCGACCCCGTCGCGTGGACCGGAGGTGGGCCGTGGGCGAGCCGGAGGACGTGCAGCGCAGTCCTGGCCCGGGGGAGGGTGAGCCGGCGACCACCGAGGAGAAGGACGAGGCGCTCGACCGGATCGTGCTCGAGGGCCGTCCCCGGCTCCACCGCAGCACGCCGGACCTGCTGGCCACGGGGACGGTCGCGGGCATCGAGGTCGGCGTCGGCGTGCTGGCGCTGCTCGTCGTCGTGCACGAGACCGGCAGCACGCTGCTGGGCGCGCTCGCGTTCTCGATCGGGCTCGTCGCCCTGCGCCTGGGGCACAGCGAGCTGTTCACCGAGGGCTTCCACGTCCCGGTCATGGTGGTCGTGGCCGGCGAGGCGCGCTGGGTGCACCTGCTGCGACTGTGGGGCGGGACCCTGCTCGGCAACCTCGTCGGTGGCTGGGTGCTCGCGTGGCTCGTCGCCGTCGCGCTGCCCGACCTGCACGCGACGGCGGGGGACCTCAGCCGCGAGTTCGTCGACCGTCCCCTCGGGCTGCGCACGTTCGTCCTGGCGGTGCTCGCCGGGGCGGCGATCACGCTGCTGACCCGGATGCAGAACGGGACCGACGACGACGTCGCCAAGGTCGTCGCGGCGGTGGCCATCGCGTTCGTCATCGTGGGCGCCGGGCTGCTGCACTCGGTCCTCGACACCCTGATCATCTTCGTGGCCGTCCACGCGGGTGAGCCCGGTGTGTCCCTCGCCGCGTGGCTGCCGTGGTTCGGGTGGGTGCTGCTCGGCAACCTCGTCGGCGGGCTGGTGCTCACGACCCTGCTGCGCGTGGTGCGCAGCAGGGAGCGCCTCCTGCAGTGGCGCCGCGCCGGCGTCTGACCCGCGCGGTCACGGCGTCTCGTCCTCGTGCTTGTGCGCTCCCGGCCGCCACCCCACACTGACAGTGACGGCGCGGCAGCCCGACGATGCTGCGGCGTCGCTACCGGAGCACCGCCCCGCCGGCCCGCGGAGCGACGGACGCGTCCCACGACGTCGTGGACGCTCGAGGCCCGAGCCCGTGGCGCTCGGCGGGCACCCCGCGGAGCGCGCGTGGGGAGGGACCATGGCGACACCGACCCGTGGCCAGCGCGGCGCGGCGCCCGACGACGGCGCGGCGCCCGACGACGGCGCGGCGCGAGGCGCCCGCGCCGAGGGCCGCCTGCTGCGGCGCCTCGTCCCGGCCGCCCAGCGGCGCCCGTTCGCCGACGTCGTCGACCGCCTCGACCTGGACGCCGGTGACGTCCGCGCCAAGCGGTCGGCGTTCTGGACCATGCTCGTGCTCGCGGGGGTGATCGCCGTGGCCGGGGTGGTCACCGACTCCACCGCCACCGTGATCGGCGCGATGATCATCGCGCCGCTGTCGACCCCGATCCTCGGGATCGGGCTGGGGATCGTCGCGGGCGACCGGTCGGTGGCCCTGCGGTCGCTCGCCTCCGTGGCCGGCGGCACCGTCGTCGTCGTGGCGCTCGGGGCGCTCGTCACCCTGGCCCTGCCGGCCACGACCGACGTGCTGTCCAACTCCCAGGTCACCGGCCGGACCTCGCCCGGGCTCGGCGACCTGGTCGCGGCCTTCGCGACCGGCTTCGCCGGCGCCATCGCCCTGTCCCGCCGCGATCTCGGTGACGTCCTGCCCGGCATCGCGATCGCCATCTCGCTCGTGCCGCCCCTCGGCGTGGTCGGCGTGTGCCTCGGCGAGGGGCAGCCGGCGCTCGCGGCCGGTGCACTCCTGCTGTTCGCCTCCAACGCCGTCGCCCTCGTCGTCGCCGCCACGGTCGTGTTCTCCGGGGCCGGCTACCTGCGCGACGCCCGTGCCGCGCGGGCCGATGCGCGCCGGCCCCGCCGGCGCGCCGCGGTGCTCGGGGCGCTCGTGGCCGTGCTGGTGGTGGCCGTGCCGATGACCGTGAACAGCGCCCAGGCGGTGCTCGCGCAGCTGTGGCTCGCGCAGAGCCGGGACGCCGCGCAGGCCTGGGCCGCGTCGGTCCCGGGTGGCACCGTGGACGACGTGCGCTGGCAGGGCCAGGATCTCGTCGTGGAGATCCGCAGCCCGGGCGACCCGCCGGACGTCGGGGCGCTCGAGGAGCAGGTCGACGCCGTCGTCCCGTGGCGTCCCGAGGTCGTCGTCCTGCACACGGTGGGGGAGCGCCTGGCGCCGGAGCGATAGCCGGGGGAGCCCGCCCGACGGCATCGAGCCAGCTCGGCGCGCTGGCGATCTTCGGCGCGACGGGGGGACCTGGACGCGCTCGTCGTCCCGGGCGAGCCGAGGGTGCGGCGGCGGCGCGCGGTGCGCTGGGTTCCTCGCCGACCACGACGAGGACCTGACCGAGGCGGCGCGGCCGCGGCCGTGACCAGGCGGTCATCGTCTGTCGCCGGCGTCCTGGGCGCGGCGGTAGGCCGCGACGCAGCAGCGCCCGGCACCGGGTTCCAGCCGGGCGTCGACCGCGCGGCACCCCAGGCCCTCCGCCAGGCCCGCGACGTACGCGTGGTTGAGCGAGCACACCACCTCGGTGTGCTCGCGGGCGAGGGCGTCGAAGGGGCAGTTGCCGAGCAGCAGCCGGTCGCCGCCGGCGTCCAGGCGGGGCTCGTAGCCGTGGGTCTCGAGGGCACGGCCCAGCCGGGCGAGCTCGGCCGTGGCGCCCGCGTCGCCCGCCTCGCCAGTGCCGCCCGTGTCGCCCGGCTCGCCCGTGTCCGCCGGTGCCGCGCGGCTCGCGGCGGCGGCGCGGCCCTCGCGCGCCGCCGCCGCGCGCGTCGCGTCCCGGAGCGGTTCGCCGGCCAGCGCCCGTTCGACGCCCGCCGCCAGGATGTGCCCCACGAGGTCGTACCGGCGCGGCGGCAGGGAGACCGCCACCTCCCGCTCGGCGCGGCGGTAGAGCTTCGCCGGGCGCCCGGCCCCGGGCCCGGACCGGCCGCCGAGCCTGCGGAACTCGACGTCGAGCAGCCCGTCGGCCGCGAGGCGGTCGAGGTGGAACCGCGCGGTGGGCACGGGGACGCCCACCGCGGCGGCCGCCTCCTCGCGCCCGACGGCGTGCGGCTGGGCCGCGACGTACCGGTAGAGCGCGCGCCGCGTCGGCTCGGCCAGGGCGCCGATGCCCCGGGTGGCGTCCGTCAGCCCGTCCATGGTCCTCCTTCTATCGGAGACATGTATTGACGTTAGTCCGCTCCGCTCCTACCGTCGATCCAGGGGGACGAAGAGGTCACCAGCACCCACGCGAGAGGGGTCGCGCCATGGACACGACGGACGCCATGCCGCACCGCGCCACGATCCTCGGAGGCCGCCATGACTGACGTGGCCACCACCGCTCCGCCCGGCAGCGCCCTGCGCGGCGCGCCCGGCGGCCTTCCGGACGACCCGCTCGACGTCGAGGTCGCGCCCGAGGCTCCCGGCGGGCTCGAGGTCGGGGGCGGGGTCGGGGTCGGGGTCGCCGCGTGGCGGCCGCGGATCGTCCACGACCGGCCGCCCGTCGACGGTTCGCGGGCGGAGCGGGCGGCAGCCGAGCTGCTCGCCGCCCTCGGTCAGCCGCTCGACGACGCGGGGCTGCGCGACACCCCGCGGCGCATGGCGCAGGCCTGGGCGGAGCTGCTCGCGGCGCCGGAGCTGGAGCTGACGACCTTCCCGAACGACGACGGCTACGCCGAGCTCGTGGTTCTCCAGAACATCCCGGTCCGCTCCGTGTGCGAGCACCACATGCTGCCGTTCGTCGGCGTGGCGCACGTCGGCTACCTGCCCGGCCTGCGCATCGCGGGCCTGTCGAAGCTCGCCCGGGTGGTCGACCACTTCGCCCGCCGTGCCCAGACCCAGGAGCGGCTGACCCTGCAGGTGGCCGAGGAGCTGGAGCGGCGCCTCGGCGCGCGCGGCGTGGGCGTGGTGGTCGAGGCGGAGCACACGTGCCTGAGCCTGCGCGGCGCCCGGGCCGGCGGCACGCGCACGGTGACGTCGGCGCTCACCGGCGCGCTGCGCGACGACGCGGCCCGGCGGGCCGAGTTCCTCGCCCTCGCGCGGGGACGGGGGGCGGGGCGATGAGCGGCGTGGTGGTCGTGGGTGGCGGGCTCGCCGCCGGGACGGCAGTCACCGTGCTGCGCGAGAACGGCTACGCCGGGCCCGTGGTCCTCGTCGCCGCCGAGGACCACCTGCCCTACGAGCGGCCGCCCCTGTCGAAGGGCTACCTCCTGGGCGACGACCCGATCGACGTCGTCTACCTCCACGACCGCGCCTGGTACGCCGAGCACGGCGTCGAGCTGCGGCTGGGGGAGCCTGCCACCGCGGTCGACCGCGCCGCCGGCGTCGTCCGCACCGCGGCGGGCGAGCTGCCCTACGACCGGCTCGTCCTGGCGACCGGCGCCGTGCCCCGGCGCCTGCGCGTCGCCGACGAGTCGGGCCGCCCGGTGTCGTACCTGCGCACGATCGAGGACGCGCGGCGGCTGCGGGCCGCGCTCGCCGGGGCGCCGCGCGTGGCGATCGTGGGCGGAGGGTGGATCGGGCTGGAGGTGGCCGCCGCCGCCCGCGCCGCCGGCGCGCAGGTCACCGTGCACGAGGCCGCTGCGCTGCCGCTGCTCGCGGTCCTCGGCCCCGAGGTCGCCCGGGTCTTCGCCGACGTCCACCGCGCGCACGGCGTCGACCTGCGGCTCGGGTCCGCGGTGAGCCCGGCGGACCTGCGGGGTGCGGACCACGTCGTCGTCGGCGTCGGCGCGGTGCCGCAGACCGCGCTCGCCGCGGCGGCCGGCCTGCCCGTCGACGACGGCGTGCTCGTCGACGCCCACCTGCGGACCGCCGACCCGGCGGTCTTCGCGATCGGTGACGTGGCGAACGTCGACCATCCGGTGCTCGGCCGGCGCGTGCGGGTCGAGCACTGGCAGACGGCCATCGACCACGGCACCGCCGTGGGGCGCACCCTGGCCGGCGACGCGACCGCCATGACGGCGCAGCCGTACTTCTACACCGACCAGTACGACCTCGGGATGGAGTACGTGGGCTCGCCCGGCCTGGCGGGCTACGACCGCGTGGTGGTGCGCGGCGACACGCGCGAGCCGCGCTTCACCGCCTTCTGGCTGCGCGCCGGCACCGTCGTGGCCGGCATGCACGTCAACGACTGGGACGCGATCGACCCCATCCGCGCCCTCGTGGGGCAGGCGGTGGACGCGGAGCGGCTGGCCGACGCCGGCGCCGAGCTCGGCGCGCTCGCGGACGAGGTGGCGGCCGGCTGACGGGCGCGGCCGGCCCCGGGCGTGCGGTGTCGGTCCCGGTGGCGTCGGAATAGTGTGCCAAGCAAGCGCTCCTCGACCCTGCCGCACGTCCGGCCGACGGGATGCCCGGACGGGGGTCCACGAGGCGTGCGGGGGACTAGCGTGGTGCCGAGGGCGAGCGCGCCGCCGCCACGCCGGCACCGACGCCCGGCTCGGGCGGCGGCGGCCGTGCCCGCCGCACGGAGGCGCACCATGTCGTCGCGCGAGGCCGCCGTCGCCGCCGAGCGGTACGTCGCCGACCCGGCCCTGGTCGGGTCCCTGCAGCGCCGCACCCTGGCGGTCGTGGTGGCGGTCCAGGTCCTGGCCGGGGCGGCGTTCGGCGCGGGCATCACCGTCGCCGCGCTGCTCACGGCGCAGCTGACCGGCAACGACAGCCTGTCCGGGCTCGCCGCGACGTCGTTCACCCTCGGCTCCGCCCTGGCCGCGTTCCTCATCGGCCAGGCGACGCAACGCTGGGGCCGGCGGGACGGCCTGGCCCTGGGCTTCGCCGCCGGCGGCGCCGGCTCCCTGGTGGTCGTCGTCGCCGCGGCGCTCGGCAGCGTCTCGCTGCTGCTGGCCGCCATGTTCGTCTCCGGCTCCGGGATCGCCACCGGCCTGCAGGCCCGGTACGCGGGCACGGACCTGGCGCGGCCGGACCGCCGGGGCGCCGCGGTGAGCGTCGCGATGGTCTCCACGGCGCTGGGCGCCGTCGCCGGGCCGAACCTCGCCGACCCGATGGGTGCGCTCGCCGGCACGCTCGGGCTGCCCCCGCTGTCCGGTCCGTTCCTGCTGACCACGGTCGCCTTCCTGGCGGCCGCCGGGGTGCTGCTCGCCCTGATGCGCCCGGACCCCTTCCTCGTCGCGCGGGCGCTCGAAGCCCGGGGGCCCGGCCCGGCGACGCCGCCCACGTCCGGCGGCCGGGCCGCCCCGGGCGCGGCGGTCGGCGCCACGGTGATGGTGCTGACCCAGGTCACGATGGTCGGGATCATGACCATGACGCCGGTGCACATGCGCGAGATGCACCACGCGCTCGGCGCCGTCGGGCTCGTCATCAGCGTGCACATCGGCTGCATGTACCTGCCGTCGCCGCTGACCGGTGCGCTCGTGGACCGGGCGGGCCGCATCCCGGTCGCGATCGCCTCGGGCGCCACGCTGCTGGGCGCCGGGGTCGTGGCCGCGTTCGCGCCAGACGCCTCCCTCGGGCTGCTCACCGTGGCGCTGGCCCTGCTCGGCCTCGGGTGGAACCTCGGGCTGATCTCCGGCACCGCGATGGTGGTCGACGCGACGCCGCCCGCCCGGCGGCCGCGCACCCAGGGCTCGATCGACGTCCTCGTCGCGCTCGGCGGGGCCGGCGGAGGAGCGGCGTCCGGGCTGGTGATGGCCGGGCTCGGCTACAGCGGGCTCACCCTGGCCGGCGGTGTCGTGGCGGTGCTGCTCGTCCCGGTCGTCATCTGGTCCCGGAGCCGGGTGGCGTCGCAGGCGTGAGGCGGCTCCCCACCGCGGGGGCCAGCACCACCAGCGCGCCGGCGGCGAGGACGTGCCACACCGCGTGCCCGGACAGCCCGGCGTCCCACCAGCCGCCCGGGGCGCACAGGGGCCGGCCCGGCCTGGACAGCTCGCCGACCAGCGCGCCGACGCCCAGGACCGCCGCGGCGGCGAGCAGGCGGCGTCGGACGGCCGGTCGGGCGCGGGCCCGCAGCAGCGTGGCGCCGACGGCGGCGCCCGCCGCCAGGACCTGGGCGACCACGGACGCGGCAGGGGCCGCGGCGGCGAGCCCGACCTCGGCCAGCGTCGGCACCACCCACCAGCGCGCGCGCACCGGCCGTGACCGCAGCTCCGCGACGGCGTCCGCGGCCACGAGCGCGAGCGCGCCGAAGAGCGGCGGGTCGTGCACCACCGGGTTCCACGCCGGGGCGGGACCGTGCTGGACGACCGAGCCGACGCCGATCAGGACCGTGAGCGCCCCGAGCGTCGTGCGCCCGGGCGCGCCGTCGGTGCGTCGCGCGGCGACGAGGATCCATGCGCCGGCGACGACGAACGCCAGGCTCGACGTGGCGCTGGCGGGCTCGGTCCACGGCCACGCGCCGGGCGCCTCGCAGGGCGGCGCGCTCGGCCGCGGAGGCGGCGCGCTCGAGCCGGCGCCGGCGGGCGGTGGCAGCACGGCGCGCGGTCAGGCCGCCGTCGACACCGGCCGGAACGTGCCGATCTCGGCCCTGCCGGGGCCGACCATGCCCCAGGACGACTCCGGCACCCCGTTCCACGCCCCGGCGAGGTCGCGCAGCGGCTCCGACACGACGAAGCGGGTCTCGGCGCTCAGCTCGTGCAGCACCTCCACCTCCGGGTGCAGCTCGAGGAGCGTGTCCACCCGCGTGGAGTAGAAGAGCGAGCGCGACCTGCCCTCGCTGGAGTACCGGAACGCCCACATCGCGTCGCCGTCGGTCGTCGCCACCGTCATCTGCACGGGGTTCACGACGTCGTGCCGGGCGGCGGTGTCCTCGACGAAGCCGACCGCGCGCTGCACCGCGGGCACCGGGTCCTCCTTGAGGCCGAACGTCATCGCCAGGAAGAACAGCATCTCGGAGTCGGTGGACCCCTCGATGTCGCCGAACAGCTCGGGGTCGACCGCCATCATGAGGTCGCGCTTGATCTCGTGGAAGCCGGCGATCATGCCGTTGTGCATCCACAGCCACCGGCCGTGCCGGAACGGGTGGCAGTTGGTCTGCTGCACGGCGGTGCCGGTCGCCGAGCGGATGTGCGCGAAGAACATCCGGGCCTTGACCTCCCGCGAGATCTCCCGCAGGTTCCGGTTGTTCCAAGCGGGGTCGATCTCCTTGAACACCAGGGGCTCGTCGCCGTCGGTGTACCAGCCGATCCCGAAGCCGTCGCCGTTGGTCGTGGTCGCACCCAGCTCGGAGTGCAGGCTCTGGTCGATCAGGGAGTGCTTGGGCCGGAACAGCAGCGCCTCCGCAGGGACCGGGTCGCCCGAGTACGCCATCCATCTGCACATGCTGCGACCCAAGCACGCCCGGTGGGCGTGGGCATCGCCCGGTGCGGGTGAGTGCGCGGCGGGCGACCGCGGGTGTCGGCGGCAGGCGACGACGCCTGACGACACCGGACGGATGTGCAGGGCGGGGCGGCGTCCCTAGCGTCCCCGTCATGACGAACCACGACACGGCCGGCCGCCCGGCCACGCCGACGCCCACCGACCCCCACCCGGACGGGAGCACGACCATGAACCCGCACGCGAACCCGAGGACCGACCAGGGCGCCACCCACCCCGGCGCGGCCGGCGCCGCCCCGCCCCGCCGGTCCCACCGGCTCGGCCTGCCCGTGGCGCTGATCGTCGCGCTCGCCGCCGCGGCGGCGGTGCGCGCCCCGCTGCACGACCTGGGCGTCATCGACGAGGGGAGCCCGCTGACGGCGGTGCTCGCCGTCGTCCCGCTCGTCCTGTGGGTGGTGACGGTGCTCTGGTGGCGGTCCGAGCGCCCGCTCCTGGCCCTCACGACGGTCGGCCTGACGTACGGCGTGATGCTGGCGGTCGTCCACCAGGTCTTCTGGACGCAGGCGTTCGGCGGGGACCCGCCCGCGCTCGGCGACAACCTCGAGGGCGTCCTGCCGCCCACCGTGGAGGCGCTGCTGCTGCGCGCCGCGGCGGTGCCGAGCGGCCTGGTGACCGGCACGGTCCTGGGCCTGCTCACCGGGACCGTCGCCTGGGCGATCGGCCGGGCGACCGGCCGGGCCGGCCAGGGGCGATGACCACGGGCCCGCGCGGGCGATGTCGCCCCGCCGCGGCGGTCCCTAGGCTGGCGCCGTGAGGGACCGCGTCCGCCCCGACGAGGGGGCGTCCGGGGCGGCAGTGCGCCGCGTCGACGCCCTCCTCGGCGTGGGCGTGGCGCTCGCGGTCGCCGTGGTGGTCCTGGCGGACCTGGACGCCACCGGGCGCGCCGGACCGGCCGCCCTCGCGTTCGCCGCGGGCTTCGGCCTGCTGGCCGCGGCCCGGCGCACGGCACCGCGCGCCCTCCTCGTGGCCACCGTGCTCGGCATCTTCGGCTACTACGTGCTGCAGCTGCCGCCGATCGGCATCGCGCTGCCCGCCGTGGTGGCCCTCTACTCGGCGGCGGAGGCCGGCCGCACGGGCTGGGCGCTGGGTGCCGGCGCCGTGCTCGTGGGCGTGGCGGCGTGGGCCCGGATCGACGAGGGGCTGCCGGCGACCTACCTCGCCAGCTACGACCTGCTCACCGACGTCGCGCTCGTCGTCGCGGCGGTGGCGCTCGGCGTGAGCGTCCGGGCGCGGCGCGAGACCCGCGCGCACCAGGAGCGGCTCCGTGCGGCCGCGGCGGCGGAGCAGGCGCGGGCCGGGGAGCAGCGGCTCCAGGAGGAGCGGGTGCGCATCGCGCGCGACCTCCACGACGTCGTCGGGCACACGCTGTCGGTGATCTCGGTGCACGGCAACGTCGCCGCGGAGGCGCTCGACGAGGACGACGCCGCCGCGCGCGCCGCCGTCGGGCAGATCCTGCGGGCCACGTCGACGGCGATGCGCGAGCTGCGCACCACCGTCAAGGTGCTGCGCTCGCCCGCGCAGGCCCCCGAGCGGGGCACCATCGGCCTCGGCGGCGTGGCGGCGCTCGCCGACGCGGCGCGGGCCGCGGGGCTGCGCGTCGAGCTCGACGTCGCCGTGCCCGCCGACGCCCTGGACGGCGTCGTCGACGCCGCCGCCTACCGCATCGTCCAGGAGTCCCTGACGAACACGCTGCGCCATGCCGGCGCCACCCGCGCGGTCGTCACCGCCGCCGTGCGCGGCGACCGGCTCGAGGTCACGGTCACCGACGACGGGCACGGGCGCGCGCGACCTGCCGGTACCGGCGGCGCGGGGCTGGCGGGCATGGCGGAGCGGGCCGCCGCGGTGGGCGGGCGGCTCGCCGCGGGCGACGGGCCGGACGGCGGGTTCCGGGTGCACGCGACGATGCCGGCGAGGCTGCGATGATCCGCGTGGTCCTCGTCGACGACCAGGAGCTCGTGCGGACCGGGCTGCGTGCGCTGGCCGAGCACGACGGCGACATCGCCGTGGTGGGGGAGGCGGCGACCGGGCGGTCCGGCCTCGGGCGGGTCCGCGAGCTGCGGCCCGACGTCGTGCTCATGGACGTCCGGATGCCCGACATGGACGGACTGCAGGCAACGCGCGCGATCGTCGCCGACCCGCGGCTGAGCGACGTCAAGGTCCTCGTGCTCACCACCTTCGACGAGGACGAGGACGTCTTCGAGGCGATCGCGTCCGGGGCCTCGGGCTACCTCCTCAAGCACGTCTCCGCCGCGGAGCTGAGGGCGGCCGTCCGGGTCGTGGCGGGGGGCGAGGCGCTGCTGTCGCCGTCGGTCACGCGGACAGTCATGACAGCGCTCGCCGAGGCGCGCCGTCGCCCGCTCGACGACGCGGTGCTGGCCGGCCTCACCGAGCGGGAGCGCGAGGTGCTCGCCCACGTGGGCCGCGGCCTGTCCAACGACGAGCTGGCGCGGGCCATGGCCATCTCGCCGGCCACGGCCCGCACCTACGTCTCGCGGCTCCTGGCCAAGCTCGGGGCGCGCGACCGCTCCCGCCTCGTGATCGTGGCGTACGAGTCCGGGCTCGTCACGCCGGGCGGCCAGGGACCGGGAGACGCGGCATGAGTCTCCCCGACCACGACCACGGTGCCGGCGACGACAGCGGGTCCGGCGCGGCGGAGCGAGCCGGGGTGAGCGCGCTGCTCGCGCGGCACGGCTACCCCGTGCGGTCGCTGCGCGTGCTCGGCGCCGGCCTGGACCACGTCGCCTACGACGTCGACGGCCGGTTCGTCGCGCGGGTCGCGCGCGGCGCCGGCGACGCCGAGCGGGCGCGACGGGAGGCCCGGCTCCTGGGCCGGCTCGCCGCCGCGTCGCCGCTGCCCGTGCCGGCGCCGGAGCTGATCGACGACGCCGGCGATGCGGCGTGCCTCGTGTACCCGCGGCTGCCGGGCACGCCGCTGCTGGACGTGCCGCTGCTGGACGTGCCGGCGGGCCCGCACGGGGCGGCCGGCGTGCCCACCCCGGTGGCCACCCGGGTGGGCCGGGCGCTCGGCGGCCTCCTGGCCGTGCTCCACGCCGAGCCGGTCGAGCGGTGGGCCGACGTCGTGGCGCCGGACGACGCGGCGCCCGCGGCGTGGCTGCCGGACGCCGCGGAGGCCTACGCGGCCGCCGTCTCGCACGTCCCGCCGGAGCACCGCCGGAGCGTCGAGACGTTCCTCGGCGCCGAGCCGCCGCCGCGGGCGTCCCGCCTGGCGCTGTGCCACGGCGACCTCGGGATCGAGCACGTGCTCGTCGACGCCCGCGCGCGGGTCGTCACCGGCATCGTCGACTGGTCCGACGCGGCGCTGGCCGACCCGGCGCGCGACCTCGGGCTGGTCTACCGCGACCTGGGCCGTGCCGGGCTGCAGGCCGCGCTGGACGCCCGCGGCTGCGCGACGGGCGACGACGCCGGCCTCGCCGAGCGGGTGGTGTTCTACGCCCGGTGCGGCGCCCTGGAGGACCTCGCCTTCGGCCTCGCGACCGGGCGGCGGGCCTATGCCGCCAAGAGCCTGGCGGGCCTGGGACGGCTGTTCGCCGCCGGGCGCACCACCTGACGGCGCGGCAGCCGCTGGCGCACGGACGGCGACGTGCGGTGACGCCTCCGGTGTGGTCCGCTGGGAGGGGAGGCCGCCGATGACGAACCGCGCCCTCGAGAACGTCGCGACCCTGGCGAACCGCCTGGGCTACCGCCTCATGTACCGCGTCGGGTTCCGGCCCTGGGAGGGATACCGCGACGCCGCGGCGGCGAGCGTGGACGCGATGCTCGACCGGGCGCAGGCGGGGCGGTCCGTGCCGCTCGGCCGAGCGCTGGACCTCGGGTGCGGGCGCGGGCAGTACACCCCCGAGCTGGCGGCACGCGGCTGGGAGGCCGTCGGGGTCGACGTCGTGCCGCAGGCCGTCGCCGAGGCGCGCCGCGTGGCGGGCGCTGGGGTCGAGTACGTCGTCGGCGACGTACTCGACCTTCCCGGGGCCGGCCTCGGCACCTTCGACCTCTTCCTCGACGTGGGCTGCTTCCAGGGGCTCGACGCGGCCGGGCGGGCCGCCGAGGCGGCGGGCGTCAGCGCCCTCGCCAACCCCGGGGCGACGGTGCTGATGCTCGCCTTCGGGCCCCGGCTGCGCGCTCTCGTCGGCGGGGTGTCCCGGCGTGACGTCGAGACGGCGTTCGCCGGCTGGCGCGTCGAGGTCGACGAGCCCGCCAGCACCGCTGGTCTGGGCTGGCCGATGAACCGGACGGGACCGCGGTGGTACCGGCTGCGGCGCCCGCCCGTGTGAAGGCCGGTGCCCACCCGCACGCGCAGCCGGGCACGCGAGGCGCCCCACGGCAGACGCCTCGCGTGCCGGCGCGGTCCGGGCGCGTCGAGGGGACGTCCGGGCCGGATCGTGCGCCGCCGCCCGGGGCGGTCGGCGGAGGGCGCCTGCGGGGCCGCCTCGCGGCGGGCGGCCCCGCAGGCGCGGGAGCGGGTCGGGTCAGGGGCGTCGGGTCAGGTGTCGAAGATGCCCGACCTGGCGATGGCCCAGATCACGAAGACGGCAAGGGCGACCACCAGCATCGACCACAGCGGGTAGAACGGGATGAACAGGAAGTTCGCCACCGCGCTGATGGCGGCGAGGCCGATGGCCACCCCGCCGGCGATCGCGCTGCGCGACAGCAGGAACACCCCGGTCACGGCGATCGCGATCCCGACGACCAGGTGGATCCAGCCCCAGCCCGTGATGTCGAGGGAGAAGGTGTAGTTCGGCAGGACGACGAACATGTCGTCGTCGATGAGGGCGACCAGGCCCTGGAGGGCCTGGAAGACGCCCAGCACGATCATGAGGCTGCCGGCCAGGACGACACCCGTCTGTGCGACCGGGCTGACCGTCCTGTCCTCGCGGATGACGTCGGCCATGGTGAGCTCCGTAGGGACGGTTCGGCGGGCTCGGACGAGCCTCGCTCGTCCCACGCTCGCGCTGCCGCGCGCGTGCTCCGTCACCCGCAGCGGGTGAATGGGCGCTCGGCGCCGCCGGCCGCCGCCCACCCGGTGCGGGGGAGACCCACGCCGGTGCAGGGTCCACCTCCGCGGCGGCGCTGACCTGCGACGACGTGGACGCGGCGCTGGGCGGACGCCCCCGGCGGAGCCGGCGTCGGCGCCGGGCGAGGTCACCGGGAACGGGTGAGGCCGCGGCGCGGGGCCGGAGGTCCGATGGTGTCGACACGTCGGGAGGGGTCAGCGATGGCGCAGACGACCCTGACCGTCTGGAGGTTCTCGAGCGCCGACGGCGCGCGCGGGGCGGGCCAGAGGGTCCAGGACCTCGCGCCCGAGCGCCGCGGCGCCCTGCACGACGCCGCCGAGGTGTGGTGGGAGCCGGGCGCCGCGCGGCCGCGCACGCGCCAGCTGCCCGCGCCGGCCGGCGCGGGCGCCCTCGGCGGCGCCTTCTGGGGGATGCTCTTCGGGCTGCTGTTCTTCGTGCCGCTGCTGGGCGCCGCGGTCGGCGCCGCCATGGGCGCGGTGACGGGGCTGCTGGCCGACGTCGGCATCGACGACGGCTTCGTCAACCGGGTGCGTGACGCGGTCACCCCGGGCACCTCCGCGCTGTTCCTGCTGTCCACGGGCGCCCTCCTGGACGACGTGCGCGCCGTGCTGGGCGTGCGCGAGAGCCCGGACCTCATCGTCACCGGCTTCACCGGCGAGCAGGAGGCCGCCCTGCGGGAGGTGTTCGGCGAGGACGACGGGCAGGCGGACGGCGAGGACGACGGGCGCGCCGACGGGGAGGACGACGGGCGCGCCGACGGCGAGGACGGGGCGGAGCGGGCCGCCCGGCAGGACGCCCGGCGGGACGGCGCGCACAGTGACGCCGACTGACCTACCGTGGCTCGCACGGGGGGCGTGCGCACGACGAGGGCGCGCGAGGGAGCCTCTCGGGGCCGTCGGGCGAGGGCGCCGGTGGCCCGGAGGCCGTGGTTCGATCGCGGAGTCCGGGAGCCGGCGATGAGCACTGCACACCCGATCCAGCAGCACGCGGAGGCGTCCGGGGGGTTCCGGCCCGCCGGTCCGCCGCCCCTGCCGCGGCTGTTCGTGCCGCGCGGGCGCCTCGAGCGCCGCCTGGACGACGCCGTGGCCGAGAGCGCCGTCACCCTGCTGGTGGCGCCCGCGGGCGCGGGCAAGTCGGTGGGGGTCGCGGGCTGGCTGAGCCGCCGCGGCCGCGGTGGGGCCGCGGTGCGCTGGCTCGGCGCGACGGACCTGCGTCCCGAGCAGCTGGCCGACGCCCTGGCGGGGCGTGCCGGCCCCGACCGGCCGGGCGGCGGCCCGCCGCTCGTCGTCGTCGACGACGCCGACCGGCTCCCGCCGCCCACGCTGCGCCTCGTCGACGAGCGGCTGAACGACCAGCCCGAGACGCTGCGCCTGCTGCTGCTGAGCCGCTGGGACCTGGCCCTGACCCGGCTCGTGCCCGAGCTGCTCGGCCACTTCACGCTGCTGCGCGGGGACCTGCTGCGCCTGGACGAGCGGGAGAGCGCCGCGCTCATCGCGCCGCTGGCCCGCACCGACGACGCCGTCGCCGTGCGTCGCCTGTCGGCGCAGGCGGACGGCTGGTGCTCG
>NZ_WUWN01000028.1 GCF_009846865.1 Puerhibacterium puerhi
CCGCCGGGCGGCCGGCGCCGCGGCCCCCCGTCCCACCCGTCTTCGTCGTCCCCGGAGGAGCCCCGTGACGCGCAGAGTGCTCATCGTCACCCACGGTGGTCGGCCCGAGGCCGTGGCGGCGCTGCAGGAGGCCGTGCGCGAGCTCGAGTCGGCCGGCTTCGAGGTGGCGCTGCACGACGACGACCTCGCGGAGTCGTTCGGCGACCACATGGCGGTGGCCCGCGCGCGCGAGGGCGTCGCGGAGTCGGAGGTCGTCATGGTCCTCGGCGGCGACGGCACGATCCTGCGCGCCGCCGAGCTCACCCACGGCACGGACGTGCCGCTGCTGGGCGTCAACCTCGGGCACGTCGGCTTCCTCGCCGAGAGCGAGCGCGAGGACCTGCGCGCGGCCGTGGACCGCATCGCCCGGCGCCACTACGTGGTGGAGGAGCGCGGCGTCGTCGACGTGCGCGTCTACCTGCCCGGCCAGCCCGAGCCGCTGCACGGCTGGGCCCTCAACGAGGCGACCGTGGAGAAGGCGCAGCGCGAGCGGATGATCGAGGTCGGCATCGAGGTCGACGGCCGGCCGTTGTCGAGCTTCGGCTGCGACGGCGTCGTGATGTCCACGGCCACCGGGTCCACCGCGCACGCCTTCTCGGCGGGCGGGCCCGTGATGTGGCCGGACGTCGACGGCGTGCTGCTCGTGCCGCTGTCGGCGCACGCCTTGTTCGCCCGGCCGCTGGTCATCGGGCGTCGTGCGGCGTACCGCGTCACGGTGCTCGAGCGCAGCCCCGTGCCGGCGGTGCTGACCTGCGACGGCCGGCGCCGGTTCGACCTGCCGCTGGGCGCCACCGTGGAGGTGCGGTACGGCGCCGAGCCGCTGCGGTTCGCGCGGCTCTCGCCGGCGCCGTTCACGGACCGGCTCGTGTCCAAGTTCAACCTGCCCGTGGTGGGCTGGCGCGAGGCGGCCGACGACGCCGCGGCCGTCGCGCGTGCCCGCGTCGCCGCCGGGCCGGACGACGACTCGGAGGTGTGAGGTGCTCGAGGAGATCGCCATCGAGAACCTGGGCGTCATCCGCGCCGCGCGCGTGACGCTGCCCGCCGGGCTCACCGTGATCACCGGTGAGACGGGGGCCGGCAAGACCATGGTCCTCACCGGGCTGGGCCTGCTCATGGGCGGCAAGGCCGACGCGGGCGCCGTGCGCCCGGGCGCCGGCGGCGCCGTCGTCGAGGGCCGGTGGCAGGTCGCCGACCGCCCGGCCGTCGCCCAGCGCGTGGAGGAGGCGGGCGGCGAGGCCGACGACGACGGCACCGTCGTCGTGCTGCGCACCGTCGCGGCCGGTGGGCGCTCGCGGGCCCACCTGGGCGGCCGCAGCGTGCCGCAGGGCGTGCTCGCCGAGATCGCGGACGAGCTCGTCACCGTGCACGGGCAGACCGACCAGCTGCGCCTGCGCACCGCGTCGAAGCAGCGCGAGGCGCTGGACACCTTCGCCGGGCCCGAGCACCTCGCCGTCGTCGACGCCTACCGCACCGCGTGGTCCGAGCGGGCGGCCCTGCAGGCGGAGATCGACGACCTCACGGCCCGGACCGCCGAGCGGGCTCGCGAGGCCGAGCTGCTGCGCCTCGGCCTGGCGGAGGTCGAGCGCGTCGACCCCAAGCCGGGGGAGGACGTCGAGCTGCAGGCGATGGTGGCCCGGCTCGGCAACGTCGAGAGCCTGCGCCTGGCGGCGACCGAGGCGCACGAGGCGCTGGCCGGGGAGGACGTCGAGTCCGCGGCCAGCGCCGTCGAGCTGCTGACCCGCGCGCGCCGCGCGCTCGAGGCCGCGGCGGGCGACGACCCCGCGCTCGGCGACCTGGGCACCCGCGTCGCCGAGGCGGGCTACCTGCTCGCCGACGTCGCCACCGAGCTGTCGGCGTACGTCGACGACCTGCAGGCCGACCCCGCGGGCCTGGAGGCCGCGCACACGCGCCTGGCGGAGCTCACCGCCCTCACGCGCTCCTACGGCGAGACGGTCGACGACGTGCTGCGCTGGGCGTCCGAGGCGGGCCTGCGCCTGCTCGACCTCGACGACGGCGGCGAGCGGCTGCGCGGCATGCAGGAGCGCATCGGCGAGCTGGACGCCGAGCTCGCGCGCCTGGGCGCCGCCGTGACCGCCGGGCGCACCGCCGCGGGGGAGCGGCTGGCCGCGGCGGTCACCGCCGAGCTGGCCGGCCTGGCCATGGGCGGCGCGCGGCTCGAGGTGGCCGTCGACCCGGCCGACGAGCCGGGCGCGTGGGGCGCCGACGCCGTGACGTTCTCCCTGGTGCCGCACCCGGGCGCGCCCGCGCGTCCGCTGGGCAAGGGCGCCTCGGGCGGCGAGCTGTCCCGCGTGATGCTCGCGGTCGAGGTGGCGCTGGCCACGGCGGCCGCGGAGCGCGCCGAGGCCGAGGGCGCGGGCGCCGCGGCCGCGCTGCCGACGTTCGTCTTCGACGAGGTCGATGCCGGCGTCGGCGGGCGCGCGGCCGTCGAGGTCGGCCGCCGGCTGGCGCGGCTGGCGCGCAGCACGCAGGTGATCGTGGTCACGCACCTGGCCCAGGTGGCGGCGTTCGCCGATGCCCACCTCGTGGTGACCAAGTCCGCCGGTGACGAGGGCACGGTCACCGGCGTGCGGGAGGTCACGGGGGACGAGCGGGTGCGCGAGCTCGCCCGCATGCTCTCGGGCCAGGAGGACAGCGAGGCGGCGCGCACGCACGCGCTCGAGCTCCTCGAGTCGTCCTCCGTGGGACGATGAGGGCGATATGAGATCGATCCTCCGCAAGGCCGTCCCCGCCATCGCTCGCCCGTCCGCCACCGGCACCGACGGCGCGACGCACGGACCTGCCCGCGTGGGCCGGCGCACCAAGGACCTGACCAAGCGGCTCGTCCCCGGGGACGTGGCCGTCATCGACCACGTCGACATCGACCGCGTTGCCGCCGAGGCGCTCGTCGCGGCGGGCCCGGCCGCCGTGCTCAACGCCGCCCGCTCGACCTCCGGCCGCTACCCCAACGCGGGGCCCGGGATCCTGCTCGAGGCCGGCATCGTGCTGGTCGACGACCTCGGCCCCGCCGTGATGGACCTGCCGGAGGGCGCCGAGGTCGAGATCGTCGAGGGGCGCGTGCTGCGCGGCGGCCGCGAGGTCGCCGCGGGCACCCGGCAGACCCCCGAGACCGTCGAGGCGGAGCTCGCCGCCGCGCGCGAGGGGCTCTCTGACGAGATCGAGCGGTTCGCCGAGAACACCATGACCTACCTGCGGCGCGAGCGGGACCTGCTGCTGGACGGCGTCGGCGTGCCGGCCGTGCGGACGCGCTTCGAGGGCCGCCACGTGCTGATCGTGGTCCGCGGGTACCACTACCGCGAGGACCTGGCGATGCTGCGGTCCTACATCAAGGAGAACCGCCCGATCCTGGTCGGCGTCGACGGCGGCGCCGACGCCATCCTCGACGCCGGCTTCAAGCTGGACATGATCGTCGGCGACATGGACTCCGTGTCCGACAAGGCCCTGGCCTCCGGGGCCGAGGTCGTGGTCCACGCCTACCGCGACGGCACGGCCCCCGGCCTGGAGCGGGTGCAGGCGCTGGGCGTCGAGCCGGTGGTGTTCCCGGCGACAGGCACCAGCGAGGACATCGCGATGCTGCTCGCGGACGACAAGGGCGCCGAGCTCATCGTGGCCGTCGGCACGCACGCCACGCTCGTGGAGTTCCTCGACAAGGGCCGCGCGGGCATGGCCAGCACGTTCCTCACCCGGCTGCGGGTGGGCGGCAAGCTGGTGGACGCCAAGGGCGTCTCGCGCCTGTACCGTCCGACCATCTCGACCCTGCAGATCGTGCTGCTCTCGCTCGCCGGCATCGCGGCGGTGGTCGCCGCGCTGTGGTCGACGTCGGTGGGCCAGGCGTTCTTCGGCATCACCGGCGCCCGGCTGGACGACTTCGTCTCCTGGGTCGGTAGCCTCTTCGGCGGCTGACCGGCGCCCGGCGCGCCGCGACGCCCTGCGTCGCGCCCGCTGCGGCCCCTCCCGTCACCACTCGGACCACTCGAAGGAACCCCCACCAGCCGTGATCGACTTCCGCTACCACCTCGTCTCCCTGATCTCGGTGTTCCTCGCGCTCGCCGTCGGCATCATCCTCGGCGCGGGGCCGCTGCAGGGCGCCCTCGGCGACCAGCTGACCGACCAGGTGGCGCAGCTGCGCACCGAGCGCAACGACCTGCGCGACCAGCTGTCCGCCAGCGAGGCGACGACGGAGCAGCAGCTGACGTTCATCCAGGCGGCCGGCCCGCAGCTCGTCGCGGGCACGCTCGAGGGCAAGCGCGTCGCGGTCGTGGACCTCGACGACGTCGCGGGCGACGTGGAGCAGGGCGTGGTGGACCAGGTCGAGGCGGCCGGCGGCACGATCGTGGCCAGCGCCGTCCTGACGCCGGCCTGGACCGACGCCGACCACGCCGACTTCCGCGACACCATCGCCGGCGGGCTGCGCGAGCCCCTGGCCGAGGCGGGCGCCGACGACGAGGACGCCGAGACGCCGGAGACGCTCGCCGCGGCGCTCGCGGTGGCGCTCACCGGAGCGAGCGGCCCGGACGCCCACGCGCGCAGCGAGCAGGGCAGCGCGCTGGAGCAGCAGCTCGTGCAGGCCGACCTGCTCGAGGTGGAGGGCGAGCAGACGGCGCCCGCGGACGCCGTGGTGCTCATGTCGGGCACGACCGCCGACCAGGCGGCCGACGGCGAGAACGCCGAGCCGACGCCGGAGCAGGAGGCCGTCCGGACCTTCGCCGAGCTCGCCCGGACGGTGCAGTCCGTGGCCCCGGCCACCGTGGTGGCGGGCCCCACGGCGTCCGACGGCGACCTCGTGTCCGCGGTGCGGTCCGACGACGCCATCGCCGACGTGGTGAGCACGGTCAGCGGCATCGAGACCCCCGTCGGCCGCATCGTGGTGCCGCTCGCGCTGGCCGCGAGCCTCGCCGACGAGGTGGGCCAGTACGGCTTCGAGGACGGCGCGACGCCGCTGCCGCCCGTCGTGCCGTCCGCGACGCCCACGGGGAGCGGGAGCTGATGGGCGCGGGACGCGTGCTGCGGGCGGCGGTCGCGGCCGCCGCCGCGACGGCGGCCACGCGCCGCGCGCTCGAGGCCCGCCAGCCCGGCGGCGCCGAGCGCTGGACCCGTACCAACCACCGCGGCGAGCCGATCAGCCTGCTCGAGGGGCCGGCCGTCGCGGCCGGCCTCGTGGCCGGCGCGCTCGTGGGCGCGCGCGGCCGCGGCACGGTCGCCGCGGCCGTGGCCACCGCTGGAGCCGGCGCCTTCGGCCTCGTCGACGACCTCGCCGAGGACACGACGACGCGCACCAAGGGGCTCAAGGGGCACCTGGGCGCCCTTGCCCAGGGGCGCCTGACGACCGGCGGGCTCAAGGTCCTCGGCATCGGCGCCACGTCGCTGCTCGCGGCCGCCGTCGGGACGCACCGCACCGGCGGCGCGGCGCGCTGGGCGGCCGACGTCGCGGTCAACGGCGCCCTCGTGGCCGGGACGGCCAACCTGCTCAACCTCCTGGACCTGCGGCCCGGCCGCGCGCTCAAGTCGGCGGCCGCGCTCGCCGCGGTGCCCGTCGGCGGCCCGACCGCCGCGACCTGCGGCGCCGTCGCCGGCGCGGCGGCGGCCGCGTGGGGCGGGGACCTGGGGGAGCGCGACATGCTCGGCGACGGCGGCGCCAACGCGCTCGGCGCGCTCGTCGGCACCCGGCTGGCACTCGGCCTGCCGCGGCCGCTGCGGGTGGCCGCGCTCGCCGGCGTCGTCGGGCTCACCCTGGCCAGCGAGCGCGTGAGCTTCTCGCAGGTCATCGAGCGCACCCCGTGGCTGCGCGCCGTCGACGAGCTGGGTCGCCGGCCCCGGACCGAGGACCCGGCGGCTTGACCGCGCCCGTCGGCACGCCCGGCGACGAGGTGCCCGCCGTGCCCACGCCTCAGCCCGACGCCGGGACCGACCCCGTGGTCGCCCCGGGCCCCGCCGCGGCGCCCGCGACCCCGCCCTCGACCGCGCCCTCGACCGGGCGGCGCCGGGCCGTGCAGACCCTCGCCGGCGCGGCCCTGCTCATCACCGCCGTCACGCTGGCCAGCCGCGTCGTGGGCTTCGGCCGCTGGCTCGCGCAGGGTGCCTGGCTCGGCTCGGACGGCGTCGGGCAGGTCTTCAACGCGGCGAACATGCTGCCGAACATCCTGTTCGAGGTCGCCGCGGGCGGCGCCCTGGCCGGGGCGGTCGTCCCGCTGCTGGCCGGGCACCTGAGCCGCGCCGACGCGGCGGGCGCGGACGCCGCGGCCGCGCGGGAGGCGGCCTCCCGCAACGCGTCCGCCCTGCTCGGCTGGACGCTGGTCGTCCTCGTGCCGCTCGGGGCGCTCCTGGCGGCGCTCGCCGGCCCGATCGCGACCACGCTCAACCTCGACGACCCGGACAAGGTCGCCGTCGCCACCACGTTCCTGCGGGTCTTCGCCGTCCAGGTGCCGCTGTACGGAGTGGCGGTCGTGCTGGGCGGCATCCTGCAGGCGCACAAGCGGTTCTTCTGGCAGGCGTTCGCGCCCCTGGTCTCCAGCGTGGTGGTCATCGGGGTGTACGCCGTCTTCGGCGTGCTGGCCGCCGGGAGCCAGGCAGACGTCACGGCGCTGAGCCCCGCGGCGCTCGGTTGGCTGGCCTGGGGCACCACGGTCGGCGTCGCGTTCCTCGCGCTGCCCCTCGTGGTCCCTGCCCGCCGCACCGGCCTGCGCCTGCGCCCGACGCTGCGGTTCCCCGCGGGGGAGGGGCGGCGGGCCGCGCGGCTCGCGTTCGCCGGGGTCGGCGCCCTCGTGGCCCAGCAGCTGTCGGTGTACGTCGCCCTGCTGGTCGCGAACCGGGTCGGCGGACCGTCGTCGTACGCGGTCTTCCTCTACACGCAGCAGGTCTACCTGCTGCCCTACGCCGTCCTCGCCTTCCCCATCGCTACCAGCGCCTTCCCGCGCATCGCCGAGCACGCTGCCCACGGCCGGTCCGACGACCTGCGGGCCCTCGTGGCCTCGACGACGCGCACGCTGCTGCTCGTCGTGGCCGTCGGCATCGCCGCGCTGGTCGCGGCCGCGCCGGCGGTCGAGGGGGTGTTCGACCTCGTGGTGCGCGGCGACGCACCCGGCATGGCGGCGGGCCTGACCTGGATGGCGGCCGGGCTGGTCGGGTACGCGCTGATCCTGCACCTGTCGCGGGCGCTGTACGCGATCGACCGCGGCCGCGCGGCCGTGGTGGCGACCGCGGCCGGGTGGCTCGTGGTCGCCGCCGGTGCGGCGTCGCTGCGGTACGTGCTGCCCCTCCTCGGCGCCGAGGGCCCGCCGTACGCGCCCGCGCACGTCCTGGCAGGGCTGGGCGGCGCCACGACCCTGGGCATGCTCGTCGCCGCCGCGGGGCTGCTGCTGGCCGTCCGCCGCCACGTCGGCGGTGCGGCGCTGCACGGCGTGCCCCGGGCCCTCGTCGTGCTGACGGTCGGCGTGGGGCTCGGCGCGCTCGCGGGGCGGGGACTGCTGTCGCTGCTCGGCCGCGGCGTGCCGGCCGGGCCGGGGGAGGTCACGTTCGACGCCGCGGCGCTGGTCGCCGACCTCGGCGCCGGCGTGCTGGTGGCCGTCGTCGCCGTCGCGGTCGTCGTCCTGTGCGCCCTGGCGGACCCGGCGCTGCGCTCCGGCGTGCGCGGCCTGCGCCGCCGCTGAGCCTTCCGCGCCCGGGCCGCGGCCGCCGGGCCGCCGCCGCGCCGTGCGCCACCCCACAGCCCGGGCGTGGGCGGGGTCGGTTAGGATGGAGTTCCGTGGCAGATCACCGTACCCAGCCCCGCTCGCACAGCCGCACGGACGCGACGCACTCCACGCGGCACATCTTCGTGACGGGCGGTGTGGCCTCGTCTCTCGGCAAGGGTCTGACTGCTTCGTCCCTCGGTCGGCTGCTCCGCTCGCGCGGTCTGCGCGTGACGATGCAGAAGCTCGACCCCTACCTCAACGTGGACCCGGGCACCATGAACCCGTTCCAGCACGGCGAGGTGTTCGTCACCGAGGACGGCGCCGAGACCGACCTCGACATCGGCCACTACGAGCGCTTCCTCGACGTCGAGCTGCCGGCCAGCTCGAACGTCACCACCGGCCAGATCTACTCGCGCGTCATCGCCAAGGAGCGCCGCGGCGAGTACCTCGGTGACACGGTGCAGGTCATCCCGCACATCACCGACGAGATCAAGGAACGCATGCGCGCCCAGGCGGGCCCCGACGTCGACGTGATCATCACGGAGATCGGCGGCACCGTCGGCGACATCGAGTCCCAGCCGTTCCTCGAGGCCGCGCGCCAGGTGCGCCACGAGCTCGGCCGCGAGAACTGCTTCTTCCTGCACGTCTCGCTGGTGCCGTACATCGGCCCGTCCGGCGAGCTGAAGACCAAGCCCACGCAGCACTCGGTCGCGGCGCTGCGCAGCATCGGCATCCAGCCCGACGCCATCGTGCTGCGCTCCGACCGTGCGGTGCCCGAGGGCATCAAGCGCAAGATCGCCCTGATGTGCGACGTCGACAACGAGGCGGTCATCAACTGCGCCGACGCGCCGAGCATCTACGACATCCCCAAGGTGATCCACGCCGAGGGCCTGGACGCCTACGTGGTGCGCCGCCTCGACCTGCCGTTCCACGACGTCGACTGGGACGGCTGGAGCACGGTGCTCGAGCGGGTGCACTCGCCGGAGCACGCCGTCGAGATCGCCCTGGTCGGCAAGTACATCGACCTGCCCGACGCGTACCTGTCGGTGACCGAGGCGCTGCGTGCCGGCGGCTTCGCCAACGACGCCAAGGTCTCGATCCGCTGGGTCGCGGCCGACGACTGCCGCACCCCGGAGGGTGCCGAGGCGTCCCTCGAGGGTGTCGACGCGGTGCTCGTGCCCGGCGGGTTCGGCGTCCGCGGCATCGACGGCAAGATCGGCGCGCTGCGCTGGTCGCGCGAGAACCTCGTGCCGACCCTGGGCATCTGCCTGGGCCTGCAGTCCATGGTCATCGAGTACGCGCGCAACGTGCTCGGCTACACCGACGCCTCCTCGACCGAGTTCGACCCCGACTCGGCGCACCCCGTGATCGCCACGATGGCGGAGCAGGAGGCCATCGTCGGCGGCCAGGGCGACCTCGGCGGCACCATGCGCCTGGGCGCGTGGGACGCCACGCTCGTGCCCGGCTCGGTCGTGGCCAAGACGTACGGCGCCGAGCAGGTCAGCGAGCGGCACCGCCACCGCTACGAGGTGAACAACGCCTACCGCGAGGAGCTCGAGGCCGCGGGGCTGCGCATCTCCGGCACGACGGCCGGCTCGAAGCTCGTGGAGTTCGTCGAGCTGCCCGCCGAGACGCACCCGTACTACGTGTCGACGCAGGCGCACCCGGAGTTCAAGTCGCGCCCGACCCGCTCGCACCCGCTGTTCGCCGGGCTGGTCGCGGCGGCGCTCGAGCGGCAGCGCACGGCGTGAGCGCCGGCGCGCAGGACGACGGCGCGCAGGACGCCGGCGCGCAGGACGCCGGCGCGCCGCTGGCCGACGTCGTCGCGCCCCGTCCGGTCGTCGCGCACGAGCGCGTGGCGGCCGGGCGGATCTTCGACCTCGTGCGCGACGTCGTCGACCTCGGCGACGGCGAGCAGGTGACCCGCGAGTACCTCGACCACCCGGGTGCCGTGGCGGTCGTCGCGCTCGACGACGCCGGTCGCGTCCTGCTGCTGCGGCAGTACCGCCACCCGGTGCGCTCCGAGCTGTGGGAGGTGCCGGCCGGGCTGCTCGACGTCGCGGGCGAGGCCGCGCAGGCCGCCGCGGCGCGCGAGCTGCACGAGGAGGCCGACCTCGTCGCCGACCGGTGGGACGTGCTGGTGGACTTCGCGACCTCGCCGGGCGCGACCAACGAGGCGCTGCGGGTGTTCCTGGCGCGCGGGCTGCGGCCGGTGGCCGAGGCGGAGCGGCACACCCGCACCGAGGAGGAGGCCGGCATCGAGGTGCGCTGGGTGCCCCTGGACGAGGCCGTCGGCCGCGTGCTGTCCGGCGACCTGCACAACCCGTCGGCAGTCGTCGGCGTCCTGGCCGCGCACGCTGCCGCGGCCGGCGGCTGGGCCTCCCTGCGCCCGGCCGACGCGCCGTGGCCCTACCGGCGCGGCACGCTCCCGCCCTGACCTCGCGCTGTGGGTACAGGACACGCCGTGCGATCTGAAGATCGCACGGCGTGTTTCTGTACCACAAGCTTCCGGGGCGGCGCCCCGGCGCCTCAGGCGCGGGTGCGCAGGTGCAGCACGGCGTTCGCGGTGGCCCACACCAGCAGCGCCGCGCCGAGCATGTGCACGCCCACGAGCAGCGCGGGCAGGCCGGTGAAGTACTGCGTGTAGCCGATGACGCCCTGCAGCAGGGTGACGACGACCAGCACCCACGCCGCGCGCCGGGCGCCGGCGACGGCCGGCGTCGTGGGCGTGCGGTGCAGCTGCACGAGCAGCGCGACGAGGGCGGCGACGAAGAGCCACACCGCGCCGGAGTGCATGCGGGTGACCGTCAGCGGGTCGACGGCGAAGCGGTAGCCCACGGTGTCGTCGCCGCTGTGCGGGCCGGCGCCGGTGACGACGACGCCCGCGGCGACGACGGCGACGAGCAGCGCGCTGAGCACCCACCCCGTGCGGGTGACGGCCCTCGACGCGACGGCGACGGGGGCGCCGTCACCCTCGCGGCTGCGGCGCAGGAGGTAGGCGCTGACCCACACCAGGCCGGCCGAGACGCCGAAGTGGAGGGAGACCCAGCCCGGGTGCAGGTGCAGCAGCACGACGACGCCGCCGATGACCGCCTGGAGGAGCACGCCGACCAGCGGCGCCGCGCCGAGGCGGCGGTAGGCGGCGGGCCGCGAGCGGTCGGTCCACACGAGCAGCAGCACGAGCAGGCCGATCACCGAGAGCGCGCCGGTGAGGGTGCGGTTCGTGAACTCCACGATCTCGTGGTAGCTCGTGGCGGCGTGGTACTGCGCCGTGAACTGCCCGGGGTGGCACTCCGGCCACGTGGAGCACCCGAGGCCGGAGTCGGTGAGCCGGACGGCGCCGCCGGTGACGATGATGACGACCTGGCCGATGACGTTCGCCAGCAGCACGGCCGGCGTCCAGCGGCGCAGCGGGGCGAGGCGGTCGCGGGCGGGTGCGGAGGCGGCGGTCGCGGTCACGCCACCACGCTAGTGCGCGCGCGGGCGTGCGCGGGACGCCGGAGGCGGGCCCGGGGCGTCCGCGGGTGTGATGTTCGCCCGCCTGCGCGCCTCAGCTCCAGCGGAAGAGCCGCCCGGCGCCCCAGCCGAACGCGGCCGTCCACGCGGCGAGCACCACGACGGACAGCGGCGGGACACCGGTGCCGAGCAGCGCGCCCCGCATGGCCTCGGCGAGCGCGCCGGACGGCAGGAACACCGCCACGTGCGCGTGCCAGGGGGCCAGCTGGTCCGGTGCCACGAGCGTGCCGCCGGCGACCACCAGGAGGACCAGCACGAGGTTGGCCACGGCGAGCACCCCCTCGGCGCGCAGCGTGCCGGCCAGCAGCAGCGCGAGCGCGGTGAAGGCGGCGGTGCCGAGCAGCAGGCAGCCGATCGCGGCCGGCACCCCCGCCAGGTCGGGCCGCCACCCGAGCGCGGCGGCGACGACAGCGATGATCGCGACCTGCACCACCTGGACCCCGAGCACGCCGAGCACCTTGCCCGCGAGCAGGCCGCCGCGGCCCAGCGGCGTGGTGGCCATGAGCCGCAGCACGCCGTTGCGGCGGTCGAACGCGGTGGCGATCGCCTGCGAGGTGAACGACGTCGCGAGGCAGGCCAGCGCCAGGACGCCGGGGGTCACGAAGTCGACGCGGCTGGCGCCGCCCGTGTCGAGCTCGAGGACGTCGGTCGCCACGAGGCCGACCAGCAGGAAGACGGGCAGCGCCACGGTGACCAGCAGCTGCTCGCCGTTGCGCAGGATCGCGCGGGTCTCGAAGCCGGTCTGGGCCAGCACGCGCCGCAGCGCGGGCGCGGCGGCGGAGGGCGGCCCTGCCGGGCCGGCGGCGGGCGTGACGGCACCGGCGGGGTCGAGCGGCGCGGGGTCGGTGGGGGTCATCGCAGGTGCCGTCCCGTCAGGTCGAGGAAGACGTCCTCCAGCGTGCGCCGGCCCACGGTGAGCCGGGTCGCCAGCGTGTCGCGGTCGGCCAGCCAGGCGGTCAGCGCCGCCACTGCCCGCGGCCCCGCCGGCCCGGTGGCCACGTAGGCGCCGGGGCGCGGCTCCGTGACGGCCCAGCGGGGCCCGAGCGCGGCGCCCAGCGCGGCGACGTCGAGGCCGGCGGGCGCGTCGAACCGCACCGACGTCGCGCCGTCGGGGCCGTCGTCCCCGGCGGCGAGCAGGTCCGGGACGGTGCCCGAGGCGATGACGCGCCCGTGGTCGACCACGTGCACGACGTCCGCGAGCGACTCGGCCTCGTCCATGAGGTGGGTGGTGAGCACGATGGCGACCCCGGCCGCGCGCAGCTCGCGCACGAGCTCCCACACCGCGAGCCGGGACTGCGGGTCCATGCCGGCGCTCGGCTCGTCGAGGAACACCACCTCGGGGCGCCCGACGACGGCGGCCGCGAGCGCGAGGCGCTGCCGCTGGCCGCCCGAGAGGCGCCGCACCGTGGTGCGCACGAACGAGCCGATGCCGAGGCGCTCGACGAGCTCGTCGACGTCGCGCGGTGCGGCGTACATCGCCGCGACGTGCCGCAGCACCTCGCCGGCGCGCGCCCCGCTGGGCAGCCCGCCGTCCTGCAGCATCACGCCGACGCGCGGGCGCAGCGCCGCGGCGTCGGCGCGGGGGTCGAGACCGAGCACCCGGACCTCGCCGGCGTCGGGGGAGCGCAGGCCCTCGCAGCACTCCACGGTGGTGGTCTTGCCGGCGCCGTTCGGCCCGAGGACGGCGGTGACCTCGCCCGAGCGGGCGGTCAGGCTCAGCCCGTCGACGACGTCGCGGCCCCCGTAGCGCTTGACGAGCCCGCGCACGGCGACGGCCGCGCCGGCGGGTGCGGAGGTGGTGGGCACTCGCAGGATCCTACGTCCCGAGGCGCGGACGGCCGCGCCGGCCGTGACCTCGTGTGAGGCAGACCTTCCTTGACATCCGGGATTACGCAACAAGGATGTTTGTTATATCGAGAGCGTCCCCGGGGTGGAGCGCGCCCCGAGGCCGACGCGCAGCGACCGGCCGGCAACGACCGACGAGCAGGAGGTGACCCGCATGACGTCGACAGCTCCTCGCGTCGTCGCCGCGGGCGTCGACCCCGCCGTCGAGACGGAGTCGACCACGCGGCGCCGCGTCCTCGAGCTCGTCGCCAGCACCGGCCCGGTGACGGCGGGCGACCTCGCGGAGCGGCTCGGCCTGACCTCCGCGGGCGTGCGCCGGCACCTGGCGCTGCTCGAGGAGGACGGCAAGATCGCGGTGCGCCGCGGCCTGCCCGGCCGCGGCCAGGCGCGCCGCGGTCGTCCCGCCCGCGCCTACGTCGTCACGTCCGGCGGCCAGTCGGAGCTGCAGGGCGGCTACGGCGAGCTCGCGGCCCAGGTGCTGCGGCACCTGCGCGCCGCGGGGGGCAGCGCCGCGGTCGCGGCGTTCGCCGACGAGCGGTACGACGCGCTCGTCGAGCGCTACGCCCCGCGGCTGACGGCCGTCGACGTCGCGGAGCGGGCCGAGCAGCTGGCCGCCCTGCTCTCGGCGGACGGCTACGCCGCGTCCGTGCGCCCGGGCCCGGCCGCGACGCTCGTGCCCACCGCGCAGCTGTGCCAGGGCCACTGCCCGGTGCAGCACGTCGCGGAGGAGTTCGGCGAGCTGTGCGAGGCGGAGGCCCGCGCCTTCGCCCGCCTGCTCGGCACGCACGTGCAGCGCCTGGCGACCATCGCCGGCGGCGCGCACGCGTGCGTGACGAACCTGCCCCTCGCGCCGCCCCCGGCCGCCCAGGCGCCCGCCGCGCCGGCGGGCGCCCCGGCGGGCGACGCCCTCACGACCACCCCGACCCCTGAGCCTGCCGGCCGCACCTCGCGGCACTGAGGAAGGAACGAGATGACTGCACCCACGGAGCAGCGCACCGACGAGGAGATCATCGCCTCGATCGGTTCGTACGAGTACGGCTGGCACGACAAGGACGACGCCGGCGCCACCGCGCAGCGCGGCCTGAGCGAGGACGTCGTGCGCAACATCTCGGCGCTCAAGAACGAGCCCGAGTGGATGCTCAACCAGCGCCTCAAGGCCCTGCGCCTGTTCGGCAAGAAGCCCATGCCGTCCTGGGGCGCCGACCTGTCCGGCATCGACTTCGACCGGATCAAGTACTTCGTGCGCTCCACCGAGAAGCAGGCCGCCAGCTGGGACGACCTGCCCGAGGACATCCGCGCCACCTACGACAAGCTGGGCATCCCCGAGGCGGAGAAGCAGCGCCTCGTGGCCGGCGTCGCGGCGCAGTACGAGTCCGAGGTCGTGTACCACCAGATCCGAGAGGACCTGGAGAAGCAGGGCGTCATCTTCGTCGACACCGACACCGGCCTGCGCGAGTACCCGGAGCTGTTCCAGGAGTACTTCGGCACGGTGATCCCGGCCGGCGACAACAAGTTCGCCGCGCTGAACTCGGCCGTGTGGTCGGGCGGCTCGTTCGTCTACGTGCCGCCGGGCGTGCACGTCGAGATCCCGCTGCAGGCCTACTTCCGGATCAACACCGAGAACATGGGCCAGTTCGAGCGGACGCTGATCATCGCGGACGAGGGCTCGTACGTGCACTACGTCGAGGGCTGCACCGCGCCGATCTACTCGAGCGACTCGCTGCACTCCGCGGTCGTCGAGATCGTCGTGAAGAAGAACGCCCGCGTGCGCTACACGACGATCCAGAACTGGTCGAACAACGTGTACAACCTCGTGACCAAGCGCGCCACGGCCGCCGAGGGCGCCACCATGGAGTGGGTCGACGGCAACATCGGCTCCAAGGTCACGATGAAGTACCCGGCGATCTACCTGCTGGGCGAGCACGCCCGCGGCGAGACGCTGTCGATCGCCTTCGCGGGCGAGGGCCAGCACCAGGACGCCGGCGCCAAGATGGTGCACGCCGCGCCGCACACCTCGAGCTCGATCGTCTCGAAGTCGGTCGCGCGCGGCGGCGGGCGCACGTCCTACCGCGGCCTGGTGCAGGTGCTCGAGGGCGCCGCGCACTCGGCGTCCAACGTGCTGTGCGACGCGCTGCTCGTCGACCAGATCTCCCGGTCCGACACCTACCCGTACGTCGACGTCCGCGAGGACGACGTGTCCATGGGCCACGAGGCGACCGTCTCGCGGGTGAGCGAGGACCAGCTGTTCTACCTGATGTCCCGGGGCATGGAGGAGACCGAGGCCATGGCCATGATCGTGCGCGGGTTCGTCGAGCCCATCGCGCGCGAGCTGCCCATGGAGTACGCGCTCGAGCTCAACCGCCTCATCGAGCTGCAGATGGAAGGGTCCGTCGGCTGACATGACGACCGCTACTGAGAAGACCACGCTGACCACGGACCACTCGCGCGCGGTCGCCGACGGCGCCCACTCGCACGGCCTCGTCCCGCAGGGCTCGCGCGCCGAGCGCGTCACCTCGTTCGACCTGGCCGACATCCCCGTGCCCACCGGGCGCGAGGAGGAGTGGCGGTTCAGCCCGGTCGCCCGCCTCCAGCCGCTGTTCTCCGCGGAGCTCGGCGCCGACGGCGTGCGCACCACGGTGACCGCCGCGCCCGAGGTCAGGGTCGAGACCGTGGGCCGCGACGACGAGCGCCTCGGCAGGGCCGGCAAGCCCGGCGACCGCACCGCCGTGACCGCGTGGAACGCGTTCACCGAGGCCACGGTCGTGACGATCCCCGCCGAGGCCGTCGCCTCCGACGTCACCACCGTCCGCGTCGACGGCGTCAGCAAGGCCGCGACGGCCACGCACGTGCTGATCCGCGCCGAGAAGTTCTCGCAGGCAGTGGTCGTGCTCGACCACGACGGCGACGCGCTGCTCGACGAGACGGTCGAGATCGTCGTCGAGGACGGCGCCCACCTGACCGTCGTGTCCGTCCAGGACTGGGCCGACGGCGCCGTGCACGCCTCCTCCCAGCGCGCCGTGGTGGGCCGCGACGCCACCCTCAAGCACGTCGTGGTGACGTTCGGTGGCGACGTCGTGCGCGTCACCCCGGACGCGGCGTTCACGGCCGAGGGCGGCGAGGTCGAGATGGTCGGCCTGTACTTCGCCGACACCGACCAGCACCAGGAGCACCGCCTCTTCGTCGACCACGGCCAGCCGCGCTGCAAGTCCCGCGTGACGTACAAGGGCGCCCTGCAGGGCGCCGGCGCGCACGCGGTGTGGGTCGGCGACGTGCTGATCCAGGCCGACGCCGAGGGCACCGACACCTACGAGCTCAACCGCAACCTCGTCCTGACCGACGGGGCGCGCGCCGACTCGGTGCCGAACCTCGAGATCGAGACCGGCGAGATCGAGGGCGCCGGCCACGCGTCGGCGACCGGCCGGTTCGACGACGAGCAGCTGTTCTACCTCATGGCCCGCGGCATCCCCGAGGTCGACGCCCGCCGCCTGGTGGTGCGCGGCTTCTTCGCCGAGCTGATCGACGAGATCGGCGTGCCGGCCGTCGAGGAGCGCCTGCTCGCCTCGATCGAGGCCGAGCTCGAGAAGTCGATGAGCGTCATCACCGGCGAGGCCGGCCGGTGACGGCCCAGTTCGCCTGTGCGGTCGACGAGCTGGCCCCCGAGGAGGCCAAGCTCGTCGAGCTCACCGGCGTCGACGGCGCCCCCGTCCCCGTCGCGCTCGTGCGCGACGGCGACGGCGCCTTCCACGCCCTGTCGGACGTGTGCTCGCACGGCGCGGTCTCGCTGTCCGACGGCGAGGTCGAGGGCTGCCTCGTCGAGTGCTGGCTGCACGGCTCGCAGTTCGACGTGCGCACCGGCAAGCCCGTCCAGCTCCCCGCGACCCGGCCCGTGCCGGTGTACCCGGTGACCGTCGAGGGCGACCAGGTCCTGGTCGACGTCGACGCGCCGGTCGCCGTCGCCTGACGCCGAACCCGTCCCCTCAGCTTCCGAACCCCCTGGAGAACCACCGCATGTCCACCCTGGAGATCCGCGACCTGCACGTCAGCGTCGAGACGAAGGAGGGCCCCAAGCCCATCCTGCGCGGCGTCGACCTGACCATCCGCAGCGGCGAGACGCACGCCATCATGGGCCCCAACGGCTCCGGCAAGTCCACGCTCGCCTCGGCGCTCGCGGGCCACCCGAAGTACACCGTCACCGGCGGCACCGTCACGCTCGACGGCGAGGACGTCCTCGCGATGAGCGTCGACGAGCGTGCTCGCGCCGGCGTGTTCCTCGCCATGCAGTACCCGGTCGAGGTGCCGGGCGTGTCCGTGGCGAACTTCCTGCGCACCGCCAAGACCGCCATCGCCGGCGAGGCCCCCTCCCTGCGCGCGTGGGGCAAGGAGGTCCGCTCGGCCATGGAGAACCTGCGGATCGACCCGGCCTTCGCCGAGCGTTCCGTCAACGAGGGCTTCTCCGGCGGCGAGAAGAAGCGTCACGAGATCCTGCAGCTGGAGCTGTTCAAGCCCCGCTTCGCGATCCTCGACGAGACCGACTCCGGCCTCGACGTCGACGCGCTGCGCATCGTCTCGGAGGGCGTCAACCGCGCCAAGGACGCCACCGACGTCGGCGTGCTGCTGATCACCCACTACACGCGCATCCTGCGCTACATCAAGCCCGACTTCGTCCACGTCTTCGTCGACGGCAAGATCGCCGAGGAGGGTGGCCCCGAGCTCGCCGAGCGGCTCGAGGAGGAGGGCTACGACCGGTACGTCGGTACCGGCGCCACGATGGCCTGACGTCCCGCCGGGACTTCCCAGGAGCAGGACCACCTCAGGGACACCGAGGGAGACGCAGATGACCACCACCGACACCGTGCGCCCGGCCGGGGCGCCCGGCCCCGCCGTCGACGCCGTCGACTGGGCCGCCGTGCGGGCCGACTTCCCGCTGCTGGAGCGCACGGTGCGGGGTGGCCGTCCGCTCGTCTACCTCGACTCGGCCGCGACCTCGCAGAAGCCGAACGTCGTGCTCGAGGCGGAGGTCGAGTTCTACGAGACCCGCAACGCCGCCGTGCACCGTGGCGCCCACCAGCTGGCCGAGGAGGCCACCGAGGCGTTCGAGGACGCCCGGGCGGCGGTCGCGGCGTTCGTCGGGGCCGACACCGACGAGATCGTCTGGACCCCGGGCGCCACGTCGGCGCTGAACCTCGTCGCCTACGCGCTGGGCAACGCAACGGCCGGGCGCGGGGGAGCGGCGGCCGAGCGGTTCGTGCTGCGGCCCGGCGACGAGATCGTCGTCACCGAGGCCGAGCACCACGCCAACCTCGTGCCGTGGCAGGAGCTGTGCGCCCGCACCGGCGCCGTCCTGCGCTGGTTCGGCGTGACCGACGACGGCCGGCCCGACCTGTCGGCGATCGACGACGTGATCACGGACCGCACGCGCGTCGTCGCGTTCGGTCACGTCTCCAACGTGACCGGTGCCGTGGCGCCGGTGGCCGAGCTGGTCGCCGCGGCCCGCCGGGTCGGCGCCCTCACGGTGCTCGACGCCTGCCAGTCGGTGCCGCACCTGCCGGTCGACCTGCACGGGCTCGGCGTGGACTTCGCCGCGTTCAGCGCGCACAAGATGCTCGGGCCCACCGGCGTCGGCGCCCTCTACGGGCGGCGCGAGCTGCTCGCGGCCATGCCGCCGGTCACCACCGGCGGGTCGATGGTCGAGGTCGTCACGATGGAGGCCACCACCTACGCGCCGCCGCCGCAGCGGTTCGAGGCCGGCACGCAGATGGTCGCCCAGGCCGTGGGCATGGGCGTGGCCGCGCAGTGGCTGGGCGAGCTCGGGATGGCGAACGTCGCCGCCCACGAGCGCGCGCTGGCCGCCGAGCTGGTCAAGATCGCCGACATCCCGGGCGTGCGGATCGTCGGGCCGGCGGACACCGCCGACCGGCTCGCCGTGGTCTCGTTCGTCGTCGACGGCGTGCACGCCCACGACGTCGGGCAGGTGCTCGACGACAAGGGCATCGCGGTGCGGGTGGGCCACCACTGCGCCCAGCCGCTGCACCGCCGGTTCGGCGTGGCTGCCACGGCCCGGGCCTCGGCCTCGGTCTACACGACCGTCGAGGAGGTCGTGGCGTTCCGGGAAGCGCTGGCGGGGGTCCGCGCGTTCTTCGGGGTGGAGTGACCGCCGGGCACCCGGTCGGTCGGACGGAATCGGACGAAGGACGACGCAGCACGTGAGCTCGCTCGAGCAGATGTACCAGCAGGTGATCCTCGACCACGCCAGGCACCCGCACGGCCGGGGCCTGGTCGACGTGGCCGCCGGGCACCTCGCGGGGGAGTCGCACCAGGTGAACCCCACCTGCGGCGACGAGGTGACGCTGCGCGTCGACGTGGTCCCCGCCGCCGACGGCGCCGGCCCGGTCGTGGCGGGCGTCTCCTGGGAGGGACAGGGCTGCTCGATCTCGCAGGCGTCGACGTCGGTGATGACCGAGCTGGTCAGCGGCCGGTCCGTCGCCGAGGTGGAGCGGCTGGACGCCGTCTTCCACGACCTCATGGGCTCGCGCGGCAAGGGTCTGGACGACGACGCCGCCGAGGACGCCCTCGGCGACGCGACCGCGTTCACCGGCGTCTCGCAGTACCCCGCCCGCATCAAGTGCGCGCTGCTCGGCTGGGCGGCGCTCAAGGACTCGCTGGCGCGCAGCGGCGCGCTGGCCGGCTGAAGGAGGACCCCATGACCGAGGAGACGACCACCGGGGCCGTCGCCCCGCCGGCGGCGTCGCCGTCCCCCACGACGGTGGCGGACGTCGAGGAGGCGCTGCGCGACGTCATCGACCCGGAGCTGGGCATCAACGTGGTCGACCTGGGCCTCGTGTACGGCATCCAGATCGACCCGAACAACCACGCGACCATCGACATGACGCTGACGTCCGCGGCCTGCCCGCTGACCGACGTGATCGAGGACCAGTCCGCGACCGCCCTGGAGGGCATCGTCGCCGACTTCCGCGTGAACTGGGTCTGGATGCCGCCGTGGGGCCCGGAGCGCATCACGGACGAGGGCAAGGAGCAGCTGCGGATGCTCGGGTTCAACGTCTGAGCGGTCCTGCCGGCACCGCCCGGCACGGGACGAGGCGGCGGCCCGGGTCGGACCCGGGCCGCCGCCTCGTGCGTGTCGGTCGTGCCACCGACGGCGCCGCCCCCTGGCGCGTCGGCGCTGCGGTCAGCTCGCCGCCTGGAGCCCCGCCTCGCGGGCCCACGCCACCGCGTCCGCGCGGGTGGAGACGCCGATCTTGCGGTACGCGCTGCGGACCTGCGACTTGACGGTGTTGCGCGTGACGAACAGGCGGCTGGCGATCTGCTCGAGGGTGACGTCCTCGGCGAGGTTCGCGAGCACCACCTGCTCACGCCGGGTCAGCGGGGCGGACACGGCGACGGGTGCCGGGCGGTGCGTCTCGACGAGGGTCATGGCTTCCTCCTGTGCAGCCGGCCGGCAACAGGGGTGCCGGCTCTACCAGGAGAGAGTCGCTGGGGGCGCGATCATGACGCGGTTTCGCCGAACTTCTCTCCCGAGCTTCTCCGCCCGGCGCTGCGACGGGCCCTCAGACCTCCACGACGAACGTGTTGAACGAGTCGGCCGGCAGCACCGGGGTGACGACCTCGTCGCCGACGAGGATCGAGACCGGCATCGCCTCGGATGTGTCGTTCTGCATCACGACGACGAGCGAGCCGTCGGGGTTGCGGAACGCCAGCTGGTTCTCGTAGCCCGCGTAGCTGAGGGTCGGCACGAGGCGTGCCCCCGGCTGCACGAAGTGGCTCAGGTGCTTGAGCACGTAGTACTCGTGCGTGTACTCGAACTGCCCGGCCTCGGCGTCGACGACGACGAGCGAGTTCTGCGACCAGCCCCAGCGGCTCACCCCACCGCGCTCGAGCGAGAGGTTCCAGTACTGGTAGGCGTTGGCGCCGTTGTTGAGGAAGTCCCGCATGAGGCGCCACGCGTAGCGGGCGTAGCGCCAGTCGTTCTTGCCGTCGCCGCACTCCTGCTCCGTCTGGAACAGGCGCAGCCCCGGGTAGTCGCGCTTGAGGAAGGGCATGATCGTCTTGCCGTGCCACTGCACGCCGATGCCCGTGATCGCCTCGGCGGCCACCGGGTCGGCCAGCACGTCGGACACGAGCTGCTCGTTCGGGCGCTCCACGGTGCCGAGAAAGATCTCGACGCCCCGCTCGCGCATCCTGGGCGCGAGGTGGCGCAGGAAGCCGACCAGGCCCTGCGGCGTCCAGGTGCAGCTCGGGTACGGCTGGGCGGAGTTGAACTCGTTCTGCGGCATCACCATGCTGATGTCGATCCCGAGCGCGGCGTACGCGTCGACGAACCGGGCGAAGTACTCCGCGTACGTCGCGAGGTACTTCTCCTCCTGGATGAACGAGTCGGTGCCCTCCGCCTGGACCTGGTCCGGCCGCAGGCCGTTCTCCACGCCGTTCACCCAGGGCTGCGCCGAGGCGTAGTGCCCGTTGGTCTTCATCCACTGCGGCGGGCACCACGGGGACGCCCACAGCCTCAGGTCGCTGCGGTGCTGCTGCGCGGCCCGGATGTACGGGACGAGCGTCTCCAGGTCGTTGTCGATGCTGAAGTGCTCGAGCTCGAAGTCGTCAGGCACCTCGGCGTACGAGTAGTAGTCCCGGGCGAAGTCGTTGGCTGCGATCGGCATGCGCCCGATCGTGAAGTTGCCCCCGACCCCGGGGGCGTACATCTCCCGGAAGATCTCGCTGCGCTGGTCCTCGCTGAGGTGGCTCAGGGACGTCCACCCGAGCTCGTTGAACGTCGCGCCGAACCCCTCGATCTCCTGCTGCTCGTCGTCGAGCGAGACGAGCACGTCGGGGATCCGGTCGATCGCGGCGGGCTCCACGGCCGCGAGGCGGCGCCAGTGCGCGTCCTCGGTCGTGCTGGTCCAGCTGGCAATTCGCATCGGGCGCTCCCACGTGGTCGGTCGGGGGAGGGCGGCGCCGCCCTCCCGGAGGCGGGACCGCGCGGTCCCGCAGGGTGCCGGCGGTCGGTCGCCACCAGGCCACCGCGCGTGCGGCGTGGCTCCTACCGACCACCTGATAGGTAACGCGAGGCTACCCCCTGATCCCGACCGGTTGGAAACTGTTGGCGGGACCCCCGAGCGCGCCGGCGGGGCGAGGGCCCGTGGCGCGCCGACCGGATCGCGGCTCGGCCGTCTGCGCGCCGTCGCTACGATCGCCGCGTGAGCCAGTTCGCGCCGGTCGCCGTGCAGCTCCTGCTCGTCCTCGCCGGCGTGGTGGTGACCGGCGGGCTGCTGACGTGGTCGCTCGCGCGGGACGCGCGCTCGCTGCGCAACGGCTTCCTCGTGCTGGTGGTCGCCTACCTCGCGATGGGCGTCGTCACCGTCGTGGTCTCGGCCTCGAGCGTCCTGCGCGTCGCCGCCGATGTCGTCACGCTGGTCGTCGCGGGCGTCGTCGGGCTCGGCCTCCTGCTGCTGCCGCTGCTGCTGGTGGCCGACGGGGTCGTCATGGTGCGTCGAGAGCGGCGGTCCCTGGGCAACGCGCTGTCGCTGGTGACGGGCGTCGGCCTCCTGGTCCTGCCCCTCGTCGTCGTCGTGCTCGTGCGCCACGAGAACCCGGTGACCGGGAGCCTGGCCGTCGGCCTGCTCGCCGCGCAGGCCTGCGCGGGCCTGCTGTTCCTGGCCTTCGCCGTGCACACGGCGTTGTACGCACGCCTGGCCCGGCGGGCGCCGGCGCGCGCGGTGATCGTGCTGGGCGCCGGCCTGGTCGGGGGGCGCGTGTCGCCGCTCCTCGCGGCGCGGCTGCGGCGCGCGGTCGCCGCGGCCGAGGAGCGCGACGGGCCGGACGGCAGGCCCGTCCTGGTGCCCAGCGGTGGACGTGGCAGCGACGAGCCGCGCGCCGAGGGCGAGGCGATGGCGGAGTGGCTCCGCGAGCACGGCGTCCCCGCCCGGGACATCCTCGTGGAGGACGAGTCGCGCACCACGCAGGAGAACCTGAGCTACAGCGCTCGGCTCCTGCGGGAGAACGGCCTCGACGGTCCGTACCTCATCGTGACCAACAACTACCACGCTCCCCGGGCGGCGATGCTCGCCCGCCGCCTGGGCATCGACGCCCAGGCCGTCGGAGCGCCGACGGCGCCGTACTACTGGCTCAGCGCGTACCTGCGGGAGTTCGTGGCCGTGATGGTCGAGCACCGCCCGCTGGTGCTGCTGTCCGGCGCGGCCGTGGTCGCCATGACGGTCATCGTCTGGGTGGCGCTCGCTGCCCGGTGACGACTGCCGCCGCCCGCTGGGCGCGCAGGCTCAGCCCGGCAGCCCCGGCAGCCCCGGCAGCCCCGGTAGCCCCGGAGGGCGGCGCCGCCGACCGTGCACGCCGTCGTCACACGATCCATACCTAGCACTGTTAGGGTTCGATACCTCGCAGCGCTAGGTATGGAGGACATCGTGCGCATCGACAAGGACCTGGTCGCGGCGTCCGCGACGCCGCTGGTGCTCGGCATCCTCGCCGAGGGCGACCTGCACGGGTACGCGATCCTCAAACGGGTGGCGGAGCTCTCCGGCGGACGCATGCAGTGGTCGGACGGGATGCTCTACCCGCTCCTGCACCGCCTCGAGCGGCAGGGCTTCGTGGCCGCCGCGTGGGGCACGTCAGAGGCCGGGCGGCGGCGCAAGCACTACGCCCTCACGCCCGCCGGGCGCGACGCGCTGGCCGAGCGCCAGGAGCAGTGGAGCGTCGTCGCGGACGCGCTGAAGCAGGTGTGGCAGCACGCCCGGGACTCCGCGGAGCGGGTCGCGCAGGGACCGGCCGGGCTCGCCCGGCCCGCCGAGGGGTGGGCCTGATGCGCCCCGAGGTGGAGGAGCAGATCGCGCGGTGGCGCGAGTACGTCCACCGGCGCCGGGCCGTCTCGACCGCCGACGTCGACGAGCTGGAGGACCACCTGCGCGCGCAGGTCGCCGACCTCGGGGCCGCGGGGCTCGACGACGACGAGGCGTTCCTCGTGGCGATCAAGCGGATGGGCGACCTCGACGCCGTCTCCCGCGAGTTCGCCGTGGAGCACTCCGAGCGGATGTGGAAGCAGCTCGTCGTGCCGGCCGACGACGCGGCCGGCGGCACCGCCTGGCGCGAGCTCGCCGTCGTCCTCGCGCTCGCGGTCGGCGCCGGTGCCGCCCTGCGGGTGGGGCTCGCCCTGCTGCCCGGCGACGCCCTGCTGCGCAACGCCGCCCTGCTGGTGCTGCCGTTCGTCGTCGCCTACTTCGCCTGGAAGCGCCGGCTCACCGCGCGGGCCGTCGCGGCCCTGGCCGTGCCCTACGCGGCGCTCGCCGTCGTCGTCAACGTCTACCCGTTCGAGCCCGGCGCCGCCGGCAGCCCTGGCGCGACGGCGGTGCTCGCCGCCCTGCACGCCCCGGTGGTGCTGTGGCTGCTCGTGGGCCTGGCCTACGTCGGCGGGCGGTGGCGCTCCGACGGGCGGCGCATGGACTTCGTGCGCTTCACCGGCGAGCTGGCGATCTACTGGACGCTGCTCGCGATCGGCGGCGGCGTGCTCCTCGGCCTGACCGTGGGCGTGCTGGGGCTGGTCGGTGTCGACTTCGAGCCGGTGCTCGGCGACTGGGTGCTGCCGCTGGCGGTGCCGGGCGCCCTCGTGGTCGCGGCGTGGCTCGTGGAGGCCAAGCAGGACGTCGTCGAGAACATCGCCCCGGTGCTGACCAAGGTCTTCACGCCGCTGACGATCGTCATGCTGCTCAGCCTGCTCGGCGTGCTGCTCACCGCCGGCGACCTCGTCGACGTCGACCGCGAGCTGCTCATCCTCATGGACGCGATCCTCGTGCTGGTGCTGTGCCTGCTGCTGTACGCGATCTCCGCGCGCGACCCGCTGACGCCCCCCGGGCTGTTCGACGCGCTGCAGCTCGTGCTCGTCGTCGCGGCGCTCGCGGTCGACGCGGTGATGCTCACCGCCATGCTCACCCGCATCGCGGAGTTCGGCTTCAGCCCCAACAAGGTCGCGGCCCTCGGGCTCAACCTGCTGCTGCTCGTGCACCTGGTGCGCGCGGCGTGGCTCACCGTCGGCTTCCTGCGCCGGCGCCGTCCCTTCGGCGCCCTCGAGCGCTGGCAGACGCACTACCTGCCGGTCTACGCGGCCTGGGCGGCCGTCGTCGTGGTGGTCTTCCCGCCGCTGTTCGCCTTCGCCTGACCCCGCGCAGGCGCCACAGGCGTCGTGGGTACGGAACACGCCGTGCGATCCGCGGATCGCACGGCGTGTCCTGTACCCACGACCGGGAGGGGCTCAGGCGAGCGAGACGAGCTCCGCATAGGACTCGTTCCAGAGGTCCTCGTCGCCGTCGGGCAGCAGCAGCACCCGGTCCGGGCGCAGCGCGTCGACCGCGCCGTCGTCGTGCGTGACCATGACGACCGCGCCCTCGTAGGTGTCCAGCGCCCCGAGGATCTCGGCGCGCGAGGCCGGGTCGAGGTTGTTCGTCGGCTCGTCCAGCAGCAGCACGTTGGCGCTGGAGACGACGAGCGTGGCGAGCGCGAGGCGGGTCTTCTCGCCGCCGGACAGCACGTGCGCCGGCTTCTCGGCGTCGTCCCCGGAGAACAGGAACGAGCCCAGCACGCTGCGCACCTGCGTGTCCGTGAGGTCCGGCGCCGCGTGCCGCAGGTTCTCCACGACGGTCGCGTGCATGTCGAGGGTGTCGTGCTCCTGGGCGTAGTAGCCGAGCTTGAGCCCGTGGCCCGGCACGACCTCGCCGGTGTCCGGCTCCTCCACCCCCGCCAGCATGCGCAGCAGCGTCGTCTTGCCGGCGCCGTTGAGGCCGAGCACGACGACGCGCGAGCCGCGGTCGATCGCCAGGTCCACGCCGGTGAACACCTCGAGCGAGCCGTACGACTTCGACAGGTCCTTGGCCGTGAGCGGGGTGCGCCCGCACGGCGCCGGGGTGGGGAAGCGCAGCTTGGCCACGCGGTCCGACTGCCGCTCGCCCTCGAGCCCGGACAGCATCGTCTCGGCGCGGCGGATCATGTTCTGCGCCGCGACGGCCTTGGTCGCCTTCGCGCGCATCTTCTCGGCCTGCGCCATGAGCGCCGAGGCCTTCTTCTCGGCGTTGGCGCGCTCGCGCCGGCGACGCCGCTCGTCCTGCTCGCGCTGCTCGAGGTACTTGTCCCAGCCCATGTTGTACTGGTCCAGCTCGCCGCGGTTGGCGTCCAGGTGGAACACCTTGTTCACGGTCGCGCGCAGAAGCTCCACGTCGTGCGAGATCACGATGAAGCCGCCGGGGTAGGACTTGAGGAAGTCCCGCAGCCAGAGGATCGAGTCGGCGTCGAGGTGGTTGGTCGGCTCGTCGAGCAGCAGCGTGTCGACGCCGGAGAACAGGATGCGCGCCAGCTCGATGCGCCGGCGCTGGCCGCCGGACAGGGTCTGCAGCGGCTGGCCCAGCACGCGGTCGTCGAGACCGAGGTTGCTCGTGATGCGGTGGGCCTCCGACTCGGCCGCGTAGCCGCCGGCGGCCAGGAACCGCGCCTCGAGCCTCGGGTAGCGCTCCATCGCGGCCGCGGCGGTGTCCGGGTCGGCCGAGGCCATCTGCCCCTCGGTCTCGCGCATCTTGCGCACGACCTGGTCGAGACCGCGCGCCGAGAGCACCCGGTCCATCGCGACGACGTCGAGGTCGCCCGTGCGCGGGTCCTGCGGCAGGTAGCCGATCTCGCTGCCGCGCACGATCTGCCCGCCCGTGGGCTGGCTCTCGCCGGCGAGGGTCTTGGTGAGCGTGGTCTTGCCCGCGCCGTTGCGGCCGACGAGGCCGATGCGGTCGCCCGGGCCGATGCGGAAGCTGGCCTGGTGCAGCAGGACGCGGGCGCCGATGCGCAGCTCGACGCCGTGGGCGGTGATCACGGTCTCGGGAATCCTCAGGGTCGGGACGGGCGGCCGCGGGTCCCGCGGCGGGCGCGCTCGTGCCCCGGACGGGCGAGCGGGCGGCCTGTCGAGTCTAACGGCCGCCCGCGGCGCCGGCGGGAGCGCTTTTCGTCACGCCGGGCGATCGTGCGCCGCGTCGCGCGGCGGGGCCGCCCGGTCGCGCCGGTGCTGCACCGGCGAGCGGCGCGCGCCGTGGGTACGTTGCGACACGTGACGTTCCAGGACGGTGGACAGTTCGAGGGCGGCCGGGTCCGCAAGGGCGGCGGCGGCCGGCGCGGCGGGCTCATCGCCGGCGGCGGCATCGGCGCGGTCCTGGTCGCGCTGGTCGCGGTGCTCCTCGGCGGCAACGGCGGCGACCTCGGCCAGCTCGCCGACCAGCTGACCGGTGGCCAGCAGCAGGGGACGGGCCAGGAGCAGTTCGTCGGCGAGTGCTCCGCGCAGCAGGCGAACAGCGACCGCGAGTGCCGGCTGAACGCCACGGTGCAGTCGCTCGACGCCTACTGGGCGGGCGTGCTGCCGCAGCAGGCGAGGGTCGAGTACACCCAGCCGCCGGTCGAGAGCTTCTCCGGCTCGACGACGACGGCGTGCGGTGCGGCGTCGTCGAGCACCGGACCCTTCTACTGCCCGCCCGACCAGACCGTCTACATCGACCTGTCGTTCTACGACCTGCTGCAGCAGCAGTTCGGCGCGAGCGACGGCGCGCTCGCCGAGGAGTACGTGGTGGCGCACGAGGTGGGCCACCACATCGAGAACCTCATCGGCGCGATGGACGCCGCCGACCGCAGCGGCAGCGGCCCGGAGTCGGGCTCCGTGCGGATCGAGCTCATGGCCGACTGCCTCGCCGGCATGTGGGCCGGCGACGCCGCCCGGACGGTCGACCCGGACACCGGGGTGCCGTTCCTGCGGCCGATCACCGACGAGGAGCTGCGCGACGCCCTCGACGCCGCGGCCGCCGTCGGCGACGACCACATCCAGCGGCAGGCGACCGGGCAGATCGACCCGGAGGGGTTCACGCACGGCACGTCCGAGCAGCGGGTGCGCTGGTTCACGACCGGCTACGAGGGCGGCACCCTGGCCGACTGCAACACCCTGGAGGCCGCCACCCTCTGACCGCCCACGTACGAGAGGGGTCAGTCGCGGCCGTCGTCCAGCAGGGCGTCCTCGAGCTCCTCGTCGGTGGGGCGCCGGCGGCGCTCCGGGCGCCGCGCGCGCACCGCCGACCCGCCGGTCCCGGGGTCCCCGGCCGCCTCGGCCTCCGCGAGCAGCAGGTCGCCGGCCGTCACGGTGCTCCCACGGGTCTCGCGCCGCCACAGCAGCACGTAGCCGGAGACGGCTCCGAGGGCGAAGACGCACCACTGGAACGTGTAGGACAGGTGCGACCCGGGGTCGGTGTCCGGCGGCGGCAGCGGGACCAGCGCCTGCGCCGACGCCGGGTCCTCGCTGCGCAGCTGGCCGTACGCGCCGACCGTCCGGCCGTCGGCCCAGCCCGCGCCCCCCGGGCCGGCGGCGAGCACCTGGCGGGTGTCGATCGCCTGCACCTGACCGGGTGGCGCGCCACGGCCCGACGCCGGCTCGTCCGGGCGCAGCGTGACGACGACCGTCACGCGCCCGTCGGGCGGCGCGGGCACGGCGTCGGGGCTGCTGGCGTCCTCCCCGAGCGGCACGAACCCGCGGTCCACCACGAGCACGGTGCCGTCGTCGGCCTCGAAGGGCACCAGCACGTGGAAGCCCGGCGTGCTGTTCACCGGCCGGTTGCGCAGCAGGACGGTCGCCTCGGGGACGTACTGCCCCGTCAGCGTCGCCGGGCGCCACTCGTCGTCGGCGGGCAGCGTCACGCCGGGGGCGGGCAGGACCTGCTCGGCGGGCACCGCGGGCGCGGAGTAGTTGGACTCGACCAGGTGGATCTGCGCCATCCGGTCGGTGTACCGGTGCCACTGCCACACGGCGGCGAGCACGCACAGCGCGGCGAGCGCGACGGCGCCGAGGCCGAGCGTGACCCACTGACGGCGGGTGCGCTGCGAGCGGGCGGTGGCGGGGACCGGGGGAGCGGCCGTCACGGGCGCGCGTCCGGGTCGAAGCGGTCGAGCTCGTCCGTGGGCACGGTCTGCTTCCAGAACCCCCGGCTCGACAGGAAGCCCTCGAGGTGGTCGCGGTGGGCGTCGCACGCGAGCCACACCTTGCGCCGCGCGGGCGTGTGCAGGCGCGGGTTGTTCCACAGCAGGCCCCATGCGGCGCTCTCGCGGCAGCCCTTGGCCGAGCACAGCAGCTCGCCCTCGGCCACCGGGTCGGGGCGCAGCAGGTCGATCACCGGTTCTCCTCGCGGTCGGGGGTGGCGTCCGGACGTCCCGCCGAGCCGCCGTCCCCGCTCGTGGGGTCGGCGTCCTCGGGGTCGGGGACGTGCTCGATGACGGGGTGGTGCTCGCCCGGCGGCTCCTCCGACGTCGGTGTCGCCGGCAGGGCGTGCGGCTGCGGCGGCGGCACGACCGGGACCTCCCGCGAGCTGCGGTCGCGCCCGGCGTTGGCCAGCAGCACGGCGACGTAGGGGATCACGACCGCGCCGATGATCAGGACGATCCGCAGCCAGGTGACGTCGATGAAGACCGCGCCCGCGAAGCACACGACGCGGATGCCCATCTGGATCAGGTACCGGCGCGTGCGGCGCGACTGGTCCTCCGACAGGCCCTGGGGTGCGCTCGTGATGGACTGCACCTCGTGGTCAGGCCTGTCGCCGTGCCCGGAGCGCGACGACGTCGCGCGGGTGCTGCTCACTCACCCAGTCTAGGCGGGGCGCCGCGCCTCGCAGCACCCTGGCGGCGCGGGCCGGGGCGCCGGCGAACGTTGTAGGAAACCGACAAGTCCGCGGCGCGATGCGGTCAGCGCCGTGCGCACCCGGCGTCCGGGGGCGCCGGTACCGTCACCACCGGACCAGAGCGCGGACCTGCCCCGACGGGAGGGCCCGCGCGCCGCCGAGGAGAGGACCCCCGTGACCGCACCGAGCCCGCAGGCCACCCCCCAGCCCGTCCCGCAGGGGCAGGACGGCGGCCGCGTCGTCGTCGTCACCGGAGCCGCGCGCGGCATCGGCCGCGCGATCGCCGAGCGGTTCGTCGCCGCCGGCGACACCGTGGCGACCCTCTACCGCGGCGGGGACCTGCCGCAGGGCGTGCACGGCTACGTGGCCGACGTCACCGACACCGCCGCGGTGGACGCGGCGTTCACGGCGATCGAGAAGGAGCTCGGCCCGGTCGAGGTGCTGGTCGCCAACGCCGGCGTGACGCGCGACGGGCTGCTCATGCGCATGTCCGACGACGATTTCACCGCCGTGCTCGACGTCAACCTCACCGGCACGTTCCGCTGCGTGCGCCGCGCCTCGAAGGGCATGATCCGGCTGCGCCGCGGCCGGATCGTGCTGGTCGGCTCGGTCGTCGGCCTGTACGGCGGCCCGGGGCAGGTCAACTACTCGTCGTCGAAGGCCGCCCTGGTGGGCATGGCCCGCTCGATCACCCGCGAGCTCGGCGGCCGCGGCATCACCGCGAACGTCGTGGCCCCCGGCTACGTCGAGACCGACATGACGGCCGCGCTGCCCGAGGACACCCAGGCGCAGTACAGGACGGCGATCCCGGCGGGCCGGTTCGCCTCGACCGACGAGGTCGCCGGCGTGGTCCAGTTCCTCGCCTCCGACGCCGCGGCGTACGTCAGCGGCGCCGTGATCCCCGTCGACGGCGGCCTCGGCATGGGCCACTGACGCCCGCGGGCGCCCCGTCCCCCCTCCCGCGGCACGTCACCGCCTCGTCGTGCCGCTACGCTCCCTTCTGCACACGTTCACCGAAAGGTCATCATGGGTCTGCTCGACGGCAAGAAGCTCCTCGTCACCGGGGTGCTGACCGACAGCTCGATCGCGTTCCACGCGGCGCGCCTCGCCCAGGAGGAGGGCGCCGAGGTCGTGCTCTCGTCGTTCGGCCGCCAGATGAAGCTCACGCAGGCGTTCGCCAAGCGGCTGCCCGTCGAGGCTCCGGTGGTCCAGCTCGACGTCACCGACGCCGACGACCTCGCGAACCTCGCCGACGCCGTGCGCGAGCACGTCGACCACCTCGACGGCGTGGTGCACTCCATCGGCTTCGCCCCGCAGTCCGTGATGGGCGGCAACTTCCTCTCGGGCACCTGGGAGGACGTCGCCACGGCCCTGCAGGTCTCGACGTTCTCGTACAAGTCGCTGGCCGTGGCCGCCAAGCCGCTGATGACGAACGGCGGCGCCGTCGTCGGCCTGACCTTCGACGCGCAGTTCGCCTGGCCGGTCTACGACTGGATGGGCGTGGCGAAGGCCGGCCTCGAGTCGGCCAACCGGTACCTGGCCCGCGACCTGGGCCCGGACGGCATCCGCGCCAACCTGGTCTCCGCCGGCCCGATCCGCACCACCGCTGCCAAGTCGATCCCCGGCTTCGAGACGATGGAGGACGCCTGGCCGCGCCGGGCGCCCCTGGGCTGGGACCAGACCACCGCCGAGCCGGCCGCCCGCGCCGTCTGCGCCCTGCTGTCCGACTGGTTCCCGGCCACCACCGGCGAGATCGTGCACGTCGACGGCGGCGTGCACGCGATGGGGCAGTAAGCCCCACCCCTGCGACGTCCGGCTTCGAGGGAGACGATGACCGCACGACGGCTCGTGCTGCTGCGGCACGCCAAGGCCGAGCCCGCCCGGGGCGAGGTCCCCGACGACATGCGCCCCCTGGCGCTGCGCGGGCGCAGCCAGGCCGGCGCGGTCGGCAAGGCCTTCTCGGCGGCCGCCCTGGTGCCGGACGTCGCGCTCGTCTCGACGGCGCTGCGCACCCGCCAGACGTGGGAGCTGCTGTCGTCCCGCCTGCCCGACCCCTCGCGCGTCCTGCTGCGGCTGCGCCCGGAGATCTACGAGGCGTCCGTGGCCGACGTGCTCGCGCTGGTGCGCGGGCTCGACCCGCAGGTCGGCACGGTCCTCGTCGTCGGGCACGAGCCCACGATGGCCGCGACGGCGGCGCACCTGGCCGGTCCGGGGTCCGACGACGCCGCGCTGGCGCAGGTGCGCGTCGGCGTGCCGACCGCCACCTGGTCGCTGCTGGAGTCGGACGCCGAGTGGGCGGACTGGGGCCGCGGCGGGGCGCGGCTCGCCGAGGTGTCCCGGCCCGGGGACTGAGGCGCACCCGTCCAGGGTGCTGACGTGCGGCCCCTGCTCTGGCAGGATCCCGCTCATGTCCACCGTGAACGGGCCCCAGGGCCCCGGGGCACCGGCCGCCGCCGTGCCCGACGCGCCGCCGGCGGCGGGGCTCGCCGTCGAGCTCAACGCGCTCAACACGATCGACGAGTCCGAGCGCAGAGGCCGGCCCCGCAGCCTCTTCTGGCCGTGGTTCGGCGCCAACGTCTCCGTGCTCGGCCTCGGCTACGGCTCCTACCTGCTCGGCTTCGCCGTCTCGTTCTGGCAGGCGGTCGTGGTCGGGGTCGTCGGCATCGTCGTGTCGTTCCTGTTCTGCGGGTTCATCTCGCTGGCCGGCCGGCGCGGCTCCGCGCCGACGATGGTGCTGTCCCGCGCCGCGTTCGGCGTGCGCGGCAACGCCCTGCCGTCCGTGCTGTCCTGGGTCCTCACGGTCGGCTGGGAGACCGTGCTCGTCTCGTTGGCCACGCTGGCCACCGCCACGGTGCTCGGCGAGCTCGGCTGGGGCGGCGGCACCGTGACCCAGGTGGTCACGCTCGTCGTCGTGGCGGCCGTAGTCGTCGCCGCCGGCGTGTTCGGCTTCGACCTCGTGATGCGGCTGCAGGTGCTGATCACCGTGCTGACCGGCGTGCTCACGGTGGTCTACGTGCTTCTCGTGGTCGACCACGTCGACTGGTCCGCCGTCGCGGCGATCTCCGGCGGCGGGACGCCGCAGGTGATCGGCGGGCTGGTGTTCATGATGACCGGGTTCGGCCTGGGCTGGGTCAACATGGCCGCCGACTACTCCCGCTACCTGCCGCGGGCCTCCTCGGGCCGCGGCATCGTCGGATGGACGACGTTCGGCGCCTCGCTCGCGCCGGTCGTGCTGCTGGTCTTCGGCCTGCTGCTGGCCGGCTCCGACGCCCAGCTGAACGAGGCCATCGGCGCCGACCCCGTCGGGGCGCTGTCCACGCTGCTGCCCACGTGGTTCCTGCTGCCGTTCGCGCTCGTCGCGCTCGCCGGTCTGGTCGGGGGAGCGGCGCTGGACATCTACTCCTCGGGCCTGGCCCTGCTGTCGCTCGGGCTGCCGGCCCCCCGCTGGGCCGCCGCGCTGATCGACGGCGTGCTCATGGTGCTCGGCGCGATCTACATCGTGTTCGTCGCCGACTCGTTCATCGGCCCGTTCCAGGGCTTCCTCATCACCCTCGGCGTGCCGGTCGCCGCCTGGTGCGGGGTGCTGCTGGCCGACATCCTGCTGCGCCGCCGCGACTACGCCGAGGCCGAGCTGTACGACGCGCGCGGGCGCTACGGCTCCGTGCGGTGGAGCGCCGTCGTGCTCGTCGTGGTCGGCACGGTGCTGGGCTGGGGCCTGGTGACCAACACCTCCGCGCCCTGGCTCGGGTGGCAGGGGTACCTGCTCGGCCCGCTCGGCGGCACCGAGGGCAGCTGGGCGTTCGCGAACCTCGGCGTGCTGGTGTCCCTCGTGGTCGGGTTCGCCGGCACGCTGGCGCTCACCGCGGGCGCCGTGCGCCGCCAGGAGGGCCGGTGAGCACCCCGGCCGGCGGGGCCGCCGCCGTCCCCGGCCCCGGCGCGGCGCTGGTGCTGATCGACCTGCAGAACGTGTTCGCCCACCCGCCCAGCCCGTGGGCCGCGCCCGGCTGGGCGACGGCGCTGGCCGGCGTCCGGCGCCTGCTGCCGGCCTTCGCGGGCCGGACGGTCTTTACCCGGTACGTCGCGCCCGAGCGGCCCCAGGGCGCCTGGCGGCCCTACTTCGAGGCCTGGCCGTTCGCGCTCGTGCCGCCGGACGACCCGCTGTACGCGGTCGTCGACGAGCTGGCCGACGCCGCCGCCGGCGCACCGACGGTCACGGCGACCACGTTCGGCAAGTGGGGAGCGGAGCTGGACGCGGCCACCGGCGCGGCGCCCGAGCTCGTGCTCGCCGGCGTCTCCACCGACTGCTGCGTGCTGTCGACGGCGCTCGCGGCGGCCGACGCCGGACGGCGGGTGCTGGTGGTCGAGGACGCCTGCGCCGGGGCGAGCGACGCCGACCACGCGCGGGCCCTCGACGCGATGCGGCTGTACGCGCCGCTCGTCGAGGTGACCACCGTCGACGCGGTGCTCGCCGGACGCTGAGCCCGCCGGACGCCGGGCCCCGCCGACGTTGTAGGCCGGGCGCGCCGGGTCCCGCGCCGTCAGACGCGCGCGGCCTCGGCCTGCTCGACGACGTCGAGCACCTCGTCGAGGCGGCCGTCGAGCGCCCACGGCGCCCGGGCCCGCACCACCGGCTTGGCGCGGAACGCGATGCCGACCCCGGCGGCCGCGATCATCTCGAGGTCGTTCGCGCCGTCGCCCACCGCGACGGTGTCGGCGAGCGGCACCCCCTCGGCCTCGGCCCAGGCGCGCAGGGTCGTGGCCTTGACCGTGCGGTCGACCACGGGCCCCAGGGTGCGCCCGGTCAGCACGCCGTCGGCCACCTCGAGGCGGTTGGCGTGCACGCGGCTGATGCCCAGCGAGGCGGCGAGCGGCTCGACGATCTCGGCGAAGCCGCCGGAGACCAGGCCGAACGCCCAGCCGCGGGCCTGGCACCCGGCGACGAGCTCGGCGGCGCCGGGCGTCAGCACGACGGCGTCGCGCACCGCCGCGAAGACGCTGACCGGCAGGCCGGCGAGCGTCGCCACGCGCTCGCGCAGCGACGCGGCGAAGTCCAGCTCGCCGCGCATGGCGCGCTCGGTGATCTCGGCGACGCGCTCGCGCGTGCCGGCGTGCTCGGCCAGGAGCTCGACGACCTCCTGCTGGATGAACGTGGAGTCGACGTCCGTCACGACGAGGCGGCGGCGCCCGGCCCGGGGGGCGGGGTGCGCGGCGTCGTCGTGACCGGCGTCGGACCGGGTGGTGCTGGGGGTGGTGCTGTCAGGCAACGACCGTTCCCTTCGGGACGACGGTGATCCCCGACTCGGTGACGGTGAACCCGCGGGCCAGGTCCTCCTCGTGGTCGACGCCCACCCTGGCCCGCTCGCCCACGACGACGTTCTTGTCGAGGATCGCGTGGTGGATCTGGGCGTGCCGGTGCACCTGGACGTCGTCGAACAGGACGGCGTCGGTGACCGTGGCCCACGAGTGCAGGTGCACGCCCGGGGACAGGATGGACCCTGCGACGGTCGCGCCGGAGACGAGCACACCAGGCGAGACGATCGAGTCTGCCGCGTGGCCGAGGCGCCCGGGGCCGGCGTGCACGAACTTCGCCGGCGGCAGGCCGGTGTAGCCCGTGTACAGGGGCCACTCGTCGTTGTAGAGGTTGAACACCGGCTGGATCGCCATGAGGTCCTTGTTGGCCTCGAAGAACGCGTCGATGGTGCCGACGTCGCGCCAGTAGTCCCGGTCCCGGTCGGTGGAGCCGGGCACGTCGTTGCGGATGAAGTCGTAGACGCCGGCGGTGCCCTCGGCGACGAAGGCGGGGACGATGTCGCCGCCCATGTCGTGCCGGGAGTCCGGGTTCGCGGCGTCCTTGGTGACGGCCTCGACGAGGGCGTCCGCGTCGAAGACGTAGTTGCCCATCGACGCCAGGACCTCCTGCGGGGAGTCCGGCAGGCCGACGGGGTTCGTCGGCTTCTCGAGGAAGTCGCGGATGCGGGTCGGGTCCGCCGGGTCGACGTCGATGACGCCGAACTGGTCGGCCAGGGCGATGGGCTGGCGGATCGCCGCCACGGAGGCCCGGGCGCCGGACTCGACGTGGGCGTCCACCATCTGCGAGAAGTCCATGCGGTAGACGTGGTCGGCGCCGACCACGACCACGATGTCGGGGCGCTCGTCGTCGATGATGTTGAGGCACTGGTAGATCGCGTCGGCGCTGCCGAGATACCAGTGCTTCCCGACGCGCTGCTGCGCCGGGACGGTGGAGACGTAGTTCCCCAGGAGCGGGGACATCCGCCAGGTCTTGGAGATGTGCCGGTCCAGGGAGTGCGACTTGTACTGGGTGAGCACGACGACGCGCAGGTAGCGCGAGTTGATCACGTTGGAGAGCGCGAAGTCGATGAGGCGGTAGATCCCGCCGAACGGCACCGCCGGCTTGGCCCGCTGGGCAGTCAGCGGCATCAGCCTCTTGCCCTCGCCACCGGCAAGGACGATCGCGAGCACGCGTGGGTTGGACGCCATGGGACCGACGATAGGGCCAGCGCCCGGCTTCCGCCGGTCGGCCCGGCGGCGCGCCGTGGGCGCCCGACCCGCGGGGACGCCCGAGCGTCGCTAGCGTGGGCCCGTGAACAGTCGACTGCGCGTGGACCTGCTGACCCGCGAGTACCCGCCGCACGTGTACGGCGGTGCCGGCGTGCACGTCGCCGAGCTCTCGGCGGTCCTGCGTCCCCTCGCCGACGTGCGCGTGCGCTGCTTCGACGGGCCGCGGCAGGCCGACGACGTCGCCGCGGGCGTCACCGGGTACGAGGTGCCCGACGCGCTCGCGGGCGCCAACCCGGCCCTGGCGACGCTCGGCGTCGACCTGCAGATGGCCGAGGACGTCGCCGGGGCCGACCTGGTGCACTCGCACACCTGGTACGCCAACCTGGCCGGCCACCTCGGCGGCCTGCTGCACGGGATCCCGCACGTCGTCTCGGCGCACTCCCTCGAGCCGCTGCGGCCGTGGAAGGCCGAGCAGCTCGGCGGCGGGTACGCCGTGTCCAGCTGGGCCGAGCGCACCGCCTACCTCGGGGCGGCGGGCATCATCGCCGTCTCCGCGGGGATGCGCGCGGACATCCTGCGCGTGTACCCGCAGCTCGACCCCGAGCGGGTGCACGTGGTGCACAACGGCATCGACCTGGCCGGCTGGGTGCGCCCGCCCGCGGGCGACGCCGACGCCGAGGCGACGGTGCGCCGGCTCGGGGTGGACCCGCAGCGGCCCGCGGTGGTGTTCGTCGGGCGGATCACCCGGCAGAAGGGCCTGCCGTACCTGCTGCGCGCGGCCGAGGTGCTGCCGCGCGAGGTGCAGCTCGTGCTGTGCGCCGGCGCGCCCGACACCCCGGAGATCCTCGCGGAGGTCAAGGAGCTCGTCGCCGGGCTGCGCGCCGCGCGCGGCGGTGGCGACGGCGACGACGCCGGCGTGGTGTGGATCGAGGAGATGCTGCCGCGGCCGGACCTGATCGCGGTGCTCGCGGCGAGCACGGTGTTCGTGTGCCCGTCGGTCTACGAGCCGCTCGGCATCGTCAACCTCGAGGCGATGGCCGTGGGGCTGCCCGTGGTGGGCACCGCGACCGGCGGCATCCCGGAGGTGGTCGACGACGGCGTGACCGGCGCGCTCGTGCCGATCGAGCAGGCCGACGACGGCACCGGCACCCCGCTGGACCCGGACCGGTTCGTGGCCGACCTCGGCCAGGCGCTGCTGGACGTGCTCGCCGACCCGGCCCGTGCCGCGGAGATGGGCGCCGCGGGGCGCCGGCGGGCCGAGGAGCACTTCGCCTGGGCGGCGATCGCCGAGCGCACGATGGAGGTCTACCGCCGGGTGCTCGAGGGGGCCTGACCGGGCCTGAGCGGAGGCCTGTTCGGAGGTCTGGCCGGGCTCCCGGACGGGCGCCGGCTCAGCCGTCGACGCGCGCGTACGAGGCCGCGCCCAGCGCGTGCCGCGCCGTGCGCGCCACCTCCCGCAGCGCCGTCGACCGCTGGTCGGCCTGCCACAGGTTGACGGCGCCGCCGTCGTCGGCGGTCGCGAGGTCGACGATGGCCAGCAGGCGCGAGGCGAGCTGCAGCACCCGGGCGCGGCGCCCGTCCAGCGGCGGCACCGGCCAGGAGGAGGTCGAGGACCGGCGGACGGCCTCGATGGCGTCGGCGGCGTCGTCGCGCCAGCGGGCGACGTCGAGCGAGTCCAGCGCCTCGGTGGCCGTGATCAGGGACGTGCGCAGCTCCCGCTCGGCGTCGGCGAGCGAGCCGAGGGCGCCGGCCACCGCCGTCGACCACGGCGGCACGGGCACGACCTGCCACTCGACGAGGTGGCCGGTCTCGAGCGCGCTGCCGAACGCGGTGATCCGCGGGACCGCCGCCCACGCGCCGGCGGGGGTGGCGACGAGCACGCACTCGCCGGCCTCCGTGGCGTCGTGCGACGCGGCGGCCGGCACGCCCGCCGGGTCGCCGGGCGCGGGCAGGACGGCGCAGACCTCGCGCGGCCCCGACGACCACGTCGCGACCAGGTCCTTGAGGCCGGCGGCGTCGTCGCCGAAGCCGGGCAGGCCCGTCACGGTGTGCGGCTCGTCGTCGTCCTGCACGGAGCGGACGGCGACGCCCGGGGCTGCGCCCACGGCCTGCAGCCACAGCGCGAGGACCGTGCTGCGGGTCAGGGCGACGGGGTCGGCGGACACGTCGGCCAGGGTACCGGCGGCGGCCCGGGAGCGGCACGTCGCTCCGGTAAGGTCGCCCGCATGACCACGGTTCTCGACCTGAAGGGCGTCACCGTCCGGCGCGGCACCGCCACGATCCTCGACTCGGTGGACTGGCAGGTGAACGAGGGCGAGCGCTGGGTGGTCCTGGGCCCGAACGGCGCCGGCAAGACGACGCTGATGCAGATCGTCGGGGCGCGGATGCACCCGACGTCGGGCACCGCGCAGGTCCTCGACGCGACGCTGGGCAAGGTCGACGTGTTCGAGCTGCGCCCCCGCATCGGCCTGGCCTCGGCCGCCCTGGCCGAGCGCATCCCCGGCTCGGAGACGGTGCGCGACGTGGTGCTCACCGCCGCCTACGGGGTGACGGGGCGCTGGCGCGAGGAGTACGAGGAGCTCGACGCCGAGCGTGCCGCCGACCTGCTCGCCGCGTTCGACGTCGACCACCTGGCCGACCGCACGTACGGCACGCTGTCCGAGGGCGAGCGCAAGCGCGTGCAGATCGCCCGCGCGCTGATGACCGACCCCGAGCTGCTGCTGCTCGACGAGCCGGCCGCCGGGCTGGACCTCGGGGGGCGCGAGGAGCTGGTCGGGGCGCTGTCCGAGCTCGCCGCCCACCCGGCGTCGCCGGTGCTGATCCTCGTGACCCACCACGTCGAGGAGATCCCGCCCGGCTTCACGCACCTGCTGCTGCTCGGCCCGCACGGGCGCATCCACGCCGCCGGCCCGCTCGAGGACGTGCTCACCGCGGAGAACCTCTCCGGCGCCTTCGGCATCGAGCTGCTCGTCGCGCACGGCGGCGGCCGCTGGCTCGCGCGCGCGGCCCGCTCGGCCGCCACCGCCGCGCGCCACTGAGGCGCCCCCGCCAGCTCGCGCCGCCGACCCACCCGCCCGCTCGCGCCCACCCGCCCGCCC
>NZ_WUWN01000029.1 GCF_009846865.1 Puerhibacterium puerhi
CCGGGCGAGCTCGCCCGGCGCGTCGCGGGCCACGTCTTCGCCGATCTCACGCCGCGGCAGCGTCACCTGCTCATGTGCGTGGCCGGGGAGGACGTCTTCACCCAGGCGACGGCCGCGCACCTGTCGCGCGACCGGGGGGCCGCCGACGTGCTGGCCGACCTGGAGAGCACGGGCCTGCTCGTGTCCCGCACGGCGCTCGGCGCGGGCGACGACACGGGCGACGAGGACCGGCCGGACCGCACGCCCCTGCTGCCCGAGACCGCCGACGAGCCGCGGTACCGGGTGCACCGGCTCCTGGCGGAGGTGGCCGCCGCAACCTCGCGGCGGGCGGCGTGGAGGGCCGCCGGGCGAGGGCGACGGTGATCCGGGCGGTCCGGCTCGACATGGCACGCGGGCTGACGGAGGGCGCCTTCGCCCGGCTCGTGCGGGTGGACGCCCCGTCCGAGGCCGCCGACGTCCTGGCCCAGCACGGGGTCCGGCTGGTGCTGCGCGACGGCGACGCGCAGGTCGCCGCGTTCGTCCGGGCGCAGCCGGACGTGGTGGCCCGCCGGCCCGACACGTGGTTCACGATCGCGCTGGGACGCTGGCTCGCCGACGACGTGGACGGCGCGCGGCACTGGGCCGACCGGGTGCTGCAGGACGCGCAGGGGGCCGGGCGTGAGGCGGACGTGCGCGACGACTGGGCCGTCACGGCGGCCGACGCCCCGGCGGCGTGCGCCCGGCTGTGGCGCGCCGCGCTCGGGCTCGAGCCGACGTACGCCGCCGTGGGCTACGCGGGACGCGTCGTGGCCGCGGCGCGGTCGGCGCCCGTCGACGCCGAGGCCGACGCCGTCGCCGTGCTGGTCCACGAGCTGGCCGTGGCGCAGAGCTGGCTGGGCGAGCTCACCGAGGCCGAGGGCGGCCTGGGCCTGGCCGCGGCGCTGGCCCGCAGCCGCGGGCTGCCGGCGCTCGCGGTCAGCGCGCTCAGCCACCTGGCGCTCACCGAGTACATGCGGGGGCGCGAGAGCGCGTGCGCCGAGCTGGCTTCGGAGACGCTGCGGCTGGTGACGCGGCACGACCTGCGCCAGCGGGCGGTCGTCGAGACCCGTGCGGAGCTGGCGCTGGCGCTGGCGCGGATGCTCGACGTGCCGGCGCCGTCGGCCTCGCCGGCCTGGGGGCGCCGGGCGGAGGCGCGGGTGCACAGCGCCGACCTGTGCACCCTGTTCTGGATGCGGGTCCGGGACGCGCGCCTGGCGCTGGCGGCCGGCTCGGTGGCCGAGGCGCAGCGCCTGCTGACCAGCCCCGGCAACGGCTGGGCCCCGGTCGACGCCCGGCTGCCCGACTTCCTGCGGGTCTCGCTGGCCCTGGAGCGGGCGACGGTGGCGGCCCTCGCCGGCGACCGCGAGGCGCTCGACGGGCTGCACACCGAGCTGCTGGCGCTGCGGGCGATCGGCGAGGCGGCGCTCGTCCAGGGGCTGCGCGCCGACCGGGACGGCGACCGGAGAGCGGCGGCCGAGGCGTTCGAGGCGGCCGCCGGCGACGCCACGTACGCCCAGCCGGCGACGCGTGCGCTCGCCCTGGTCTGCGAGGCCCAGCTGCTGGACGCGCTCGGGGAGCCGGCCCGGGCCGCCGAGCTGCTCGCGCAGGCGGTCGACGAGACCGCGGCCCGGCGCAACGCCGCGCCGTTCCTCGGCTGGACGCGGCACGGCACCCCGATCGGCGCGATGCTCAAGGTCGTGCCGCCGACGCACAGCGGCAGCTGGGCCGCGGAGCTGGCGCGGGCCGCCGACGGCCGCACCGACGTGCGGGCGCGCTTCGCGGCCACGACGCCGAGCCCGCGCGAGCTGGACGGCGTGCTGCCGCTGGCGCTCACCCCGGTGCTCAGCCCGCGCGAGCGGGAGGTGCTCATGGAGCTGGCCCGCGGCGCCACGTACGCCGACATCGCCTCCGCGCTGTACGTCTCGGAGAACACCGTCAAGACGCACGTGTCGAGCCTGTACGCCAAGCTCGGGGCCTCGCGGCGCAGCGAGGCGCTCGCGACGGGGCGGGCCCTGCACCTGCTCTGACGGGGCGGGTCACGCCGCCGCCGGCGCCTCCGGGGCCTGCTCCGTCGCGGCGTTCGCGGGGCTGGCCGCGAGCACGACGCACCCCGCGACGGCGACGACGAGGGCGCCGGCGACCGGCGCCGCCCAGCCCGTCCGCACGGTGTCGCCGAGCAGGGCCACGCCCACGGCCCCGGGCACGACGACCTCGACGACTGCCTCGACCGCCGCCACCGCCCCCACGGTGCCGCGCTCGAGGGCCCGCAGGTAGCTGACGGTCCCGACGGCCCCGCAGACGACGACCGCCGCCGCGGACGGCTGCAGCACCGTCGCGAGCAGGTCGCCGGCCGCGTGGCTGCCCCGCGCGGCGACGGCCGCGCCGGAGTAGCCCAGGCCGCCGAGGCACGCGAGGAGGGCCGGCGGCCCGGCGCGGTACGCCGCGACGGCGGCGCCGGCGAGCACGGCGCCGGCGGACAGCACGGCGGGGGTGAACCCGGGCGGCGGCGCGACGGCCGGCTGGTCGCCCGCCCCGGCGGCGAGCACCACCAGGGCGGCGACGACGGCGGCCACGGCCGCGGCGTCCACGGGCCGCAGCCGCGCGCCGAGCACGCGCGCCGCCAGCAGCACGACGACGACCAGCGACGACGCGAGCACCGTCTGCACGACGAACAGCGGCAGCCGGTCGAGCGCGGCGAGGGAGAGCAGCCAGGCGGCCCCGTCGATCGCGAGGGCGGCCAGGACCAGCGGCTGGCGTGCGACCGCCAGGCCGCGCGCGCGGCGCGTGCCGACCGCCTGCATCACGGTGGACACCCCGTAGCCGACGGCGGCGGCCAGGGCGGCGGCCAGCGCGACGGTCGCCGCGACGGTCACCGCGGTGCCCCGGCGCGCAGGAACCGCCCCAGGACCGGGATCTCGGTGACGCCCTCCGCCCCGGCGACGACCGCGGCCTGCGCGGCGACGTACTCGACGGAGTCGAGCACGAGGTAACGGGGCAGCCATGCCGGGTCGAACCGGTCGTTGAACGACGCGAGCGTGGTGAGCTGGGTGCCCTGCGCCAGCCGCAGCAGCGCGGGCCGCACCAGCGCGTCGAGCCGGGAGTCCCGGCCGCCCTCGACGACCTCGCGCAGCACGGCGAAGTTCAGGCCGAGCCCGCGCTCCCCGCGCCGGTCGAGCTCCTGGATCGTGGCGACGACGGTGGCCTCGACGAGCCCGTTCGGTACGTCGTCGGCGTCGGTGCGCCGGCGCATCACGTCGAGGGACCAGCCGCCGACGTCCCGCGCCGGCACCCACTGGCAGAAGGCGTCCACGCGTCCCTGCGCGGACCGGGTCACCGACAGCAGCAGCCCGGTGTCCGCCGGGTCGGCCAGCCGGGACAGCGTCATGGAGAAGCCGCGCTCGGCCTCGCCCTGGCGCGACTCGCCGCTCATCGCCAGCAGCGCGGCGCGCAGCGGCTCGTCCAGGCGGGCCGGGTCGTGGAAGGTGGTCGTGTACCCCGCCCGGGCGACCCGGTTGACCGCCTGGCGCAGCGACTTGCGCGCCGACCCCGCGAGGCTGAACCCACGGCAGTCCACCACCGCCTCGTCGCCGAGGTAGACGGCGCGCAGCCCCGAGGCCTCGTAGACCGGCACCCACGCGGGCCCGGCGCCGACCACGGCGACCGACCAGCCGTAGGAGCCCGCGAGGTCCAGGAAGTCCGCCCAGGCCAGCTCGCGCTCGCCCGGCGGGCCGATCGGGTCGGGGGAGACCAGGGCCACGCCGCCGCGCACGGAGTACGCCACGACGGCGTCGCCGTCGAGGTACCACTCCTTGTCGTCGCGCAGGGCGAAGTAGTCGAGCGTCCCGCCGCCGTGCCGCTGCACGACCCGGCGGGCACGCTCGCGGTCCGCGCGGTGCTGGGCGGCCGACGGGGTGGCCGGCCGGCTGGGCGAGAGCAGGGTCCACAGCAGCACGACCAGGAACGCCGCGCTGCCGGCGTAGTCGAGCGGGGCGAGCCAGCGGTCGACCCGGGCGACCTGGGCGGCGCTCGGGTCCCGCGTCGCGACGTACACCCGTGCGGCGAGCGCCACGGTGAGGACCAGGGCCAGGACGCCCGCGCCGACCAGCGCCGTGACCAGGACGGCCCGCCGGCCCGGGCGCACGGGGAACGCGCGCCGCTGGGCGGCCAGCCACCCGGCGGCGCCCAGCACGAGCACCGCCTCGAGCACGTCGAACCCCTTGGCGAGGTGCAGCAGGCCGGCCAGCGCGAGCATCGCCACCGTGCCGGCCCAGGCCAGCGCGCTGCCGCGGCGCAGTCCCCGGGCGGCGAGGAGCAGCACGACGGACACCACGAGGAGCGTCCGCGTCGCGGTGCCCGGCAGCAGGTCGGGGAGCACGTCCCGGTACACGGCGAGCACCCGCCACATGCCGCGCAGCAGGGACGACAGCAGGCTCAGCACCGCCAGGACGAGCACCACCCGGGATGCGACCGTGCGCACGCGCACGCGCCGGCGGTGCTCGGCGAGCGGCGCCAGGACGTCCCGGGCGGTGTCGGGCGCGGTGGCTCCGGTGGCTCCGGTGCGTCCGTCGTCGGCGACGCGGTCGGCGCCCGCCGTCGCGGCGCCCTGCGGGGTGGCGTCCTGCGGGGCGGTGCCGGGCGGGGCGCCGTCCGGCGGGCGGCCCTCGGGCCCCGGGTACAGCACGTCGGTGGTGTCCGGCATCGCGCCCTCCGTCGTCCGGCGGCGCACCCCTCGCCGGCCGGGCCCGACGAGGCCCCTCGCCGGTGCGCCGGCGCACCGCAGGCCTCCAGCATGACCCGCCGGGCGCGGGATCCGGGAGGGGGTGCGCCGGATCGGCCGCCCCGAGGCGTGCGGGGCCCGGCGCCGGAAAAGCCCTTCGGCCAGGTCAGCGGGCGGGCCTAGGGTGCGAGCATCATGATCGACGCTCCCGCCCGCACCGCCCCGCGCCGCCCCGCGGACGCGCCCGCTCCCGACGACCCGTCCCGCACCCTCGACTGGCGCCGGCTGCGCAGCCCCGTGGCGGCGGCGGCGCTGGTCGCGCTCACCGTGGGCGCCGTCGGGGCCGCGCTGGGCACCGTCGTGGCGGGCTGGCTGGCCGAGGACGCGACGGTCGCCGGGGTGGCGCTGCTGGCGCTGTGCGTGGTCGGCGCGGCCGCCGTCGACACCGTCGGCCAGGTCGCCTGGGCCGGCGTCGTCGACCGCGCCGAGGGCCGCCTGCGCGGCGACCTGCTCAGCGCCGCCCTGCACCAGCCGCTGGGCACCCTGTCCGAGCAGGCGGTCGGCGAGGTGCTCGACCGCGTCGACGACGACACGCACGCCGTGGGCACGCTGGTGCGCCGCCAGCTGTGGGGGATGGGCCGCACCGTGGTCGGCTGCGTGCCGATGTGGGTGGTGGCCGGCGTGACCTGGTGGCCCGCCTGGCTGCTGTTCCCGCTGCTGGCCGGCGTGACGGTGCTCGTGGTCAAGCCGTCGCTCGGCGAGATCGCCCGCCGCAAGGTGGTCGAGGAGCGGGCCTGGACCGACAACGCCGCCGCCTTCGAGGAGGCGGTGGCTGCGCGCGACGACCTGCGCACCAGCCTCGGCCAGGCGTTCGCCGTGCGCCGCCTGGCCGAGCTGTCCGCCGTCGTGCACCAGGCGCTGGACCACGTGCTGGTCGTCGAGACGCGCATGACCCGGCGCGCCGGCACCCTGCTGCACGCGCTGCTGGCCGCCGTCGCCGTGGCCGGCGTGGCGCTCGCGGCCGCGGGCGACCTGCCGGTGGCGCGCCTGGTGACCCTCTTTCTCGTCACCGCGTCGTTCGTGGGCCAGTTCGACCAGCTCGCCCGCAACCTGCCGGACCTGCAGGAGGGCCTGGGCGCCACCCTGCGCATCCGCGAGATGCTCGAGACGGAGCCGGAGCCCGCCGGCGGTGCGCCCGTGCCGGGCGGGCCGCTCGCGCTCGAGGTGCGCGACCTGCACTTCGCCTACGCCGAGGGCACGTTCGCGCTGCAGGGGGGTGCGCCTGCACGTGCCGGCCGGCCAGACGGTCGCGCTCGTGGGGCGCACCGGCTCCGGCAAGTCGACGCTCGCCTCGCTGCTGTCGCGGGCCGTCGAGCCGCCCCCGGGCACGGTGTTCCTCGGCGGTGTCGACGTGCGCGACATGGACCTGCAGGCGCTGCGCGCCGCGGTCGGGGTCGTCACCCAGCGCACCGAGATCCTCGCCGGGACGCTGGCGGAGAACATCGCGCTGTTCGCCGACGTGCCGCGCGGCGACGTCGAGGACGCCGTGCGCGAGCTGCGGCTCGAGGACTGGGTGGCCGGGCTGCCCGACGGCCTGGACACCCTGCTCGGCCCCGGCGGCACGTCGCTGTCGGCGGGGGAGGAGCAGCTGGTCGCGTTCGCCCGGCTGCTGGTGCGCGACGTGCAGGTGGTGGTCCTGGACGAGGCCACCGCGCGCATGGACCCGCTCACCGAGGCGCGCGTGGTCGCCGCCGCCGAGCGACTGCTCGGCGGGCGCACCGGCGTGCTCGTCGCCCACCGGCTCGGCACCGTCGAGCGCGCCGACCAGGTCGTCGTGCTCGACCACGGCCGCGTGGTGCAGCAGGGCCCGCGCACGCAGCTCGCCCGCGCGGACGGGCCGTTCCGCGCCCTGCTCGAGGCCAGCCGCGTCGCGGAGCAGCAGGCCGAGCCGGAGGCCGGGGAGGCGGCAGCGCAGGAGACGGTGCCGAAGACGGTGCAGGAGACAGGGCGGAGCGACGGGGAGGATCACGGGCAGGATCACGGGCAGGATCACGGGCAGGATCACGGGCAGGACGGCGCCGCACCCCGTGCCGCGTCCCGTGCCCCGGCGGAGGGCCCGGCACAGGGCGCGGCGGACGCACCGGCGCCGGCCGTCGGCGCCCGCCGCCGCACCGGCACGCCGCCCCGGCTGGCGGACCCCGGCACCGGCCCGAGCCTGGCGCGCGGGATCGCGCACGCGCTCGTCGTGCGCCCGCGCTGGGGGCTGCTCGGCGGTGCGCTGTTCCTCGCCTCGAGCCTCTTCGCCGCCCAGGGCGCGCTCACCGGCTTCCTCTGGGGCCGCACCGTGGACGGGCTGCAGGCCGGCCGCACGCCGGTCGCCCTCGTGGCCGTCATGGTGGTGCTGCTGCTGTGCGTGTCGCTGTGCAACTCGCTGGCCTTCCGCGTCTACCCGCGGTGGTGGATCGAGCTGCTGCTGCGCGTGCGGATGGCGGTGCTGGTCGGCCAGACGCGCCAGCACCGGCTGCGCCGCACGCCGCCCGGCGAGGTGGTGGCCCGGGCCCTGGACGCCGACCGGTTCGCCCGGTACGCCGACCGCTGGGTCGACCTCGTCAACGGCCTCGTGCTGGTCGCCGTCACCGCGCTGCTGAGCTGGTCGCTCCTGGCCGGCGCCGTGCTGCTGGCAGTGCTGGTCGTCTCCGCGGCGTGCGCCCTGCTGGGCCGGCCCGTCGCCGGCCGCTCCGCGGCGCGCTCCTCGGCGGCGCGCGCCGGGTTCGGGCGCGCCCTGGTGTCCGCGCTGGACGCCGCCCGCACGGTGAAGCTCGCCGCCCGCACCCCGCAGGTGCACGCGCACCTGCGCCGGGTCGACTCCGGGCGGGTCGAGGCGGCAGTCTTCGAGCACCGCGTCCAGGCGGTGCTCGACGGCGTGCCGATCGTCATGGTCCAGGTCGGCGTCGTGGCGGCCTGGGTCGGGCTGCTCACCGGCGTGTGGGACCTGGCCAGCACCCTGCTCGTGGCGGGCGCGGTCAGCGGCTTCAACTGGTTCGGCACGGTGGCCGGCGCCGTCGTCACCGAGGCGCCCGGCACCCGCGCCTGGCAGCAGGCCACCAGCGGGTTCGCCGCGGGCGCGGACCTCGCGACGCTGCCGCCCGGCGTGGACCTGGCGGCCGGCGTCGCGCCCGCCCTGGCGCGCGAGCACCGCGACCGGCTCGAGCGGGTGGAGCTGCGCGGGATGTCCGCGGTGCACGACGACGGCACCGTGGGCGTCGAGGGCGTGGACCTGACGCTCGCCCGGGGCGAGCTGGTGCTGCTGCTCGGCCGGGTGGGGGCGGGCAAGTCCAGCCTGCTGTCGGCGCTCGCCGGGCTCATGGAGCACACCGGCGAGATCCGCTGGAACGGCGCCGACGTCGCCGACCCCCAGAGGTTCCTGCGCCCGGGGCGGGTGGCGCACGTCGCGCAGGTCCCGCGCGTGCTGTCCGGCACGTTCGCCGAGAACGTGCGCCTCGACCACCCGCGCGACGTGGTCGGGCCGATCGAGGCGGCCCGGCTGACTGCCGACGTGGCCGACGCCGGCGGCCCGGACGCGATGGTCGGGCACCGCGGCGTGCGGCTGTCCGGCGGGCAGGTGCAGCGCCTGGCGCTGGCCCGCGCCCTGGCCACCGACGCCGAGCTGCTCCTGGCCGACGACGTCTCCAGCGCGCTGGACGCGGCGACCGAGCTGGAGCTGTGGGAGTCGCTGCGCGCCCGCGGCACCACCGTGGTGGGCGCCACCTCCAAGCGCGCGGCGCTCGCCCGCGCCGACCGGGTCGTCGTCCTCGAGGACGGCAAGGTGGCCGACGTCGGGCCGTGGCGCGAGCTGGCCGGCCGCTGGGGGCACCTGGCCGGCTGACGAGCGGGGCCGGCCGGGCACCAGCCCGGCCGGCCCGCCGCCGTGCTCCTGCGCCGCCGTGCTCCTGCGCCGCCGTGCTCCTGCGCCGCCGTCCTCCTGCCCCGCCGTCCTCCTGCGCCGCCGCGGCTCAGGCGAGCGCCGGGTACAGCGCCTCCACCGGGGCCGAGAGCGCCGCCCGCACGCCGCGCGTCGTGTCGTCGGCGAGCACCTCGTGGGCGCCGGCCTCCAGACCGTCGAGGATCTGCCGCACGACGTCGGCCGGGTCGTTCAGCGGCCCGGCCACCGGCACGCCGTCGTTCATGGGCGTGTCCGTGAAGGCGAGGTAGGCGCCGAGCACCTGCACCCCCTGGGGCGCGAGCTCGGCGCGCAGCGCGTTGGTCGCCGCCCACAGCCCCGCCTTGGAGACGCTGTACCCGTTGCCGATCGCGAGCCAACTGAGCACCGACGCGACGTTGACGATCGCGCCGCCGCGCTCCCGCAGCTGCGGCGCCAGCTCGCGGGCGAGCAGCAGCGGGCCCACCAGGTTCGTCTCCAGCTGCGCACGCACGTCCGCCAGGTCGCCGGTGAGCAACGAGCCGCGGCGCAGGATGCCGGCGTTGTTCACCAGCACCGTGACGCCCTCGGTCTCGGCGACGGCGCGCGCCACCGAGGCAGGGTCGGTGACGTCCAGCCGCAGGGGGACGACGCGGTCGTCGTCCCAGTCCCGCGGGGAGCGTGCCGCGGCGTACACGCGCGCCGCGCCCCGGTCCAGCCCCTGGCGCACGAGCTCGCGCCCGAGGCCTCCGTTCGCGCCCGTCACCAGCAGGGTCGCGCGGTCCAGCGAGGTCATCGTGGTCTCTCCTCCCGGCACGCCCCGGCGGCGCGCCCAGCGATCACGACATCGAGACGACCGGTCGCATTCCCGTGTCCGCCCACGGCGGACGTGGCGGGGCCGGCACGCCCCGCCCGTCAGCTGCGCGGGACGTCGGCGGCCAGGCGCTCGACCTCCCGCACGACCCGCTCGACGAGCACCGGGTCGCCGAGGGGGCGGAAGTGGCCGGACAGCGGCAGCTCCACGTTGGTGGCACCCGTCAGGTGCCCCGTCTCCGGGATGTGCGGGTCGAAGCGCGGGTAGACGGCGGCGATGCGCTGGTTCACCGCCAGCTCGTCGGCCAGCGCCCGCAGCACCGGGTCGCGCGGGTCGAACGCGCGCAGCGCCCGGCCGAGCATGAACCGGGCGTACCGCGACCCGGAGAAGGGCGTGGCCACGGCCACCATCCCGGCCACCCGGCCACCGGCCGGCGAGAGCATGACGCGCTTGCCGATGAGCCCGCCCTTGCTGTGCGCCACGAGCACCGCCCCGCGCAGGTCGGTGCGCTCGAGGGCGGCCACGACGCGGTCGGCCGCCTCGGGGACCGGGCGGTCGTTGAAGCGCAGTTCGGGCACGGTGACGAGCGGGTGGCCGGCCGCCGCGAGGGGGCGCGCCACGGGCAGCAGGAACTCCCAGGTCTCGTAGATGCCGGGCAGCAGGACCACCGGGGCGCCGCCGCCCGGCCCGGTCGGCAGCGCCGGCGGGGCGAGCACGTGCCGCGCCTGCTGCCACCCGGCGTAGGCGTAGTCGGCCGCCCACGCCCCCAGCCGGGAGACGAGCCCGCCCGCCGCGCGCCGCCGCCCGGGGCTCACCGCGCGCCCCGCGGCGTCGCGGCCCACGCCTCGCGCACGACGTCCGCCAGCCCCTGCGGGTCGGCGTCCATGGCGTGGTGGCCGCCGCGCACCGTGCGCAGCGCGCCGCGCGGGGCCAGCGACGCCAGGCGCGCCGCCCAGGCCTGCGGCGCGACGGGGTCGTGCCGCCCGCGCACGACCAGGACCGGGGCGTCCGTGCGCGGCAGCACGTCCTCGAGGCGGTGGCGCACGACGTGCCGCAGCTGGGCGAGGTAGTACGGCGGCCCGCAGCGCACGACGACGTCGACGAGCAGCACGGCCATGGCGCGCGGGCGCTCGCCCAGCGCGTCCAGCGCCAGCCGCGCCGCCTGCCGGGGGATCGACCGGGCACGCGGGTCGGCAGTCGGCCCGAGCAGCACCGCGCCGGCCGCCGCGCCCGGGTGGTCCGCGAGCAGCTGGCCCGCGACCTGCGTGCCCATCGAGTGGCCGAGCACGACCGGCGGTTCCAGGCCGGCGCCCGTGACGTGCTCGGCGACGTACCGGGCGACGAGGTCGGTGTGCTCGGCGAGGGTGACGTCACGGCCGGGGTGCGGGGCGTCGCCGAACCCCGGCAGGTCGAGGGCGTGCACCGCGGCGTGCGGGGCGAGGCGGTCGACGAGCCGGCGGAAGGCCCGCGCGGACGACCCGACACCGTGCAGCAGCACCACCGCGCGGCCCGAGCCCACGGGCGGGGTGACGTGCCCGACGACCGTGAGGTCGCCGGCGCGGGTGTGCAGGGTCCGGGTGGGATGCGGCATGCGCCTCAGCATGCGCGATGCTGCCGCGCCACGCCGGGTGCACGGTGGTCGGCCCGGTCGGCTAGGGTCCGGGCCGTGCCGCCGACCCCGCCGCCCGACGTCGCCCCCGGCCCGCGCGAGCGGGCGGACCCGCCCCTGCGGGCCGACGAGGCCGCGACGTTGCGGGCCTTCCTCGACCACCACCGCGCCACCCTGCGCTGGAAGACGGCGGGCCTCACGGCGGCGCAGCTGCGCGCCCCGCTGCCGCCGAGCACCATGACGCTCGGCGGGCTGCTCAAGCACCTGGCGTACGTCGAGACCACTGGACCGGCGTGGTGCTGCGCGGCGCCGCGCGCCGCCCACCCTTCGACACCGCGCCGTGGGACGACGACCCCGACTGGGAGTGGCACAGCGCCGCCGGCGACGACCCCGCCGCCCTGCGGGCCCTGCACGACGACGCCGTGGCGGCCTCGGACCGCGCGCTCGACGCCGCGCTGGCCGGGCCCGAGGGCCTCGCGACCCTGTCGGTGCGCGAGGACCGCCACGGTGGCGGCCGGTTCAGCGTGCGGTGGATCCTCGTGCACCTGGTGGAGGAGTACGCGCGGCACAACGGGCACGCCGACCTGCTGCGCGAGGCCCTCGACGGGCTCGTGGGGGAGTGACGCGGGGGAGACGCCGCGCCGCGAGGGGCAGGATGGGGCGCGTGACCGACGCCGCCCCCTCCACCGCCCCCCTGCCCGCCGCCTCCGAGACTCCCGCCGCCTCCGCGCCGGTGCCCGTCCGGGTGCCCGACGCGCGGGACCTGCGCCTCGCCGTCGTCGACATGGACGGCACCCTGCTCGACCCGGACGGCGAGGTGCCCGCCACGCTCTGGCCGCTGCTGGGCGAGCTGCGCGAGCGCGGCGTGCTGCTCGTGCCCGCCAGCGGCCGGCAGTACGCGACGCTCGCCCGCACGTTCGCCGGCGCCCTCGAGGGCATGCCGGTGATCGCCGAGAACGGCACGTACGTGGTGCGCGACGGCGCGGAGCTCGCGTCCGTGACGCTGGACCGCGCCACCGTCGTGGAGGTGGTCGGCGCGCTGCGGGCGCTCGCGGCCACCCGCGACGTGGGCGTCGTGCTGTGCGGCAAGCGCTCGGCGTACGTCGAGCGCACGGACCCCGCGTTCCTCGCCGAGGCCCGCCGCTACTACGCCGAGCTCGCCGAGGTCGACGACCTGCTGGCGCCCCAGGACGACGTGCTCAAGATCGCCGTCTACGACTTCGGCGACGCGGAGTCCGGCACGGCCCCGGCCCTGGCGCGCTTCCGCCCCGAGCAGCAGGTGGTCGTCTCCGGCCGGCACTGGGTGGACGTCATGGCCGCCGCGGCGAACAAGGGCGCCGCGGTGCGCCGGCTGCAGGCGGCGCTCGGGATCGCCCCGGCGCAGACGGCGGCGTTCGGCGACTACCTCAACGACCTGGAGATGCTCGACGCCGCCGACCTGTCCTTCGCGATGGCCGGCGCCCACCCGCGGGTGCGCGAGCGGGCGCGGTTCACCGCCCCGTCCAACGCCGAGCACGGCGTGGTCACCATGCTGGCGCGGCTCGTGGGCGTCGACGTCGCCACGCTGCAGGCCGCGACCCGCTGACCCGCCCCGCGGGTCAGTCGAACAGGTCCCCGATGTCCCCGAGGCCGTCGAGCATCCCGCCGATCACCAGGCCGCCGAGGATGCCGCCGAGCATGTCACCCGACCCGGAGCGGCCCCGCGGGACGCCCTCCCAGCCGTACCCACCGCCGTAGCCGCCGCCGTAGCCGCCGGGGTAGCCCTGCTGCCGGGCCAGGTCCCGGTGGGCCAGCGCGCGCGCCTCGGCGGCCAGGGACGCCGCGCGCCGGGCGCCGCCGAGCGCGCGCTCCGGGTCGCGCTCGGCGGAGGCCTCGGCGAGCTCGCGCTCCGCCTCGGCGAGGCGCGTGCGGGCGTCGGGGCCCACCGGGGCGCGGTAGTCGTCGACCACCTGCCGCGCGGCGCTCACCTGCCGGTGGGCGTCGTCGAGCGCCGTCGCGAGCTGCGCGCGCACCTGCTCGGCGCGGCGGCCGGCCTCCTGGACGGCGGCCACGGCGTCGTCGAGCGCCGTGTTGGCCTGCCGCACGCGCGTCAGGGAGCCGATCGGGTCGGTGCGCTCGCCCGGACCGGGCAGGTCGGCGAGCGCCTGCTCGAGGCCGGCGACCGCTGCGTCGATCCGACCGGACCGCGCGGTGGCGGGCATCGCGCGGGCGGCGGCGAGCTCCGCGCGGGACTCGGCGATCATCGCGCCCAGCGTGCTCTCGGCGCGCAGCGCCTCCATCTCGAACTGCTCGACCGCCTCGAGGAGACCCTCGGCGCGGCGCACGGTCTCGGCCGCCGCCTGCACCGCGGCGTCCGCGTCCCGGCCGCGGTCGCCCGCGAGCTTCTTGCCCGCCACGGTGGCGCTGCGCTCGGCGAACTGCAGCAGCCGCTCGGCCTGGTCGGGGTTCGCCGCGACCGGCTGGAGCGCGGCGTCCGTGTACCGGTCGACGAGCGCGGCGAGCGTCTCGCGGGCCTCGGGCACCAGGCCGCGCACGCGCTCGGCCTCCGCGCGGACCTGCTCGATCGCCGACGGCGTGCGGCGCACGGCGGCGCGGCGCTCGGCCAGCGCCGCCGTCTGCTCGGTCACGGCGGCGTCCGCGGAGCGGCACAGCTCGACGATGCGCGAGTTCCACTCGAGGCGCTGGGCGTCGGTGTCGGGCACGTGGTCGTGCAGCAGCTGGTTGAGGCGGAACGCCTCGGACAGCCGGGCGCGGGCCTTCTGCAGCGCGGCGGCGAGGTCCTGCGCCTCCCGCTCGCCGAGCTGCGCGACGGCGAAGCCCAGCTCGTCCTCGGCCAGGCGCACGCGCTCGTCGGTGCGCACCAGGGCCGAGCCCGCCTCGGTGGCGAGGCGCTCGAGCTCCGCGGCCCGGGCCTGCGCCTCGGCCAGGCGGCGCTGCTTGCGGCGGCCGCGCCCGAACACCATGCCGGCCAGCACGGTGCCCGCCACCACGACGGCTGCCCCTGCACCCACGATCAGCTCCATGAGGGCATCGTAGGGACGTCACCTGCCGGTGCGCTGGGCCGGTGCCGGTGCCGGTGCCGGTGCCGGTGCCGGTGCCGGTCCCGGTCTCGGTGCCGGTGCGGGACGCCCGAGACGGTCACACGGCGAGGCGGTAGAGCCGCTCCTCGCCGTACCGGCGGAAGCCGGCCCGGACGAGGACGGGCGCCGACGTGCCGACCCGGCCCTGGACCAGGGCGAGCGACGCGCCCAGGGCGCGCGAGCGCCGCAGCCGCTCGGCGAGCACCGCGCGGTAGGCGCCGCGTCCGCGCGCGTCCGGCAGCGTCGCGGCGCCCCAGAGGCGCGCGACGCGGCCCAGTCCCGGCCACCCGGCGGGCGGGTCCGCCAGCGTGACGCCCCCGGTGGACACCGGGCGGCCGTGCAGGCGCGCGAGCACGCGGAGCCCCGCCGCCTCGGCGAGGCCCCGCCGCAGCTCTGCCAGGTCGGCGTCGAACCGCTCGGGCGTGAGCGGCTGCTGGTCCCACACGGGCACGTTGACCGCGTCCACCTCCCGCAGCTGCTCGCCCGTCGTGACCAGCTCCGCCGTGACGCCGGCAGGCACGGCGAGGTCCGGGTCGCCGCCGTCGAGGGGCAGGGCGAGCACGGCGACGGTGTCCTCGTGCACCGCGCCGCGGCGGCGCAGCTCGTCCTCCACGGCGGGCCGGTCGCCGTCGGTCACCCACCAGCCCACGCTGGGACGGCGCCAGGCGCGGGTGCGGTCCACTACCTCGTCGACGAGCTCGGCGGGGGAGCGGTCGGAGTCGACCTGGGAGGCGAGGGCGCCGGTCGAGAACCACTCGGGGTAGCGGACGAGCCGCACGTCCCCGGCGACGGTCTCGGCGCCGTCGGGCACCCACGTCCACTCGGCCGCGGCGCGCAGCACGGCCGCCGCCGGCCACGGCGCGTCCCGCGCAGCCGGGGAGGTGCCCGCCGGGCCGCTCGCGGGACCGGTCGACGGGGCGTCGGAGGGGCTGGGCGCGGGGGTGGGCCGGGACGGGGTCGGGACGCGTTCCTGCACGTCACGAGCCTACGGACCCGCGCCGCTCGGGGCGCGTCCGCGACACCCGCCCTGGCGCCGTGTGACCCATGCCACGGAACTCGCCCTTGCGAGAGGCTCCGCCGCAGGTCAGCGCGCCGCGCGGCGTGTCAGAAAACCGTCACAGCCATGGCGGATTCATGGTGGTTCGGTCAGGTCTCGGTAAAGTGGACGCCCGTTGTCCGAGGTCGGGTGCCCAGCAGGGCCCCGCCCATCCCCTCTCACGTGCGGATCTCCGGCGGTGCGCGCACGCACCGATGGGCCGCCACGGAAGGAACCATGACCTCTGTCACGGACCCCAGCTTCACCGACGTCCGGTCGTCCGGCGGGTCGGGCCGCGAGGCCCGCACGCCCGGCGCCGGGCGGCGCCCCGGGCGGCGTCGCCGCCTGCGGGTCGACGACGTGACCGTCGTCGACGGCTCGATGCTCCGGCGTGCCGTCGGCGGCACCGTCGTCGGCAACACCATGGAGTGGTACGACGTCGGCGTGTACGGCTACCTCGCCGTCACCATGGGCGCGGTGTTCCTGCCCGAGGCCGCCTCCGGCGTCCAGGTGCTGTTCTCCCTGGGCGTGTTCGCGGCCACCTACGTGGCCCGCCCGCTCGGCGGCATCATCTGCGGCCGCATCGGCGACCGGGTCGGGCGCCAGAAGGTCCTGGCCGTGACGCTGGTGCTGATGGCCGCCTCGACCTTCGCGATCGGCCTGCTGCCCACCTACGCGCAGATCGGCGCCCTGGCCCCGGTGCTGCTCGTGGTGCTGAAGCTGATGCAGGGCTTCTCGACGGGCGGCGAGTACGCCGGCGTGACGACGTTCGTCTCGGAGCACGCCCCGGACAGCCGCCGCGGGTACTTCGCGTCCTTCCTCGACCTCGGCTCCTACCTGGGGTTCGCCATCGGTGCGGCGGTCGTGTCCGTGCTGCAGCTGACGCTCGGCCAGCAGGCCATGCTCGACGGCGCGTGGCGCATCCCGTTCCTGATCGCCGGCCCGCTCGGCGCCGTGGCGATCTGGTTCCGCCTGCGCATCGAGGAGACCCCGGCGTTCCAGGCCCAGCGCGAGGCCCAGGAGATCGCCGAGCAGGCGGCCAAGGAGATCCCGGCGCGCCCGGAGGACACCCTGCGCGCCCAGTGGAAGCCGATCCTCGTGGCCATGCTGCTCGTGGCGGCGGCCAACACCGCCGGCTACGCCCTCACCTCGTACATGCCCACCTACCTCACCGACACGCTGGGCTACGACGCCGTGCACGGCACGCTGCTGACCATCCCGGTGCTCGTGGTGATGGCGCTGTGCATCCCGCTGACGGGCCGGCTGTCCGACCGCATCGGGCGCCGCCCCGTGCTGTGGATCGGCAGCGGCGCGCTCGCGGTCCTCGCCCTGCCGGCGTTCCTGCTGCTGGCGCACGGCGCCGTGTGGTCGACGCTCGCCGGCCTGGCCCTGATGGCGGTCCCGGTGACGTTCCTGGTCGGCACGCTGGCCTCGTCCCTTCCGGCGCAGTTCCCGACCGCGGTGCGGTACGGGTCGATGGGCCTGAGCTACAACGTGGCCGTCGCCGTCTTCGGCGGTACCTCGCCGCTGATCATCGAGGCGCTCACGCAGGCCACCGGCAACAGCCTCACCCCGGCCTGGTACCTCGTCGGCACCGCCGCCGTGGGCGCGGTGGCCGTGGCCCTGCTGCGCGAGTCCGCGGCGCGCCCGCTGCCGGGCGCGATGCCTGCCGTGGAGTCGCGCGCCGAGGCCCAGCGCCTCGTCGCCACCCAGGAGCAGAACCCGCGCCTGGACCTCGACTCGCTGCCGTTCGACACCCTCGCCACGGCGCGCTGAGCCGCACGCCCGGCCGCTGCCGGGTGCGCCGCCCGGCCCGCGCGCCGAGCCCCCTGCCACGGCCCCTCCCGCCCCGCCGCGGGAGGGGCCGCGGCGCGCCCGCGCGCATGACCCGGGCAACGAGCGTCGGCGGTCGGGTGCAGAATGTGAGGGATGCCACCGGATACCGCTGACCCGACGCCCCGACCCGCCGTCGAAACGTTCCGAGGCTCGGGTGCGCCCGGCGCCGACGCCTCCACCGTCCGTGCGCTGGGGCGCCTGCTGCCGTTCGTGCGGCCCGCGCTGCCGCGCCTGGTCGGGGGCGGCCTGTCCGCGCTGGGCGCCTCGCTGGCCGCCCTGGCCATCCCGCGCGTGCTGCAGCACGTCGTCGACGGGCCGCTGGCCGCCGGCGCCCGGACGCACGACGCCGGGGCGCTGTGGTCGGCGATGGCGCTCGTGCTCGCCCTCGGCCTCGCCGAGGCGGGGCTGATCCTGCTGCGCCGCAGCCTGGTCATGCTGCCCGGCACCCGGGTCGAGGCCGTGATGCGCGGCGTGCTCTTCCGCCACCTGCAGGACCTGCCCGTGGCGTTCCACGACCGCTGGGCGGGCGGGCAGCTGCTCTCGCGCTCCATGACCGACCTGGGCCTGCTGCGGCGCTGGCTCGTCTTCGGGCTGCTGCAGCTGGTGGTCAGCACGGCCACCGTCGTCGTCGGCGTCGGGCTGCTGGTGGCCACCACGGGATGGCTGGGCCTGGTCTACCTCGTCGGCGCGATCCCCGTGACGGTGATCGTGTTCCGCTTCTCGCGGCGCTTCCGCGCGATCTCCCGCCGGTCCCAGGACCAGGCGGGCGACCTGGCCACCGCCGTGGAGGAGTCCGTGCACGGCATCCGGGTGCTCAAGGCCTTCGGCCGCGGCCGCGACGCGCTGGAGTCGTTCACCGGCCAGGCCGAGGAGCTGCGGCGCACCGAGCTGGCGAAGGCCGGCCAGCAGGCGCGCATCAACGTCGCCCTCACGCTCATCCCGGAGCTGACGCTGGCCGTCTGCCTCGTCCTGGGGGCGTGGCTGGCCCACACCGACCAGATCACCGTCGGCGCGCTCACCGCGTTCTTCGCCACGGCCGCGGTGATCAACGGGCCGGTGGTCGACCTCGGCATGACGCTGTCGATGACGCTCAACGCCCGCACCGCCGTCGACCGGTTCTTCGAGGTCATCGACACGGTGAACCCGCTGACCGACCCGGACGACCCGCAGGTGCCCGCCGCCCCGGAGGGCCGCGTCGTGCTGCGCGACGTCACCTTCCGGCACGACGACGCCGCCACGCCCGTGCTGGACCACCTCGACCTCGAGCTGCCCGCCGGCACCACCACGGCGCTGGTCGGCCTGACCGGGTCGGGCAAGTCCACGCTGGCGATGCTGGTGCCGCGCCTGTACGACGTCACCGCCGGGGCGGTGGAGCTCGACGGCGTCGACGTGCGGCGGATGCGCCGGGCCGACGTGCGCCGCGCCGTCGCGGTGGCGTTCGAGGACCCCACCCTCTTCTCCGCCTCGGTGCGCGAGAACGTGCTCCTGGGCGTCGACGACGACCTGCCCGCCCCGGAGCGCGAGCGGCGGCTGCGCGAGGCGCTCGAGGTCGCCCAGGCAGGGTTCGTCGAGGACCTGCCGCAGGGTCTGGACACCCGGATCGGCGAGGAGGGCCTGTCGCTGTCCGGCGGCCAGCGCCAGCGCCTGGCGCTGGCCCGGGCCATCGCGGCGCGCCCGCGGGTGCTGGTGCTCGACGACCCGCTCTCGGCGCTCGACGTGGCCACGGAGGAGGCGGTCACCGCGCGCCTGCGCGACGTGCTCGCCGGCACCACGTCCCTGGTGATCGCCCACCGCCCCTCGACGGTGGCCCTGGCCGACCGGGTCGCCGTGCTGCAGGACGGGCGGGTGCGCGCCGTCGGGACGCACTCGCAGCTGCTCGCCACCGACCCGCACTACCGCTACGTCATCTCCAGCCTCGAGGACGACGCCGCCGAGCACGGCGTCGGCGCCCTCGCCGACGCCACGGCGGAGGGCGACGGCGACGCGGCGACGACGCGCGAGACCACCCTGGACGACGAGGCGACGGGAGCACGACTGTGAGCACCACGACGGCCGCGGCGCCGCAGGACGCGCCGCTGAGCGGCGCCGAGTCCCGCGCGGCGCGCTCGCGGTCCCTGCGGCTGCTCGGCGACCTGCTGCGCCCGCACCGCGGCCGCCTGGGCTGGGCGGGCGTGCTCGTGGTCGCCTCGACGCTCGGACAGGTGGCCGGTCCGGCGCTGGTCGCCGTGACGATCGACCACGCGCTGCCCGCCCTCGACGACGGCGACGGCGCGCCGCTGGCCGTGTACGGCGCGCTGTTCGTGCTCGCCGCGGTGGTCGGGGGCCTGGCGGGCGGCGCGTACGTGCGCCAGGCGGCGGTGATCTCCCAGGCGGTGCTCCTGGAGCTGCGCCGCCGGGTGTTCCGCCAGACCCAGCGCCTGAGCCTGGAGTTCCACGAGGGCTACACCTCGGGGCGGATCATCTCCCGGCAGACCTCGGACCTGGAGGCGCTGCGCGAGCTGCTCGACGGGGGCCTGACGGGCGTGGTGTCGTCGGTGCTGGTCATGGTCTTCACCGCGGTGAGCCTGGCGCTGCTCGACTGGCGCTCCGGCGTCGTGCTGCTGGTGTCCTTCCTGCCGGCGCTGGCGCTGACCCGCTGGTTCCAGAAGCGCTCGCAGGTGTTCTACCGCCGCCAGCGCACCGCCTCGGCCCGGGTGATCGTGAAGTTCGTCGAGACGATGACCGGCATGCGCGCGGTGCAGGCGTTCCGGCGCGAGGCGACCACCGAGCAGGACTACGGCGCGCTCGCCGAGGACTACCGCGCGGCGAACTACGCCACGTTCTCGCTCAACGGCCGCTACCAGCCCGGGCTGGTGCTCATCGGCAACCTCACCGTGGTGGCGGCGCTGGCCTACGGCGGCTGGCGCGTGCTGACCGGCGAGCTGGACGTCGGCGTGCTCGTCGCGGCGCTGCTGTACGTCAAGCGGTTCTTCCAGCCCATCCAGCAGGTCGGGATGTTCTACAACGCCTTCCAGTCGGCGGCCGCCGCGCTGGAGAAGGTCTCCGCCCTGCTGGCCGAGGAGCCGACGGTCGTCGAGCCGGCCCGGCCCGTGGCCCTGCCCGCGGCGCGGGGCGAGCTGCGGCTCGAGCACGTGACGTTCCGCTACGGTCACGGGCCGGTGGTGCTGCCGGACCTCGACCTGACGATCCCCGCGGGCCAGACGGTCGCGCTGGTGGGCACCACGGGCGCGGGCAAGTCGACCCTGGCCAAGCTCGTCACGCGGTTCTACGACGCCAGCGAGGGCCGCGTGCTGCTCGACGGCGTCGACGTGCGCGACCTGTCGACCCCGGACCTGCGCCGCGCCGTGGTGATGGTGACCCAGGAGGCGTACCTGTTCAGCGGCTCGGTGCGGGACAACATCGCGCTGGGCCGGCCGGGCGCCTCGCAGGCGCAGGTCGAGGCCGCGGCGCGGGCGGTGGGCGCGCACGAGTTCGTCATGGCGATGCCGGACGGCTACGACACGGACGTCAACAAGCGCGGCGGGCGCGTCTCGGCCGGTCAGCGCCAGCTGCTGTCGTTCGCCCGGGCGTTCCTGGCCGACCCCGCCGTCCTGGTGCTCGACGAGGCCACGAGCTCCCTGGACATCCCGGGCGAGCGGCTGGTGCAGCGCGGGCTGCAGACCCTGCTGGCGGACCGGACGGCGATCATCATCGCCCACCGGCTGTCCACCGTGGCGATCGCCGACCGCGTGCTGGTCATGGAGCACGGGTGGGTCGTCGAGGACGGGTCGCCCGAGGAGCTGGTGGAGCTCGACGGGAGGTTCGCGCGGCTGCACGCCGCCTGGCGCGACTCGCTCGTGTGACGCGCCGTCAGCGGCGGGCCGTGCCGCGCAGCGTCGCGAGGCTGACCGGGTCGACGAGCGTGGTGATCTCGCGGCGCACCCACCACGCGCCGCTGCGGCGCCGCTCGTCGGGCGTGGTGTAGCGGTAGCGGAACAGCCGCACGCGCACCCACCGCGGCGGCTGCCCGTCGAACGGGTCGCGGCGCAGCAGCCGCAGCGTCGCCGGGTCGGCCTCGAGCAGGCGCACCAGGAACCGCTCGAACCACAGCAGGCCGCCGGACCCGAGCGGGATGAACCACATCAGCCAGTCGAGCCGCAGGTGGTAGGGCGCCACCTGCGGCGGGCGCCGCCGCACGTCGCCGGGCTTGCCGCGGAACGCGTACTCCTGCCAGTCGTCGGGGCCGGGGTGCGCGGCGGCGGACCCCTCGACCACCACCTCGTCGCGGCGGCGGGTGACCGACCCGAACGCCCCGTAGGCGTTGACCAGCCGCAGCGGCTCGAAGCTCGCGTTCATCAGCTGGCGGCGGGACGCGAGGTTGAGCGCGGGCCGCACGGACAGCACGACCAGCACGACCAGCACGAGGGACACCACGACGACGTAGGACCCGGGGACGCCGGAGGTGACGTCGGCGCCCGGTCCGGCGCCCGGTCCGGCGCCCGCGCCCGCGGGCGCGAGCGGCAGCCACCCCAGCAGCGCGCGCCACACGCCGTCGGACACCATGCCGGCGCCCAGCACGATCGCCGCCCAGTTCAGCCACGCGAAGTTGCCGGTGAGCACCAGCCAGCCCTGGGTGACCACGACGACGAGGCCCGCCACCGAGGGCAGCGGCTGCGGCAGCCACAGCAGCCAGGGCACGAGCAGCTGCGTGACGTGGTTGCCCACCACCTCGGTGCGGTGCCACCAGCGCGGCAGGTGGTGGGCGTGCCAGCTGAACGGGCCCGGCATCGGCTGGGTCTCGTGGTGGTAGTCCAGCGCGGTGAGGTCGCGCCACGCGCGGTCGCCGCGCCACTTGATGAGCCCGGCGCCCAGCTCGAGCCGGAACAGCAGCCAGCGGGCGGCCAGCACCACGCCGAACGCCACGGGCACCCCGGGCGCCCCGAGCCAGGCCACCAGGAACGCCGTCTCGCACAGCAGCATCTCCCAGCCGAAGCCGTAGAACCGCTGGCCCACGTTGACGATCGACAGGTAGCAGGCCCACAGCACGAGGAACACGGTGGCCGGCACCCACCACGGCCCCGCCTGGGGCAGGCCGACGACGACGCTCGCCGCGCCGACCACGCCGAGGCCCGCGACGGCGCCGAGCAGCCGGTCGCTGTAGCGCCAGTGGAACAGCGACGGCGCGTCGCGGAACCGCACCTGCTCGGTGAACCGGGTCACCGGCAGCAGCCCGTGGTCGCCGAGCAGCGGGCGGAACTGCAGCAGCGCCTGGACGAAGGCGAGGCACAGCAGCGCGGCGACGCCGCGCTGCAGCACCTCGCGCGCGACGTCGTAGTCGTCGGTGGCCCACCAGGCGAGCCAGCCGGCGGGCCACTGCGGCCGGTCCAGGGGCATGCCACCCACCGTAGGGCGGCGCGGCGCACCCGCCGCGCGGTGCACCCGCCGCGGGTGCCGGCTCAGGCGGCCGCGGCCGCCCCGGCGACGACGAGGCGTGCCACGAGCTCGCGGGCCGGCGGCGTGGGCGCGCCGACGGTGAGCGCCAGGACCCGGCGCGCCGCGCCGGGCAGCGGCTGGGTGACGACGCCGGGGTGCCGGTGGGCGCGCACCGCGAGCGCGGGCAGCAGGCTGACGCCGGTGCCCGCGGCGACGAGGGCCTGCACCGCCACGTAGTCGTCGGTCTCGAACGCGATGCGCGGGGCGAACCCGGCGGCCGCGCAGCGGGCCACCAGGTCGGCCCGGCAGCGGGCGCACCCGGCGATCCAGTCGGCGTCGGACAGGCCCTCGAGCGACGGTCCGGGCAGCCCGTCCGCCCGGCCGCCCGTGACGGTGGCCCCGCCGCCGTGGGACCCGCCGACGGTGGTCTTTCCGGCGTGGGACCCGTCGCCGTCGGCCCCCGCGGCCGGGCGCACCAGGTGCACCGGCTCGTCGAGCACGGGGGTGACCTCGAAGCGTGACAGGTCGTCGATGCCGCGGGCGTGCACGGCGTCGGTGTGCTCGAACACGAGCGCGACGTCGACGTCGCCGGCGGTCAGCGCCTCCACCGCCTCGGGCGGCTCGGCCTCGACCAGCCCGACGCCGAGGCCGGGGTGGTCGCGCACGAGCGCGGCCATGGCCGCCGGCACCAGGGTGGCCAGCGCGGAGGGGAAGGCGGCCAGCCGGGCCCGGCCCGCCCGCAACCCGGCCAGCGCGTCCAGCTCGCGCCGTGCGCCCTCGACGCGGCCGAGGATCTCGTCGGCGCGGGCGGCGAGCAGCCGGCCGGCCTCGGTGAGCCGGACCCCGCGCCCCACGCGCTGCAGCAGCGGGATGCCCGCCTCGGCCTCGAGCCGCGCCAGGTGGTGGCTCACCGACGGCTGGGCGTAGTGCAGCTCGCGCGCGGCCGCGGTCACGGACCCGGTGCGGGCCACCGCCGCCAGGACGCGCAGGCGGGTGAGGTCGAGATCGGCAGCCATGCCCCCAGGGTAGCGATCCATCGGCGATGCCGATGCATCCGGTCACGAACAGGTGTTGGACCTATGGGTGCGGGGAGAGGATCGTGGATCGCATGAACGGTGCCGCCGCTGCCGCCGCCCCCGGGGCGCCCGGCCTCCACCCGCCGACGCTGCGGGACGTCCTCGCCGCGCAGGTGCGGCTCGACGGCCTGGTCGTGCGCACGCCCGCCGGCCGGTATTCCGAGCTCGACGCCGCGGCGGGCACCGCGGTGGTGGTCAAGCACGAGAACCTCCAGCACACCGGTGCCTTCGAGGTCCGCGGCGCCCTCAACCTGCTGCTCGGCTTCGACGCCCCGGCGCGGGCGCGCGGCATCGTCGCCTACTCCACCGGCAACCACGCCCAGGCGCTGGCGTACGCCGCCCGGCACACCGGCACGGGCTGCACCATCGTCATGCCGGAGCGGCCCAACCCCGTCAAGGAGCGCGCGGTGCGGGCGCTGGGCGCCCGCGTGGTGCTCCACGGCGCCACGTTCGACGACGCCCGCGCCCACGCCCAGGACCTGGCCGCTCGGTCCGGGGCGCGGCTGGTCGGCGCCGCGAACGAGCCGGCGCTGGTCGCCGGGGTCGCCACGGCGACGTTCGAGCTGCTGCAGCAGGCGCCCGACCTGGACGTGCTCGTCGTGCCGGTCGGCGGCGGCTCCGGCGCGGCCGCGGCCTGCCTCGTGACCCGGGCGCTGGCCCCGCACGTCCAGGTCGTCGGCGTGCAGTCCGCCGCCTCGCCCGCCGCGCACGACTCCTGGGCCGCGGGCGAGCTGGTCACCCGGCCCAACGCCACGCGGGCCGAGGGGTTGGCCGTCGGCACCGGCTTCGCCCTGACCCAGCAGGTGATGCGCGCGGCGCTCGCGGACTTCCTCCTGGTCAGCGACGACGCCATCGCCGCCGCCCAGCGGGCCTACCTCACCGGCGCGCGCACCGTGGCCGAGGGCGCCGGCGCGGCCGCGCTCGCCGCCGTCCTGACCCACCCGGACCGGTTCGCCGGCCGCACCGTCGGGGTCGTGTGCAGCGGCGGCAACGCCGCCGAGGCCGAGCTGGTCCGGGCGCTGCGGGCCTGAGGCGGCGCCCCTAGGCTCCCGGCATGGCCCGCTACTTCGACGTCCACCCGGTCAACCCGCAGGCCCGCGCCGTCGGCCAGGTGACCGCGATGCTGCGCGAGGGCGCGCTGGTCGCCTATCCCACGGACTCCGGCTACGCCCTCGGCTGCCGGACCGACTACCACGACGGCACCGAGCGGATCCGGCAGGTCCGGCGGCTCGACGCGCGCCACCACTTCACGCTGGTGTGCGCCGAGTTCGCCCAGCTCGGCCACCTCGTGCGCCTGGACACCGCCGCGTTCCGGGCGATCAAGGCGGCCACGCCCGGGCCCTACACGTTCATCCTGCCCGCCACCGAGGAGGTGCCGCGGCGCCTGGCGCACCCGAGGAAGAAGACCGTCGGCGTGCGCATCACCGACAACACCGTGGCCCAGGCGATGCTGCGGGAGCTGGGCGAGCCGCTGCTGTCCTCGACCCTGATCCTGCCCGGGCAGGAGGAGCCGCTCGCCGACGGGTGGCAGATCAAGGAGGAGCTGGACGCGGTGCTGGACGCCGTCGTCGACGCCGGGGAGGTGGTCGCCGAGCCGACGACGGTGGTCGACTGGTCGGCGGGCTACCCCGAGGTGGTCCGCGTCGGCGCGGGGGACCCGTCCCGGTTCGAGTGACTCCCGCCCCGGACGGGGCGGGCGGCCTTGCCGCGGCCGTCCGTCGTGCGCCGCCGCGCGCCGATAGGGTGCGGAGCATGAGCGACCGTGGACTCGAGCTGGCACGTCAGAAGATGACCGACGCGGGCGTGGCGCCCGCCGCGATCGACACGTTCTCCCGCTTCTACCGGCTGCTGGAGTCCGGGGCGAGCGGCCTGGTGCGCGAGGACGACGTCGAGCCCCTGCGCGACCTGCCCCGGCACGCCGACCTGGACATCGACCCGGACGCGGCCGCGGCGGCGCTGGCGAGGACCGCGATCATCAAGCTCAACGGCGGCCTGGGGACGTCCATGGGCATGGACAGGGCCAAGTCGCTGCTGCCGGTGCGCGAGCGCGACGGCCAGGCCCTGACGTTCCTCGACGTGATCGTCGGGCAGGTGCGCGCCGCCCGGGCCGCCACGGGCGCCCGGCTGCCGCTGGTGCTGATGAACTCCTTCCGCACGCAGGACGACTCGCTGGCGGCGCTGGCCCGCTACGAGGACCTCGCCGTCGACGGCCTGCCGCTGGACTTCCTGCAGAACCGCGAGCCCAAGCTGCGCGCCGACACCCTCGAGCCGGTCGAGTGGCCCGCCGACCCCGAGCTCGAGTGGTGCCCGCCGGGTCACGGCGACCTGTACCCCGCGCTGCACGCCTCCGGCGTCGTGCGCGCCCTGCTGGACGCCGGCTTCCGCTACGCCAGCGTCTCGAACTCCGACAACCTCGGCGCGGCGCCGGACGCGACCATCGCCGGCTGGTTCGCCGCCTCCGGCGCGCCGTACGCCGCGGAGATGAGCCGCAAGACCCCGGCGGACGTCAAGGGCGGCCAGCTGGTGGTGCGCAAGTCGGACGGGCGCATCATGCAGCGCGAGACCGCGCAGACCCACCCGGACGACATGGCGGTCTCCCTCGACCCCGAGCGGCACCCGTACTTCCACACCAACAACCTGTGGTTCGACCTCGAGGCGCTGGCCGCCGAGCTCGAGCGCACCGGCGGCGTGCTGGAGCTGCCGCTGATCCGCAACGAGAAGACCGTCGACCCGGCCGACCCGGCCAGCCCGAAGGTGGTGCAGATCGAGTCCGCCATGGGCGCGGCCGTGGCCGTGTTCGAGGGCGCGACGGCGATCGAGGTGGGCCGCGAGCGGTTCCTGCCGGTCAAGACGACGAACGACCTGCTCGTGCTGCGCTCGGACGTCTACGAGCTCACCGACGACTTCCGCCTCGCGGCGCGCGTGCCCGCGCCGCTGGTCACGCTGTCCGGCACGTACAAGACGATCGGGCGCTTCGACGAGCGGTTCCCGGCCGGCGCGCCGTCCCTGGCGGGCGCCCGGTCGCTGACCGTCGAGGGCGACTGGACGTTCGGGGCGGGCGTCGTCGTCGAGGGCGAGGCCGCGCTGCCCGACGCCGGCGCGCCGGCCACGGTGCCCGACGGCGCCCGCGTCACCGCGGACGGCGTCGCCGCCTGACCCTCCCGCGTCGTGGGTGCAGGACACGCCGTGCGGGTCGCGGTCCGCACGGCGTGTCCTGCACCCGTCCGGGGCCTGCCGGGCGGGGGAGGCGAGCGATCAGGCCGGGACGTCGACGACGCGGCTCGCGCCCGGCACGGGGACCAGGGCGCCCGCCGACGCCGCCGCGACGTCCTCGGCCAGCCGCGCCACCTCGTCCGGCGGCACGAGCAGCGTGAAGCGGGCCGTCTCGCCGTACGCGGTGCCGCCCAGGACGGCGCCGTGCCCCGCGCACCAGTCCCGCAGCACGTTGTCGAGGCGGCCGGCGTCCGCGTGCGGCACGTCGAGCGTGACCTCCGTGAGCACCTGCCGGCGCACGAGGCGCGCCCGGTCCAGGGCCTCGGAGACCGCCGAGGAGTACGCGCGCACCAGCCCGCCGGCGCCGAGCAGCACCCCGCCGAAGTACCGCGTCACCACGGCCACCACGTCGGTCACCGCGCGCTGGCGCAGCACCTCGAGCATCGGCACGCCGGCCGTGCCGGACGGCTCGCCGTCGTCGGTGGAGCGCTGCTGGTCCGCGTGCGGCCCGACGACCAGCGCCACGCAGTGGTGCCGGGCGTCCCACGACTCCTTGCGGATGCGGGCGACCACGGCGTCCGCCTCGGCCACCGAGGCCACTGGCGCGACGTGGGCCAGGAACCGGGACTTCTTGATCACGAGCTCGTGGTCGACGGCGGCGGCGATCGTCGAGGGCAGGGCGGGCTGGCTCACCCGCCGAGCGTAGCGGCGCGCCCGTCGTGGCACTGGACTAAAAAGTGTGCCAAGCGCAGACTGGACGCATGGCGACGCGTGAGGACCGGGTGACCGGAGGCCAGGACGGGACCCCGGAGGGCACCCGGGACAGGGCCGACGGCGAGGTGGCGCCCGCCGTCGCCCGCTACCCGCGGCCCCCCGTCACGCTGGACGAGGCGGAGTGGGTCTGGCGCGAGCTCGGGGTCGAGGCGCTGCGGCCGGGCTCCAAGCCCGAGACGGTGCGCCTCGCCGTCATCGCCGGGCTCGTGCGCGCCACCGGCGCCCGGTACGGCGACCTGCTGCGCGTGCGCGTCGAGGACCTCGACCTGGGGCCCACGGGCGCCCGGGCGGGGGAGGGGAGCGTGCTGGTGCGCCACGGCAAGCACCGCGCCGCGCGGGTGCACCGCGTCCCGGCCGAGGTGGTGCTGGTGCTGCGCCACTGGATGGACGTGCGCGAGGAGCTCGCCGCCGAGCTCGAGGGCTCCGTGCCGCGGGCGCTGCTGCTGACCGTGCACCACACGCACGACAACGGCACCACGGTGGCGAGCGGCCTGCCGATCACCAAGCAGGGCCTGGTGCTGTCGTGGCGGCGCTTCGTCCATCGCACCAACGCCCGCTACGGCGCCCTGCGCCCGCCGCTGCCCACCCGGTTCGAGCAGGTGCGTAGGGCGTGGACCGAGGCGGGCGTGCCGGACCCCGGCCGCGACCTCTCGGACGCCGCGACGGAGGACGCCGCGGAGACGTGAGCGCCGCTCGGGCGTGACAGGCGTCGGTTGTGACCGAAATAAATAGTGTGCCAAGCGTCCAAAACGAGCAAAGCACCCCGCCGCGCCGGACACACCGAGCCCCGACGGCAGGGGTCCCTCAGCGGCTGGTGATCCCCAGCCGCGGGGCGTCCGGGCGCGAGGAGGGCAGCTCGACGAACCCGTAGCGGTCGTAGAACGCGCGGGCCGCGGTGTTGGCGGGGTCGTACCCGAGGTGGACGCCGGGCACGCCGCGCGCGGCGAGGGCCTCGCGGAACGTGTCCAGCAGGCGGGTGCCGAGGCCCTGGCGCTGCGCCTCGGGCAGCAGGTCGATGTGCAGGTGCGCGGGGTAGGCGTCGAGCTCGGCGGCGGTCAGGCCGCGGAGCATGCGCCGCGGGTCGGTGCCGTCGCGCAGCAGGTCCGCCTCGGTGTACCGCGGGCGGTGCGCCGTGGGTGCCCCGGGCGCCGGGTGCGCGGCGCGGAACCGCGGCGTCCAGGCCTGCTCCCACCACGTCACGAACGCGCGGGTGTCGGCCACGCCCAGGACGTAGCCCACCACGCGGCCGTCCGGGCCGGCCACGACGAACGCGAGGTCGGGGGAGTGCTCGACGTACGGCAGGGCGTACACGTCGGGCATCAGCAGGTCGTCGGAGTAGACGCCGCGGGCGTCCTGGCCGCCGGCGGCGGTGCAGACGCAGACGTGGGCGACCACGTCGCGGTCGCCCACGTCGTACGGGCGGATGGTCAGGGCGGTGAGCACGTCGTCGGGCATGCCCGGACGATAGCGCCCACCGCGGCGGCTCAGCCGACCTTCTTGGCCCGCCGCGCCGCGTCGAGCTCCGAGGTCGCGTCGCCCGTGGCGAGCTCGCCGGAGGCGGACTCGAGGTGGGCGCGCACGAACCAGTGGAACTGCTCGAGGTCGCGCAGGTGCCCCACCAGCATGTCGTTGGAGACCGTGTCGAGCTCCTCGGTCTCGGCGGCCGCCTTGCGGTGGTCGGTGATGACGCCCCGGTAGACCTCGTCCAGCGCGCCGAGGTGCTCGATCGCGCCGGCGCGCCCCAGGTGGTAGTCCTCCCAGGTCCGCGCCGCGACGAGCGCGCCGGGCGTGCCCTGCGGCGAGACGCCGAGGGTCGCGATGCGCTCGGCGATCTCGTCGACCATCGCCCGCACGGCGTCCACCTGCGGGTCGATCATCTCGTGCACCCCGATGAAGTGCGGCCCGACCACGTTCCAGTGGATGTGCTTGAGCGTCAGGTGCAGGTCGTTCAGCGAGTGCAGGCGGCCCTGCAGGATCTCGGCGACCTTGCCGCCCTCCTCCGGGGTGAGCGACGGGACGGTGTAACGGGGGACCGGCATCGATTCCCTCCTCTGTCGGCATCGGGTGTGCCACCCATCGTGGCCCCGCGGGCCGCGGCTCGCGACCGCGCCGCCGGCCGCGCAGGGTCCGCGGGGCGTCGCACGGCGGGTCGACGGCGCCTTTCGGTGCCGCCCGGCGCTCCTCAGCGCCGGGCGTCGGGCCCCGCCGCGAGCGCCGCGGCGTGGACGCCGGCGACGGCGGCGGTGACGAAGGCCGCGGGGTCCGCGTCGAGCCCGCGGCCCATGGTGGACAGCCGTGCGGGCGAGCCGCGCAGGGCCTCCAGGAGGTCGGCAGCGGCGTCGACCTCGACGAGGCGGTGGACCTGGTCGAGGCCGACGAGGGTGGCTGCCTGGTCGCGCACGCGCGTGGTGAGGGCGGCGCCCCAGGCGGGCAGCCCCTCGAGCTCGGGCGCGGGGCGCGGCACGACGACGTCGGCGGCCGCGAGCGCCACGCGCCCGTACGCGGTCAGGGAGTGGTGGGACACGCCGAGGTGGCGGTCGCGGGGGTCGGCGCCGGAGACGCGCAGGGAGGCCACCGGGCGGCCGCGCAGCGTGGCGGCGGCGTTGACCGCCTCGCCGGCCGCGACGCCGGAGTAGCCCCACCGGGTGCCGGTGCCGAGGTTGCCCGGCCCCTGGGCGACGACGGCGAGGTCGGCGCCGACGACGTGGCGGGCGGCGAGCAGGCCGGTGTGCACGGTGACTGCCTCGAGGTCGCCGCCGAAGGCCTGGCCGACGGTGACGGTCGCCTCGAGCCAGCCGGCCTCGCGCAGGGTGGCGACGGTGCGGGAGAACGCTGCGGGCAGGGCGCCGCCGTCGGTCATCACGTAGGCGACGCGGGGTGCGGGCCGGCCGGCGAGGCGGGCGGCGTGCCGGGCGCCGGCGACGACCGCGGGCAGGGCGGAGTGCAGGTCGGCGACGACGACGGGCAGGCCGCCGAGGTCGTCGGCCTCGGCGAGCAGGTGGTGGTGGGCGGACTCCTGCTCGTCGACGCCGAGCACCATGGCCTGCAGGGGCGTGTACCGGGCCTTGACCAGGTGGCCCGGCCCCGGCTCGGGGTCGCGCGGCAGGTCGGTGTCGCCGGCGGGACCGACGACGAGGGCGTACCCGCCGGTGCCGAGCCCGCGGGCGAGCGCCGAGCAGTTGAGCAGCAGCCGGTCGCCGGCGGCGGGGTCGCCGACGAGCGCCGTGTACGCGAGCGCCCGCACGCGCAGTCCCTCGCGGCCGGCGGTCTCCCGTCCCGGCAGGACGGCGTCGAGCACCACCTCCAGCTCGCGGGCGCCGGAGGCGCCGTCCCCCCAGGTCCTGCCCTGCGACACCACGGTGCCGGTCCGCCAAGTGATCACGCCAGGAAGGCTACCGGCGGATACCGTGTTCCCTGATGCCCGCGAACCCCTCCGACCAGCCCACCGGTGCCCTGGGCGCGTCGTCGTCGACGCCGCCCGCCGAGCGCCTCCTCAACCTCGTCATCGCCCTGGTGAACACCAGCGCCGCGATGACCAAGCAGCAGATCCGCCGGGGCGTGGCCGGCTACGGGGACGCCCCGTCGGTGGACGCCTTCGAACGCATGTTCGAGCGGGACAAGGACGCGCTGCGCGCGCTGGGCGTGCCCATCGTGACGGTCGACCCGGGCGGGCACAGCGAGGAGGTCGGGTACCGCATCGACAACGACGCCTACGCGCTGCCGCCGGTGGACCTCACGCCCGCGGAGCTGGGCGTGCTGGCGCTGGCGGCGCAGCTGTGGTCGGACAAGACGCTGCGCACGGACATCTCGCGGGCGATGACGAAGCTGCGCGCGGCGGGGGCGGGGGAGGCGGCGTCGGACGCGATGGCCGGCCTCGCGCCGCGGGTGCGCGCGGTGGGCGACGCCTACGGCCCGCTGCTGGAGGCGGTGACCGAGCGCCGCCCGGTGCACTTCCGCTACCGCGCGGCGAGCACCGGCCAGGTCAGCTCGCGCGACGTCGAGCCGTGGCGGATCGCCGCCCGGCGCGGCGGGTGGTACCTGGTGGGCTGGGACCGCGGCCGGCAGGCGCCGCGGGTGTTCCGCCTGTCGCGCATCGAGGGCCGGGTGCGGCTGACCGCCGCTGCCGGGGCGTTCGAGATCCCCGAGGACCTCGACGTGGACGCGCTGCTGGGGGAGCGCACCGGCCGCGAGCGCACCGCCGTCCTGGCCGTCGTGCCCGAGCGCGCCTCCGCGGTCCGGGCCCGCGCGCGGGTGCTGGACCCCGCCGACCTGCCCGCCCCGACGCCGCCCGACCGCGACCTGCTCGCCGTGGGGTTCACGTCGCTGACCACCGCGGCGGAGGAGCTGGCGGCCTACGGCGCCGCCGTCGTCGTGCTCGACCCGCCGGAGCTGCGCGCGGAGGTGCTGCGGCGCCTGCACGCGGCCGCCGCCCTCGCCGGGCCGGCCGGCGCACCCCCAGGCGCAGACGCGCACGCCGACGCAGACAAGGAGCACGACCGTGGCTGAGCGTGCCGACGACCGCCTGGTGCGGCTGCTGGGCCTCGTGGCCTACCTCGACGCCCGGGGGCCGGTGCCCGTGGCGCAGCTCGCCCAGCACTTCGGGGTGAGCGAGGCGCAGATCCGCGACGACGTCGACCAGCTGTGGGTCACCGGCACCCCCGGGTACTGGCCGGACGACCTCATCGACTTCGACGCCGACGCCGCCGAGCGCGGGGTGGTGCACCTGACCAACGCCCGCGGCATGACCCGCCCGCTGCGCCTGGGCACCCGCGAGGCCGTGGCCCTGGTGGCCGCGCTGCGCGCGATGCTCGAGTCGCCGGTCGTCCAGGCCGACGCCGAGCGGCGGGCGCTGGTGGGCTCCGCGCTGGAGAAGCTCACGGCGGCCACGGGCGAGGCCGCGCACGCGGTGGACGTGCGCCTGGCCCCGGACGGCCGGCCGGAGGTGCTGCGGGCGGTGACGACGGCGCTCGCCCGGGGCCGGCGGCTGCGCATCCGGTACGTCAACGCCGCGGACGTCACGGGGGAGCGGGAGGTCGACCCCGTGCGGCTCCTCACCCAGGACGAGTCGTCCTACCTCGTGGCGTGGTGCCACCGCGCCCAGGGCCGCCGCACGTTCCGCATGGACCGCGTCCTGGCCGCCGAGGTCCTCGACGTGCCGGTGTCCGCGGCCGGGCGGGCGCTGGCCGCGGAGCCGGAGGTCGGCCTGGACATCGCCCAGTCGGTCTCCGACCCGGCCGTGGCCACGGGCACGGCCACCGTCGTGCTCGCCTCGCCCGCGCGCTTCGTCGCCGAGGAGGTCCCCACCGAGTCGGTGCGCGACCTGCCCGACGGGTCGTTCGAGGTGCGGGTGCGCGTCACCAACCCGGCCTGGCTGCGCGGCCTGCTGCTGGCCAACGCCGCGCACGTGCGCTCGGTGGCGCCCGCGCAGGTGGCGCAGGACGTCGCCGAGGCCGCCCGCGAGGCGCTGGACGCCTACGCGGCAGTCGCCGGGGTGCCCGGTGCCCGGCCGTCCGACGACGACGCCGTAGGCTGACCGCCATGTGGTTCGCGGTGTGGTCGGTGCTCGTGGTCGCCACCCTGGTGGGCGCCGCCCTCCTGGGACGCGACCTGTGGCGCAAGGCGCGGCGGCTCGGGGCGGAGCTGTCCCGCGCCTCCGCGGCGTTCGACGCCGCCTCCGCGCGCATCTCGCAGGCCGTCGCCGAGGCCGAGGCCGCCGCGCCCGAGGTGTGCGCGACGATTTTCGACGACCCGACCGACCTGCGCGAGCGGGTCGCGGACCTGCGCCTGGCCCGCGCCGAGCGCGCCGAGGCCCGGCGCGAGCGCCACCGCGCCGTCGCGCAGACCTGGTCCCTCGACGGCTGGCTCGCCGGGCGTCGCGCGGCTCGCGCCGGGCAGCGCACGCAGCCCTGACCCGCCGGGCCGTGCGGGGGCCGCGCGCCGAGACATCTGGACGTCACCCGCAGGTCACTTCCGCGTCCACCGCGACCGCGTAGGGTGGGAGACGACGGACCCGCGCACCGTGGGACGGACGAGGACGAGGAGCCAAACTCATGGGCATGCTCAAGCCCTGGCACATCATCGTGCTGGTGGTCGTGATCCTGCTGCTGTTCGGGGCGCGCCGGCTGCCCGACCTGGCCCGCAGCGTCGGCCAGTCGCTGAAGATCTTCAAGAGCGAGGTCAAGGACCTCTCCGACGACGGCAAGCCCAACGACTCCCACGTGCCGCCCGCCGGGACGACGTCGTCCACCGGCACGCCGGCCAGCACGCCCCCGAGCACGACCCCCGCCGCGCCGTCGTCCACGACACCCGCGAGCGGCACCGGTTCGTCGCAGGTCCCGGGTCTCGTCGACCCGAACAACCCCAGGGCGTAGGCGGTGCCCGGCAAGTCCCGGGACCCCGAGGGGCGCATGCCCCTGCGCGAGCACCTGCTCGAGCTGCGCAAGCGGCTCTTCCTGGTCGCGTGCGGCCTCGTCGTCGGTGGCGTGGCCGGCTGGGTCCTCTACGAGCCGCTGCTCGACGCGCTCCAGGCGCCGCTGCAGGTCGCGGCCCAGGAGCAGGACAAGACCATCGCCCTGAACTTCACGGGCATGGCGTCCGCGCTCGACATGAAGGTCAAGGTCGCGCTGTTCCTCGGCGTCATCGTGTCCTGCCCGTGGTGGCTGTACCAGCTGTGGGCGTTCATCACCCCGGGGCTGACCAGGCGCGAGCGCCACTACGCCTTCGGGTTCCTCGGCGCGGCGGTCCCGCTGTTCCTCGGCGGCGCCGCGCTCGCCTGGTGGGTGCTGCCGCACGCCGTCGACATCCTCGCCGGGTTCGTGCCCGAGGGCGCGACGAACTTCACCGACGCCCAGGGGTACCTGAGCTTCGTCATGCGGCTCGTGCTCGCGTTCGGCCTGGCGTTCGTCTCCCCGGTGGTGCTCACCGGCCTCAACATGTCCGGGCTGCTGCGCCACGAGACGCTCGCCAAGGGCTGGCGCTGGGCGGTGCTGATCGCGTTCGTGTTCGCCGCGGTGATGACGCCGACGCCGGACGCCCTGACCATGATCTTCGTGGCGCTGCCCATCTGCGTGCTGTACTTCGGCGCCCTCGGCCTGGCGGTGCTGCACGACCGCCGCGCCGACCGCAAGCGGGTCGCCGAGGCGCTCTGACGCAGGCGGTGAGGCCCGCCCGCCGCCCGCGCGGCCTGCGGGCGGGCCCGCCGCCCGTAGGCTGACGGCATGACCGCCGACGCCCGCTCCGACCAGCGCAGCCCCGCCGAGCGGTACGCCGCGGCACGCGCCCGCTCGGCCCGCTCCCGTGCCGGGTCGGGCACCCAGCTCGAGCGCTTCCGCGGCGACCTCGGGTTCGAGCTCGACGACTTCCAGGTCGAGGCGTGCCAGGCCCTCGAGGACGGCCGCGGCGTGCTCGTCGCCGCCCCCACCGGCGCGGGCAAGACCGTCGTCGGCGAGTTCGCCGTGCACCTGGCCCTCGCCCGCGGCGGCAAGGCGTTCTACACGACGCCCATCAAGGCGCTGAGCAACCAGAAGTACGCCGACCTCGCGCGCCGGCACGGGGCCGAGAACGTCGGCCTGCTCACCGGCGACACCACCATCAACGGCGAGGCCCCCGTGGTGGTGATGACCACCGAGGTGCTGCGCAACATGCTCTACGCCGGCTCGTCCACCCTGGACGGCCTGGCGTACGTCGTCATGGACGAGGTGCACTACCTCGCCGACCGGTTCCGCGGCCCGGTCTGGGAAGAGGTGATCATCCACCTGCCCGACCACGTGCAGCTCGTGTCGCTGTCGGCCACCGTGTCCAACGCCGAGGAGTTCGGCGACTGGCTCGAGATGGTCCGCGGCGACACCGCCGTCGTCGTGTCCGAGCACCGCCCCGTGCCGCTGTGGCAGCACGTCATCGTCTCCTCGCGCGAGGGCGGCCCGCGCGGCGTGCCGCGCCTCATGGACCTGTACGCCGGGCACGTCGACCCCACCGACCCCGGCACGAACCCCCCGATCAACCCCGACCTCGCCGAGTACTTCCGCGTCGCGGGCCGCCGCGGCGACGACCGCGCCGGCTCCGGGGGCCCGGGGCGGGGCGACCGCGGCTACCGCGGGGCGACGCCGC
>NZ_WUWN01000003.1 GCF_009846865.1 Puerhibacterium puerhi
CCGCCCGCTGTGGACGACGGCGCCGCGGCGCCGCTGGGGACACCGCCGGAGGGCCGCGCGGCCCGGCCCCGGCCCCGGCGCGGGCGTCGCCCGCGCGCCGGACGCCCCGCCGCGGCCGACCGGCCGCGTGGGACAATCGCGGCGTGAGTGCTGCCGCCCCCTCCCCCGCGACCCCCACGTCCCCGACGGCCGGCTCGGCCCCCGCGAGCGACCGCGTGAACCTCGCCGACATCACCCCGCCGATCGCGCTCGGGCCGCTGGACGGCCGCTACCGCGCCGCCGTCGCGCCGCTGGTGGACCACCTCAGCGAGGCCGCGCTGAACCGCGCCCGCATCCACGTCGAGGTCGAGTGGCTGGTCACGCTGTGCAACGGCGTCGACGGCGTGGCCACCCCGGTGGTCCCCGGCGCCCCGGCGCTCACGGACGAGGAGGTGGCGTACCTGCGCGCCATCCCCGCGACCTTCGGGGCGGCGGAGATCGCCGAGCTCGCGGAGATCGAGCGGGAGACGGTCCACGACGTCAAGGCTGTCGAGTACTTCATCAAGCGCCGCATCGCCCGCGCGCCGGAGGTCCTGGGGGCCACGAGCCTGCCCGCCGCGAGCGAGCTCGTCCACTTCGCCTGCACGTCCGAGGACATCAACAACCTGTCCTACGCGCTGATGGTGCAGGGCGCCGTGCGCGACGTCTGGCTGCCGGCCGCCACGGCGCTGGCCGACCAGATCGCCGCGATGGCCCACGAGCACGCCGCCGTGCCGATGCTCAGCCGCACCCACGGCCAGCCCGCCACGCCGACCACGATGGGCAAGGAGCTCGCCGTGCTCGCCCACCGGCTGCGCCGCCAGCTGCGCCGCATCGCCGGCGCGGAGTTCCTGGGCAAGCTCAACGGCGCCACCGGCACCTACGGCGCGCACGTCGTGGCCGTGCCCGGCGTGGACTGGCCGGCCGTCTCGCGCGCGTTCGTCGAGGGCCTGGGCCTGACCTGGAATTCGCTGACCACGCAGATCGAGTCGCACGACTGGCAGGCCGAGGTCTACGCCGACGTCGCGCGGTTCAACCGCATCCTGCACAACCTGGCCACCGACGTGTGGACGTACATCTCGCTCGGGTTCTTCACGCAGATCCCCGTCGCGGGCGCCACCGGCTCCTCGACGATGCCGCACAAGGTCAACCCGATCCGGTTCGAGAACGCCGAGGCCAACCTCGAGATCTCCTGCTCGCTGCTGGACACCCTCGCCGCGACGCTGGTCACCAGCCGGCTGCAGCGCGACCTGACCGACTCGACCACGCAGCGCAACGTGGGCCCGGCGTTCGGCCACTCGCTGCTGGCGATCGACAACGTGCGCCGCGGCCTCAAGGCGCTGGCCGTCAACGCCGACCTCATGGCCGCCGACCTCGACGCCAACTGGGAGGTGCTCGGCGAGCCGATCCAGTCGGCCATGCGCGCCGCCTCCGTGGCCGGCGTGCCCGGCATGGAGAACCCCTACGAGCGGCTCAAGGAGCTCACGCGCGGCCAGCGGGTGGACGCCGCGCGCATGCGCGAGTTCGTCGCCGGCCTCGGCCTGCCCGACGACGTCGCGGAGCGCCTGCAGGCGCTGACGCCGGCCTCGTACACGGGCCTGGCCGAGCGCCTCGTGGGCGACCACCTGGCCTGAGCCCGCAGACCGCACCGACGGACGACGCGGCCGGCCGGACCCTGGAGGTCCGACCGGCCGCGTCGTCCGTGGTGGCGGGGCTGCCGACCGCTCAGCGGCGCACGCCGAGGGTGTCCTTGCGGTCGCCGTCCCAGTCGCCCACCAGCACGGCGTCGCCGGCCCTGCCGTACCGGAACGTCACCTCGGCGTCACCGTCCGCCGCCTTGTTGGTCAGCAGGAACTCGGTGCCGCGGCGCATGCCGAGGGTGTCCTTGCGGTCTCCGTCCCAGTCGCCCACGAGCACGACGTCGTCCGCCTTGCCGTAGAAGAACGTCGTGTCGGCCTCGCCGCCGCGGGTCGTGTTCGCGAGGAAGTACTGCTTGCCGCGGCGCACGCCCAGGGTGTCCTTGCCGTCGCCGTCCCAGTCGCCCACGAGCACCACGTCGCCCGCCTTGCCGTAGAAGAACGTCGTGTCGGCCTCGCCGCCGCGGGTGCCGTTGGTGAGGAAGTACTGCTTGCCGCGGCGGACCGCCAGGCTGTCCTTCCCGTCGCCGTCCCAGTCGCCCACGAGCACCACGTCGCCCGGGCGGCCGTACGAGAACACCACGTCCGCCGCGCCGCCCGTGGTGCGGTTCGTCAGGTAGAACGTGTTCCCGCGGCGCACCGCGAGCGTGTCCTTCCCGTCGCCGTCCCAGTCGCCCACGAGCACCACGTCCTGGGGCAGGCCGTAGTCGAACGTGATGTCGGCGTCGCCGGCGCGCAGCGCGTTGGTCAGGTAGTACGTCCGACCCGGGATCCGGCCCGAGACGGTGAGCGTCGCCCTGGCCGTGGCCGCGGACTCGTAGCTCGCCGCCACGCTCGACGGCGTGTACGTGACCGTGACGGTGCGGCTGCCGGCCGTCGTGAGGCGCGGGAGCGTGATCGTCGCCCGGCCGCCCGCAGAGGCGGCGAGGGTGGCCGTGACCTTCTTCCCGTCGACGGTGGCCGTGAGCGTGCCCGAGGAGGACGCCGTGGTCACCGAGCTGACGGTCACCGTGACCGTCGGCGCCTTGGTCGTCGTGGCCGCCGGCACGCTCAGCGCGAGCGACGTCGACGTCGCGACGTAGCCGGTGGTGCTCCCCGTGGCCGAGGCGAGGGCCACGTACATCCAGCCGTCCTGCGCGGGCCGCAGCTGGTAGAGCTTCTGCCCCGCCGCGCGCGTGGCGACGACGGCGGCGCCGGCGGAGGCCGCCTTGCGCACGGTGACCCCGCCCGGCGCGTCCACGGTCCGGGTCGTGTAGGACCAGGTCGGGCCGATGTAGGCGTTGCTCACCCAGCCGGTGCGGCTGCCGGCCGTCACGCGCACCCACAGGCCCGAGTCGTCCGCGTCGCCCGGCTTCGCCGTCAGGCGGGTGTTGGCCGGCAGCACCGTGAGGGAGGAGTAGCCCGTGCCCGGCCCGCTGCGGAGGTTCAGGTTGACGTTGTTGTAGTAGGTGCACGAGGCCGGGACGTCGTTCTCCGCCACGGACGTCGCACCCGTCCTGAGGTCGGCGCCGTACCGGCGCATCCAGTCGTTCGGGTCCTGCACCTTGGCGCCGGACTGGCGCCAGACGCCGGAGTGCACCTCGAAGTGCAGGTGCGGGCCGGTCGCGGTGCCGGTCATCCCGACGTCCGCGATGTGCTGGCCCTTCCTCACCGTCGCCCCGGTGCGCACGTACGCGTCGCCGTCGATCACGTGGCCGTAGACCGTCGTGTACGTGACGCCGTTGAAGTTGTGGCGGACGGCCACCACCTGCCCGAGGCCGCCCCCGGAGCTCCCCGCGAGCACCACCGTGCCGTCCGCGACGGCGAGCACGTCGGTGCCGCTGGCCGCGGACAGGTCCTGGCCCTTGTGGTACGTCGAGGCGCCGCGGGTCGGCATGCAGCGCGGCCCGAACCAGGAGGCGATGCGGTACGACTTGTCGGGCAGCGGTCGCCGGGCCGTGAACGCGGCAGCCACGGCGACGCGCGCGGCGATCCGCGGCTCGACCGGCTCGGGCTCCGCGCTGGGCGCGGGCTCCGGCTCGGCGCTCGGCGCCACCTCCGGCTCTGGCGTCGGCTCCGCGCTCGGCACGGGAACCGCCGTCGGCTCCGTGCTCGATCCAGCGCTCGGCGCGGGGGCCGCGGCGGGGTCCGCGCTCGCCCCCGCCGTCACAGCCGGCTCCGGATCGGTGGTGCCGGTGGCGGCCGCGGCCGGCACGGCGGCGCCGCCCACCACGACGGCCACCGCGAGGACGAGCCCGAGAACCTTGCGCACAGCCACACACCCCTAGGACGACAGGTCGGTCCGCGTCGACGGACCTGCCCATCCACTCGGCCGCCGCGCGGCGATGTTAAGTGCCGCGGGCGTCGATAGCGTCGGGACCCGCCCCACGGGCGGGTGAACCTCGACCACGGGCTGTGGGCGGCCCGGTCGGGCGTGGCGGTGCTCACGCCGTCGGTGGACGACGGAGGACGGCGACGGCGGGGTGCGCGCACCGGGGGGCACGCCGCCGTCGTCGCACGTCAGGGCGGTCGCGTGCCGCCCGTGTCCGCCGCAGTCCCCCCACGCCCGCGGCGCGTGCCGCGCGCCCGCGCCGCGTTCGCCGGGCGCCGGGAGCACCCATGCCGGTGGCATACGCTGTCGCAGCCGCCGGCCGTGGCGTGCCGAGACCCCGCAGCCGTGACAGGAGCAGCGAACGATGACCGCAAACCGTGCCCGGAGCACGGCCGTGGCGCTCGCGGTGGTCGTCGCCTTCGTGGCCGCCGCCGCACTGGGCTGGCTGCTCCTCCCGCGGTTCCTCGGTCAGCCCGACCTGCCGGCCTTCGCCGCGGGTTCGGCCAGCCCCTCCGCGAGCCCGACGACGTCGCCGTCCCCGAGCGGCACCGCGGAGGCCGGTGCCGGAGCCGACGCCGAGACCGACGCCGTCGTCGCCTGGACCGCCAGCCCCGACCGCGTGAGCGGCGACGTCATGGGCCGCACGGTGCGCAACCTCGTGCGGACCACGACCGCCGGCACGCAGGTGCGCGTGGGCCTGTCCAACGTGTTCGGCACGAAGCCGGTGACCTTCCAGGCGGTCCAGGTGGGCGTGTCGGCGGGCGACGCCGGCGTGGTGCCCGGCAGCAGCGCGCAGGTCACCTTCTCCGGCGAGCGGTCGGTCACCGTGCCGGCCGGCGCCCGCGTGCTGAGCGACCCGGTCGCCGTCACCGTGACCGCGCGCTCGACGGTCGCCGTCAGCGTGCTGGCCGCGGGGGACCCGGGCACCACCACCGGGCACCGCCTCGCGCAGACCACCAGCTACGTCTCCGAGCCGGGCGACGCGACCACTGACGTCACCGGCGACGCGTTCACGGGGACCACGACCAGCTGGTACTGGGTGGACTCCCTGGTGGTGGACGCTCCCGCGGAGGGCACCGTGGTCGCCCTGGGCGACTCCATCACCGACGGCAACGGCTCGACGCCGGGCGCCGACGCCCGCTGGCCGGACCGGCTCGCCACGCGCCTGGCCACCGCCGCCGGCGCGCCCCGGCTCGCCGTCGCCAACCAGGGCATCTCCGGCAACCGGCTGCTGGCCGACGGCACCGGGCCCAGCGCCCTGGCGCGGTTCGACCGCGACGTGCTGGCGGTCCCCGGAGTCCGGACCGTCGTCGTGCTGGAGGGCATCAACGACATCGGCACCGGCGTGGTGACCACCGCCGACCAGCTGGTCGCCGGGTACCGCCAGGTCCTGGCGCGGGCGCACGCGGCGGGCGTGTGCGTGGTGCTCGGCACGCTCACGCCGTTCGAGGGCGCGCGGTACTACAGCCCGGAGAAGGACGCGGTGCGCCAGCAGGTCAACGCCTGGATCCGCACCAGCGGCGAGGCCGACGCCCTCGCTGACTTCGACGCCGCGGTGCGCGACCCCGGGCAGCCGACGCGGCTGCTGCCGGCGTACGACCCGGGCGACCACCTGCACCCCAACGACGCGGGCTACCGCGCGATGGCCGAGGCGGTGGACCTGGACGACCTCGCCTGCGCGGACTGACCCCGCTGTCTGAGGCGTCAGCGCTCGACCGGCAGGCCCCGCTGCTCCCAGGCGAGCATGCCGCCGTCGAGGTTCGCCGCCTCGTAGCCGACGCCGTCGACGAGGAACTGCGTGGCGCGCGCCGAGCGGGCCCCGCTGCGGCACACCACGTAGACCGGCGCGTCGGGGTCCAGCTCGCCGTAGCGGACGGGCAGCTCGCCCAGCGGGATGTGCACGGCACCGGGTGCGTGGCCGGCGTCCCACTCGTCCTGCTCGCGCACGTCGAGGAGCGTGGTGCCGTCGGGGATCGGGGCGGCCGGGTCGAGGTCGTGCACGTCGACGGTGGGCACCTCGGGCTGCATGGGCGGGAACATGGCTCCAGCCTAGGCACGGCCGCCGCGTGCTCGGGCACGGGCGGCGCCGTCCGCCGGGGCCGGGGGGGTGCGAGCGGCCGCGGCCTCCGCCACGCTCGACCCATGGCCCCCGAGCACGACGGACAGCACCAGCCCCGCAAGGCGCCCGGTCAGGGCACCGTCCCGGACCCGGACCCGGTGACCTCGCCCACCGGCGGCGGCAGCGGCCCGGGCGGCGGCGTCGAGCCCGGCGAGACGCCGCCCGACTCCGGGCAGGTCAGCGCGCCGCAGGGGCACGAGGAGCACGGGCCGGCCAGGGCCGTGCCGTGGCTGTGGATCGGCGGGATCGGGCTCGTGGCCGTCGTCGTGGCGCTGATCTTCGTCGGCTACGCGTCGGGGCTGTGGTCCTGAGCCGCGCCCGCTGAGGCGCGGGCGCTGAGCACGGCGGCCGCCCCGGCCAGCACCGCGAGCGCCACGAAGACGCTCACGTAGCCGGCGCCGAGGCGCAGCAGCCCGACGGCGACCAGCGGCGCCGCGGCCTGCGTCGCCGTCGTCGCCACGCCCACGACGCCGAGCTCGCGGCCGGCGGTGCGCCGGTCGGGCAGGGCGTCGTACGTCTCGGCCGTCTGCACCGTGAGGAAGGCGCCGTGCGCCAGCCCGCCCACCGCGGCGAACAGCGCCACCGCCGGCAGCGCGGGCCAGACGACCGGCACGAGCGCCACGACGGCGACGGTGCCCGCGGCCGCCGCGGTGAGCCGGTGCTTGGCCGCCAGCCGGTCGGCCACGCGGGCCACGACGACGTTGCCCAGCACGGCGGCGACCAGGTGCACGGGTACGAGGACCGCGGACGCCTGGGCGGCCCGCGCCAGCGGCATCCCGACGTGGTCGGCCAGGATGTAGAGCTGGTAGGTGGACACGCCGTGCTGGCCGAGCACCATCAGCACCCGTGCGGCGACGATGCGCCGCAGGTGCGGGTCGCGGCCCACCGTGCGGAACCCGTCGAGCACGCGGGCGGGCCGGGCGGCCCCGGTCGTGCGGGCGGCGGGCCCGGCGGCACCGGCCCCGCCGGGCGGGTCCGCGACGTAGGCGCCCCGCCCGCGCAGCAGCGGGAACGCCAGCGCGCCCAGCGCCGCGACGGCGCCGGCGGCGGCCACCGCGGCCACCGGGGAGGCCGCCAGGGCGCCCACGAGCACGACGCCGGTCCCCGCGCCGACCCCCGCCCCGAGGGCGAGCGCGCCTGATGCGGTCCCGCGGCGGCGCGCGGGCAGGTCGTCGGCGACGGCGGCACCCACCGCGCCGTCGACGGCGTTGAGCGCGACCTGGGCCAGCACCCACCAGACGGCGAGCCACAGGACCGACTGGACGAGCGGCAGCGCGACGACGGCGAGCCCGCCGACGACGCCGCCGACCACGGCCCACGGCGCGCGGCGCCCCCACGGGGAGCGGGAGCGGTCGGCGAGCGCGCCGAGCGCGGGCAGGCACGCGGCCGTGAGCAGGGCGGACAGCGCCGCCAGCAGCCCGAGCGTGCTCTCCTTGGACGTCGGCGCCGCGGCCGCGACGAGCAGGGGCAGCGCGACGGCGACGACGCCGCCGAGCGCCACGTAGGTGGTGGTCTGGGCGACGAAGATCGCGGCGAGCGGGCGGCCGACGCCCTCGCGGTGAACGCCCTCGCGGCCGACGCCCTCGCGATCGGTGGCTTCCTGTCGCGCGCGCACGGCGCCCGCGTGCCGCTCCCCCTGCTGGCTCACGGCCGCAGCGTAGCGCCGTCGTCGGCGGGGCTGGGGGACGCGGACGAGGAGGGAGGTCGGGGCGGCCGAGGCCTTCCCCGCCACTCTCAACGTATAGCGGGCCGGGGGTCTTGCGGCAAGGCCCCCTCGGACGCGCAGAATCACCGGCCTGAGCGGGTCCGTGCGGGCCCGCCGGCCGCCGCCGCCCGATCGGAGCCGATGCCATGACCTCCCTGACCACCGGTGTCTTCGCCCTGCCCGACCGCCTCGCCCGCAAGGCCGACCCCGCGCTCGTCGCGGACGACGAGCGGCACCTCGCCGCCGTCGCCCGCGCCGTCCGGGAGCAGGTCGACGACCTGACCGACCGTCTCGACGCCGCCCGCCGCGCCCCGGCGCCCCTGGGGCAGGCGGTGCTGGACCGCGACGCGGAGATCCGCCGGCTCGGTGCCCGGCTGCGGACCCTGCGCCGCTTCGGCCTCGACCTGTGCCTGGGCCGTCTGGTGCGGGCCGACGCACCCGAGCCTGTCTACGTCGGGCGCGTCGGGCTCACCGACGCCGCCGGCCGCCAGCTGCTGGTCGACTGGCGCGCGCCGGCGGCGGAGCCGTTCTTCGCCGCGACCCACGCCGACCCCCGAGGCCTGGTCAGCCGCCGCCGGTACCGCTGGACCCGGGGCCGGATCACCGACTACTGGGACGAGGTGTTCACCGCCGAGGGCCTGGTCGGGCACGCCGCCCTGGACGACCAGTCGGCGTTCGTCGCGAGCCTGGCGGAGAGCCGCTCGCCGCGGATGCGCGACGTGCTGGCCACCATCCAGGCGGACCAGGACGCGATCGTCCGCGCGGGGTCGCGGGGCGCGCTGGTGGTCGACGGCGGCCCGGGCACGGGCAAGACGGTCGTCGCCCTGCACCGCACCGCCTACCTGCTGTACTCCGACCCGCGCCTCGGCCACCGCCGCGGCGGCGTGCTGTTCGTCGGCCCGCACCGGCCGTATCTGGCCTACGTCGCCGACGTCCTGCCGAGCCTCGGCGAGGAGGGGGTGCAGACCGCCACCCTGCGCGACCTCGTGCCGGAGGGCGCGACGGCGGCGGCCGAGGCCGACGCGCGGGTCGCGGCGCTCAAGGCCGACGCCCGGATGGTGGCGGCGATCGAGCCCGCCGTCGGCCTCTACGAGGAGCCGCCGGCAGAGGGGACGGAGGTCACCACGCCGTGGGCGGACGTGTGGCTCAGCAGCGCCGACTGGGCCGAGGCGTTCGGCGCGGTCGAGCCCGGCACGCCGCACAACGAGGCGCCCGACCAGGTCTGGGAGGCGCTGACCGAGATCCTCGTCGACAAGCTGCGCGACGAGGCCGGGGACGTCGACGAGGACGTGCTGCGTCGGGCGCTGCGGCAGGACCGGGACCTGGTCCGGGCGGTGCGGCGCGCGTGGCCGGTGCTGGAGCCCACCGACCTGGTCGGCGACCTGTGGACGGTGCCCGCGTACCTGCGCCGGTGCGCGCCGTGGCTCGAGCGCGACGACGTGCAGCGGCTCCAGCGTCCGGACCCGCAGGCCTGGACGGTGGCGGACCTGCCGCTGCTGGACGCCGCCCGCCGCCGGCTCGGCGACGCCGAGGTCTCCCGCCGGCGGCGCCGCCAGGCCGCGGCCGCCGAGGCGGAGCGCGAGCGCCGGGCCGACGTCGCCGCCGACCTCGTCGCGGCCGACGACTCCGAGCTGATGGTGATGTCCATGCTGCGCGGGCAGGACCTGCAGGATGCGCTCGTGGACGACGCCGCCGTCCCCGCCGTCGAGCCGGACGCGCTGGCGGGGCCGTTCGCCCACGTGGTCGTCGATGAGGCGCAGGAGCTGACCGACGCCGAGTGGCAGATGGTCCTGGCCCGCTGCCCGTCGCGCAGCCTGACGATCGTGGGCGACCGCGCGCAGGCCCGCCACGGCTTCCCCGAGCCGTGGGACGCGCGGCTCGCGCGCGTCGGGCTCGACCGGGTCCGGCAGGCCACGCTCACCGTCAACTACCGCACGCCGGCCGAGGTCATGGCGGCGGCCGAGCGGGTCATCCGGGCGGCGGTCCCGGACGCCAACGTGCCGACGTCCGTGCGCCGCACCGGCGTGCCGGTCCGCCGCGGCTCGGTCGCCGAGCTCGGCGCGGTCGTCGACGGCTGGCTCGCCGAGCACGCCGAGGGCACCGCCTGCGTCGTCGGCGAGCCGTCGTTCGCCGGCACCGACCGGGTCGCGTCGCTGACCCCCGCGCTGGCCAAGGGGCTCGAGTTCGACCTCGTGGTGCTGGTCGACCCCGACGCCTTCGGGACCGGCGTCGAGGGGGCGGTGGACCGCTACGTCGCGATGACGCGCGCGACGCAGGAGCTCGTCGTGCTCACGCGGCCCTGAGCCCGCCCGGCCGATGGCGGGGGCGGCACCGGGCGCGGGCGGCGCGCCTCACCCCTCGGCCGGGCGGGCGCGGTGCCCGGACTCGCCGGTGCTCCACCAGCCGGCCACCGGGACGTCGGTGAGCAGCAGCCCGCCCAGCGACCGCGCCTTGTAGCGGGCCGGGTTGTGCGAGGCCACCGTGCGCGCGTTGCGCCAGTGCCGGTCGAGCGCGAGCCCGGTGTCCGTGGCGCTCGCCCCGCCCACCTCGAACAGCTGCGTGGCGGCGTCCAGCACCGACCGCAGCACAATGAGCTGGGCGCGGGCGGTGTCGGCGTCGAGCGCCGCGACGATCCGGGCGAGCTCCTGGTCGTCGACCCCGGCGGCCGCCGCGGCGGCCGAGGCGTCGAGGGAGCGGGCGACGTGCGCGACGGCGGCGTCGGCGGCGAAGCGCAGCGCGTCGAGCTCGCCGACCGTCTCCTGGACGATGGGGTCCTCGCGCGCGGTGGCCGCGCTGCCGTGGCTGTACGCGCGCGTGCGCGCCCGCACGAACGCCGTCGCGTCGTCGACGACGGCGCGCCCGATGCCGGCGGCGACGGCGAGCAGCACGAGCTGCACGAACGCCGAGCCGTGCGAGGGCCGCGCGGCGCGGTGCCGCTGGACGGCGTCCGGCGTGACGGCGACCCCGTCGAAGACCGTGGTGCCGCTGCCGGTGAGCCGCTGGCCGAACCCGGTCCAGTCGTCCACCCGGCGCACGCCGGGCGCGTCGGTCGGCACGAGCACGCTCACCGGCTCGCCGTCCTCGTCCTGGGCCGCGACCGAGACGACGTCGGCGAACAGCGTGCCGGTGCTGTAGTACTTCGTGCCGTCGAGCCGCAGCGCGCCGTCGGCGCCCGTCGTGAGGCGGGTGGCGTAGGACCCGACGATCGCCGCCGACCGCTCGTGCGAGGCGTTGCCGACGATCTTGCCGGCCGCCACGAGGGCCAGGTTCGCCTCCCGGCGCTCCGAGGCCGGCGCCAGGAGCGAGCGGTCGACGAAGGCGAAGTGCGACCGGAAGAGCTGCGCGAGGTTCGGGTCGCGCCGGGCCAGCTCGGCGAGCAGGTCGAACAGCTCGCTGCGGGTCGCCCCCGCGCCGCCGAGCCCGGCCGGCAGCGTGACGCGGGTGAAGCCGGCCTCCCGGAGGGCCTCCACCTCCGCGTACGGCAGGCGGCGGTCCCGCTCGCGCGCGACGGCGTCGGCGCCCACCTCGTCGAAGACCGGGGCGAAGCGGGCGACCAGGTCGCGCTGCCCGGTCGGGGCCCAGGCCGTCCCCGCCGTCATCGCGGCTGCCCCGCGGCCGGTGCGGCGGGGGCGTCGGCAGGGGCGTCAGCCGGGGCGCCGCCGTCGTCGCCGGGCTGGTCGCCGGGTTGGGCGTCGGCCTGGTCCCCGGCCGCGGGCGGCGCCCCCGGCGCCCGCCACTGCGGCAGCGTGCCGTCGAGCTCGAGCTGGCCGATGGCCGCCGCGCGCTGGACCGCCGGGTTGTGCGACGCGACGGTGCGCGCGTTGCGCCAGTGCCGGTCGAGCCCGCGCGCGGTGCTCGTCGCGCTCGCGCCGCCGACCTCGAAGAGCTCCGACGTCGCGTCGAGCACGAGCGGCAGCACGACCTGCTGCGCCCGGAACACGTCGAGCTGCACGGAGCGGGCGGCCCCCTGCGCCGCCCGGCCGTCGCGCACCGCCTCGACGAACCCGTCGAGGGCGCGCGCGTTGTGCAGCACGATCGCGCGTGCGGCGTGGGCGGCGGCGCTGAGCCGGCCGACGACCGCCTGCACCAGCGGGTCCTCCCGGGGCGCGTGCTCGCCGGCGTGGCCGAACGTCCGGCGGCGCCCGCGGGTGTACTCCACCGTGTCGTCGAGGGCGGCCTGCGCGATGCCGGCCACGGTGGCCAGCAGCACGAGCTGGAAGACGGCGCCGAGGTAGGGCCACGTCTCGTCGTCCGGCTCGTGCCGCGTGATGTCCTCGGGGAGGACCGGCACGGCCTCGAACGTCGTCGTGCCGCTGCCGGTGAGCGGCTGCCCGAATCCGTCCCAGTCGTCGACGGAGCGGACGCCGGGCAGCGACGCGTCGAGGGTCACCCCCACCCGCTCGTCGCCGTCGAGCGCGGCGAGGTGGATCCAGTCGGCGTAGATGCTGCCGGTCGTGTAGTACTTCGTGCCGGTGACCCGCCAGCCGCCGTCCTCGCCCCGCTCGAGCCGGGTGCCGAGGTCGCCGAGCTCGCGCCGCTCCGACTGGGCGTTGCCCACGAGGTCGCCGCGGCGCAGCCGCGCCACCCAGCGCTCCTGCGACGCGTCCAGCTCCTGGCCGTCGCGCAGCCCGGTCAGCAGCAGCGTCTCGACGAACGCCACGTGCCCGCGCACCAGGTGCCCCAGGTTCGAGTCGGCCGCCGACAGGTCGACGAGCAGCCCGAACAGCTCCTCGAGCGACACGCCGGCGCCGCCGTGCTCGCGGGGCAGGCGCAGCGCCCCGAAGCCGAGCGACTGCAGCTCGCGGACCTCGTCGAACAGCAGGCGCCGGTGGGCCTCCCGCTCGCGCGCGCCCGGGCGCAGCCGGTCCAGGAACGCGCGGAAGGCCGCGCGGTCGAACGGACCGGCGTCGGAACCGGCGTCGGGACCGGCACCGGGACCGACCTCGGCGTCGGCGTCGGCGGCGGGACGGGACTGGGTGGTGAGGCTCACGGCTTCCCTCTCTGCGTGTCAGACCGGGACGTCCACCCGCGGCACGGCCGCGAGCAGCTCCCGGGTGTAGGCGTGCTGCGGCCGGTGGAACACCGCGTCGGCGTCCCCGGCCTCGACCGCGCGCCCGTCCTTGAGCACGAGGACGCGGTCGGCCACGTGGTGCACGACCCCGAGGTCGTGGCTGATGAAGACCGACGCGACGCCGGTCGCCTCGCGCACGTCCGCCAGCAGGTCGAGCACCTGGGCCTGGACGGAGACGTCGAGCGCGGACACCGGCTCGTCGCACACCAGGACGTCCGGCCGCGGCGCCAGCGCCCGCGCGATCGCGACCCGCTGGCGCTGCCCGCCCGACAGGCGCAGCGGGTGCCGCGCCAGGTGCTGCTCCCCCAGCCCGACCAGCTCCAGCAGCTCGACCGACCGGGCCCGCATGTCGCGGGCCGACGGCCGCTCGCCGTCGTCGGTCGCGCGCAGCGCCTCGGCGAGGATCCGCCCGACGTCGTGCCGGGGGTCGAAGGTGCCCAGGGCGTCCTGCGAGACGGCCTGGACACGCCGGCGCAGCGCCCGGCGCTCGCTCCGGCTCAGGTCGGACCACGCCCGCCCGTCGACGGCGACCCGGCCGGCGTCGGGCCGGTCGAGGCCGAGCAGGAGCCGCGCGACGGTCGACTTGCCCGAGCCGGACTCGCCGACGATGCCGAGCGTCTCGCCGCGGTGCAGCTCGAACGACACGTCGTCCACCGCCCGGCGGACCGACCCGTCGCGGCCGGCGAAGGTGCGCACCAGGCCGCGGGCCTCGACGACGACCTCGGGCGCCCGGTCGCTGCGCCAGGCGCGGCCGATGCGGCTCGCGTACCGCGAGCGCTCGCCGCCCGCGAGCCGCCGGCCGCGCGAGGCGCCCGACGGCACGGCGGCCAGCAGCGCGCGGGTGTACGGGTGCTGGGGGTCGGTGAGCACCTGGCGGGCGGGCCCCTGCTCGACGATCGCGCCGTCCTTCATCACGAGGATCCGGTCGGCGACCCCGGCCACGGCGGCCAGGTCGTGGCTGATCAGCAGCAGCGAGCGGCCGTCGTCCACGAGCCGGCGCAGCAGGGCGAGCACCTGCGCCTGGACGGTGACGTCCAGCGCGGTGGTCGGCTCGTCCGCGACGATCAGGTCCGGGTCGCCCGCCAGCGCGCTCGCGATGAGCGCCCGCTGGCGCAGGCCGCCGGACAGCTCGTGCGGCAGCTGGTCGAGCCGGGCCTCCGGGTCCGGGATACCCGCCTCGCGCAGCAGCGCGGCGGCGCGCTCCCGGCGCCGGGCCCGCGGCGCCGGCGCGTGCCGCACCAGGACGTCGTCGAGCTCGGCGCCGACGGTGCGGACCGGGTCGAAGGACACCAGGGCGTCCTGCAGCACGAGCCCCACGCGCCGGCCCCGCACGGTGCGCCACCGGCCCTCGCGGTAGGCGAGCAGGTCGTCCCCGTCGAGCTCGAGGCGCCGAGCGTGCACGTGCGCCCCGGCCCCCGCCAGCCCCACCAGCGACCGGGCGGTGACGGACTTGCCCGACCCCGACTCCCCGACGATCGCCACGGCCTCGCCGCGGTCGACGGTGAAGGAGATGCCGTGCACCACGCGGTCGTCGGCGGCGTCGCTGCCGAAGCCGACCTCCAGCCCCTCGACGGTGAGCAGGCGGCTCATCGGGCCGCCCCCGTCCCGCGCTGCAGCCGGCGCCCGACCACCGTGACGCTCACGACGAGCAGCGTGATCGCCAGGCCCGGGAAGAGCGCGCCCCACAGGGAGTTGGCCAGGAAGTTGCGGGCGGTCGAGAGCATGACGCCCCACGAGGGAGCGGGCGGCGCCTCCCCCAGGCCGATGAAGCTGAGCCCGGCGCCGGCGACGCTGGCCGTCCCGACGCCGATGGTCGCGAGCACGAGGACCGGGCGCACGGCGTTGGGCAGCACGTGCCGCAGCACCACCGCCCGCTCGGTGAGCCCGAGCCCCCGGGCCGACTCGACGTAGGACGACCGCCGGATCGTGAGCGTCTGCGCGCGCACCAGCCGGGCGAACGTGGGGATGCCGGCGATGCCGATAGCGATGAGCGCGTTGCGCGCCCCGCGCCCGGAGACGGCGATGACGACGAGCGCCAGCAGCATCTCGGGGAAGGCGAGGCCGATGTCGACGAACCGCATGACGACGGTCTCGACGAGCCGGTTGCCGAGCCCCGCGAGGACGCCGAGGAGCGAGCCGCCGACGAGCGAGAGCGTGACCGCGCCGAAGCCGAGCAGCACCGCCTCGCGGGCGCCGCCGACGATCCGGCTGTAGGTGTCACGGCCGTTCTCGTCGGTGCCGAGCCAGTGCTCGGCGCTCGGCGGGGCCAGCAGGTCCGGGGTGATCTCGAGCGGGTCGTGGGTCTGCAGCAGCGACGGCCACGCCGCGGCGACGCCGAGGAACACGAGGAACGCCAGGGCGAGGACCACGCCGACGCCCGGTCCGCGGCGACGGCCGCCGCGGGCGCGGCGCGGGTTGGCCGCCGAGGCGCGCCGGGCGAGGGGCTCCGGCGCCGTGGGGGGACGGTGCAGCACGGTGGTCATGCCTGCCTCCCGAGGCGAGGGTCGATGAGGGGGTAGAGCAGGTCGACGACGAGGTTGACGAGCACGTAGACGGCGGCGGACAGCACCACGAGGCCCACGACGAGCGGCATGTCCTTCGTCGAGACGGCCGACAGGAGGGTCCGCCCGAGCCCTTGGCGGGAGTAGAGCGTCTCGGTGATCACGGCGCCGCCGAGCAGGCCGGCGACGAGGTAGCCGGCCATCGTGGTCAGCGAGATCAGCGAGTGCCGCAGCACGTGCACCAGGCGCACCGCCGTGTCCGACAGCCCGCGGGCCCGGGCACTGATCACGAACGGCTGCTCGAACGTCTCCTCGGCCACGTTCCGCACGACCTGCGCCAGCACCGCGGCCAGCGGCAGCGCGAGCGTCAGGGTGGGCAGCACCAGGGAGGCCAGGCCCTCGTTGCCGATCGCGGGCAACCAGCCGAGCCGGTAGGAGAACACCGACAGCAGCAGGATCCCGAGCCAGAACCCGGGCAGCGACGCGAGCGTGAGGTCCACGACCGAGGCGGTGCCGCGCACCGCCCGGCGACGGTTCGCCGTGAGCAGCGCCCAGACGACGGCGAGGACGACGGCGAGCGCGCCCGCCGCGACGGCGAGCTGGACGGTGGCGCCCGCCTGCTCGGCGATGACCGTCGTGACCGGCAGCCGCCGCTGGTAGGACTCGCCGAAGTCGCCCGTCACGGCCCCGCCGAGGAACGCCAGGTACTGCACCCACCAGGGGCGGTCGAGGCCGTACTGCTCGCGCACGGCCGCGAGCGCCTCCGGCGTCGGGTTCGCGTCGGGGCCGCCGAGGACGGCGTAGGCCGGGTCGCCGGGCGTGAGGTAGACGGCGGCGTAGGTGATGGTCGCGGCGCCCCACAGCACGCCGACGGCGCCGAGGACGCGCGCGGCGGTGCGGCCCAGGGGCCGGGCGGCCGACGACCGCGCGGTGGTGAGGGCCGAGCGCGCCCGCCGCCCCGCGGCGAGCTCACTCACCGCCCACCGTCCAGATGTCGTGCGGCAGCACCGCGGGGTAGGCCACGTCGAGCCGCAGCCCGTGCACCGTCTGCTTGTCGTAGGCGACGACGCGCTGGTCGTCGAAGAGCGGCACGGCGGGCGCGAGCTCGACCAGCCGCTGCTGCGCCTGGGCGTAGAGGTCGGCCTGCTCGGCGGTGTCGGTGGTCTCCCGGGCCCGCTGCACCAGGTCGTCGAACGTCGCGTCGCTGAGGTAGGAGGTGTTCAGGCCGATCCGCTCCGGCGTCGTGATGCCGTCGGTCGAGTACTTCAGGTAGAGGATGTCCGGGGTGTTGGTGCCCCAGATGCCGTTGGAGATGTCGTAGTCGCCGTTGCGGCTGCGGTCGGACAGCTCCTGCGCCGCGGGGTACTCGATGGTGATCTCGAGGCCCAGGTCCCGCTTGGCGGCGGCCTGCACCTGCTCGGCGATCTGCACGCGGTAGGCGATGGTGTTGGACATCGGGAAGACCGCCGTGAGGCGCTCGCCGTCCTTGGTGCGGTACCCGTCGCCGTCGCGGCCGGTCCAGCCGGCCTCGTCGAGCAGCCGGTTCGCCTCGTCGACGTCGTAGTCGACCGGGTTCTCGGAGTACTGGTACGTCGAGGACGTCAGGAAGCCCTTCGATGCCTCGTACTGCCCGAACAGGACGCTGTCGACGATGCCCTGGCGGTCGATGCCGTGCAGCAGCGCCTGGCGCACCCGCACGTCGTCGAACGGCGCCCGGCTCGCGTTGAGGTACCAGGCGAAGGGGTGCCCGGGGGTGGTGACCTGCAGGACGTCGAGCCGCGGGTCGCTCTTGGCGGTCTCGAGGTTCTGCGCGGGCACCCAGTCGATGGCGTCGACCTGGCCGGACTGCAGGGCGCTGAACCGGGTGGCGTCCTCGGCGATGAACAGGACCGTGTAGTCCTTGAGGTACGCCGGGCCCTGGTGGCTGCCGGGCGGGCCCCAGTCGTAGTCGTCGTTGCGGGTGTAGGTGACGGACTGGCCCTTGGTCCACTCGACGATGGAGAACGGGCCGGTGCCGATCGGGTCGGTGCACACCGAGCCCGGGTCCTCGGCGAGCTGCTTCGGGGAGATCACCCCGAAGAAGCCCTGCGCCAGCACGCGCAGGAACGCCGAGTAGGGCGTCGACAGGTGCACCTCGAGCGTGCGGTCGTCGACCACCGTCGAGCCCTCGTACGGGGCGATGTACGAGGCGGCCATCGGCGACTTCGTCTCGGGCTGCACGATCCAGTCGAGGTTCGCCTTGAACGCCGCGGCGTCCCAGGCGCTGCCGTCGGTGAACGTCACGCCGTCCCGGAGGGTGAACGTGTAGGTCTTGCCGTCCGGCGAGATCTCCCAGTCCTCGACGAGCCACGGCTCGATCTCGCCGGACTCCGGGTCCTGCCACACGGGCGAGTCGGTGAAGGCCCGGGCGGCGAGCGCCCCGTTGAGGCTGGAGTTGAGCGCCGGGGCGATGCAGTCGAACTCCTGGCCGTTCGTGGCGATGGTGAACGACCCGTCGCGGACCGGCTCGCCGCTCGCGGCGGCCGCGCCGCCGCCGCCCGACGACGGCGCGCACGCGGCGAGCGCCAGCATGGCCGCGGCGGACACGGCGAGGGCGGTGCGTGGCGTGTGCTTCACGGGGTCTCCCGGGATCGATGGGCTGCGAGGGCCGCCGCGAGGCGGCCGGCCGCTGACCGGCGACGGCCGCGGCGGGCGGGAAAGTAGGCACGGCCGTCGCGGGCGTCAACGCCTTCGTGTGACGTCTCACATGGCGGACGGCGGCGGCCCCCCGCGGGCCCGCGCCACCGGCGCCCGGGCGCCCGTGGCGAGCGGGCCGACGCGAGGAGCGGCACATCGCTGCAGGTCAGGGCGCCGAGATGGGCAGCGGCAACCGCGCGGTCAGACCCACGGTCGACCACATCGCGAGACGGTGACGTCGCCGCGGAGCGGGTGGTCAGCGCGGCGGCGCGCGGAAGTAGTCGGCGGCGAGCTGGCCCAGCACACCCAGCACGAGCAGGCCCACGGCGGGCCACAGCGCCAGCGGACCGAGGCCCGCGCGCACGTCCCACCCCACCGCAGGCCCGAACATCGCGACCATCAGCCAGGCCGCTCCCGCTAGCACGCCGGCGTAGAGGACGGGCCCGGCCTTGCGCGCCTTGCGCGGCCCGGGCACCAGGGCGTCGGCGTACTCCTCGGGGCGGCCGAGCTCCTGCCGGAGCTCGGCGTCGTCCAGGCCGCGCCCGGCGGTCGTGCGCAGGACGTCGGCGATCATCTCCTCGCTGGCGCCGCGCGCCCGCAGCGCCATGGTGAGCCTGCGCGCGTAGGACACGTCAGCCTCCTTCGCCCGTCGTGCCGCGATCCTCCAGCGTCCCCGCCAGGCCGCTCGGACGCCACCCCCTGAGGCCGCGGGCAGGCGCGGGCAGCCGCGGGCCGGCGCGGGGCGGAGCGGGGCGGAGCCGGACAGAGCGGGTGAAACGGTGCGTCTCACATGATGGTCCCACCATGTGAGAACTCCGGCCGGCCTGTTGCCCCGCCGCCGGAGGGCACCTACCTTCCGGGCACCGATCGCCGGCCGCGCCCGCGGCGCGGCCGACCGACCACGCCGAGCGGGACGAGCTCCCGTGCCCGACCGGAGGCCTCCGATGACGAACGAGCCCAAGCAGCTGATCCTCAACCTGTTCGAGATGGCCTGCGTCAGCCACATCACCCACGGCCTCTGGCGCCTGGACGGCAACAACCGCCACCGGTTCGCCGACCTCGACTACTGGACCGAGCTGGCGCAGATCCTCGAGGACGGCGGCTTCGACGCGGTGTTCCTGGCCGACGTGATCGGCACGTACGACGTGTTCCGCGACGGGCCGGAGACGGCGCTGCGCGAGGGCGTCCAGAGCCCGGACCTCGACCCGCTGCTGCTGGTGCCCGCGATGGCTGCCGTGACCGAGCGCCTCGGCTTCGGCGTGACGTTCTCGACCACGTACGAGCCACCGTTCGCGTTCGCCCGCCGCATCTCCACGCTCGACCACCTCACCCGCGGGCGGATCGGCTGGAACATCGTCACCTCCTACCTGCCCAACGCGGCCCGCAACTTCGGCCTCGACGACCAGATCCCGCACGACCGGCGCTACGAGCTCGCCGACGAGTACCTGCACGTGCTCTACAAGCTGTGGGAGGGCTCGTGGGACGACGGCGCCCTGGTCCACGACCGCGAGCGCGGCGTCGTGACCGACCCCGCCAAGGTGCGCTACATCGACCACGTCGGCGAGACGCACCGCGTGGCCGGGCCGCACCTGGTGCACCCGTCGCCGCAGCGCACCCCCGTGCTGTTCCAGGCGACCGGCTCCCCGGCGGGCTCGGCGTTCGCCGGGCGGCACGCCGAGGTGCTGTTCACCGGCGGGCGCACCACCGAGCAGTTCCAGGCCGTCAAGCGCTCGGTCCAGGACGCCGCCGTGGCGCAGGGGCGCACGGAGGGCTCGGTGCGGTTCATCGTCCAGGCCGGCGTCATCGTCGGGCGCACCCAGGAGGAGGCCGAGGACAAGTGGCGCCTGTACCAGGCGTACACCAGCCTCGACGGCATCCTGGCCCACCAGGGGCTGCCGGTGGACCTCACCGCCGCGCCGCGCGACATCACCGTGGCCGAGGCGATCGCCCGCAGCGGCAAGGACCTGGGCCGGGCGCCCCAGCTGCCGCTCGACAGGACCGTCGGCGAGGTGCTCGACCAGGTCCGCGTCGGGCGCGCCGAGCGCTTCTTCGTCGTCGGCACGCCCGACGTCGTCGCCGACGAGATCGAGCGCTGGCTCGACGTGGACGGCATCGACGGCATCAACCTGCGCCAGTACCACTCGTTCGGCACCGCGCAGGACTTCGCCGAGCTGGTGGTGCCGGAGCTGCGGCGCCGCGGGCGCCTGCCCGAGGCCGGCGAGCACGCGGGCGCCACCCTGCGCGAGCGCATCTTCGGCCACCCGCGGCTGCCGTCGGAGCACGTCGGCACGCGGTACCGGGGCGGGGCCCACCTCGGCGCCGGAGCCCTGCCCGCGCCCGAGCCGACCGCCGTCTGACACCGTCCGACGCCGTCCGGCGCCCACCGACCTCCGAGCAGCTCCTGGAGCACCCATGACCTCCCCCCACTCCCCCGCCGGCCCCGTCGTCGTGCTGTCCGGCAACCCCCGCCCGGGGTCGCGGACCCTCGGCGTCGCCGAGGCCGTCGGCGGGCGCGTCGCCGACCTGCTGGGCGCCCCCGACGTCGTCACGGTCGACCTGGCCGGCCTGGCCGGCGAGCTCTTCGCCGCCGACCGTCCAGCGGTCGAGCGGGCGCGCGAGCAGGTCGCCGCCGCAGCCGTCGTGGTCGTCGCGACGCCCGTCTACAAGGCCGCCTACACGGGCCTGCTCAAGTCGTTCCTCGACCTGTACGGCCCGGACGGCCTGGCCGGCGTCGTCGCCGTGCCGCTGGTGGTCTCCGGCAACCCGGCCCACGCGCTCGCGGGCGAGGTGCACCTGCGCCCGGTGCTCGTCGACCTCGGCGCGGTGGTGCCCACGCGGTCGTTCACGGTGACCGAGGCGCAGCTGGCGGACCTCCCGCCGGTGCTGGACGCCTGGCTGGACCGGTGGGCCGACGCGCTCGCCCGCGCCGTCGGGGTGCCCGCCGTCGCGACGGGGGGCGCCCGATGACCGCCGAGCGCACCAGCCTGGCCGCCCTCGAGCTGCTGCTGTCCGAGGACGACGAGCCGCACCTGACGCCCGAGGCGTTCAAGGCCGTGTTCCGCCGGCACCCGGCGGGCGTGGCGGTCGTCGCGCTGCTCGACGACGAGGGTCCGGTCGGCTTCACTGCCACGTCGGTCATCTCGGTGTCGGCAGCGCCGCCGCTGCTGGCCTTCTCGGTCGCCTCGACGTCGTCGTCGTGGCCCGCGCTCGCGCGCGCCCGCACCCTCGCCGTCAACTTCCTCGCCGACGACCAGGACGACGTCTCCGCCCGCTTCGCGACGCACGGCATCGACCGCTTCGCCGCCGGCGGCTGGACCGCGCTCCCCACCGGCGAGCCGGTCATCGACGGTGCCGTGTCCTGGGTGCGGGCCCGCGTCGTGCAGCGCACGCCCGTGGGCGACAGCTACCTGGTGTCGCTGCGCGCGCTGGAGTCGGGGACCGCCGCGCCCGAGGCGGGCGGCGCGGCGTCCCCCCTCGTCTACCTCGACCGCACCTATCACCGGCTGGGCGACGACACCGCGATCTGACCGGCCGCCTCGGGCCGCCGCCGCGCCGTGCCGCGCGGTGCGCGGCCCGCGACGCCCGTCGGGGTGTCCGTGACCCGGGAGCCCGTCGCGCGGACGCCCGACGCGCCGCCGACGGCGGGCAGGCCGAGGGCCGCGCGCAGCGTGGTCGCCGCGACGGGCGCGACCTCCCGGCGCAGGCCCGCGACCTCCAGCGCGGGCAGGGCGTGGTCGACGACGGCGTCGAGGTCCGCCCCCAGGGAGGACGGGCGCAGGACGAAGCCGTCGGCGGCGCCCGAGTCGCGCCAGGCGCCGGCCAGGTCCGCCAGCCCTCCCGCGGTGCCCGCGAAGACCAGCGCCCCGTGCGCCACCTCCGGCCCCTCGAGCGACTCCACGAGCTCGAGCCGCGCCTGGGCGCTCTCCCGGTCCGTCGACAGCACCACGTACGCGTCGACGAGGACGCGCGGCGCCGCGAGGCGGCCCGCGGCGAGGGCGGCCTCCCGCAGCCGCTCGCGCAGCTCCGCCGCCCGCCCGCGGTAGGCCACCGCCACGCGCACGACGTCGGCCACACGCGCCGCGAGCGGCAGGTCCGCCTCGGTGCGCACCCGCACGACGACGGGCGGGCGGCCCTGCGGCGAGGCGGCGACCTCGTCCGCCTCGCGGCGCACCGCGAACCGCACCCCGTCGCGCTCGACGGCGTGGCGACCCTCGCCGTCGAGCCGGACGGCACCGTCCCGCTCGCCGGTCCCCCAGTGGCGCACGACGGCGTCGGCGTCCGCGGCGGCGCGGTGCGCCCAGGCGTCGTCGCTGGTGACGAGCGTGGGCGGCAGGCCCACCTGCCAGCCGGCGCGCCCGGCGCTCTCCCGGTCCACGCTCGTGATGGCGCCGGCCACGTGCGCGGCCTCGACGTGCACCGTCTCGACGGCGGCCACGAGGCCGACCCGCGTGGTGAGCGGGGCGACGCGGGCCGCGGCGACGGCGGCGTCGAGCCGCCCGGTGAGCCGGCTGCGGCCGGGGTGCAGCAGGAAGCTCTCGTCGAGGGTCACCAGGTCGACGCCGCCGGCGTCGGCGCGACGGACGAGGTCGACGAAGCGCCGGCCGTCGAACGACCGCGGCGACTGCAGGCCCCGGGCGCGGTGGGAGCCCGGGCGGGCGCCGGCCGCGCTGAGATCGACGCCGACGACGAGGTGGCGGTCGGTCTGGTCGGCGTGCCGGCGGTGGTGCAGCTGGTCCGGGTGGTCCAGGTGCGGCTGGTGCGACTGGTTCAGGTGCGGGTGGCTCAGGTGCGGGTGGCTCAGGTGCGGCTCGTTCAGGTGCGACATGGAGGGCTCCGGCTCGGCACGCGCCCGGGCACGCGCGCCGCCGGGCCCGGTACGGGCTCGGCGCGCGGCGGTCCGGCGCTGCGGGAAGGTGGGGGCGGCTCGGCGCTCGCGAGCGCCGGGGGCGCGGACGTCGGCGCGTCCGGCGCTGGACGGTCAGGTCGTCAGCAGGGACGACAGCACATTCGCCGCCGGGGCAGGGTGTCGCCGCCCTGCTCGGCGGTGCAGCGGGACCGCAGGACCTGCGCGACCGCTGTGCGGCGCGTCGTGCTCCTGGCCATCGTGGGCTCCTCCTGGCGCCCGCCCGGGGGCGGGCTCGCGTGTTGCCCCACCGCCGGGCGGCGGTGGGCCTGGTCCTCACCCGGGGCACCCGCCCGCGCGGGGGGTTGCCGTCCGACCAGCCGGGGCTTCGCGTCGGAGCTCATGACCTGTCGCGCCCGACGACGCCATCGACGGCGTCACCTGGTGCGACGCGCGGAAAAGTACGGAGGGGCGGCGGCGGTGTCAACGGCTGCCCGGGGAGTTCTCAGATGTCGGGACCTGCGGCCACGTCCCGCCCGGCCCGGCGGTCTCGTCGGCGACCGTGTGCGGCCTCGAGGGCGTCCGGGTAGCGTCGGGCCGACCCCGTCCCGGAGGAGATGACGATGGCACGACTGATCAGCGGTCTCGTGAAGTCCGCCCTGGTGGCGAAGGCGTTCCAGATCGCCCGGCGCGAGATGGCCAAGCCCGAGAACCAGCGGAGGGCCAAGGAGCTCCTCGCGAAGGCCACCCGCCGGCGCACCGCCCGCTGACGCCCGGGTTCGACGAGGCGGCGGCCGGCGACGTCACACAGGGGCGCCGCGTCACGCAGGGGCGCCGCGTCACGCAGGGGCGCCGAGCGGCGGGTGCTCGAGCACGCGTGGCGCGTACTCGACGAGCTGGATGCGGCCGTCGAAGGTGCGGTGCTCGATCATCTCGAGGGCGACGTCCGGATAGCCGTCGTAGATGCGCTCCTGCCCCGTGGCGCCGGTGATGACCGGGAACATCACGACCCGGAAGCGGTCGACGAGCCCGGCCCGCAGCAGGGACCGGCACAGGCTGAGGCTGCCGATCGTGCTGAGGATCCCCGAGCCGCTCGCCTTCATCTCCCGGACCGCTGCGACGGCGTCGTCGCGGACGAGCGTGCAGTTGGCCCACGCCAGCGGCTCCGCGAGGGATGCGGAGAAGACCACCTTGGGCGCCTGCGTGAGCCCGTCGACGGACGCCTCCTCCTCGGCCCTGAGCTCGTCCTGACCGTCCGGGAGCGTGCCCGCGGCGAAGCCCGACATGAGGCGGTAGGTGTTGGCTCCCATGAGGTAGGTGACCTCGGGCTGCTCGCCGAGCCAGGCGAGGTACTCCGGGCCTTCGAGGCCCCAGAACCCGGGCCAGCCCTCTCCCGACGCGTACCCGTCGAGGGAGGTGATGAAGTCGACGAGAAGCTCCGACATGGCGGTGTCCCTTCCTCCGGTGTCAGGAGGTGGGACCGGCCGGGAGCCCCGATCTCATCGGGCGAGGCGGCGACCGCTCAGTCGAGGTCGAACTCGTTGTCCTCGACGTCGCGCATGAGGATGCACGACTCGTTCTCCGCGTCGGCGTACAGCGTCCGCACGTGCGTCGCGCCGAGCGCCACGAGCCGCGCGCACTCGGCCTCCAGGGCGGCGAGGCGCTCCTGCCCCACGAGCCCGGTGCCGACCCGGACGTCGAGGTGCACGCGGTTCTTGACGGCCTTGCCCTCGGGCACGCGCTGGAAGTACAGCCGCGGCCCGACGCCGGTCGGGTTCTCGCAGGCGGACCAGGAGTCCTCGCCCTCGGCGGACGGCGCGATCCGGTACCCGAGCACCTCGCACCAGAAGCGCGCGACCTTCGCGGGCTCGGCGCAGTCGAACGTGACTTGAACCTGCCTGACCTGCGTGACCTGCGTGACCTGCGGCATGGGGGAACCGTAGCGGCGGGCGCGGCCGGCGATCACCCCGTTTTCACGGGGCACCCACCCGCGGCACGCCCTGTCGGCCCGCCGGCCGGCGCTGGCGGGGTGCGCCGCTCCCTGGGTGCGTCCCGGCCTTCTGCACCGGACGGGGCCGCACGAGGGTGGGGGCATGCCAGACACCTTCCCCACCTTCACGGCCGCCGGCCTGGCCGCCGTGCGCGCCGGCGCCGACCGGCCCCTGCTCCTGACCAACGCGACGGTCCACACGCTGGATCCGCTGATCGGCACCATGCGCGGAGCCGACGTGCTGATCGGCGGGGCGCTGGTCGTCGGCGTCGGGCCCGGCATCGTCACCGCGGCCGAGGACGACGGCGCCGTGGTCGTCGATGCCACCGGCACCACCGTCCTGCCGGCCCGCCTCGACGCGAGCGTCGCCCTCGGCAGCGCCCCGCGCGGCACGGGCGCCGGGACGCTCGCCCCCGGCGCCGACGCCAGCCTCGTCGTCGTGCCCGACCAGCACGCCGCCGACCTGCCCGCGGCGCTGCACGCCGCGTTCGCCCGGCCCGGGCGGCTGCTGGCCGTGCTGCACGAGGGGCGGCCCGTGCACTGGGCCGGCGCGCACGTCGGCACGACCCCGACCCGCGAGCGGCTGCAGCCCGACCGGCTCGCAGTCGACCCCGCCCGGGTGGGCGTGTGGGTCGACACCGAGGACTTCCTGCACCAGGAGCTGACCGCCGACGGCCGCTACGACGAGACCCGCGGCGGGCGGCCGCACGCCTTCCAGGGCAGCTACTGGATCGACGGCGACCGCATCGACTACCTCGACGACCTCGGCTTCTGGGCCTTCGGCCGGTTCGCCGGCGACGCCCTGCACCACGCCGGATACACCATGCACCGGAAGGACGCCCGATGAGCACCGACCCCACCCTGGACGCACTGACCCGCTCCGCCGCCGATCCCGACCGCCTCGTCCTGCTGCGCGGCGGCACCGTCGTGACGATGGACCCCACGCTCGGCATCCTCGACGCCGGCGACGTGCTGGTCCGCGGGGCACGCATCGTCGAGGTCGGCCGCCACCTGCCCGACGCCGGGGCGATCGTCGTCGACGCGACCGGCAGCATCGTGGCCCCCGGCATGGTGGACACCCACCGCCACGCCTGGCAGGCCCAGATGCGCCGCACGATCCCCGACGTCGACGACCTGGGCGGCTACCTGCGGTCCACGCTCATGCACGTCGCGCCGGCCTACACCGCCGACGACGTGTACCTCGGCACCCGGCTGGCCGCGCTGACCGCCCTCGACGGCGGCATCACCACGATGCTCGACTTCTCGCACAACTCGCGCACCACCGCCCACTCCGACGCCGCGATCACCGCGCTGATCGACACCGGCATCCGTGGCGTGCACGCCTCCATGGCCCCGCACTTCGGCCACTGGGACGGCCAGTGGCCCGCGGACCTGGCCCGGCTGCGCTCGACCTACGTCCCCACCGATGACCAGCTGGTCACGCTGCGCATGGCAGCGCTGGCCACCGGCGACATCGCCGGGCACCTCGCCTACGGCCCCGAGCTGGCCCGCGTCGCGACCGACCTGGACATCGGCGTGAGCCTGGACGTGATGTTCGGCCAAGCCGCCTCGGCGGCCATCCTCGACTGGCGCAGGCAGGGGCTGCTCGGCCCGCACCTGGAGTCGATCCACTCCACCGCGCTGTCCGCAGACGCCTGGGCGGCGATGCGCGACCACGGCGTCACCGTGTCCCTGGCCCCCACCTCCGACGCCCAGATCGGGCTCGAGGACGCCGTCCCGCCGGTCGACGAGGCCCTCGCCCACGGGATCCGCCCCGGACTGTCGGTGGACGTGGAGGTCGCGCTGGCCTCCGACATGTTCACGCAGATGCGCGCGCTGCTGACGATCCAGCGCATGCGCGCGGTCAACGCCGCCTACGGCACCGAGGCGGAGCCCACCCGCATCACCACCCGCGACGTGCTGGACTTCGCCACCCTGTCCGGGGCGCGCACGCTGCGCCTCGACGACCGCACCGGCTCGATCACCCCCGGCAAGCAGGCCGACCTGATCGTCGTGGACGCCGAGGCGATCAACACCATGCCGCTGCACGACGCCGTCGGGACCCTCGTGCTGGGCGCCGACCGTTCCAACATCACCTCCGTGTGGGTGGCCGGCCAGGTGCGCAAGTGGGCCGGCGCGCTCGTCGGCGTGGACGTCGACGCCCTGCGCACCCAGGTGCACGACTCGGTCGCCGCCATCACCGAGCGCCTCGCGACCACCGGGGCGCGCCGGTGACCCCGCCGGCGACCCCGCCGAGCAGCAGCACGTTCGTCCTCACGGGCGCCCAGGTCAGGACACGGCCCGACGCGGTGGCGCCCGGCGAGCTGCACGTCGTCGGCGAGCACCTGGCCGCGGAATCCACCGGCCTCGGCCGGGAGGCGATCGACGTGGACGGCGCGCACGTGGTCCCGCTGCTGGTGGACAGCGCGGTCGCACAGCTGCCGCCGGCCCGGCGCGGCGCCTACGACCTGGTGCCCGGCAACCCGGCCACCTTCGCCGTGGTGCGCCGCCCGGTCACCGCGACGCAGGTGCGCCGCATGCTCGTCGTCTCCCCGCGCGACCTGCTGGCCGTCTGGGTCGCCGGGCGCCTCGAAGCCTGGGACGGCGCCCCAACCCGGCCCGCGGGCCAGGACGTCGCCGACCCGACCGTCCGACGGGCGTGGGTGGGCACCTGGCACGACCCTGGCCGCGGCCTGCAGCAGCACCTGCGGCCCGACGGCCGCTACTCGGAGACCCGGGGCGGGCGCGCCGACGCCTACACCGGCCGCTACTGGGTCCACGTCGACCGGATCACCTATCTCGACGACTCCGGCTTCTGGGCGTTCGGCCAGCTGCTGGACGGCGTGCTGCACCACGCCGGGTTCGTGATGACGCGACGCTGAGCAGGCGGTGCGCCGGGCCGTCGGGCCCGGCGCGCCGCGTCCGACGGCTGCCAGGGAGCACCACGTCCTGGTTGCCGCCGGGCGCGGCCCCTACGGTCTGATCGTGAGCACCTCCGACCTCGGCCCGTTCCTCAAGGCCCGCCGCGGCCACGTCCAACCCGACGACGTCGGGCTGCCCGGGCACACCACCCGCCGCGTGCCCGGGCTGCGGCGCGAGGAGGTCGCGATGCTCGCCGGCGTGAGCGTGGACTACTACGCCCGCCTGGAGCAGGGCCGCGAGCGCAACCCGTCGCCGTCGGTGCTCAACGCGATCGCCAGCGCCCTGTGCCTCGACCCCGACCAGCGCGAGCACCTGTTCCGCCTGGCCGACCTGGCGCCCACCGCCCTGGCGTCGCCCAGCGAGGCACCGTCGCAGTCCCTGCTGGACCTGCTGGAGGCGTGGCCGCACACCCCCGCGCTGATCATCGACCGGCAGCTCGACGTGCTGGCGCACAACGCCCTGGCCGGCGCCCTGTACGGCGAGTTCGAGCGCATCGACAACCTGGCGCGCATGACGTTCCTCGACCCGGTCGGCGCGCGCTTCTACGCCCACTGGGACCGCGCCGCGGAGTCCTGCGTGGCCAACCTGCGCCTGGCCCAGGGACACGTGGGCTCCGCCGACGCCGTCCGCCGGCTGGTGGTCGAGCTCTCCGGGGCCAGCGCCGCGTTCCGCCACCTGTGGGCCCGGCACGACGTCCGCGGCAAGACGCACGACGCCAAGGCGCTGCGCCACCGCGACGTCGGCGACCTGGTCCTCGACTACCACGCGTTCGACGTCAAGGGCTCCCCCGGCCGCCAGCTGATCGTCTACCAGGCGGCGCCCGGGTCGCCGAGCGCCGACAAGCTGCGGCTGCTGGCCTCGTTGCACGCGACGGCCGCCGCGGCCCCCGCGGCGCCGGACGTCACGTAGGAGCGCCGCGCGTGGCCGCCGGCGGACGGACGACGAAGGCGTCCCCGGCCGACGGCCGGGGACGCCTTCGTGTCACGCAGGGGCCGTGTACTGGAGCGGAGTCAGAGCTGCGAGCCGCCGCCGTCGACGACCAGCTCCGCCCCCGTCGTGTACGTGGCGTCGAACATCAGGAACGCGACGGCCTTCGCGATCTCGTCGACCGTGCCCATGCGCCGCATCGGGTTGTCGGCGGCCATCGCGGTCTTCGTCTGCTCTGCGGCCTCGGCCGGCATCGACTTGGCCAGGATGCCCGAGTCGATCGGGCCCGGGCTGATCGCGTTCACCCGCACGGCGTTCGGCAGCAGCTCCCGCGCGAGTCCTCGCGCCATCGCGCGCACCGCCGCCTTGCTCGCCGCATAGGCGCTGAGCGTCGGCAGCCCCAGCGTGGCGGCCACCGACGTCGTGAGCACGACACCGCTGCCCGGCGCCAGCAGCGGCGCGAGCCGTTGCACCGTGAAGTACGGCCCTCGCGTGTTGATGGCGAAGACGTCGTCGAACTGCTCGGGCGTCGTGTCGGCGACGGGCGCGAAGGAGTTCACGCCGGCATTCGCGAACAGCCCGTCGATCGTGCCGAGCTCCTCGCGCACCCGCGCGGCGAGCGCGTCGATGTCGTCGATCAAGCCCGCGTCGCTGCGCACCGCGACGACCCGCTCCCCCAGCGTGACGCGCGCGGCATCGAGGGCCTCCTTGTTGCGCCCCGTGAGCAGCACGCGCGCCCCGCCGTCGGTCAGCAGACGCGCGGTGGCGAGCCCGAAGCCGGTGCTCCCACCCGTGATGACGATCCTCTTGCCTGCGTAGGGACCTTCCGTCAGGTCGGTCATCGTTCCTCCGATGTGATGTGGGACGGACCGCGGCGCGGGCCGCGATCCCGTTCTGCGGGCCCAGTCGACCTCCGCCGAACCCCCGCCGTCCAAGACCTGTCTCGCACCCGGCCATGCCTCGGATGCATGTCCGGCACCACCCCTCCCGGCCGCCATAGGCTGGTGGGATGACGGTCGGAACGGACGATCGGGAGCAGGCCGGGCCGGACCTCGACCTGCGACTGATCCGCTACTTCGTCGCGGTCGCCGAGCACGGCAACTTCGGCCGGGCGGCCGACGCGCTGCTGATCGCGCAGCCTTCGCTCAGCCGGCAGATCCGCCGGCTGGAGGCCCAGGTCGGGGCGCGCCTGCTCGACCGCACGCCGCGCGGCAGCCGGCTCACCGCCGCCGGCACCGCCTTCCTGCCGCAGGCCCGCGCGCTGCTGCGCCAGGCGCGGAGCGCCACCGACGCCGCGCGCGCGGCGGCTGGCGTCCGGACGTTCACGATCGGGTACACGGGCGGGATCGTCGTCTCGCCGATCTCCCGCCATCTCTCCGAGCGCTTCCCCGGCGTCGCGATCGCGACCCGCCGGCTGCCCGAGGAGAAGCCCGCCGACGCCCTGCGGGAGGGCCTCGTCGACGGCCTCGTCGCTCGGCTGCCACTGGAGACCGACGGCCTTCAGGTGACCATGATCGGCGCCGACCCGCGCGCCCTGGTCGTCTCGGTCGACCACCCCCTCGCGGCCCGCGCGTCGGTGGCGCCCGAGGACTTCGAGGGGGACCCGCGCGTGTCCTGCGCCTCGGCCGACGCCGACTGGACGTCGTTCTGGAGGCTCGAGGACGACTCCCCCGTGCCGCTCTCCCGCCTCTCGGCCGACAGCTTCGACGACAAGCTCGAGCTCGTCGCCACCCGCCAGGCCGTCGCCGTGCTTCCCGAGCACGATCCGCGGCTCGCGATCCGGCCCGACATCGTGGCGATCCCGATCGACGGTGCCCCACCGGCGCTGGTGGCCGCGGCGACGCGCGACGACGACGAGATCGCACGCGAGTTCCACGCGGCCGCGCAGACCTACCGGTGGACGCCCGCGGGCGCCGCCGCGGCGTTGCCGCGCGGCTAGACCACGACGGAACCTCGCGCTGCGCCGCCCGAGGGCGACGTCGAGGCGCTCGGCGGTCGGCTGCACCGCTGGGGGGCGCCGACGGTCTTCGGGCTGGGGCCCTGCGTGCCCCTGGAGCCGTCAGGCCCTGGCCGCCCTGGCCGCCTTCCGGCGTCGTCGCGGCGCTGCCGACCGCGGCGGCGCCTGACGCATGTGGTCCCTCGCCCGGGTCAGGATCTCGGCGAGCGTCTCGACGTCGGACGGTGACAGCGCGGCGAACAGCAGCTCCTCGAGGACGGCGACGTGGCCCGGGAAGACCTGGGCGAGCACGGCACGGCCCTCGTCGGTGATGGTGACGGTGATGCTGCGCTCGTCGTCGCGCGACGGCGCGCGGCTCACGAGCCCTCGCTTCTCCAGGGTCTGGGCCTGGTACGTCAGCCCGCTGCGGCTGTAGACGACCCCGTCGGCCAGGTCGGTCATCCGTCGGCTCCCGCCCGGGGCGTCGCCCAGCGTGGCCAGCAGCTGGAACTGGACGTAGCTGAGGTCCCCGGCCTCGTGCAGCTGCTGGTCGACCGCATGCCGCAGCAGGCTGCTGGCCTCGATGAGGGCGAAGTACGCACCGAGCTGCACGGCGTCGAGAGAGCGAGGGGCGGAGGACATGCCCCGATCCTACCGGTGCTTCGAATGCGAAGGGGTTGCTTCTGATTCGAAGCACTGCTAGCGTCCTCCTCAGTTGCTTCGAACCCGAAGCACCTGAGGAGCGGAGAGACATCATGAAGGCAGTTCGGTTCCATGAGACTGGCGGCCCCGAGGTCCTGCGGTACGAGGACGTCGACCAGCCGGCGCCCGGCGCCGGCCAGGTCCGCGTGCGGGTCGCCGGCTCGGCGTTCAACCCCGCCGACGGCGGGATGCGCGGCGGGTTCCTCCCGATCCCGATCACGCTGCCGCACACGCCCGGCTACGACGTCTCCGGCACGGTCGACGCGCTCGGCGAGGGGGTGGAGGGCCTCGCGGTGGGCGACGAGGTCATCGGGTTCATCCCGATGGCCGCGGACGGCTCGGCGGCGCAGTACGTCGTCGCTCCGGCGGACGCGCTGGTCGAGGCGCCGACGCGCATCCCGCTCGCCGACGCGGCCGGGCTGCCGTCGGTCGGGCTCACCGCCTGGCAGGCGCTGTTCGAGGCGGGCGGCCTCCAGTCCGGGCAGCGCGTGCTCGTCAACGGGGCCGGCGGTCCGGTCGGCGGGTACGCCGTCCAGCTGGCCAAGCGTGCCGGCGCGCACGTCGTCGCCACCGCGAGCCCGCGCAGCCGCGAGAGCGTCGTGGCGTCGGGCGCGGACCAGGTCGTCGACCACACGACGACCTCCGTGCTCGATGCCGTGGACGAGCCCGTCGACGTCCTGCTCAACCTGGCTCCCCTCACCCCGGAGGGGTTCGTCGCCCTGGCGGCGCGGGTCCGCGACGGTGGCGTGGTCGTCTCCACCACCCCGACCGTGCCGACCCCGAGCGACGAGGACCGCGGCGTGCGCGCCGCCACGATCTTCGTCCACCCGGACGCCGAGGTGCTCTCCCGGCTCGTCGCCCTGGTCGACAGCGGCGACCTGCACGTGGAGATCGCCCGCCGCGTGCCGCTGAGCGAGCTGCCCACGATCCACGAGCAGGCCGACGCCGGCCAGGTCCGCGGCATGGTCGGGGTCGTCCCGCCCGCCGCCTCACGGAGCCCGGCGCGCGCCACCCGCGCCCCGCGGCGCCGCAGCCGGCCCCGAGACGGGCCGGCTGCGGCGCGGCGAGGTCCTTCTGCACGCCCGGGCGGGGCGTGCGACGCTGGTCGGACATGCTCCGCGAGTGGGGAGGGCCGCGTGGACCGCTCCGACGGACAGGCGACCGACGGCATCGTGCTCGGCCTGGTCGACGAGCACCTGGAGCACTTCGCCGCGCACGCGGCGGTCACCCTCGGCAACGGCGCGTCGTGCAGCATCACGATGCGGTTCGGGCAGGACGTCCGCCGCTCCGCCAGCACCGACCCGGCGGCGGCCGGCTGCGACGAGGTGGAGATCGCGTCGGGGACCGGCCCCTGCATCGATGCGATGGACGGCGGCGGCGTCATCGTGGTCGACGACGTGCGGGCCAGCCCCCGCTGGCCCGAGTGGACCGACGCCTCCCTCCGGGCCGGGCTGCTGTCCTCGGGCGCGTTCCCCGGCCATGCCCGCACCGGCACGGGGGTGTCGATGAACGTCTACCGCCCCTGGCCCGGGCCCTGGAGCACCGACGACCTGCTGCGCGCCGACGTCTACGCCCAGGAGATGGCCCGGGTGCTGGACCTGTGCACCACCGTCGGCGCGGTGGAGGCTCAACGCCGGGCGCTGCAGGAGGCGCTGGCCGCGCAGGCCGCGATCGACCGTGCCGTCGGCGCCGTCATGGTGACCAACCGGTGCGACGCGGCCACCGCGCTGACCATCCTCAAGAGCGGAGCCGGCAACCGGAACGTGGACCTGCCCGACGTCGCGCTCAGCGTGCTCGAAGGGCTGGTCGCACGACCGTCGGCCGCCGACGAGGCATGATCCCGCGGGACGGCGGCCCGGCGTCGACGTCGCGTCCCGGGCCGTCCCGTCCCGCGGGCAGGCCTCAGCGCCGCGACCGGGCGATCAGCTCCAGCGTGTCCACCACGCGGTTCGAGAAGCCCCACTCGTTGTCGTACCAGGCGACCACCTTGACGTGCCGCCCCTCCACCCGGGTCAGCAGCGAGTCGAAGATCGACGACGCCGGGTTGCCGACGATGTCCGACGACACGAGCGGGTCCTCCGAGTACTCGAGCACGCCCTTCAGCGGCCCGGCGGCCGCGGCCCGGTAGGCGGCCAGCACGTCGTCGCGGGTGACGTCGCGCGCCACGGTCGTGTTGAGCTCCACCAGCGACCCCACCGGCACGGGGACCCGGATCGAGTCGCCGGACAGCCGGCCGTCGAGCTGCGGGAGCACCAGCCCGATCGCCTTGGCGGCGCCCGTCGTCGTCGGCGCGATGTTCAGGGCGGCGGCGCGGGCCCGGCGCGGGTCGCGGTGCGGGCCGTCCTGCAGGTTCTGCTCCTGCGTGTAGGCGTGCACGGTCGTCATGAAGCCGTGCTCGATGCCGGCCAGCTCGTGCAGCACGAGCGCCAGGGGCGCGAGCGCGTTGGTGGTGCACGAGGCGTTGGAGACGATCGTGTGGGCGGCCGGGTCGTAGGCGTCGGTGTTGACGCCGTAGGCGACCGTGACGTCGGCGCCGTCCGACGGCGCACCGACCAGGACGGTGCGCGCGCCGGCCTCGAGGTGGGCGCGGGCGGCGGACGCCTTCGTGAAGCGCCCGGTCGCCTCCAGCACGACGTCGACGCCGAGGTCCGCCCACGGCAGGCTCGCGGGCTCGCGCTCGGCGAGCACCGCGATGCGGCGGCCGTCGACGACGAGGGCGTCGCCGTCCACGTCCACCGGGCGCCCGAGCCGCCCGGCCGTCGAGTCGAAGGCCAGCAGCCGTGCCAGCGCGGCCGGCTCGGTGAGGTCGTTGACGGCGACGACGTCCAGGTCGCTGCCCCGCTCCAGGAGCGCGCGCAGCACGTTGCGGCCGATGCGGCCGAAGCCGTTGATGGCGATGCGGGTCATGGGTCCCTCCCGGTGGTTCCTGTCGGACGCCACGAGGATGTCCGGGACCGACCCGGCGCGGACAGCGGCGCGAGCGCCACGGTCCGCAAGGATCTCGCCAGCCGCCCCGCGCTCCGTCCCGGCGCCGGGCGCGCGTGCTACCCGCCGCGCGCGAAGGTGCGCCGGTACTCGCTCGGCGTCGTCCCCAGGACGCGCTGGAAGTGGCGCCGCAGGTTGGCGCCCGTGCCGAGCCCGACGTCGGCCGCCACCTGCTCGACGGAGCGCTCCGAGCGCTCGAGGAGCGCGCGGGCCACGTCGACACGGGCGCGCAGGACCCACTGCATCGGCGTGTAGCCGGTGTCCTCGACGAAGCGGCGCGAGAACGTGCGCGGCGACACCGCGGCGTGCCGCGCGAGCACCTCCAGGGTCAGCGGCTTGTCGAGCCGGTGCAGCGCCCACTCGCGGGTCGCGGCGAACCGCTCGCCCAGCGGCTCGGGCACGCTGCGCGGCACGTACTGCGCCTGGCCGCCGCTGCGGTACGGCGCGGCGACCAGGCGCCGGGCGGCGTGGTTCGACGCCGCCACGCCGAGGTCGCGCCGGACCATGTGCAGGCACAGGTCGATGCCGGACGCCGCGCCGGCCGAGGTGAGCACGCGCCCCTCGTCCACGAACAGGACGTTCTCGTCCACCGTGACGCGGGGGTACCGCGCCGCGAACGCCCGCGTGTAGTGCCAGTGCGTGGTGGCGCGGCGCCCGTCGAGCAGGCCCGTGGCCGCCAGGGCGAAGGCCCCGGTCGAGATGGCGGCGAGGTCCGCGCCGCGGTCGTGCGCCGCCACGAGCGCCTCGACGACTGGCGTCGGGGGGTCCTCGCGGTCGGGGAAGCGGTAGCCGGGCACGAAGACGACGTCGGCCCACCCGAGCGCGTCGAGCCCGTCGGCGACGTGGTACGACAGGCCGTCGCCGCCGCGCACCAGGCCCGGCGCGGGGCCGCAGACGCGGACCTCGTACGGCATGCTCGGGCGGGTCGTGAAGACCTGCGCGGGGATGCCGACGTCGAGCGGCTTGGCGCCCTCGAGCACCAGGACGGCGACGCGGCGCAGGCGGGTGGCTGCCACGGCGCCAGCGTAGGGCCCGGCGCCGGCTCGTCGGACGGACCGGCCGGGCGTGCACGGCGCCCCGGTCCGTCAGCGCCCCGCCGCGGACACCGCCTCCGCGAGCCGCGTCACGGCCTCGTCGACGCGGGCGTCGGCGAGGTTGCCGTAGCCGAGCACGAGGGTGCCCGAACGGGGGGCCGGGCGGGCCTGGTAGCGGCGCAGGTCGGCGACGGCGACCTCGCGGTCGGCCGCCGCGCGCACGACTGCCGCAGTGTCCGGGGCGCCCGCGCCCAGGTCGAGCAGCAGGTGCAGCCCCGCCGGCAGCCCGCGGACCCGCGCCTCGGGCAGGGCGCGGCCGAGGGCCGCCACCAGCGCGTCCCGCCGCCGGCGGTACCGGACGCGCGTCGCGCGCAGGTGCCGGTCGTACGCGCCGCCGTCCAGCAGCCGCGCGAACGTCAGCTGGTCGACCGTCGAGGGACCGTCCGCGACGTCCCGCGCCGCCCGCTCCAGGGGCGTGCGCCACCGCGGCGGCACCACGGCCCAGCCGGTCCCGAACGCGGGCGCGAGCGTCTTGCTCAGCGAGCCGAGCAGCAGCACGTGCTGGGGGGCGAGGCGCTGCAGGGCTGCCACGGGGCGCCGGTCGTACCGGAACTCCGCGTCGTAGTCGTCCTCCACGACCAGGCCGTCGACCGCCCGGGCCCACGCCACCACGCGTTGACGGCGCTCCGGCGCGAGCGCCGAGCCGGTCGGGAACTGGTGCGCCGGGGTCAGCAGCGCGGCGCGCGCCCCGGTGCGCGCCGCGGCGGCGGCGAGGGCGTCGGCGTCCACCCCGTCGTCGTCGACCGGCACGGGGACGGGCTCCAGCCCGGCCCGGCGTGCCACCTCCCGCAGCACCGGCCAGCTCGGGTCCTCCACGAGCAGGTGCCGGTGCCCGGCGGCGGCGAGCGCCGCGGCGACCAGCGCCATGCCGCGGGTGGCGCCGTGGGTCAGGACGACGGCCTCGTCCGGCGCGGCGACCATCCGGGCGCGCCGCAGGTGGGCGGCGAGCGCGGCGCGGGCCCGCGGGTGCCCGCCCCACGGGACGCCGCCGAGGTCGTCGCCCGCCGCGACCGCGAGCGCCTCGCGCGCCGCCCGCAGCCAGGCGTCGCGCGGCACGTGCCGCAGGTCGGGGACGCCGGGTGCGAGGTCGAACCGGGGCCGGCGGGCGAGCTGCGGGCCGCCTCCGGCCTCTGGGCCGCGCGCCGGGCGGCCGACCTCGGGGAGCGCGACCTGCGCCGCCACCCGGGTGGCCGACCCGGTGCGCGCCTCGAGCACGCCCTCGGCCACGAGCTGGCCGTACACCTCGGTGACCACCCAGCGGGAGACGCCGAGCACCTCCGCCAGCCGCCGGCTCGCGGGCAGCGCCGCGCCGGCCGGCGCACGGCCCGTGCGGACGGCGTCCCGCACCGCCCGCTCCAGCTGCGCGACGCGGCTGCCCGCGCCGTCGAGCTCGAGGAGCGTCTCCCACGCGAGCCGCGAATTGGTCTGGTCGGCGGCCATCGAAACGGACCGTACACCCGGACCACCACGCCCGTAGCGTCGCTCGCACGGCCCGGCGCCTGCCGCGCCCACCCCGCCCCGAGGAGGACCCATGCAGTACCGCACCGTCGGCGACGGCGAGCACGCCGTCGAGGTCTCGACCCTGTGCCTGGGCACGATGTTCTTCGGCACGCGGACCGACGAGGAGACGACCTTCGCGATCCTCGACCGGTTCGTGGAGGCCGGCGGCACGTTCCTCGACACCGCGAACAACTACAACGCCTGGGTGGGCGGCCACGGCCGGGACAGCGAGGACCTCATCGGCCGCTGGCTCGCGGACCGCGGCGTGCGCGACCACGTCCGGATCGCCACCAAGCTCGGCGCGGCGAAGAAGGACCCCGCGCTGCCCCTGTCCAACACCCCGCCCACGAACTTCCAGGGCCTGTCCGGCGAGGTCGTCGACCGCGAGGCGCGCGAGAGCCTGCGCCACCTCGGCGTCGAGCGGATCGACGTGCTCTACGGCCACGTCGACGACCGGGAGACGCCCCTGGCCGAGACCGTCGCCGCGTTCGGCAAGCTCCAGGCCGAGGGGATCGTGGGGCTCACCGGCATCTCCAACGCCGCGCTGTGGCGCGTCGTCGAGGCGCGCGAGGAGGCGCGCCGCCAGGGCGTCGCGCCCTACAGCCTGGTGCAGCAGAACCTCACCTACGCCTACCCCGCCCCGGACCCCGGGCGGCACGGCTGGGCGTCGCCGGAGCTGCTCGACTACGCCCGCTCCACGGGCGCGCCGGGCCGGCCGTCGCTGGCCGTCGTCGCGTACTCGCCCCTGCTGCAGGGCGCCTACGTGCGGCCGGACAAGCCGCTCTTCGCGGGCTTCGACCACCCGACCACGCACGCGCGGGTCCGCGCGCTCCGCGAGGTGGCCGCCGAGCTGGGCGCCACGCCGCACCAGGTGGTGCTGGCCTGGTTGCTCGGCGGCGAGGTCCCCGTGATCCCGGTCGTGGGCGCCAGCAGCGTGGAGCAGCTCGACGAGCTCCTCGGGGCGGTCGACCTCGAGCTGCCAGCCGAGCTGCGCGCCCGGCTCGACGCCGTCTGAGGTCGTGGCGGGCCATGACGGGTGCGGCACCTCGGGTGCAGCATGACGGCGAGGCGTGACCACGGGGTGCGGCGGGCGCCCACGCTGGGCGACGTCGCGCGCCGGTCCGGCTACTCGACATCCACCGTGTCGCGGGTCCTCAACGACGACGAGCGTGCGAGCCCGGTGGCGCGCGCGGCGGTCCCGGCGGCGATCGCCGAGCTCGCCTACGTCCCGTCCGCCGCCGCACGGGGCCTGGCGTCCCAGCGCACCGGCATGGTCGGCGTGGTGCTCGGGCCCGCGGCGGTCGGCGCGCTGCCGGACCTCGAGCTGGCCGCCTGGGAGGCCGGCCTCGCGGTCACGGTGGCGGTGGCTCGCGGACCCGGTCGCGAGGAGCGCGTGCGCTCCATGGTCGGTCGGGTCGACGGCATCGTCGTCGTCGGCGACGCCCTTCCCCGTCGGGTGCTGCGCCAGGTCGCCGCGCGGGTCCCCGTGGCGCCCCTGGCGCCCGGCCCGGACGGGCGCCTCCCCGCCGCCCGGGTCCGTCGCGCCATGGCCCTCGCCGCGGGGACCGGGACGTCGTGAGCCGAGGGGGCGGGCTGGCGGCAGGCGGCGCATCCGTGCGACGCGCATCAGGTGCGGTGGCGCTCGAACCGCCCGAACAGCGCCACCAGGCCGACCAGCACGAGCCCGTAGGCGGCGAACCACGTGGGCAGGCTCGCCCACCAGTCGGCGCTCCAGGGCTCGGGCAGCCGGTGGCCCATGCCGACCAGCACCACCCCGACCACGGTGAACATCGCCGTCAGGTGCCACAGGTAGACGGTCATGGCGCGGCGGGCGAGCCCCCGCACCACGGCGCCGCCGCGAGCCGAGCGCGCCCAGCGCACAAGGACCGGCCGCAGCAGGACGACGGCGCAGACCTGCGCGACGGCCTGGGCGACCACCGGGGCCGTGGGCGGGCCGAGGTTGGAGATCGCGTCGCCCGGCATGCCGACCATGCTCGGCGGGTACGGACCGAGCAGGACCAGCAGCACCATCGCCGCCAGCCCGGCGAGGACGCCGAGCGCGAGGACTGCGCGCCCGCCGCCGGCCGCGGGGCGGCGAGCCGCCCGGTCGGTGGCGTAGGCGATGCCCGCCAGGAACGGCACGGTCCACACGAGCAGCAGGTTCGCCCACGCCAGCCGGTCGGCGCCGGCGGTGAAGCGCAGCAGGTCGACGCCGAGCGGGAGGGCCACCGCGACGGCCAGCGCCCGCCAGCGCCACCGCCGCCAGGCCGCCTGCAGCATCGGCACGACCGCGAGGAGCACGACCCACAGGCCCAGGAACCACAGCAGCTGCGGCGCCATCCGCGCCAGCCGCAGCACGGCGTCGTGCGGCACACCGGCGGCGAGCAGGGCGCCCACAGCCACGGCCCACGCCACCGCGAACGCCGCGACGGGCCGGACGACCGCCCGCACCCGCCGCCCCACGACCACGGGCCACCGGGGCGCGACGCCCGGCACGCCGGCCGCCCGCTCGTAGGCGGCTGCGGCGCCGGCCGCGAAGAACAGCAGCGGCAGGGCCTGCCCCACCCAGGTGAGCACCCACGCCCACCCGTGCCCGAGGGCGTTGCCGACCTGCAGCGTCCGCCCGTCCCAGGCGGCCTCGGCCATCAGCCAGTGCAGCACGACGACGCACGTGGTGCCGATGGCGCGCACGGCGTCGACGAACACGTCGCGGCGAGGCTGCAGCCGGGCGGTGGTGGGCGCGGGACCGACGGCCCGGCCGGGCGGCGCGACGGTCGACGTGCTGGGCGGTGGGGCGAGGCTGACCACGGGAGGCCTCCGGGGTGGGGGACGCTGACGTGTCCAGCCTCGTGACCTGGCACGACGCGTCCCATGGGCGGCTCCCCCGAGCCTGCCGCCGCCCTCCCCCGCCCGGCTCGGGGGACATCCCCCGCCGCAGCGGTCCGCTCGTGGTCCCCCGGCTGCGCCACGCCGTCGTCGACGGCCGGCTCGGGTTCGCCGAGGCCAGCCGCCCGCACATCCCTGCGATCGATCGTCCCGGGGCAGAGTGTGGCGCCCACCCTGCGCCGGCTCACGGTCGCCGGGCGGACGGCCACGCTGTCATCGCTGGTCGTGGACCGTGATCGCGTACCCGTCGGGGTCGGCGAAGGTGAAGGTTAGGCCGAAGGGGCCGTCGGTCGGTGCCGCGAGGATCACCACCCCGGCCGCCGCGAGCTCGTCGTGCAGCCCCTGGGCGTCACTGGCGTGCAGCCACAGAGCGACACCGGCGCCGGGGCGCGGGTCGATCGCCTCCAGATCCGTCCCGGGCAACGGGGCCCGGACCGCGAAGGCGATCGGGGTGGTGGTGAAGACGACGGCGCCCGGCGGACTCATGGGCGCGCGCCGCAACCCCAGGCGGGTCTCGTAGAACCTTGCGGCGGCGTCGACGTCGCGCACCTGCAGGGCGATGAAGTCGGGACCGGTGACGGTAGGCATGGACACTCCTTGATGTCAGGACTTTGACATGCCGACTGTATGTCAGACTCCTGACATGAGCGAACCGCAGGTAGACCTCGACACCTCGGTCGGCTACACCCTCAAGCGCGCCGCCGCGGCGCTGCGGGCATCGATGGACGTCGCGCTGCGCCCCCTCTCGCTGACCGTGCCGCAGTACGCGTGCCTCGAGCTGCTCGGTCAGCGGCCGGGGCTGTCCGCCGCCGAGCTCGCCCGGGGGGCTTTCGTCACCCGGCAGTCCATGCACTCGGTGCTGCACGGGCTGGAGCAGCGCGGGCTGCTGGCCCGCCCCGCCGAGGCCAGGCGGGGGCGGGCGATGCCCTCGCAGCTCACCCCGGCCGGCCGCGAGCTGCTGACTGCGGCTAGTCAGGCGGTCGCACAGGTGGAGCAGACCATGCTGGCAGGACTGGCCGCGGCCGAACGGCAGCGCTTGCAGTCCAGTCTCTCCGCGTGCGCCGACGCCCTTCGCCCCCTGACCGAACCGGCCTGAGGCCACGCAGACCACGCCGACCACGCCTCGATCGAGCGCCGTCCTCGCCGCCTACCGGGAGATCGGTCTCGGCCTGGACGACATCCGGGCCGTGCTGGACGGCCCGGACGTCGACGTGCCGACGCTCGACGCCCACGAGCGTTGGCTGCTGCTGACGGTCGAGCAGCAGGCGGCGATCTTCGGGCCCGACTGGGACCCGGGCTGGTCCACGGGAGCCCGCCGCCTCTACGGGGACACGGTGCAGCGGCGGCAGCACGCCGAACGCTCGGCCTCCCGCAGCCCGGAGAAGTGGCAAGCAGTCACGGACGCCGTCACCGACCGCGAGCGCGCCCTCGCGGACGCGATGGAGACCCGTGTCGGCCCCCGGCAGCCCGGAGGTCGACGCGCTCGTCGAGCGACACCGCGCGGTGTACAGCTCGTCGTCCTCCCCCTTCACGCGGCAGCTGCAGGTGTGGCGGTAGCCGTCACGCTGCGTCGACGCCTGTCCGTGGTGCAGGCCCGGTCAGGTCGGCTCGGGAGCGACGTCGCGCGCGCTCGGCGATGCGTGCCGAGCCGGCGGTCACGGGTGGACCCGTGACGCTCGGCCGACCCGAGGGCGTCGCCCGGACGATCGTCTCCGGGCACGGTCGGGAGGCCCTGGCGCGGCTCGTCGCGGTGGTGCGCTACCGTGACGGCAGCGTCGCGTGCCGGTGGCAGACCGTGCCAGGCATGGAGGCGTGGGACACGAAGGACTGCGACATGATGACGTCGTCGCCTTCGCCCTCGCGTGACTGAGGGCGAGAAGACCAGGCTGATCGCCTGGAGCCACGAGCTGCGCGGGGTGCACGCACGCCTGCGTGAGGCGCTGCAGGTCACCCGAGCCGCGCTCGGCCGTGGAGCACCGGCCGAGCAGGCGAGCCGAGACCTGCTGCTGTTCTGCCACGGTTCTGCACCGCCCTGACGGGGCACCACGAGGGCGAGGACCGTGAGCTGTTCCCGGCGATCGCGGCCGCCCACCCCCACCTGGGCCCGACGCTGCGCCTGCTGGAGCAGGACCACTCGATGATCGCCCACCTGCTGTCCGGGCTGCAGGCGGCGGTCGAGGCGGCCGCCTCGCCCCCGCAGCTGGACCAGCACCTGGAAGGCATCGCAGCGATCATGGAGAACCACTTCCGCTACGAAGAGCACGCACTGTCTCAGGTGCTCGAGACTCTCGCTCTCGACACCGACCCCGGGCGGGCGCTGGGGCCGCTGTGACCGCGGCGGACACCTGCACGCCAGGTTGCGGTCCCCAGTGCATCCCTTCGAACGAGCCGCCGACGCCGGCCCTGACCGGTGCGGGTTCGACGACGTGGCCGCACGTGCGGCCGCCCTGCCGCACGTGCGGGTCCTCTCCGGCCGGCTCGGCCTGTTCTCCCCCGAGAGAGCCACGCGGGCTGCCCACCTCGGGGTGATTCGCCGTTGCCCGGGTGTTCCTAGCGTTGCTGCTGGTCGCCGGTCCGAGCGGCCACCGAGCGACGGAGGCCCTGATGAGCACGACGACCACGACATCCCGACCGGACGCCTCGAGGGCCGCCGGCGGCGGCCGGGTAGCCCGCTTCTTCCGGTACCCGCTGACGTGGGCGCTGACGGGCGCGGTCGGCGTCGGCGCGGTCGCGGGTCTGACCGCGCAGCGCGAACCGCTCACCGTGGTCCCCGTGCTGGGCGCGGTGCTGGCGGTCATCGTCTACCGCGTCGTCATGCGATTCGTCGCCCGGCGCCCGACTCCCGAGATCGCCGCCCGCCGTGCCGTCTCCGAGGCGCTGCTGGGTGCCGTGCTCGGTCTGGGCTTCGTGGCGGCATCGGCCTCCATCGTCACCGCTCTCGGCGGTTACACGTTCCGCGGCGCCGGCACAGACGTCCCTGCCGTGGTGGCCCCGGTGCTCACCGTCATGCTCGGCGTCGCGGTCACCGAGGAGCTCATGTTCCGCGGCTTCGGGCTGCAGGCCGTCGAGCGTCTCGCCGGCAGCTGGGGCGCGCTGCTGGTCACCGCCCTGTTCTTCGGTCTGGTGCACCTGCTCAACCCGGGCGCCACCCCGTGGACCGCGCTGGCGATCACGATCGAGGCCGGTGGCCTGCTCGGCGCCGCGTTCCTCTGGCGTCGCAACCTGTGGTTCGTCATCGGGCTGCACCTCGCCTGGAACGCCACCGTCGCGCTGCTCGGCCTGCCCGTCTCGGGCCACGCGGGACAGGGTCTGCTGGTCGCGGACGTCTCCGGCCCGGCCCTGCTCACGGGCGGCGCCTTCGGGATCGAGGGCTCGCTGGTGACCGTGACGGTGGGGGTGCTGCTGGCCGTCCCGATGCTCGTGCTGGCCCGCCGACGTGGCACGCTCGTCCCGGCGGCACGCCGTCGCCCGTAGGCTCGGGCGGTGCCTGCCACCTCCGCCGCCGACCGGGTCACGCGCCCCGGTCCACCGCCCGGACGATGGCTCGCGAGCCGGCCGGGCGTCCAGGACACGGTGTTGGCGGTCGTCCTCGGCGGGCTCGGTTTCGTCCCGACGCTCTCGACGATCGGCGTCGAGCTCGGCGACCTGCCCGAGCGGCCGCGGGACGCGCTCGCGGTGACGCTGCTCCTGCTCCAGTGCGCACCCCTTGCGGTCCGCCGTCGTCGCCCCGGGCGTGCCTGACGGTCGTCGGCGGCGCCTTCGCCCTCAACCAGGTTCTGGCCTACCCGCCGACGTTCGCGAGCGTCGGCCTCTACGTCGCGGTGTACAGCGCCGGGGCGCACCTGGCGAGGCTCCGCCGCAGCAGGGCCGCGCTGGCGACTGTCGGCTATGCCGTCCTCGTGGCCACGCTGTCTGGACTGGGCTCGCCCACCCGGATCCCAGCCTTCCTCGCCTTCTACCTCGTCCTGGTGGTGATCTGGATGGCCGGCACCGGGGTGCGCCGCTGGCGGGCCGAAGAGCTCGAGCGCCGGCGCCTGGCTGCCGCCGTGGCGAGGTCGGACGAGCGGGCTCGGATCGCGCGGGAGCTGCACGACGTGGTGACGCACCACGTGACGGCGATGGTGGTGCAGGCCGACGCCACGCAGTACCTCGTGTCCGTCCGACCGGATCGCGCCGTCGACGGGCTCGTCGCGATCAGCGACACCGGACGGCTCGCGCTGACCGAGCTGCGGCACCTGCTGGGTGTGCTGGAGGCGACCGGCGAGTCGGCGTCCTCGGGGCGGGCGCCCGTCCTCGGCCGTGTGGGCGACCTCGTCGAGCAGGCCCGCCGGTCGGGCCAGCCGGTGGAGTGGAGCGAGGAGGGTAGACGGCGGACCGTGCCGGACGCCGTCGGGCTCGCCGCCTACCGGGTGATGCAGGAGGGCCTCACCAACGCGCTCCGACACGCCCCCGGGCGACCGACCACGGTCCCCCTGCGGCACAGCCCCGAGCACCTCGAGATCGAGGTGACCTGCTACCCCGCCTCGTCGGCGGCCACCTCCGGCACCCCTTCGCCGGCGCGGCCCGCCGCGACGGCGGTGTCACCACCTGCCGGGCGCGGCATCGCCGGTCTCCGCGAGCGCGTCCGCCTCCTCGACGGTGACCTGGAGGCCGGCCCGACGCCCGAGGGCGGGTTCCGCCTGCGCGCCGTGATCCCCACGATCCCGACCAGGAGCAGCCCATGACCGCTTCGTCGACGACGCGAGAGCCCCCGATCCGGGTCCTGGTGTGCGAGGACCAGGAGCTGGTTCGGGTCGGTTACGTCACGATCTTCTCCGCGCAGGCGGACATGGAGGTCGTCGGTGAGGCGGAGGACGGGCGTGCAGCCGTCGAGGCCGCGCGCAGGCTGCGCCCCGACGTCGTGGTCATGGACATCCGGATGCCCGTGCTGGACGGCATCGAGGCGACACGGCAGATCGCGGGACCGGACGCCCCACGGCCGGTCAAGGTGCTGATGGTGACCACCTTCAACGTCGACGAGTACGTCTATGAGGCGCTGCGCGCCGGGGCGAGCGGGTTCCTGCTCAAGGACGCGCCTCCCGCCGATCTGGTCGATGCCGTCCGGACGATCGCTCGGGGCGAGTCTCTGCTGGCCCCGACCGTGACCCGCACCCTCATCGGCCGCTTCGCCGAGCGGGTGCGGCCGACGCACTCGTCCCGCCCCGCGAGGGACGAGGTCCTCCGCCACCTGACCCCGCGCGAGCTGGAGGTGTTCCAGCATCTCGCCGCCGGGCTGTCGAACGCGGAGATCGCGACAGAGCTCGTCATCACGCCAGAGACGGTCAAGACGTACGTGTCCCGGATACTCGCCAAGCTCCACCTGCGCGACAGGGTGCAGGCGGTCGTGCTCGCCTACCGGGTCGGCCTGGTCTCGGCGACGGACGACTGACCGGTGGCGCGCGACGACGTCCCCCTGCTTCCTGACGCGGCGGATGTGCCGCCTGCCGCCCTGCGAACGTGCACGAACGACGTCGTCCAGGCTCGTCACCGTCGGCCGGGGTCCACCGCCTCCGGACGGAACATGCACACCAGACCGGGCCGGGGATCCCAGGACGGAACGACAGCGAACTGCCGTGACAGGTACAGCCGCTGCGCCTGCGTCCGCCAGCTCCACACGGTGAGGCGGACGGCGCCCGGCGCCTCGCGCAGCACCGCGTCGATCAGCGCAGACCCGACGCCCCGACCGCGCACCTGCGGATCTGCCCACAGCCGCTTGATCTCGGTTGCACCCGCCTCGGGCTTCGCGACGGCAACTCCCACGGCCGCCCCGTTCAGCTCAGCCAGGAACACCACGGCGTCGACGAACGCGCTTTCGGGTCGCGCGATCTCCGCCCGGTAGCTCTTCGGAAGCTGGCCGCTGGTCGGTGGCGTAACCCCCAGATGGTCGGCCTTCTCGCGCTCGGTCTGCCACAGGTACGCCTCGAGCAGACGCGCAACATGGTTCCGGTCGGCGCCCGAAAGGTCCGCGCGTCGGACGGTCACCTCGTCCGCGTGGTCGGGTCTTTCCCTTGCGGGCGGCACTGAGCGCCGCCTGCCGACGGCTGCGCCGGCGACCGTTCGATTCGGCGGGATGGAACCTGACGGCTTGGTCATCGCGGCGCTGTCGCTGGAGCCGTCGCGGGGCTGGCGAGCGCTGGTCCGACGTACCGGGCGGAGGGGCGGATGATCTTCGGGTCGTCGGCCTGTTCGAGTACGTGTGCCGCCCATCCGATAGTGCGGGCGAGCGCGAACGTGGGGGTGAACATGTCTCGCGGCACACCGACGCGTTCGAGCACGACCGCGGCGTAGAACTCGACGTTGGCGTGCAGCGCTCGGCCCGGCTTCGAGCGGGCGAGCGCCTGTTCCGCCTGCTCCTCAAGATGCAGCGCGAGGTCGACCCGGTCGCCGCCGAGGCCGATCGCGATCTCCTTGAGCAGCTCCGATCGGGGGTCCCGGGTTCGGTAGATCGCGTGCCCGAACCCCATGAGCCGTCGCCCAGCCGCCAGCTCCCCCCTGATCCACGCCTCGACGTCGGCTGGCGACGAGAGCTGGTCCAGCGCGTCGAGGACCCGGGAGGGTGCTCCGCCGTGGAGCGGACCCGAGAGCGCGCCGAGCGCGCCGGCGAGGGCCGACGCGACATCTGCGGCCGTGGAGGCGATGACGCGGGCGGTGAACGTCGACGCGTTCAGGCCGTGGTCGATCACCGCGACCAGGTACGCGGTGAGCGCTCGTTCCTCCGCTGCAGTGGGGACCCTACCTGTGAGCTGGTGCAGATAGTTCGCGACGACGCCACGCTCCGGGAGCGGCTCGGCCGCCCCCGCGCCGTGGCCACGTTGCCAGAGACTGGTGAGGATCAGTGGGAGCACCGCAACCAAGGCAAGCGCGTCGGCGCGGCGTTGGTCACGCGTGAGGTCGTAGAGCGGTCGCATCCGTCGCCGCCCGGCGAGCAGCGGCCACGCCGCCTTTGCCCCGGAGAGGACGTCGGTGCCCGCGGACGCGACGGCATCGATGACCGCCGCCAGGTCGTCGCCGCGCTGAGCTGCCGTGAGGTCCTGCGTGAACCGGGCCAGGGCGTCACGGTCCGGCAACGCGCCGTAGAGGAAGAGGTGTGAGACCTCCTCGAGCGTCCGCGTTCGCGCCAGCTCAGTCGCGGAGTGCTCTCGGTACTGGTAGTACCCCTCGAGTCCGCGCACATCGCTGATCGCGGTCTCGGTCACCGCGACGTTGGTCAGGCCGCGCGGCACTGCGATGAGGTCGTCGTTCATCCGGTCGATCTGCACGCCCATGGTCGCCCCTTCCTCGGGTCGGCATCAGTGTGGATACTTGATCGAAAGGCGTCAACGTTGATCGGATCAATGTGGAAGCACCACTCGGGATGCCCCTGCTCACCGCGCAGCAGGCCGCGGCACGCCTCGGCGTGAAACCGGAGACGCTCTACGCATACGTGTCCCGCGGGCTGCTCGAACGCACCCGCACGGCGAACGGGTCCCTCTTCGACCCGCTCGAGATCGAGGCGTTCGCGACGCGACGAACACGTGCCGCCACGCCCCGGCCCTCCGACGGCACCCGTCGCGGTGGGGGGCGGGCGACCGCTCATGGTCCTCGACACCGACATCGCGAACATCGACGACGGTGACCTCTTCTACCGCGGCCGGCTCGCGTCGGAGCTCGCCGCCAGCACCGCCTTCGACGCGGTCGCCGCCTGGCTCTGGGGCAACCCGCTCGACCCCTCGCGGCGACTGACCGCCCCAGCGGAGTTCATCACGCCCGCCCGCCGGGCCACCGAGGCGCTCCCACCGGGAGCGTCCTGGATCGATCGAGCGGTCGTCGCGGTGCGCGGGCTCGCCGCCGCAGACCCCCTCCGCGACGACGTCGCACCGGGCGCGCTGCGGCGTGTCGGTGCGATCATCACCGCCGCGCTGCCGCAGGTCGTCGGCAGCCCCGTCCCCATGGTCCCGGACCAAACCGTGCCGGGCGCGCTCTGGGTCGCGCTACAGGGGTCAGCGCCGTCGAAGCGGGAACTTGCGGCCGTCAACACCGCGATGATCCTTGCCATCGACCACGACCTCCCGGTATCCACGATGGCCGCGCGGGTCGCCGCATCAGCGCGGGCCTCCGGCTACGCGATCGTCACAGCAGCCCTCGGCGCGTTCGACTCGCCGCTGCACGGGATCGCGAGCCACCGCGCCGCCCAGCTCCTCCGCGACGTCCTCGACGGCACGGCCGCCGACGTCGCGGTCCGGCGCCAGCTACGACTGCTCGGCGGGCACGTGCCGGGCTTCGGACAGCCGCTCTACCCGCGCACCGACGCACGAGCCGCCCATCTGTTCACGGTGACGGACGAGATCGCCCCCGCACTCGCAGACGCGGTGACTGCGCTGCGCGAGGTGATGGCGCCCACCGGGCTGCATCCGAACTTCGATCTGGCACTCGCCGCGCTCACCATCGCCACGGGCATGGACGACGACGCCGGGTCCCTCCTCTTCGCCGCCGGACGGACCGTCGGCTGGATAGCCCATGCCATCGCCGAGTATGACGAGAAGCCGTTGCGGCTTCGCCCCCGTGGCCGTTACGTCGGCCCGGAACCCGACAGGAGCGAGCCCTAGCAGCGGACGCCGAAGTGCACCCCCGCGAAGTCCTGGTACGACCCGGTGTCGAACGTCGCGTCGGTGACCGGGTAGGGCAGGACTGCACCCTTGAACCACGTCGCCGCCCTCTTCGCCGCCGCCGGCGCGGCCAAGACCGCGAGGACATGGCGCGCCTATCGGCCGGCTCCGCGACTGGCCGTGCGCTACGCCTGGCCCGCCTCGTCCTGCGCGGCGATAGCCGGCCACAGCGAGGCGACGACTCGCTCGGCGAAGTCGGCGGGGACCTCGCGTCCATACCGGTTGAAGTCGGCGAAGTAGCTACCGAAGCAGAGCGTCGCGACCATGTCGACGTCGACTTCTGAGCGGACAGCGCCACGGGCCTGGAGGTTCGCCAGAACGTCCGCGAGCTCTTGGCAGCGCGGCTGATTGGCGAGCTCCCTCATCTGCGCATGCAGACCCGGTGCGCGTTCCGCTTCCGCCATGAAGTTGCCGTGCAGCGTCATGGCGCGCGGGTTGTGGTACCGCGGATCGAGCCGACGCACCGCCTCGACCATCGCATCTCGAGGGCCGAGCTGCTCGAGGTCGAGCGGCGGATACGCCTCGCGCTGCTTGCGCAGGCCGTACCGCAGGGCGTCGAGGACGAGCGCGTACTTGTCGGACCAGCGTCGGTAGAGCGTCGGGCGGGTGACGCCGGCGTCCGTGACGATGTCCCGGATGGTCATCGACGAGTAACCCTTGGTCGCAAGGAGCTTGCGGGTCGACGCGATGATCGCCTCTTCGATTGCTGGGTCGCGGGGGCGCCCGGTGGTCGGCGCCGGCTCCTCGCCCCTCGGGTCCTCGCTCAGCACGATCACTCCTCCCGCCTCTCGGCGCGCCTTAGTTTACAGATATTGACTGTAACGCTGTCGTCCCCTACCGTCCACACTGGCCGTTCCGTTACAGGTGGTATCTGTAACGGAAGGCGCGTCGAGCCTGGTATCCGCCTCTCGACGATCTCCGGCGTAGGGAAAGCTGAATGACCGCGACATCTGATGGATACGTGACCGTCCTCTGGGACGCCAAGGCGAAGCCCGGTCGGGAGGAAGAGCTCAAGGCGTTCATCACGGCGGCAGTCACGCCGTCGCGTGACGATCCCGGCAACATCGACTACGAGGCCCACGAGGTGGATGGGCAGCCCGGCGTGTTCGTCATCTACGAGCGCTGGGAGAGCAGGGCGCTTCTGGAAGCCCACCTTCAGGCGCCGCGGATGGCCGCTCTCGTGCCGAAGATGCTCGAGCTGATCCAAGGTTCCGTGGAGGACGGCATTCGCCTGCTCCGTCCGTTCCGACCCGCCGCCTGAGCGCAGCGGCTCCGACACCATCGAAAGGAAGCTGTGCGATGACGACGACACTGATCACCGGGGGAAACCGGGGGCTCGGCTACGAGATCGCCCGTCGACTGGTCGAGGCGGGGCAGGACGTCTGGATCGGCGCCCGCAACCCTGCTGACGGGCAGGAAGCCGCTGATCACCTCGGCGCCCGCCACGTCCCGCTCGACGTCACGGACGACGCATCGGTCGAAGCCGCCGCGGCCGTGATGCGCGAGCACGTAGGTCGCCTGGACATCCTCATCAACAACGCCGGCATCCTCGGCGAGGTGGCAGCGCCGGAGGACATGACGGCGGAGCAGCTTCGGCCTGTGTATGAGACCAACGTGTTCGGAGTCGTGCGGGTCACCCACGCGTTCCTGCCACTGCTGCGGCGGGGGACGGATCCGTCGGTGATCAACATCACGAGCGGCATGGGGTCGTTCGCGTTGACGCAGGACCCGGCTCGCGTCGAGTCGCAGTACACGCTCGCCGCCTACGGATCCTCGAAGAGCGCCGTCACCATGCTCACCACGCAGTACGCCAAGACGATCCCGGACGTCCACTTCAACGCTGTCGACCCCGGGCAGACCGCGACGGACTTCACCGGCCATGTCGGGCAGAGCATCGAAGAAGGTGCCGAGGCGGCAGTGCGGATGGCCATGCTGGGTGCGAACGCACCCACCGGAACGGCCACTGACCGCGAGGGCATCCTGCCGTGGTGACCGGACAGCTCCAGCGCCGCGACGATGCTGAGACCCAGCGCGCCGCGACGCTGGAGCTGTTCTACGACCTCGTCTTCGTCTTCTCGATCACCCAGATCTCGCACCTCGTGCTCGATCGCCTCACATGGGTCGGAGCGGGTCAGGCCGCGATCGTCCTGCTCGCAGTCTGGTGGTCGTGGAACTACACCACCTGGGCGACGAACGAGCTGAATCCGAACACCAACCCAGTCCGCTTCCTCCTGATCGCGCTGATGGCGGGGAGCTTGCTGATGGCGATCGCCATCCCCGACGCCTTCGGTGACCGCGGACTGCTCTTCGCCGCCGCATATCTCGCCATCCAGGTCGGACGCCACGCGTTCCTCACGTTGGTGGCGGCGCGGCGCGGGACGATCGAACGAGAGCACGCTGCGCGCATCCTCGTCTGGTTCTTGATAGCTGGGTCGTTCTGGGTTGCCGGTGGCCTTGCAGAGGGCGGCCCAAGAACATGGCTCTGGATCCTGGCGCTCGCTCTGGACTATGTCGCTCCGCTCGCCATGTTCCCTCTTCCGCGTCGGCCTCGCCTGGCGGCAGGCTCCTGGCGTATCGCCTCCGGACACTTCACCGAACGGTTCGGACTGTTCGTGATCGCGGCGCTCGGCGAGACGATCGTGCTGACCGGAGTGACCACCGGCGCACATCACCTGGACATCGCCACCATCGCCGCTCTTGCGAGTGCATTCGCCGGCACCGCTGCTCTCTGGTGGCTCTACTTCGTCTCGACCAGCCGAGTCGGAGAGCAGTCACTCGAGGCCGAATCGACTCGTACCGGGCGTGCCCGCGACATCTACACGTACGGCCATGTGTTGATCGTCGGGGGGATCATCCTGACCGCTGTGGGCGATGAGATCGTCATTGCCCACCCATTGCATTCCCTCGAAGGACCGCGATTGCTCGCGGTGGCCGCTGGCCCCACCCTCTTCCTCGTAGCGCAGCTCGCTCTGCACCTGCGGGCCACGGGGCGGGTGGCCTACAGCCGGGTGGCAGGAATTGCCGGCTGTGCGGCTATCGGCCTGGTCGGGTCCTTGCTTCCATCGATAGTGGTCGGCGCGGCGCTGGTAGCGACGCTGGTTGCGGTAGCGGTGCTGGACGGCGTCGAGTCTTCCCACCTCCGCACCAAGCACAGCTGGGCTCGCACCTGATGGCAGAGAGGATCGAGCACGCTCCAGCCGTTCTGGCGGGAGCGTGCTCGAGTCCTGCAGTCCGTGGACTCAGCAGTGGTCACCATGTGCTGCCGCTGCGGGTGAGCGCGTCGTAGGCGCCGTCAACGAAGGTGACCTGTCCACCGGGACGACGGCACCGTCGCCACCCTGCGTGTGCGTGACCACGCCAACGGCCTTGGGGCAGCGCGTCGAACCCGATGGCCCCGAACGTGCCGATCGGGGTGCGCGGCCGGCTCATGGCCGGGCCATACCGTCGGGCAGCAGGCCGGGCACGGTCTCGCGCCCGGTGGCGACCCAGTCCCACACGTCCGATCGCAGGAACTTCAGGTGCCGGCCGATGCGGACCGCGCGCGGGCCCTTGCCGTCCACGCGCCAGTCGTCGATGGTCGCCACCGGCACGCCGAGGTAGGCGGCCACGGTGTCGATGCTCAGCAGCGGCTCCACGCCGTCGAGGTCCGGGTCGTCAGCGGGGGTACGTGCGTGCCATGCCTCCTACGTGGGGCGCTGCTACCAGGGGCTCCGAGCAGGGTTCGCGACCCGGTCGCAGGAGTCGCCGTGTCGCCGCGTGCACCAGGCGCCGCGTGTCCGCACTGGTCACGCATCCCCGCTGCCGCTAGGGCACCGAGTCGGCGCACTCCCCCTGGTGGGTGCCGAAGCCGCGGGCATCAACGCGCCTACCCGGCGTGCTCGAGCCAGAGCCGTCATGCCCTCATCCCGGCGCGCGTGAGGTGGATCGCTTCGGATCGCGATCCGGCCAGGTCGGTAGCATCGCCGTCGGCGCAGCCGGCCAGACCATTCGGGTGCGCGGACAAGGTCATGGACATAGGGGGATGCGGATGCGCGCAGGAACGCTCGTCGCGACGGCGGCGATGGCGGTCATGGCTCTGAGCGGATGCTCCGGCGGCGACACGTCGGTCCCCGCGGCAACGCAGCCCGCCGCGGAGACCACCTCGTCCGCTCCCGCCGAAACACCCACCCCCCAGACGTCCACGCCCGAGCAGCTGGCATCGATCATCGCCGGGCAGGAGAGCGACTGGCGGGAGACCATCGACGGCTCCGGCGAGTGCCGGATACTGTGGGTGCTCGAGTCGGACGACCCGGTCGACCAGGCCAACGCCTACTCCTGCTACCTGCGCGAGCAGACCATCGTGATGAGCGCCAGCAACGCTGGCCGAGACCTGCGCGCGCTGACCCCGCCGGCCGAGATGAGCTCGCTGTACAACAGTACGCTCGGCCAGCTGGACGCTATCAGCGCCGTCGATCTCACCGGCGCCTGCGGTCAGGACTCGTCGCCTGCGAAGTCGGACGGGTGCAACGCGTCGCTCGGTGAGCTTTACGCCCACTACAACCTGCTCGAGGACGTGCTCGACCAGTGGAAGCCGTACATGTAGCGGCGACCAGCGCGGCCCGGCGCTACGGCACGGTGCGGGTGCGGTGTGAAGCGAGGCGAGTCGTTCAGCCGCCGCTGCGCATTCTCCTGGAGTCGCGGGGAACATGTCAGGAACCGTCTGGGGCCAGCATCTTCGTACACAACGCGCCGTTCACCCGCCAGGCGGATGCAGTCCAGTACGGCGACGACTACGGCGACGACCTGGCTCGTCGTCGTCGGCCGAACTGAGGCGCTGAGCTCGCCGTCATCGAGTCGGTGACCATGGCGCTCCTTTCGGTCCCGACCTGCCAGCGCGCTTCGGGTACGTTCCAGCAGGGCATGCGCTAGTCGAGGTAGGTATGGGTGTCTTCGTCGAGGTCGGCTGCGTCGTAGGGGTGGTGCTGCTGCCTTACGAAGGCAGCCATCTCAGCCTCGGTGTGCTAGCTGCGGCGCTCCTCGCGGTTGTCCACGGCGCAAACGGTCCCGTTGCCTAACTGAGGCGCAGTGGCCGCGCCGTGTCGTCCCTGGCCGGCGTGGGACCGCCCGGCAGAGCGGATGGGAGGAGTGCGTGACGTTACCTGGTGGCCGCGGCTTCATCGCTGTGGTCGACGAATACGACGGCCGCGTCGGCGAGCTGGGGCAGGCCGCGCGAGTCGGGTGACCAGCCGGTGCCGCCGGCGAGGAAGGCTCGCGGCCAGGGCGACCAGCCAGAGGTCGTCCGTGGATTCCCGACGCTTGCGCGGGTTGGCGTGCGCAGGGGTGCGCCAGCGCACCTCCAGTGCGCTGACGGCGGGCGGCCCGAGGTCGGCGACGGTCAGCCCGTCGGGGTGCGCGCTGGCTCCGGGGTCGAAGGGCAGCGGGTCGGGCAGCTGCCGGGCGACCGGCTGGCCGGTGGCGTCGCGGACGGTGACGTAGGGCTTGGACCAGTTGCTCATGCGTGGGCTCCGGAGCCGGCGGCTGCGCCGACGGGGGTGGTGGGGTCGAAATTGGGGGCGCCGTCGATCACGACGTGCGGCGGCAGCTGCTCGGGTCGGGTGCTCGCCCAGCGCACGAGCAGCGCCACCGGCCGGTCGAGCACGGCGGCCGCGGCCGCGGAATCGACGTATCCAGCCGGCTCCGGGCGGGCAGGTCCGGGCATCGGGGCGGCCGGAGCGACAGTGTGTCGACGCGGGGTGATCGGGCGTTAGGTGCTGCGGCGGATGCCGACCAGGCGGGGATGCGCGGCAGCGGCTCCTGCAGGCGCCCGTGGCTGGCGGCGGGCCGCAGGGACGGGGCGGGAAGGCGGGGCATGCACCGGACTGGTGCGGTGTCCGCCGGGCCCGACCCACAATGCGCCGGGGCGCCGCACGGTGGTCCCCGCCGGACACGGCGTCGTGTGCCCGCCGCTGTGTCCTGCCCCTGCCCCGGTGTGTCCCCGCCGCGGCGGGAGCGTCCGTCGACGGACTTGGATCGAGGCCGCGCACGGCCCCGGCTGGCGGCGCCGACGGGATCGTCAGCGCCGAGGGAATGCCGTCCGACCTGGGCGAGCGCGGTTCCCGGCACAAGGGAGAAGGCCCCGCACCGGGGGTGCGGGGCCTTCGTAGGGAGCGTGCGCCCGGAGGGATTCGAACCCCCAACCTTCTGATCCGTAGTCAGATGCTCTATCCGTTGAGCTACGGGCGCGTGGCTTGTCTGCCTTCCGGCTGACCGGCCGACGAGAACATTACCCGACCGGGCCGGTTCCCCCAAACCGGATCCGCCCGACGTGACGCACCCCACCAGCAGCGCGGCGGGCGGCCATCAGGGCGGGTGATCAGGGCGAGCACCTCGGCACGAAAGGGCCCCCGGGCAACAGAAAAGGCCCCGGGCTCTTGGCATCCGAGGCCTTCCTGGCGGAGACGGCGGGATTTGAACCCGCGAACGGGTTGCCCCGTTACCACCTTAGCAGGGTGGCGCACTAGACCTGACTATGCGACGTCTCCTCACGGGTGGCCGCTGATGGACCGAAAGACCCACCACAGCACCGTGGCCGTCAGGTTACCCGGACGACCCCTCCAGCGCCAAAGCCGCGCCGACGCGCCAGGAACCAGACCCAGGTCGATGCCCGACGACGGGTTCGCAGCACCGGTCCTCACACGCGCGCACGGGCGGTCATCGCGATCGCCCCGGACACCAGCGCCAGGCCGGCGATCTCGGGCCACGTCGGGATCTGCCGCAGCACCACGGCCCCGACGACGACGGCGGTGGCGGGCAGCAGCGCCGTCAGCACCGAGAACGCGGCGGTGCCGACGCGCCGCAGCACCACCTGGTCGAGCACGTACGGCACCACCGACGAGCAGATCGCCACCACGAGCAGGAACACCAGCACCCGCGGGTCGGTGACGACGTCGCCGGCCGTGCGGGCGAACACCGGCGCGAACACCAGCGCGCCCGCCGCCATCCCGACGGCGAGGCTGTCGATCCCGGAGCCCGCCCCGGCCACGCGCTTGCCGAGCACGATGTAGCCGGCCCAGCACACCGCCGCGGCGCCGATCGCCGCGAGGCCGATCACGACGTCCTGTCGCGGCAGGCCGGACTCGAGCGTCACCCCGGCGAGCAGCACCACCCCGCCCGCTGCCACGAGGATCGCGCCGCGCTCGGCCCAGCCGCGGCCGGTGATCGCGGCGACGGCCACCGGCCCGCAGAACTCCAGCGCGACGGCGACGCCCAGCGGCAGGTGGTCGATGCCCACGTAGAACACGACGTTCATCGCCGACAGCGCGATGCCGAACGCCGCGGCCCAGGCCAGCTCGCGCCCGGTCCACCGCCGGCGCCACGGCCGGCGCCACGCCAGCAGCACGACGGCGGACAGCAGGATCCGCCACCACCCCACCGCGGGAGCGCCCAGGGTGTCGAAGAGCCCCACCGCCACGGCCGCGCCGACGTAGAGCGTCAGGCCCGAGACGACGAACAGCAGCGGGGCGGGGACGCGGGCGAGGGCGCCGCCGGCGCGCGCGCTGGCCGGCGTCGAGCGCCGGCCGTCAGGGGTGGTCACGTGCCGACCCTAGCCGCGCGATGCTCCACGGCTCGCACGGGCCTGGTCCGGCGATCTCGCTGGTGGTCGAGCCGGTGCAGGACCGGCCGGAGCACGAGCGTCCCGCGTCGTCGCCCTCCCCCACCAGGACGACGACGACGGACGCTCGCCGGGTCCTGGCAGGATCGGCGGGTGCCCTCCTACCGCGTGACACTCGCCGTCGGGACGCTGCAGCCCGGCGTCGACCCCGAGGCGGTGCTGCCGGCCGCGTGCGACGCCGCCCGCGCGCTCGCCACCGTCGAGTCGTGGGACGTCGGCGTCGTGCGCGGGCAGGCGCGGATCACGGTGCGGTTCATGGCCGACGCCGACGGCGACGCCCACCAGGTGGCCGACGCCGTGCAGGACGCCGTCGACCGCCTGGCCGACACGTGGGGCACGCGGGTGACCCGCCGGTGGGGCAACCGCTGGCACCCCGCCTGACGGCTGGCGCCGGACGCTCGGCACTCGGACGCCGGACGGCGAGCGGCCCGGGCCGGCGACCTTCCGCCGGCCCGGGCCGCTCGTCCTGCGACGCCGCCGCGTCAGCCCTTGACCGACCCGGCCAGCAGACCGCGCACGAAGTAGCGCTGCAGCGCGACGAAGACCACCAGCGGCACGATGATCGAGATGAAGGCCCCGGCCGACAGGATGTGCCAGTCGCCGCCGCGGGAGCCGGACATCTCCGCGACGCGCACCGTCAGCGGCGCGACGTCGGGCGTGCCGCCCGCGAAGACCAGCGCGACGAGCAGGTCGTTCCACACCCACAGGAACTGGAAGATGCCGAACGCCGCGATCGCCGGCACCAGCAGGGGCATCACCACGCGGAAGAAGATCGTGACGTGCCCGGCGCCGTCGACGCGGGCCGCCTCGACCAGCGAGCTGGGGATGTCCTTCATGAAGTTGTGCAGCAGGAAGATCGCCAGCGGCAGGGCGAAGATCGAGTGCGACAGCCAGACCGTCCAGAAGGAGCCGGCGATCCCGACGTCCACGTACGCGGTCAGCAGCGGGATCATCGTCACCTGGATCGGGACGATCTGGAGGGCGAACACCGCGACGAACAGCCAGTTGCGGCCCGGGAAGTCGATCCAGGCGAAGGCGTACGCCGCCAGCAGCGCGACGGTGATCGGGATGATCACGCTCGGCAGCGTGATCACGATCGAGTTGACGAAGTACTGCACCAGGTTGGTCGAGCTGCCGTACAGGGCGGTCTGGTAGTTCTCCAGCGAGAACTGGTTCTCGCCGGTGAACAGGTTGCCGAACACCGTCCACCAGCCGCTGCGGCGGATGTCGGACTCGGGACGGAACGAGGTGATGAACAGCCCGATCGTCGGGATCGTCCACAGGATGCCGAGCACGATGGCGATGCCCGACGCCCACGGGTTCGACAGCCGGCGCTTGGCCCGGGCGGCCCGCCCGGACAGCCGCCCGGCGCGCGTGCCGCGGCCGGCGTCGACCGCCGGCTCCGGCAGGACGACCTGGGGGCCTTGGGTGAGTCCTCCGGCGCTCATCGGACCTCCTCCGCGAGACGCAGCTGCCGCACGTTGTAGACGATGATCGGGATCACCAGGATGAACAGGACCACCGCGAGCGCGGCGCCGAGGCCGGCGTTGTTCTGCCGGAACGACTGCGTGTAGAACTCGTTGGCCACGACGGACGTGCCGAACTGGCCGGCCGTGGTGGTGCGCACGATGTCGAACACCTTCAGCGTGGTGATCGCGATCGTGGTGAGCACGACGACGAGGGCCGGGCGGATGCTCGGCACCGTGATGTAGCGGAACATCCCCAGGCCGTGCAGGCCGTCGAGCCGCGCAGCCTCGGTGATGTCGTCGGGGATCGCCTTGATGGCCGCGCTGAGCAGGGTCATGGCGAACCCGCTCTGGATCCAGATGAGGATCACGATGAGGAACACCGTGTTCCAGGGCTGGTTGATGAGGAACTGCTGCGGGGGCAGGCCCAGCCACACGAGCAGCTGGTTGAGCAGACCCGTCTGCTGCACGCCCGGCTGGTCGGGCTTGAACTCGTAGACGAACCGCCAGATGATGCTCGCGCCCACCATCGAGATCGCCATCGGCAGGAAGATCAGCGCCTTGGCGAAGCGCTCGAACCGGCTGCGGTCGACGACGACCGCGTAGACCAGGCCGATGAGCGTCGACAGCACGGGGGCGACGAGCACCCAGATCGCCGTGTTGCGCAGCACGATGAGGAACTGCTCGTTCGTGAACGCCGTGACGTAGTTGTCGAAGCCCACGAACTCGGCGCCGCTGCGGTCGAAGAACGAGTTCTTGATGGTGACCAGGCCCGGGTAGACCAGGCCGAACGCCAGGCCGAGCAGCGCCGGCCCGACGAAGCCGACGGCCACGACCCAGCGCGGGACGCGCTTGGGCCGGTCGACGGCGAACAGGATCGCGCCCATGACGACGACGAACAGCAGGATCGCCACCGCCATGACGCCGAACTTCTGTGCCGGTGACCCGGCCTCGAGGAGCCAGTCCATGGCCCGCTCCCTCCAGGGGTGTGATGCCGAGCCGGTGCCGACGGCGCCCGCCCCTGGCGGGGGCGGACGCCGTCGGCGTGCCGGCTGCCGGTGTCGGGGTTCCGGTGTCAGGACTTCGGCCAGGAGCTCTCGATCTGGTCGAGCACCTGCTTGGTGTCCGCCCCTGTCAGCCAGTCGACGATGCCCTTCCAGAAGGTGCCGGCACCGACCTCGCTGGGCATGAGGTCGGAGGCGTCGTAGCGGGCGACGGTCGCCTCGTCCGTGAGCGTCGCGTAGACCAGGCGGTCGAAGTCGGTCGCCAGCAGCTCGGGGTCGAGGTTCTTGTTGGCGCTGACCCAGCCGCCCGCGGGCGTCGCGACGGCCTTGGCGTTGGCCCAGTCGGCGCTGGCCAGGTACGTCTGGAACGCCTGGACCTCGGGCCGGTCGGCGAACGCCGCGATGAACGGGCCGGCGACGAGCGTCGGCTTCTCGTCCGTGGTCTGCGCCGGGAGGTAGAACGCCCAGACGTCGCCGTCCTCGGCCACCTCGGTGCCCTCGGGCCACTGCGCCTGGTAGAAGTTCGCCGCGCGGTGCATCCAGCAGGCGCCGTCGAGGATGCCGAAGCCGGCGTCGGTCCACGGCGTCGTGGCGATGGAGTCGACCCCGCCCAGGCCGGCGTTGACGAAGTCCGGGTTCTTGAGGATCTCGCCCGCGGTGTCCCAGGCCTTCTCGATCTGCGGGTCGTTGAACGGGATCTCGTGGGTGTACCACTGGTCGTAGACGTCCGGACCGGCCGTGCGCAGCACCATGTCCTCGATGAAGTCGGTGCCCGGCCAGCCCGTCGCGTCACCGGACTCGACCCCGGCGCACCACGGCATCGCGACGTCGCCGGACTTCGCGTCGTCGGCGATCTGCTGGCTGAGGGTCATCAGCTCGTCCCAGGTCTGCGGGACCTCGTAGCCCGCGTCCTCGAACATCGAGGGCGAGTACCAGACGAAGGACTTCACGTTGGCGTCGTAGGGCGCCGCGTAGAAGGTGCCGTCGACCGTGCCGTACTCCTTCCAGTCGGCCGAGAAGTTGGCGTCGACCTCCTTGACGACCGGCTCGGGCGCGGGCAGCACGGCGTCGTACTGCCGCACGAGGGTCTGCAGCAGGCCGGGCTGGTTGACGATCGCGATGTCCGGCGGGTCGCCCGCCTGGATGCGCACCGGCAGCTGCGCCTCCTGCTCGCGCGACGCCTCGTACTCGATCTCGACGCCCGTGCACTCGGTGAACGGCTCGTACGACGCCTGGTGCGCCGCACCCTCCGGGTCGACGATCGTCGTGTAGACGTGGACCGTCTTGCCGTCGATGTCGCCGAACTGGTCGTACTTCGAGCAGTCGATCTTGTAGGCCTCGGCGCTGGACTCGCCGCCGCCCCCGCCGCCACCGCCACCGCCGCCGCTGCACGCGGCCAGCACCAGCGCCAGCACCGAAGCCCCGGCACCCGCCGCGAGCAACGAACGACTGCGCCTGGTTCTCGTGGTCGTCCTCATCGTCGTCCTCCACCTCGTCGTGGCATCGGTCGGAGCCTCGCGTGATGACGCGGCTCTCTTCGCGCACAAGGCAACCCCCAAGTGCCGCGGGCCGCAACCAGGAAGGGGGTATCGCCCCCGGTAGGGGGGCGTGTTCACCCATCCCTCACACGACCGTGATGTCCCCGTGATCCCACCGCGTCCTGTCCGTGACCGCCGCCGTCGGGCCTCCGGCGGCCGCCGCCCCGCGGACGCGCGGCGGGACGGCCGATCCCCGCGCCGCGGCCCGGCGTGGGATCCTTCAGGGGCAGACTTGTGCCGTGCGCTGGAGGAGGAAGAGGACACCGATGATCGAGCTGAGGACCCCGCAGGAGATCGAGGAGATGCGGCCGGCGGGCCGGTTCGTGGCGGAGGTGCTCACCGCGTGCCGCGAGGCGGCGAAGCCGGGCGTCAACCTGCTGGAGCTCGACGCCCTGGCGCACCGGATGATCAAGGAGCGCGGCGCGGAGTCCTGCTACATCGACTACCACCCGTCCTTCGGCGCGATGCCGTTCGGCAAGGTCATCTGCACGTCGGTGAACGACGCCGTGCTGCACGGCCTGCCGCACGACTACGTGCTGGCCGAGGGCGACCTGCTGAGCCTGGACTTCGCCGCCGCCGTCGACGGCTGGGTCGCCGACTCCGCGGTCTCCGTCGTCGTCGGCGACCCGGCCGACGCCGAGCGTGCCGCCCGTGACGCCAAGCTGATCCGCACCACCGAGGAGGCGCTGGCCGCCGGCATCGCCGCCGCGACGGTGGGCAACAAGATCGGCGACATCTCCGCCGCGATCGCCCAGGTCGCGCACGCCGCCGGCTACGACATCAACACCGACTTCGGCGGCCACGGCGTCGGGCGCACCATGCACGGCGACCCGCACGTGCCGAACGACGGGCGCGCCGGGCGCGGGTTCCCCCTGCGACCGGGCCTGGTCATCGCCGTCGAGCCGTGGTTCCTCGAGACCACCGACGAGATCTACACCGACCCCGACGGCTGGACGCTGCGCTCGGCCGACGGCTCGCGCGGCGCGCACTCCGAGCACACGATCGCGATCACCGAGGACGGGCCGATCGTCCTGACCGCGCGCGACTGAGCGCCCGCCCCGCCGATCCCGTCAGGGTCGGTTCCGGAATCCGCCCGATCCCGGGACCGACCCTGACGCTTTCCACGTCGACGACGGCAGCAGCAGCTCGCCCGGGCAGGCCCGCCCCGGGCGCCACCCGGCGTCGTCGAGCACCTGCCGCACGTCGTCCAGCATCGCGCCGCTGCGCGCCTGGGCCCCCGTCCAGCGCCGCAGGACCGTCGAGCCGGTGACGATCGCGTTCTGCCGGTGCAGGTCCGCCACCACCGCCTCGCGGGTGCCGTGCACGTCGATGCCGTCCACCTCGCCGAGCAGCCAGCGCCCATCGCCCAGCGCCCACGCGAGGTCGACCCGGGCGAGCAGGCGGCCGTCGGCGCCGCGGACCGGGAGCTGGAGCACGTCCGGCGGCACCCCGCCGTCGACCAGCCGCAGCCGGGCCCACGTCTCGGCCGGCGACTCGGCCCGGGCGTCGGAGGCGTCCCACCACCCGCGGCTGCGCGCCGCGCCCCGGCGCCCGCGGGCGATCTGGCGGGCCCTGGCGAACGCGCGGTCCGTCAGCACCCGACGCTGGCGGAGTCCATCAGCGCCACCGCCGTCCAGCGGTCCACGTCCCCGACCGCCTGCGCGAGCGCGACCTCGGGCAGCACGCAGGGCACCCCGCCGCGGTGCACGATCCGCGGCACCGGCTCGCGGCGCACCCGAGCGCCGTCGGCCCGCGCCGCAGCGCCGCCGCGGCGCAGCGCCACCTCGGGCGTGAACGACGGCGGGACGCCGCGCACGCCGTACAGCACCAGGGCGCTGAGCCCCGTGGCGACGGCCGCGGGACCGTGCAGCAGCACCCCCAGCCGAGCGGTCCGCTCCCGCTGCCGGTCGAGGCGGGCGGTGCGTTCCGCGGGGACCGGGACGGTCGTGAGGTCGTACACGCCCCGAGCGACACGGACGAGCAGACCGGCGTCGACCAGCCGGTGCACGCGCGACTTCGCGACCCCACAGGCCGCGAGCTGCCAGGCAGCGACCAGGCCCGCCTGGGCGTGCGCCGTCGTCACGACGACGGCGGGAAGCGGGGCGAGCGGACGGGCGGCCACGGACCCAGCCGACCAGAGCCGGGGCACCACGCGGGGCCGTCGTCCACAGGTCCGCCGCGCGGCCTTCGCGAAGCGTCAGGATTGGTTCCGGGATCCGGCCGATCCCGGAACCAACCCTGACGGGATCCGACGGGCGGAGGACCTCAGAGCAGGCTGCGCAGCACCGTCGCCGCGCCGTCCTCCTCGATCGTGCCGGTCACCTCGTCGGCCACGGCACGCACCGCCTCGTCGGCGTGCCCCATCGCGACGCCCCGCGCCGCCCACCGCAGCATCTCGACGTCGTTGTGCCCGTCGCCCACGGCGAGCGTGCACGCCGGCTCGACGCCGAGCCGCTCGCGCACGTGGTCCAGGGCGGTGGCCTTGGTGACGCCCTGCGGCGCGATGTCCATCCAGGCGGTCCAGCCGACGGCGTAGGTGACGTCGTCGAGCCCCAGCCGCTCGACCAGCCGGTGGAAGTCCGTGCTCGTGGCGTCGGGGCTGCGCACCACCACGCGGGTGACCTCGCCGCCGGCGGCCAGCTCCTCGAAGTCGACCACGCTGTGCTCGCCGTCGAGCTCCCCGTCGGGGAAGAGCTCGTTCAGCCGGAAGCCGACGCCCACGTCCTCGACCGCGAACCGGGCCTCGGGCAGCTCCTGGCGCAGCAGGCGCAGGGCCGGCTCCGGGTCGAACGTCTCGATCTGCTCCACGACCCAGCCGCCCGGCCGGTCCGGGTCCAGGCGCACGGTCACCGAACCGTTGGAGCAGACCATCCACCCGGTCTCGATCCCCAGCAGCCGGGCCACCGGCGTCATCGCGATGAGCGAGCGCCCCGAGGCGAGGACGACGTGGTGCCCCGCCGCGCGCACGTCGCGCACGGCGTCGCGGACGACGTCGGACAGCGTCTGGTCGTAGTCGAGCAGGGTGCCGTCGATGTCCAGCGCGACGAGCCAGGGCTGCGACGTCATGCGACCGGCTCGAGCACCTCGAGGCCGCCCAGGTACGGGCGCAGCCCCTCCGGGACGCGCACCGAGCCGTCGGCCTGCTGGTGGTTCTCCAGGATCGCCACGATCCAGCGCGTGGTGGCGAGCGTGCCGTTGAGGGTCGCGACCGTGCGCGTGGTGCCCTCGGCGGTGCGCTCGCGCACGTTCAGGCGCCGGGCCTGGAACGTGGTGCAGTTCGACGTCGAGGTGAGCTCGAGGTAGCGCTGCTGGGTGGGCAGCCACGCCTCGCAGTCGAACTTGCGCGCGGCGCTGGTGCCCAGGTCGCCCGCGGCCGTGTCGATCACCCGGTAGGGCAGGTCCGCCTTGGCGAGCATGGCCTCCTCCCAGGCGAGGTAGCGCTGGTGCTCGGCCTCGGCGTCCTCGGGGCGGCAGTAGCCGAACATCTCCACCTTGTGGAACTGGTGGACGCGGATGATGCCGCGGGTGTCGCGGCCCGCCGCGCCGGCCTCCCGGCGGTAGCAGGCGCTCCAGCCGGCGTAGCGCAGCGGCCCGCCGGACAGGTCGAGGATCTCGTCCGCGTGGTAGCCGGCCAGGGCCACCTCGGAGGTGCCGACGAGGTACAGGTCGTCGCGCTCCAGGTGGTACACCTCCTCGGCGTGCTTGCCGAGGAAGCCCGTGCCGCGCATGGTCTCGGGCTTGACGAGCGTGGGCGTGATCATCGGCGTGAAGCCCTCGGCCACCGCCTGGTCGATCGCGGCGTTGAGCAGCGCCAGCTCGAGGCGCGCGCCGATCCCGGTGAGGAAGTAGAACCGCGCGCCCGACACCTTCGCCCCGCGGGCGGTGTCGATGGCGCCGAGGTTCTCGCCCAGCTCGAGGTGGTCGCGCGGCGCGAAGCCCTCGGACTCGAAGTCGCGCGGCTCGCCGACGGTCTTGAGCACGACGTAGTCGTCCTCGCCGCCGGGGGGCGCGCCCTCGACGACGTTGGGGATCTGGTAGAGCAGCTCGTCGAGCTCCTTCTCCGCGGCGTGGGCGTCCGCCTGGCGGGCCTTGACCTCCTCCGCGAGCTGCTTGGTGCGGACCAGCAGCTGCTGCTTCTCCTCGCCCTGCGCCTTGGCGACCTGCTTGCCGAGCGCCTTCTGCTCCGCCCGCAGCGACTCGAAGTCGGCCAGGGACGATCGCCGGCGCGCGTCGGCGTCGAGGGCGACGTCGACGAGGGCCGGGTCGTCGCCGCGAGCCGTCTGGCTCGCGCGGACGACGTCGGGGTTGTCGCGCAGGAGTCGGAGATCGATCACGGGGGAAGCCTAGCGGGGCGGGGCCAGGCGATTCCCGCCCCGTCCGCCGCCGCGCCGCGCCGCGCACCGTCCGCGCCGCCACCGCCGCGAGGGTGTCGCGAGACCGGCCGCGAGACCGGCCGCAAGACCGGCCGCAAGAGCGCCTCGAGGCAGCCTCGAGGTAGCTGCAGGACGGCTGCCCGGGGACTCGGGCCCCGCTCACCACGTGGGCGGACGCTCCTCGTCGTACCGTTGCGGGCATGCGCTGGGAGCTGTGGGTAGCGGTCGCCGCCATGGTGCTGGCCGTGGTGGCCTTCACCGTCGCCGCGGTCGTCGTGATGCGCTCTCGCGGGCGCACCGGCGCGGCGCCGGCGGGTGACCCGGGCGCCGTCGAGCGGCACCCGTCGGGCGAGCGGCTCGCGGTGGTCGTCAACCCGTCCAAGGACGGCGTCGAGGAGCTCGTCGAGGTGGTACGGCGCGTGTGCTCCGAGGCGGCCCTGCCGGAGCCGATGTTCTTCGAGACGACGATCGAGGACCCCGGCGAGGGCCAGGCCCGCGCCGCGCTCGAGGCGGGCGCCGACGTCGTCGTCGCCGCGGGCGGCGACGGCACCGTGCGGGCGGTCGCGGCGGCGATGGTGGACACCGACGTGCCGATGGCGCTGCTGCCCGCCGGAACCGGCAACCTGCTCGCCCGCAACCTCGACATCCCGGTGACGAGCGTCGAGGAGGCGATGGCCGTGGTGCTCGCGGGGCGCGACCGGCGCATCGACGTCGGCTGGGCCCGCATCCTCGAGCACGCGCCGGACGAGGCCGCCGAGGTCGCCCAGGCCGAGCGCGTCGAGGCGGTCCACGCCCGCCAGGCCGCCGGCGGCACCCGCCCCGAGGGCGACGAGCCGCCCGAGCGCCCGGAGGACGGCCGCCAGGGCGAGCCGCCGTACGACCCGCGCGCGGAGGGCCGGCCGTTCCCCGGCACGGTCGAGGACACCGCCGGCGAGAAGGAGATCTTCCTGGTCATCGCCGGCCTGGGGTTCGACGCCGCGATGGTGGCCGACGCCGACGACGCGCTCAAGCGCAAGGTCGGGTGGATGGCCTACTTCCTGGCCGGCGTGCGGCACCTGCACGGCCGCCGCATGCGCGCCCAGGTCACGCTTGACGACCGCGACCCCGTCAAGGCGCGCCTGCGCACGATCCTGGTGGGCAACTGCGGCCGCCTCCCCGGCGGCATCACGCTGCTGCCGGACGCGGTGATCGACGACGGCGAGCTCGACGTCGCGGCGGTCGACGCCCGCGGCGGGCTGGCCGGGTGGGCGCAGCTGTTCGGCGAGGTGGTGATGCAGGGCTTCGGCATGCGCACCGGCGACGTGCCGAAGATCGGCCGCATCGACCACACGCGCGCCAAGAAGGCCCGCATCCGCGTGGAGGACGGCGAGCAGGCGCAGGTGGACGGCGACCCGATCGGCCGCGCCCGCGTGCTCGAGACGTGGGTGGACCCCCAGGCGCTGATCGTCCGCGCGCTCTGAGCGCCGGCGTCGTGGACGTCCTGCGACGGTTCGGCGAGCGGCCGTAGGACGTCCGGTGCGGCCGGGCGGCACGCCCGAGGCCGCGCGGCCCGGCCGCATACGCTTGCCGGGTGATCGTCCGTGCTCGTGCCGCCGCCGTCCTGTCGTCCCTCCTGGCGGTCCTGCTGGGAGCGGCGGTGCTGGTCGGAGGCGCGCCTGCGGCGCTCGCGACGCAGGCCGTGAGCGGGACGACCGCGACCACGCCGTCGGGCACGCCCGGGGGCGACGCGACCGCCACGGACGCCGCCGAGGACCCCGGCCCGGCGGGCCAGGCGCCCGAGCCCACGGCCACGCCGGAGCGCCCGCTCGTCGTCGCGGGCGTCGCGGGCCTCGAGTGGTCCGACCTCGACCGCACCCGAACGCCGCGCCTGTGGGCGCTCGTGGCGGGCGGCGACGTCGCCTCGATCGCGGTGCGCACCCTGTCCCCCACCTGCCCCGTGGACGCGTGGCTGACCGTGTCGGCCGGCAACCGCGTCACCAGCGCTGACACCCCCGCGCCGCCCGACGCGACCGCGGAGGCCGCCGCACCCGCGGGCGGCACGCTGCGCTGCCCGCGGGAGCCCGCGGTGATCGCCGACGGCACCACCGCCGCCGGGACGCCGTCCGCCGCCCAGGTGAGCGGCTGGTCCACGCTCGTGGCCCCCGAGGCCGAGGGGACCGGCAGCTACGGGCGCCCGGGCACGCTCGGCGACGCGCTCGGCGCGGCCGGGCAGTGCGCGACGGCGTTCGGCCCGGGCGCCGCGGTCGCGCTGGCCGGGTCGGACGGCCGGGTGCAGCGCTACCTGCCGGGCCTGCCCGAGCGGGTCGAGCGGCCCGACGGCGGGGAGACGGCCGGGCCCGTCGAGGACCCGCTGGCCGCCGCCCTGACGACCTGCCCGGTCTCGGTGGTCGACCTCGGCACGCTGCCGGACCCCGCCGCAGAGCGCGCCGACGCCCTGCGCGACCTCGACGCCGCCGTCGGCCGCCTCGTGGACGCCCTGCCCCAGGGCGGGCGCCTCCTCGTCGCCGGCGTGGCGGACACGCCGCTCGGGCCCCGCTCGGCCGGGCAGGTGGCCGTCGACTCGGTGCGCGGCGACGGCGCGGCGCCGAGCTGGCTGTCCTCCGGGTCGACGCGCCGCGAGGGCGTCGTCGGCGTCAACGACCTGTCGGCCACGATCGCCACCGCCGCCGGCCTGGACACCACCGGGTTCGACGGCAAGAACCTGGAGCGCGGCGAGCCGCGCCGTCTCGACACCGCCGGCACGGTGGAGACCCGCCGCTACCTCACCACGCTCACCGAGACCACCCCGCACGTCAGCTACGCGCTGCTGGGCACCCTCGTGGCGGCCGCGGTGATCTGCCTTCCGGTGCTGCTGCGCCCGTCGTCGCCGCGGGCGCGCCGCCAGGCGGCCGCGCTGCTCACCGTCGCGGCGATGCTGCCCGCCGGCGCCTCGCTGGCCACGCTGTCGCGCTGGTGGTCCTCCCCCGCGCCCGGCCCGGTGCTGGCCGTCGCGACGGTGCTGCCCGCCGTCGCGCTCGCGCTGGCCGCCTGGGCCGCGGAGCGCGGCCTGCGCCGCCCGCTGCCCGACGGCACCCCGGGCGCGGCGTGGCGCCTGCCCCTGGCCGTCGCCGGCCTCACCTGGCTGGTGCTCACGGTGGACGGCCTCACCGGCACCACGCTGCAGCAGGGCTCCCCGCTGGGGCCGTCGCTGGCGCTCGGCGCCCGCTTCTACGGGTTCGGCAACACCGTGTTCGCCGTGTACGCGACGGCGGCCGTGGTGCTCGCCGCCGGGCTCGCCGCAGCGGCGCTGCAGCGCGGCCGGCGCCGGGCGGCGCTCGCGGCGGTGGCCGGCGTGGGGCTCGTGACCGTGCTCGTCGACGGCCTGCCCGCCCTCGGCGCGGACGCCGGCGGGATCGTCTCGCTCGTCCCGGCGTTCGTGGTGCTGGGCGTGGCGGTGACCGGGCGGCGCGTGCGGCTGCGCCACCTCGCGCTCGCGGCGTTCGCCGCGCTCGTCGTCGTGGCAGCGATCGCGGTGGCCGCGTGGCTCCTGCCCGGCCCGGGCTCGCACCTCGGCCGGTTCGTGCAGCGCCTCGTGGACGGCGACGCCGCCGCGGTCGTGGCGGCCAAGGCCGCGGGCGCGTGGCACACCGTGGCCAGCGTGCCCGGCGCCGCCGCGACGCTGCTGGTCGTGGCCGCGGCCTGGGCGGTCCTGGCGCCCGCCCGGCGGCCGTGGTCGCGGGTGCCGGCGCTGCGCCGGCTGGCCGAGGCGTACCGCGAGCGTCCGGTGCTGCGCGCCGGCGTGGTCGCGCTCGTCGTCGTGGCCGGCGTCGGCTCGCTGCTCAACGACACCGGCGTGGCAGTGGCCTTCCTGGTGCTGGTGCTCGGCGCCGCGACCCTCGGCACGGGGCTGGCGGCCCAGGCCCCGGCGCCCGCCCGGGCGGCACCGCTGCCCGACCCCGACGCCGCCGGCCTGGTCCGCCGGGCGCCCACCACCGTCGTGACCGTGGGCGGCGGCGTGCTCGTGGCGTTCCTGCTGGTGGTGGGCATGGCGCCGCCGAGCTCCGGCACCGGCGTCGCCGGCGGGCAGTCCACCGCCCTCGGCGACCCGGACGCCACCGCCGTCGCCGCGCCCGGGTCGTCGCTCGTCGTGGTGGGCACCGCCGGGATGCGCTGGTCCGACGTGCGCCCCGACGCCCCGGTGGCGCCGACGCTCGCCGGCCTGCTCGCCGACGGCGCCGACGCCGCGGGCGTCGCGCTGCCGACCGGTGCGGCGGCGCGCTGCGTGGAGGGCGGCTGGCTCGCGCTGTCCGCGGGGCAGCTGGCCGAGGCCGCCACGACGCGCGGCGCGGACGGCGCGTGGGCGTGCCCGCCGCTGGCCGTGGAGCCGGGCGCCGGCGAGGGCACCGACCAGGGCGGCGCCGTCGTCGCCGGCTGGGCCGCCCTGCAGGACCAGCAGCGGGGATCGAGCTACGGCGCGCGGCTCGGCCGGCTCGGCACGGCGCTGGCCGGCGCCCCGGCGTGCGCCACCGCCGTCGGGCCCGGGGCCGCCGTCGCGCTCGCCGACGGCGACGGCACCGTGGCGCGCTACCGCGACGTCGACGCCGCGGTGACGCGGGGCTCGGACGCGTTCGACTGCCCCGTCACCGTGGTCGACGCCGGCAGCGCCGTCGTCCCGCGGGAGGCGACCGCCGAGCAGCGGGCCGAGGCCGTCGCCGCCGTCGACGACGTCGTGGGCGACGTCCTGGACGCCGTGCCGTCGAGCGCCACGGTGGTGGTGGTCGACGTCGCGAACGTGCCCGGCACGCAGGCCGCCCTGGGCCTGGGGATGGTGCGGCCGTCGGCGGACCTCGAGGACCGCCCCCGCTACCTGTCGAGCACCGCCACCCGCACGGACGGCGTCGTGCGGCTGCTCGACGTGCCGGCCACCGTGCTGCGCACCGCCGAGGCCGCGGTGCCCGCCACGCTGGACGACACCCCGCTGGCCCGCGCCGCCGTGCGCCCCGCGGACGCCACCGCCACGGCCGACGAGCTCGCCGACCTCACCGACCGCGACCACGTGCGCCGCACCGTGTACACGTGGCTCGTCGACGTCCCGTTCTACGCCGGCCTCGCGCTGGCCGCCGCCTGCCTCGTGGCGGCCCGCACGGGCCGCGGCCGCGGCGCGCGGGCGTGGCGCTGGGCGGAGGGCGCGGCGCTCGCGCTGTCGGCCCTGCCGGCGGCGTCGTTCCTCGGCGCGCTGGTCGGGTGGTGGCGGTTCGCCGCGCCGCTGCCGGCGCTCGTGGTGGGCACGGCGCTGACGACGGCGGTGGTGGCCGGGCTGGGCGCGCTGGCGCCGCGGCGGCCGCTGTGGGCGCCGCTGGGCGTCGTCGCGGGCGTCACCTTCGCCGTGCTGACCCTCGACGGGCTGGTCGGCACCCCGCTCAACCGCGCCTCGCCGCTGGGCTCCGCCCCCACGTTCGGGGCCCGCTTCTACGGCTTCGGCAACCCGACGTTCTCCATCTACGCCGTCGCGGGGCTGCTGTTCGCCGCGGCCGTCGCGCAGTGGCTCGTGCGGCGCGGCCGCACGGCGCTGGCGGCCGTGGCCGTGGGCGTGATCGGCCTCGTCGCGATGGTGGTCGACGTGTGGCCCACCCTCGGCGCCGACCTCGGCGGCGGGCTCGTGCTCGTGCCGGCGTTCGTGATCATCGGGCTGGTGGCGTCGGGGGCGCGGGTCACGCTGCGGCGGTTCGTGCTCGTCGCGGCCGCCGGCGTGGCCGCCGTCGCCGCGGTGGGCGTGCTCGACTGGCTGCGCCCCGAGGCCGCCCGCTCCCACCTGGGCCGGTTCGTGGCCCAGGTGGTCGACGGCGAGGCGTGGGGCATCCTGGCCCGCAAGGCCTCCTACGCGCTGCGCTCGGTGCTCGGCGGGGTGCCGGTGTGGCTGACGCTCGTGGTGCTCGTGGCCGCGGCGGTGCCGCTGCTCGCCCCGGCGCGGGTGCGGGCGCGCTGGACGCCCGGCTGGTTCGCCCGCGCCGAGGAGGGCTGGCCCCTGCTGCGGCCGGCGGTGCTGGCGATCTGGACGATGGCCGTGCTCGGGTCGCTGGTCAACGACTTCGGGGTGCGCATCGCGCTGATCGCGCTGGTGCCGGCGATCCCGATGGTCACCCTGGTGGCGCTGCAGGCCCGCGGCGGCCGGGAGCTCGAGCGGGCCTCGCGATAGCGGCCGGGCCGCTCAGGACTTCGAGTCGCCGTGCACGCCGCGCAGCGCGTCGAACGCCCCGCGCAGGCGGCGGGCGTTGACCGCCAGCATCACGTCGCGGTACTGCCCCGCGCGGTGCACCTGACCCTTGAAGTCGTTGGCGGACGGGCGGTGCTTGAGGTCACACGGCACCTCGACGGCCACGTACCCCTTGCGCAGCAGGTCGATCGTCATGCCGGTCTCCACGCCCCAGCCGTGCGCCAGCGGCGTCGCGGCCTCGAACGCCTCGCGCGTCAGGCAGCGCATGCCCGACAGCGGCTGCTGCGGCGTCCAGCCCGTGAGGTTGTGGATGGCGCGCCGGGCCGCGCCGACGACGATGCCGCGCCCGCCGGCGCCCGGCTGCGGCGGCAGCAGCGCGATCGCGACGTCGGCGACCCCCTCGCGCACCGGCGCCACGAGCGGCGCGGTGTTGACCGCCGTGTCGCCCAGGTCGCCGTCGACGAAGAGCAGCAGCCGCGGCGGGCGGCCCGGGGCGTCGCGCATGGCCACCACGGCCGCGCCCGTCTCCATGGCCGCGGCCTTGCCGCGGTTGTGCGAGTGGCGCACGACGACGGCGCCCGCGTCGCGCGCGACGTGCTGCGTGTCGTCCTCGGACCCGTCGTCGACCACGAGCACGAGGTCGACGTAGGGGATGGCGCGCGCGGACCGTACGGTCGCCGCGATGCGCTCCTGCTCGTCCTTCGCGGGGATGACGACGGCGACACGCTGGGTGTCGCGGCCCGCCCTGCTCGTGGCCGGCCGTGGCGTCTTCGCCACGGGCAGCACGGCCTCGGAGGTGTCGGCCGTCCCGGCGTCCTGCCGGTCGGTCCCGTTCGTCACCACGTCGGGGCCCTCCTGGCCCCGCACCTGGTCGGCGTTCACGCGTGTCCTGCCTGCTGCGTCGTGGGTGTCGATCCACGGGGTTCCCCGGGGATCGGGAGTGCAAAGACTTTCCCTGAGAATGCTACTCCCTCGGTAGCGGAATTCTCGCCGAACGGCGTCGTGGCAGGTCACCCGGGAAGCGCGGAGACGACGACGGGGGTGCCGCCGTGCGGCACCCCCGTCCCGGGCGGCCGGGCGCCGCCGACGACGCCCCAGCCACCGCCGCCGTCAGCGCAGCGTGACCTGGCGCGAGACGATGCCGGCGCGGGCACGGCGCTGGTTCGCGTCCAGCGGCTCGGTGACCGCCAGGGCGGCCGCCAGGCGCTCGCCGAGCTCCGCGACCGGGCCCTCGACGTCGGCGGCCTCGGTGCCCCGGGGCAGCTCCCAGACCGGCACCACGATGCCCGCGGCGCGGAACATGCCGAGGAACCGGCCCTCGCCGCCCGGCAGCGCGATCGCCGAGCGGCGCTCGGCGTGCAGGCGCGCGATCGCGTCGACCACCTGGTCCTCCGGCTCGGGGCGGGCCCAGCGGACGAACTCGCGGCTCATCCGGCACCAGTAGGCCGACTCCACGCCGGGGATCTTCACGGTGGGGATGGTGGCCTCCGCGGCCTCGGACAGCGACGCCTCGACGTCGGAGGTGCGCTCGGCGCCGGCGTCGACCCAGTAGTCGTAGCCGTCGTGCACGGTGACCTCGAACGGGACGGTGAGGTCGAGCACGTCCTGCAGCCGCGGGCCGTCCGACGCGTTCGCGGGCGCGGGGATCGCGGTGCCCGGCTCGGCGTCGATCGCCTCGAGCAGGGCGGCGGCGAGGTCGCGCGAGAGGTCGCCGGAGCTGAGCACGCCCTGGAGCGCCAGCAGCACGGTCCCGTCGGGGCGGTGCATGGCGGCGTAGCCGCCCGGCAGGATCGTCACGAGCAGCACGTCGCGGGCGCCGTGCTCCTCCGTGGTGCGCAGCGGGGCGGTCGCGGAGGGGACGATCTCGCGCATCGCGACCCAGTCGGGCTCGCCGGGGAGGCCCTCGAACGGGCGCAGCACGAAGTCGGTCGCAGAGCTGGAGGCCATGGTCGGGATCCTAGCCGCCGTGCGGCACGCGCGGTCCCCGGGGTCCCGCCTCTCGCCGTTCTCGGCCGCTGCGTGTCAGTACCGGCGCACGCCATACCCGGCGTACGTGCTGACAGGCCCGGGTGTCGGGGGGCTCGGGTGCCCCGGGCGACCGCCCGGCCGCCGGGTGCGGGTGGCCGGGCGTTGCGTACCGTCGTGCTGTGGACGCATGGCGCGAGCTCGTGGCGGCCTACGAGACCGGGACCGGCGTCGACGCCGACGCCCTCGCCGCGGCGCGGCTGCCCGCCCCGGCGGACGCTCCCCCGCCCGAGCCCGACGACCGGCCGTGGCTCGCCGCGACGCTGCCCGCGCTGGACCTGGCGATGGGCTCGGTGGAGGCCGTGCGGCGGGCCGCGGTGCGCGCGGGCGCCACCGGCGCCCTCGCCACCGCGCCCCTGGAGCCCGACCGGATCGCGGCGGCGTTCTCCTCCGAGCGGCTCTTCCGGCTCGACGGCCTCGAGGTCGAGGCCTTCGCCCCGCTGTCCGGCTTCTTCCGCGCCGCCGACGGCTGGGTGCGCACGCACGCCAACTACCCGCACCACCGCACGCGGCTGCTCGGGCTGCTCGGCCTGCACGACGGCGCCAGCCGCGAGGAGGCGGCGGCCACGATCGCCCGGCGCTCGGCGCAGGCGCTGGAGGACGCCGCGACGCAGGCCGGGGCGATCGTCGTGCGCGTGCGCACCGAGGACGAGTGGCGCGAGTCCGCGGCGGGGCGCGCGGCGGCCGGCGGGCCGCTGGTGCGCGTCGAGGCGCGCGACGACGGGCCGGTGGAGCCGGGGCGGCACGAGTCGTCCCGCGCGTGGGACCGGGCCGGCGCGGCCCCAGGGCCCCCGGCGGGGACGAGCGCGGAGGCGGGCGCCCAGGCCGGGGCGCCCGGCGAGGCCGGCGGCGCCGCCCGCCACGCGGCGCCGTGGGACGCCCGGCGGCCGCTGACCGGCGTCCGCGTGCTCGACCTGACGCGGGTCCTCGCCGGGCCCGTGGCCACCCGCACCCTGGCGCTGCTGGGGGCGCAGGTGCTGCGGGTCGACCCGCCGGTGCCGGCCGAGATCCGCTGGGTGCACCTCGACACCGGGCACGGCAAGCGCACCGCCCTGCTGGACCTGCGCGGGGACGGCGACCTCGAGCGCGCGCACCGGCTGCTGGCCGAGGCCGACGTCCTCGTCACGGGCTACCGGCCGGGGTCGCTGGAGGCCCTCGGGCTGCAGGTGCCGCCGGGCGTCGTGCACGCCCGCGTGGACGCCTGGGGCGCCGAGGGTCCGTGGGCGCCGCGGCGGGGCTTCGACTCGATCGTGCAGGCGGCGTCGGGCATCGCGGTCGTGGAGGGCGGCCCCGCTGCCGCCGCCGGCGGGCGGCCCGCCGCGCTGCCGTGCCAGGCGCTCGACCACGGGTCGGGGTACCTGCTGGCGGCCGGCGTGATCGACGCGCTGCTGGCCCGCCGCGCCGACGGACGCGGCCGGGACGTGTCGGTGTCCCTGGCCCGCACCGCCGCGTGGCTGCTCGACCCCGGCGTGCCCGGCGGCGCCCGCGACCCCGAGCACCCGCCGGCCGCCGTCGTGCCGCCGGGGTTCGCGGCCAGCCACGGGCGCGCTCCGATCGTGACGACGGCGCGCCCGGCGCTGCCCGGCTTCGACGACTACCTCGACCCGGCGCGGCCGTGGGGCACCGACCACGCGTCGTGGGTCTGACGGCGCTCACCGCCGCCGGCGCGGGCACGTCAGCCCACGGCGTCCTGCTCGAGCCTCAGGTCGCGCCCGCGGGTCTCCGGCGACAGCAGCGCCCCGACGAACGACAGCGCGATCATCGCCATCATGTAGACCGCCACTGGCCACCAGCTGCCCGACGCCCAGGTGATCAGCGCGGAGGAGACCAGCGGGGCGATGCCGCCGCCGAAGACCGAGGAGAACTCCCGGGCCAGGGAGATGCCCGCGTACCGGTACCGGGAGCCGAACATCTCGGCGTAGAAGGCCCCCTGGCTGCCCACGGTGCCGTAGCCGGCGACCATGAAGCCGACGACCACCACGAGGCCGATGAGCACCTCGTTCCTGGTCTGCAGCAGCAGGAACGCGGGGACGGGGAAGAAGAACAGGAAGCCGAGCACGGCGAGGATCACGGGCTTGCGCCCCACCCGGTCCGTGGCCCAGCCGGCGGCCACGGCGGCCAGGCAGGCACCGAGCGCGCCGTAGAGCAGCACCTCGGGGATGAACGCCGCCTCGACGCCGAGCCAGGTCACCAGGTAGGAGCCCATGAACACCTGGTAGACGTACGACTGCCCGTTCGACCCCATGTTGATCAGGAACACCCGCCACAGGGCCGGGCGCCCGTGGCGCAGGACGTCGCCGATCGGTGTGTCCTTGCGGCCGATCTGGCCCTTGGTGGCCTGCTCGAACACCGGCGACTCGTTCAGCCGCCGCCGGAAGACGTAGGCGGCCACGGTGACGAGCGCCGAGGTGAAGAAGACGGCCCGCCAGCCCCAGGAGGTCAGCGCGGCCTCGTCGAGCCGCTGCGCCCACAGCCACGCCAGGGCGCCGAGCACGGAGCCGAGCGCCGCCCCCACGAAGACCAGCGAGGCGTAGAAGCCGCGGCGGGAGGCCCGGGCCGTCTCGGCCAGCAGGGTCACGCCACCCGCCTGCTCGGCCCCGGCGCCGAAGCCCTGCAGGATGCGGCACACCACCAGCAGGACCGGGGCGAGGAGGCCCACCTGCTCGTAGGTGGGCAGCAGGCCGATCGCGAAGGTGGCGACACCCATGAGGAAGAGCGTGCCCACCAGCACCCACTTGCGCCCCAGCCGGTCGCCGTAGCGGGAGAAGAACAGCCCGCCCAGCGGTCGCGCGGCGAAGCCGACGGCGTACGTGCCGAGCGAGGAGATGACGCCGACGGCCGGCGAGACCTCGGGGAAGAACAGCGTGTTGAAGACGATCGCGGCGGCGGTGCCGTAGATGACGAAGTCGTACTGCTCGAGCGCGGTGCCCACCAGGCCCGCGGCCGCGGCGCGGCGCACGACGGCCGGCTCGACGGCGGTCTCCTCCTCGGCGACCGGGGCGTTGCGGTGCGTCATCGGTCCTCCCCTCCCGGACGGTGCGCCGGGCGGGGTCGTCGCCGTCGACGCACGCCGCGAGGTGGTCGCCCGCGGCGACCATCAGGGTAGACCCGTGCCCGTCACCGCGCGGGGCGAGCGGCGGAGCCTCGGCTCAGCGCGCGGGCTGGTCGGCCGCGGCGCGAGCGGCCTCGGCCTCGGCGGCGCTGACGACGTCGCGCTCGGCGGCGCGCGCCCGGGCCACGGCCTCGGCGCGCACGGCCACGATCCGGTCGTGCAGGGAGGCGTGCACGCGCTTGCGCACCTCGCGGGCGATCGCCTCGACGTCGGCCTCGTCCGGCTCGGCCGGACGGCCCACGGCGTCCACCTCGCCGCGCTCGCGCAGCTCGGCGCGCAGGCGGCCCACGGCCTCGTCGATCTCCGCGCGGGCCTGCTCCTCGGCCTCGTCGAGCAGCGCGACGACGGCGGCGTCGGCCTCCCGGCCCACCTGGTGCTCCTCGAACTCGCGCGCGGCGTCCTGGACGATCTCGCGGGCGTGGTCGACGACGGCGCGGGCCGTGGCGGGCGCGTGCGCCTTGAGCGCCTGCAGGTCGTACAGCAGCACGCCCTCGACGTCGGCGACGCCCGGGTCGACGTCGCGGTGCAGCGCGAGGTCGAGGACCACCAGCGGGCGCCCCTCGGCCTCGTCGCCGTGCTGCGCCGCGGCGCGCAGCCGGGCGCGGGCGACGGCGGCGGCGTCGAGCACGTACTCGATGCTCGCCTCGGGACCGCGGGCCTGGCCGGCGGGGTCGGCACCGGACCCGGCGTCGGACGCGCCGTCGAGCGCGGCGACCGTGCGGCGGCCGCGCGCCCCGGACACCGACACCACGAGGTCGGCCTCGGCGAGCGCCTCGACCAGCGCCTCGCGGTCGCCGTCCAGCGCCACGACCTCGTGCGACTCGGCGAACACTGCCGCGCGGCCGGACTGGGAGTACACGCGGATGTCGTCGCTGCCGCGCTGGCGCAGGGCGGCCACGGAGGCGCCCGCGTACGAGCCGGTGCCGATGAGCACGGTGCGCACCACGCGCCAGTCCGGCAGGGACTCCCCGGCCAGGTCCAGGCCGAGCTTGACCAGCGAGCGGCCGGTCGAGCCCAGCGTGGTGTGCGCGCCGACCCGCTTGGACGTGCGCGAGGCGGTCTGGAAGAGCAGCTCGAGCGTCTTGGACGTGGTGCCCTCGGCCCGCGAGACCTCGAGGGAGCGCTTGACCTGCCCGGCGATCTCCCGCTCGCCCACCACCATCGAGTCCAGGCCGGAGGCCACGGAGAACAGGTGGGTGGGCACCTCGGAGCCGGTGCGCACGGTGAAGGACTCCGCGGCCGTCTCGGGGGTCACGCCGGACGCCTCGGCGACGAGCCGCGCGACGTGCTTGGTGGCGTGGCGGACGCCCTCGCCGTCGAGCGGCGCCTCGACGTCCAGGTAGAGCTCGAACCGGTTGCAGGTCGAGATGACCACGGCGCCCTGCACGGGCTCGCAGGACCGCACGACGGTGCGGCCGACGGAGGCGGAACCCGTGGACAGACGCTCGAGAGCGTCGAGGTCGAGCTCGCGGTGGCTGGCGGTCAGGGAGAGGAGAACCACAATGATCCGACTTTATTCGCCTCTGCGGCCCGGGGCAGAATCGATCTCCGTGACATCTCCCACTCCCGCGGCCCCCGTCCCCGGCTCGGACGCGACGACGCCGCTGCCCGTCGACCACCCGCTCGTCGACGGGCGCACGGCGCGCTCGCCGCTGGTGCGCGCGCTGCGCGGGGACCGCCCCGAGACGCTGCCCGTGTGGTTCATGCGCCAGGCCGGCCGCTCGCTGCCGGAGTACCGCGAGGCGCGCGAGGGCACGGCCATGCTCGAGGCCTGCCTGACGCCGCCGCTCGCCGCGGAGATCACGCTGCAGCCGGTGCGCCGCCACCACGTCGACGCGGCGATCTTCTTCTCCGACATCGTGGTGCCCCTGAGGCTCGCGGGCGTCGGCGTCGAGATCCAGCCGGGCGTGGGCCCGGTGATGGACCAGCCGTACCGCACCGCCGACGACGTCGCCCGGCTCACCGAGCGCGAGCTGACGGACGAGGCGCTGGCCCCGATCGCCGAGGCGGTGGCGCTCACGGCCGCGGGGCTGGACGAGCTCACCGAGTCCGTCGGCGCCCCGCGCGGCGAGACCACCCCGCTCATCGGGTTCGGCGGTGCGCCATTCACGCTGGCCGCCTACCTGGTGGAGGGCCGCCCCTCGCGCGACCACCTGGCCGCCCGCACCCTCATGCACGCCGACCCCGAGACGTGGGCCCGGCTGACCGCCTGGACCGCCGACCTCACCGGCCGGTTCCTGCGCGCCCAGGTCCTCGCGGGCGCCTCGGCCGTGCAGCTGTTCGACTCCTGGGCCGGCTCGCTGTCGCTGGCCGACTACGGCGCGTACGTCGCGCCGGCGTCCACCCGCGCGCTGGCGCACGTGGCCGACCTGCGGGCGGGCTCCGACGCGACGCAGGCCCCCGGCGTCCCGGCCATCCACTTCGGCACCGGCACCGGCCACCTGCTGGGCGCGATGCGCGACGTCGTGCGCGACGCCGGCCTCACCCACACCGCCGTCGGCGTCGACTACCGCACCCCGCTGGACGAGGCGCTCGACCTGCTCGGCCCGGGCGTCGCCGTGCAGGGCAACGTCGACCCGGCGCTGCTGGCGGCACCGTGGGAGGTGCTCGCCGAGCACGTGCAGGACGTCGTCGACCGCGGCGCCGGGGCGCCCGGGCACGTGGTGAACCTGGGCCACGGCGTGCCGCCCGCCACGGACCCCGCCGCCCTGACCCGCCTCGTCGAGCTGGTCCACTCGCTGTGAGCCGGCGGTGAGCGAGGCGGCCGTGGGCGCGGGCGGCCGCGCGCGGGTCGAGGACGTCGACGCGATCGTCGTCGGCGGGGGCGTCGGCGGCCTGGTGGCCGCCCGGACCCTCGTGCGCCGGGGCCTGCACACCGTCGTCCTGGAGGCGGCCGCCCTGCCGGGCGGCCCGGTGCGCGGCGGGGCGTTCGCGTCGCTGCCGTCCGTGCCGCTCGACCTCGGCGTCGAGTCGTACGCGGCCCGTGGCGAGGCGGTCACGGCGCTCGCCAAGGAGCTGGGCCTCGCCGTCGTCTCCCCCGCCGCCGCGCAGGCCTGGGGGTACGCCGCCGGCCGCACGTTCCCGCTCCCCCGCGCGGGCATCCTCGGCATCCCGTCGGTGCCCTGGGCGCCGGACGTCCGCCGGGCGATCGGCTGGCCCGGCGCGCTGCGCGGCGCGCTCGACCGCGTGCTGCCCGCCCGGTTCGCCGACACCTCGTCGCTCGCCACGCTCGTGCGCTCGCGCCTGGGCCGTCGCGTCGCCGACCGGCTCGTGACCCCCGTGGCCGCCGGCGTGCACTCCGCCCCGCTCGACAAGCTCGACGTCGCCGCGGTGGCGCCCGGGCTGCTCGAGGCGTTCCACCGGGAGGGGTCGCTCTCGCGGGCCGTGGCCGCCCAGCGCCGCGCCGCGCCAGCCGGCTCGGCCGTGCGCGGCATCGACGGCGGCGTCCACGGCATCGTCGAGGCCGTCGTGGGCGAGCTCAACGCCGACGCCGAGGGCTGGGCGCAGGTGTCCGACGGCGACCTCGCGCACGCCGGCGTGCGCACCGGCCAGCGGGTGGTCGGGATCGAGCGGCTGCCGGCGCCCGGCCCCGGCTCCGAGGGCGGCGCCGCGGCCGGGTCCGGCTCCGGCGACCCGGGCCTCGGCGGCGAGGACCAGGCCGGCGGGGCGTGGCTCGTGACGACGGCGACCGGCGCCCGGCTGCGCGCCCCGCGCCTGGTGGTCGCGACGCCCGCCGTCGCCGCCCTGCTCTCCCCCGCCCTCGGCGGCGCCACCGCCCCGACGCCGGAGCCCGGCGCCCCGATCGCGCTGGTCACGCTGCTGCTCGACGTCCCCGAGCTCGACGCCGCGCCCCGCGGCACGGGCATGCTCGTCGCCCCGGACGCGACGTCCGGTCCGGGTGCGGGCACCGGCCCCGGCGGGCCCGGCGCCGGCGTGCGGGCCAAGGCGTTCACCCACGCGACGGCCAAGTGGCCCTGGCTCGCGGCGCGCGTGCGCGCGGCGGCCGGCGACGGCGTGCACGTGGTGCGGCTGAGCTACGGGCGCATCGGCGAGGCCCCGGTCGAGCCCGACGTGGCGCAGGCGACGCACGACGCCTCGGTGCTGCTGGGCGTCGACCTGGCCGGGCGCGTGCGCGACCACCTGGTGCAGCGCTGGGACGGCTCCCTGCCGCCGCCCACGCCCGCCTACCGTGCGGCGCTCGGCGACTTCCTGGCGGCGGTGCAGGCCGCGCCGGGCCTCGCCGTCGTCGGCGGCTGGGTGGCCGGCACCGGCCTGGCGTCCATCGTCGGCCACGCGACCGAGACCGTGGCCGAGCTATGACGGCGGCGGTGGTGGTGACGGTGGTGGTGACGGCGGTCGTGACGGTGGTGGTGACGGCAGCGGTGACGGTAGCGCCGTGAGCCGGACGCTGCCGGACCCCCTCGGCGCGAGCGTCCCGGTCCTCGTGGCACCCATGGCCGGCGGTCCCTCGACCCCGGCGCTCGTACGCGCCGCCGCCGGGGCGGGGCACCTTGCCCAGCTCGCGGGCGGGTACCGGAGCGCCGATCAGCTCGGCGCGCAGGTGCGCGCCGTGCGAGAGGCGGGCGTCGAGGCGTTCGGCGTCAACCTGTTCGTGCCGAACCCCGCGCGCGTGGACGCGGCGGCGTACCGGCGCTACCGCGAGGCGCTGCGCCCGACGGCGGCGCGGCTCGGCGTGCCCGACCTGCCCGACGTCCTGGAGGACGACGACGCCTGGGACGCCAAGGTGGAGCTCCTGCTCACCGACCCCGTGCCGGTCGTGAGCTTCACGTTCGGCCTGCCCGCGGCGGACACCGTGCGCCGGCTGCGGGCCCGCGGCAGCGTGACCCTGCAGACCGTGACCGGCGCCGCCGAGGCCCGGGCCGCCGCGGAGCGCGGCGTGGACGCCCTGGTCGTGCAGGCCGCGGCCGCCGGCGGGCACTCCGGCGTCCTGGACCCCGCCGCGCTGCCCTCCGCCACGCCGCTGCCGGACCTCGTGCGCGCCGTCGCGGCCGCGACCGACCTGCCGGTCGTCGCGGCCGGCGGGATCGCCACGCGGGACGACGTCACGGCGGCCCTCGCCGCCGGGGCACAGGCGGTGGCGGTCGGGACCGCCGTCCTGCGCAGCCCGGAGAGCGGCGCCTCGGCGGTGCACAAGGACGCCCTCGCCGACCCGCGCCACGACCGCACGGCCCTGACCCGGGCCTTCACCGGGCGCGTCGCTCGCGCGCTGGTCAACCGCTTCGTCGCGGAGCACGACGCCGCCGCGCCCGTGGGCTACCCGGCGCTGCACCACCTGACCCGTCCGCTGCGCGCGGCCGCGACCGCGGCGGGCGACGCCTCCGCCGTCAACCTCTGGGCCGGGACCGGCTGGCGGCACGCGAGCGCCGACCCGGCCGCCGTCACCCTGGCGCGGCTGGCCTCCGGGCTGTAGCGGGCGCCGCGGACGCGGAGCGCCCGGGTCCCGCGGGTCAGGCCTCCGCGACGGCCTCGTCGATCATCGCCAGGAGCCGGGTGCGCAGCAGGTCCAGGCGCTCCTGGTCGGGCGTCGCGCCCCACAGGGGCGCCCCGCTGATCCCGTCGGCGGCCGCCACGACCACCGCCTGGGCCTCGGGCGGGAGCCCGTCGCCGGCGAGCTCCCGCTCCCACCACGCGGTGTCCTCCTGCGCGAGCCGGGCCACGGCGGGCACGGTGATGAGCTGCGCGGTCAGCGCGATGCGCTCGCGCGCCTCGGACTCCTCGGCCACCTCGGCGAGCGACGCGCGCACGTACGCCCGGGTCAGCCGGCCCGGACCGGCGTCGGCGGGGTCGACGTGCGCCCGCACCGCGCCGCGGAACGCCTCGTTCATCTCCTGCGCCAGCGCCACCACCAGCGCGTCCTTGCTGGGGAAGTGGTAGAGCAGCCCGCCCTTGGACACGCCCGCGTGCTGCGCGACGACGTCGAGCGACGCCGCGACGCCGTGCGTGCGGATCACCTCGGCGGCCGCGTCGAGCACCAGGCGGCGGGTGTCCTGCGGCGTGCGGCCGGCCGTGCGCCCCATCGTGTGTCGCCTCCCCGGGTGTGTCAGGTCTCTCGCACTGTACGGGCTGGATACTGTACCGACCGGTCGGTACAGTATTGACCATGACCCTCCAGACCTCCGAGCCCGGCACGGCGCTGTCGGCGCGGCGCCGCTGGGCCGCGCTGGCGGTGCTCACGCTGGCGATCCTGCTGCTCGCGGTCGACGGCACCGTGCTGTCGCTGGCCGTGCCCTCGCTGACCCGCGACCTGGCCCCGACCGCCACGCAGATCCTGTGGATCGGCGACATCTACTCGCTGGCCCTCTCCGGCCTGCTCGTCGTCATGGGCACGCTGGCCGACCGGGTGGGGCGCAAGCGCCTGCTCCTGGTCGGCGCCACCGCGTTCGGGCTCGCCTCGCTGCTCGCGGCGTCCGCCTCGACGCCCGAGATGCTCATCGCCGCGCGCCTGCTGCTCGGCGTCGCCGGCTCGACCATCATGCCGTCGACCCTGTCGATCATCCGCAACGTGTTCCCGGACCCGGTCGAGCGCACCCGCGCGATCGCCGTCTGGTCGGCGGCGGCGGGCGGCGGCGCGGCGCTCGGCCCGCTCGTGGGCGGCACGCTGCTCGAGCACTTCTGGTGGGGCTCGGTCTTCGTCATCAACGTGCCGGTGATGGTGGTGCTCGTCGTCGCCGGGCTGTGGCTGCTGCCGGAGTCGAAAGATCCCGACCCCGGCCGGTTCGACCTGCCGTCGGCCGCGCTGTCGCTGGCCACGGTGCTGCCGTTGGTCTACGCCGTGAAGCACACGGTCTCCGCGGGCGTCGACCTGCTCGGGCTCGCCTGCGCGGCCGTGGCGGCCCTGGCCGGCACGGCGTTCGTGCGCCGCCAGCGGCGCCTGGCCGCGCCGATGATCGACGTGGAGCTGTTCCGCACGCCGGCGTTCTCCGGCGCGGTGCTGGCCAACTTCATCGGCGTGTTCGCCCTGACGGGGCTGCTCTACTTCTTCTCGCAGTACCTGCAGCTCGCCCGCGGGTTCAGCCCCCTGCGGGCGGGGCTGGCGGAGCTGCCCGCCACGCTGGCGTCCATCGCCGTCGTGGCCGTCGTCGGCACCGCCGTCGTGCGGCTCGGCCGCGGCCGCACCATCGCCGTCGGCCTGCTGCTCACCGCCGCCGGCCTGATCACCGTGGCGGCGGCCGAGGGTGCCGCGTCCTACCTGTGGCTCGGCCTGGCCCTGGTGCCGGTCGGCCTCGGCGTCGGGCTGGCGCAGACCGTCACGACCGACGCCGTCGTCTCGGCCGTGCCGCCCCACAAGGCGGGCGCCGCCTCCGGCATCTCGGAGACGGCGTACGAGCTGGGCGTCGCGCTCGGGATCGCCGTGCTCGGCTCGCTCCTGACGCTCGTGTACCGCTCGTCGCTGGCGCTGCCCGGCGGGCCTGACCGGGGCCGAGCGGGCCGCGGCCGAGGACTCGCTGGCGTCGGCGGTGTCCGTGCTGCCGGCCGGGCACCCCGCCGCGCACGCGGCGCAGGAGGCGTTCGTGGGTGCGATGCAGACGACGTCGCTGGTGGCGGCCGCGGTGACCCTGCTCGGCGCGGTCGTGGCGTGGCGGACGATCCCGTCGGCGCGGGCGGCCGCCGCGAGCGGTCGGGCGGTGCGCTGACGGCGGCGTGAGCAGGAACGTGACCCGGAACTGACGCGGCCCGGTGAGTCCGACCACAGGACGCCCCGCGCGTTTTCGTGCGGGCCCGGCTCGGGGAGACACTGGGCAGGTGACGACTCCCGCCTCCTCGACGTCGACCGCTGCGCCGAGCCGCCCGATCCGCCTCGGCACCCGCGGGAGCGCGCTCGCGACCACGCAGTCGGGCCTCGTGGCCCGCCGCCTCGAGGAGCTGACGGGCCGGCCCGTGGAGCTGGTGCGCATCCGCACCGAGGGCGACGTGCGCACCGGCTCGCTCGCGAACCTCGGGGGCACCGGCGTGTTCGTCACCGCCGTGCGCGAGGCGCTGCTCGACGGTCGCTGCGACATCGCCGTGCACTCCCTCAAGGACCTGCCCACCCGCCCGGCCGAGGGCCTGACGATCGTCACGCCCGAGCGGGAGGACCCGCGCGACGCCCTGTGCGCCCGTGACGGGCTCACGCTCGAGCAGCTGCCGCGCGGCGCCCGCGTGGGCACCGGCTCGCCGCGCCGCGTCGCGCAGCTGCTCGCCGCGCGCCCGGACCTCGACGTCGTCGACATCCGCGGCAACGTGGACACCCGGCTGAACCGGGCGCTCGGCCCGGACGCGGACCTCGACGCGGTCGTGCTCGCGTGGTCCGGCCTCGCGCGGCTGGGCCGCACCGACGTGGTCACCGAGGCGCTCGAGCCCGCGGTCGTGGCCCCCGCCCCCGGGCAGGGCGCGCTGGCGGTCGAGGCGCGCAGCGAGGACGTGGCGCCCGGCGGTCCGCTCGCCGAGGCGTTCGCCGCGCTGGACCACCGCCCCACGCGCCTGGCCGTGCTCGCCGAGCGGGCGCTGCTCGCCCGGCTCGAGGCCGGCTGCGCCGCGCCCGTGGGCACGCACGCGCGCATCGTCGAGGACCAGCTCGTGCTCGGCGCGGTGGTGGCCCGCACCGACGGCACCGAGCAGCTCAAGCACCGCGCGTCGGTGACCCTGCGGCGCCAGCCGGCCGCCGACGACGACGCCGCCCGCGAGCTCGGCGTCCGCGTGGCCGAGGCGCTGCTCGCGGACGGCGCGGACCGGCTGGCGCCCCTCGCGGCGAGCGGCACCGCGCGCCCGCAGCAGGGCGCTGTCGACCCGTCGCCGACGGGCGCCCCGGGGGCGGACACCGAGGCGAAGCCGGCGAGCCCGCGGCGCGCGCCGAGCGGCGACGGGCACGCCCGCGCGCACCGGGACGCGGGCCTCGACGAGGTCGGCACCGCCGCGGACGACCCCGCGGAGCGCCAGTGACCCTGCCGCTCGCCGGCCGGACCGTGCTGCTGCCCCGCGACCCCGAGCGGGCCTCGGGGCTGGCCGCGCGCCTCGAGGCGCTGGGCGCCACGGTGCTCGTCGCGCCGGCCACCCGCACCGAGCCCGCGCCCGACCCGGCCGCGCTCGAGGCCGCGGTGCTCCGCCTGGCCGACGGTGCCTACGCCTGGGCGGTCCTGACCAGCGTCAACGCCGTGCGGGCGCTCGAGGAGGCCGCGGCGCGCGTGGCGCCCGGGGGGGCGGCGGCGCTCAGCGGCCCGACGGCGTCCGGGGATGCCGCGGCGCTGCTGGCCGGCGCGCCGGTCGCCTGGGCGGCCGTCGGGCCGACCACCCGGCGTGCGCTGGAGGCGCTCGGCGTGACAGTCGCCCTGGTGCCCGAGCACGAGCGGTCCGCCGAGGGGCTGGTGGCGGTCTTCCCCGACCCGCCCGCCGCCGTGCCCTCCGCCCCCACCGACGTGTCAGAACCAGCGCACGGTATGGCCGGCGCCCGTACTGACAACGCTGCGGGTGACGCCGGGTTGTCAGAACCAGCGCACGGTATGGCCAGCGCCCGTACTGACAACCCGGGATGGGTGGAGCGGCCCGCGCGGCGGGTGCTGCTGCCCCAGGGCGACCTCGCGCGCGCCATCCTGCGCGACGGGCTCGCCGCCCGCGGGTGGGAGCCCGACGTCGTCGTCGCCTACCGCACCGTGCCGGTCGCGCTGCCGGCCGACGTCGTGCGGCGCGCCACCGCGCCCGGGCCGGACGCCGCCACACCCGACGGCGCCACGCCGGACGGCGCCGCAGACGACGGCGCCGCCCCCGCCGCCGGCGTCGACGCCGTCGTGCTGACCTCCGGCAGCGTGGCGCGCCAGGTCGCCGCCCAGCTCGGCACCGCCCTGCCCACCGTCTGCATCGGCCGCCCGTCCGCCGAGGTCGCCGCCGAGGTCGGGCTCGACGTCGCGGCCGTCGCCACCGCGCCCACCGATGCCGCGCTCGCCGACGCCGTCGTGCGCGCGCTCGCCGCCCCAGCCACCCCGTCGGAGCCCGCCACCGCCCGCCCCGACACCATCGAGGAGGATCCCCTGTGAGCCAGAGCTCCGGCATCGTCTACCGGCCCCGCCGCCTGCGCGCGACCCCGCGCATGCGCCGCCTCGTCGCGGAGGCGCGCCTCGCCGCCGCCGACCTGGTGCTGCCCCTGTTCGTCAAGGAGGGCATCGACGAGCCCGTGGCGATCACGAGCATGCCCGGCCAGCTGCAGCACACCGAGGACTCGCTGCGCCAGGCGGTCGAGGCGGCCGCCCGCGCCGGCGTCGGCGGCGTGATGCTGTTCGGCATCCCGGCCGTGCGTGACGCCGTCGGCTCGCAGGCCGACGCCCCCGACGGCATCCTGCAGCGCGGCATCCGCATCGCGCGCGAGGCCGTGCGCACCGTCGAGGCCGAGACGCACCGCCCCGGCCCGGTCGTCATGGCCGACACCTGCCTCGACGAGTTCACCGACCACGGCCACTGCGGCGTGCTGGCCACCAGCCCCGACGGCGAGATCGTCGTCGACAACGACGCCACGCTGGAGCGCTACGCCGCCATGGCCGTGGCGCAGGCCCGCGCCGGCGCCGAGGTGATCTCCCCGTCCGGGATGATGGACGGCCAGGTCGCGGTGATCCGCGACGCGCTCGACGACGCCGGCTTCACCGACGTGTCGATCCTCGCCTACAGCGCCAAGTACGCCAGCCCCTTCTACGGCCCGTTCCGCGAGGCCGTGGACAGCGAGCTGCAGGGCGACCGGCGCACCTACCAGATGGACGCCGCCAACGGCCGCGAGGGCCTGCGCGAGGCCGACCTCGACCTCGCCGAGGGCGCCGACATGGTCATGGTCAAGCCCGCCGGGTCCTACCTCGACGTGCTGCGCCAGGTGGCCGACCGGTCCGACGTGCCCGTGGCCGCCTACCAGGTGTCCGGCGAGTACGCGATGATCGAGGCCGCCGCCGCGAACGGCTGGATCGACCGCAAGGCGTCGATCCTCGAGTCGGTGCTCGGCATCAAGCGCGCCGGCGCCGACGTGATCCTCACCTACTGGGCGATCGAGATCGCCGCGTGGCTGTGGGCGGACGTCGCCGCGCCGGCCGCGAAGGCCACGGAAGGGAACCAGGAAGCATGACTGACACCTCGGGCTTCGGCCTGGTGGAGGGCGCCCAGGTGGCGCTCGAGCAGCCCACGGACAACCACGCCGCCTTCGTGCGCGCCCAGGCCGCGATCCCCGGCGGGGTCAACTCCCCGGTGCGGGCCTACGGCTCGGTGGGCGGCGACCCGCGGTTCCTCGCCCGCGCCCAGGGCGCGTACGTGTACGACGTCGCGGGCACCGAGTACGTCGACCTCGTCGGCTCGTGGGGGCCGGCGCTGCTCGGGCACGCCCACCCGGAGGTCGTCGCGGCCGTGCAGGACGCCGCCGCGCGCGGCCTGAGCTTCGGCGCCCCGACGGTGGCCGAGGTGGAGCTGGCCGAGGAGGTGCGCCGCCGCGTGCCGGCCGCCGAGCGCGTGCGCCTGGTCTCCACCGGCACCGAGGCCACGATGACGGCGATCCGCCTGGCCCGCGGCGTCACCGGCCGGCCCCTGGTCGTGAAGTTCGCCGGCAACTACCACGGCCACGTCGACGCGCTGCTGGCCGAGGCCGGCTCCGGCGTCGCCACGCTGGCGATGCCCGGCACCGCCGGCGTGACCGCGGCGTCGGCCGCCGAGACGCTCGTGCTGCCCTACAACGACGTCGCCGCCGTCGAGGAGGCCTTCGCCGCGCGCGGCGACCAGGTCGCCGCGGTCATCGTCGAGGCCGCCCCCGCGAACATGGGCATCGTGCCGCCGGAGCCCGGCTTCAACGCCGCCCTGCGCCGCATCACCCGCGAGCACGGCGCCCTGCTGATCCTCGACGAGGTGCTCACCGGCTTCCGCGTCAGCGCGGCCGGGTTCTGGGGCTACGACAACGCCCGCGAGGGCGCCGAGCAGTACGTGCCGGACCTGTTCACGTTCGGCAAGGTGATCGGCGGCGGCATGCCCGTGGCCGCGCTCGGCGGCCCGGCCGCGATCATGGACCAGCTCGCCCCGCTCGGCCCCGTCTACCAGGCCGGCACGCTGTCCGGGAACCCGGTGGCGGTGGCCGCCGGCCTGACGACGCTGCGCCTGGCCGACGAGGCCGTGTACGCCCGCGTCGACCTGGTGGCCGACACCCTGGCCACCGCCGTCGGGCAGGCCTTCGAGGCCGAGGGCGTGCCGCACCGCGTGCAGCGCGCCGGCAGCCTGTTCAGCGTGTTCTTCGGCCCGGGCGCGCAGGCCGACGGCGTGCGGGACTACGCCCAGGCGCAGGCGCAGGAGGCGTTCCGGTACCGGGCGTTCTTCCACGCGATGCTCGACGCCGGGGTCAACCTGCCGCCGTCGGTGTTCGAGGCGTGGTTCGTCTCGGCGGCGCACGACGACGCCGCGGTGGAGCGCATCCTCGCGGCGCTGCCCGCCGGCGCCCGGGCGGCGGCCGGCTGCAGCGGCCGTGGGACTCAGGCGGCCTTGATGTAGCCGTTCGGGTTGAGCACGTACTTGCGCGCCGCCCCCTGGTCGAAGTCCCGGTAGCCCTGCGGCGCCTGCTCCAGCGGGATCGGCGTCGCGTTGACGGCCTTCGCGATCTGTACCTTGTCGTGCAGGATCGCGTTCATCAGGCCGCGGTTGTAGCGCATGACGGGGCACTGGCCGGTGGTGAACGACAGCGACTTGGCCCAGCCGAGGCCGAGGCGCAGCGACAGCGAGCCGACCTTGGCCTCCTCCGTCGGGGCGCCCGGGTCACCGGTCACGTACAGACCGGGGATGCCGAGGGCGCCGCCGGCCCGGGTCACCGCCATGAGGCTGTTGAGCACCGTCGCCGGCTTCTCCTGGCCCGCCTCGGACCCGTGCCCGTGCGCCTCGAAGCCGACGGCGTCCACGCCGACGTCGACCTCCGGGACGCCGAGGATCTGGTCGAGCTGGTCCTCGATGGGCCCGGCCGACACGTCGATCGTCTCGCACCCGAACGACCGCGCCTGCTCCAGCCGCTGCGGGTTGAGGTCGCCGACGATGACCACCGCCGCCCCGAGCAGCTGGGCGCTGACCGCCGTCGCGAGGCCCACCGGGCCGGCGCCGGCGACGTACACGGTGGAGCCGACCTGCGTGCCACCGGTCTTGGCCCCGTGGAAGCCGGTCGGGAAGATGTCGCTCAGCATGGTCAGGTCGAGGATCTTCTCCATCGCCTGGTCCTTGTCGGGGAACACCAGGCAGTTCCAGTCGGCGTACGGCACCAGCACGTACTCCGCCTGGCCGCCGACCCAGCCGCCCATGTCCACGTACCCGTAGGCCGAGCCCGGCCGGTCGGGGTTGACGTTCTCGCAGATGCCGGTCTTGCCCTCCTTGCAGTTGCGACAGCGGCCGCAGGAGATGTTGAACGGGACCGACACGATGTCGCCGATGTTGACGAACTCGACGTCGGGGCCCTTCTCCACGACCTCGCCGGTGATCTCGTGGCCGAGGACCAGGCCCTCGGGCGCGGTGGTGCGGCCGCGGACCATGTGCTGGTCCGACCCGCAGATGTTGGTCGCCACGGTCCGCAGGATGACGCCGTGCGGCACCTTGCGGCCGACGTTGGCCGGGTTGACGCCCGGGCCGTCCTTCAGCTCGAACGTGGGGTACTCGGTCTCGATGACCTCGACCTTGCCCGGGCCCTTGAAGGCGACGGCCCTGTTCTTGTCGGGCATGGGTGCTTCCTCCTCGGTGTTCGCTCTCGGGGTGTTCCCTCTCGGGGGTGTTCCCTCTCGGGGTGCCCCGGGTGACCTGTGCTCGGCCCCCGGGGGGGGTGGCGGTGCAGGCCTCAGCGCCCGCCCGCGGTGTACGAGTGCGCCCCGGCGCCCGCGAGCGCCCCGCCGTCGACGATCAGGTACTCGTCGCGGATCGGGCGGCCCTCGAGGAAGCACTCGAGGATCTCGCGCGTGCCCGCGGCGTAGCGGGCCTGGGCCGACAGCGACGTGCCGGACGTGTGCGGCGTCATGCCGTGGTGCGGCATCGTGCGCCACGGGTGGTCGGGCGGCGCCGGCTGGGGGAACCACACGTCGCCCGCGTAGCCGGCCAGCTGGCCGGACTCCAGGGCGCGCACCACCGCGTCGCGGTCGCAGATCTTGCCGCGCGCGGTGTCGACCAGGTAGGCGCCGCGCCGCATCGTGCCCAGCAGCGCCTCGTCGAACAGCCCCTCGGTCTCGTGGTGCAGCGGCGCGTGGATGGTGACGACGTCGCACTGCGGCACCATGTCCTGCACCGTCTCGTGCCACTCGACGCCGAGCTCGGCCTCGACCTCGGGCGGCAGCCGGTGCTTGTCGGTGTAGTGCAGGTGGACGTCGAACGGCTTGAGGCGGCGCAGGACGGCGGTGCCGATCCGGCCGGCCCCGAACGCGCCGACGTGCATGCCCTCGAGGTCGTAGCTGCGGGAGACGACGTCGGCGATGTCCCAGCCGCCGTCCTTCACCACCTGCCACTGGGGCAGGTAGTCGCGCACGAGGGCCAGGATCATCATCACCGTGTGCTCGGCCACGCTGATCGAGTTCGAGAACGTCACCTCGGCCACCGTGATGCCGTGCTCGATGGCCGCGTCGAGGTCCACGTGGTCGGAGCCGATCCCCGCGGTGATCGCCAGCCGGAGGTTGGGCGCGGCCTCGATGCGCTCGCGCGTGAGGTAGGCGGGCCAGAACGGCTGGGAGATGACGACGTCGGCGGAGGCGAGCTCCCGGTCGAAGTCGCTGCCCTCGCGGTCCTTGTCGCTCGTCACGACCAGCTTGTGGCCCGCCGCCTCGAGGAAGCCGCGCAGCCCGAGCTCCCCCGAGACGCTGCCGAGCAGCTCGCCCGGGGTGAAGTCGAGCCCGCTGGGGGTGGGCGTGGTCTGCCCGTTCGGATATCGGTCGATCACCGGGATCGAGTCCCGCGCGTACTGCGGCGGATACCCGCCGGCCGGGTCGGGGTAGAGCACGGCCAGGACCTTCATCGCAGCCTCCGGTTCGTCGTTGAAGCGGTGGTGCCCGCGACGCTAGGAGCCCCCGGGTAGCGCAGAGGTAGCGACGCGTGCGCGGCTCACGCACGCAGGTCGGCGTCGATGCGCTCGAGCTCGGCGAGGGCCTCGGCGCGCCCCGGCGTGCCCGGCTCGTACGCGCCCGCGACGCGATCCCACAGCTCGGCGTCGTCGTGGTTCTCGGGGCAGCGGGCCAGCTCCAGCAGCAGCCCGGCGTCGTGGCGCTCGAGGACCGCGGTGCGCAGCCGCCGGGCCACGTCGTGCCGCACCGACTCGATCCCGGGCGCGGTGGACCCGGGCAGCACGCCGCCGGCGTGCGCCGCCACGGCCTCGGCCAGGCGGCCGGTGCGCACGAGGTCGACGACTCGCCAGGCGTCGCAGGTCGGCGTGCGCTCGAACCGGTACGGCCGCGGCGTCAGCCGGGCGGCACGCCCGAGCGGGGCCAGCGCCTCGCGCAACCGGCGCATCTCGGCGCGCACGACGACGGCGTCCCGCCGGCCGCGCTCGAGCAGCCCGGCGAGGTGCTCGGCCGACAGCCCGGCGGGGAACCACGCCAGCAGCAGCGCGATCTCCGAGTGCCGGGCGCTGAGCTCGACGCGGCAGCCGCCGGCGGCGAGCACCGCGCGACGGCGGCCCAGCGCCCGCAGGTGCGCGACGGCGACGGCGTCGGGCCCGGCGCCACCGGAGTCCCCGCCACCCGCGGCGGGCAGGTCCTCGAGCGCGAGCCGTGCCTCGACCGCCGCGGCGGCTGCCGTCAGGACGGCCAGCTCCTGCCCCCGCTCGGCGAGCGCGGGGCCCGTCAGGCCGAGCACCCCCACGACGTCGCCGCCCGGGGCCCGCACGGGCGCGGCCCAGGACACGACCTCCGGCCCGAGGTCGGCGTGGTGCTGGGGGCCGGTGACCCGCACCGGCGCCCGGCACGCGGCGGCGGTCCCCACGCCGTTGGTGCCGACGGCGGCCTCGGACCAGTCGTAGCCGGGACGCAGCCCCAGCGCGTGGGCACGCCGGCAGGCGTCGTCGTCGCCCACCACCGCCAGCACGCGCGCGCCCGGGTCCGCGACGGCGAGCGCGAGCCGCCCCGGGCGCATCACGGGCTCGAGCAGCTCGCGCAGCAGCCCCACGTGCCGGCCCAGCGGGCCGCAGCGCAGGCGCCGGTCGGCGTCCTCCGTCGACAGCGCCCGGCGCGGGCGCGCCGCGGTGCGCGGCGGGGCCTGGGCGAGCGACCGCTGCCGGGACTCCGCGACCAGCCGCGCGATCGCCCCCGGCGACGGCGGTACGAGGGTGGGCGGAAGGAGCACGGTGGTCCCCTCGTCGTCGAGGTTGCACTGTCCTCTCACGGTAGGCCGCTCCCGGGCCGGCGGACCACCCCTGGACGGGCCTCCCGTCCACTCCTCGGCCCCGGGCTCGTGCTAGCCGAGGCCCTCGATCCGGTCCGGGCCGCCGCGCAGGAGGTGCCCGTCGACCGCGAGCGTCCACGCCTGGACGTCGCCGTCGAACGGCTGGGACCACACGACCTCGCCGGTGCCCACGTCGTAGGCGGTCAGCTTCCCGGCGCTGCCGTCGGAGCCCCAGTCCGGGCTGAGCACCACGACGCGGCGGCCGTCGGTGAACGCCTGCCCCATCCCCTGTGCGGTCATCGCGAGGTTCTGCGCGTCAGCCGCGCCGACGTCGGTGGCCCACCGGGACCTGCCGGTCGCCGCATCCAGCCCCACGAGCCGCCCCTCCTCGACCGTCAGCACGGTGCCGTCCACCTGGGCGAGCACGCCGCTGTCCGGCCGGCCCGTCCGCCAGGCCGGGGAGAGGCCGTCGGTGCGCAGGGCGACGAGCGCCCCGCCCTCACGCACGAAGAGCAGGTCCTCGCCGGTGCCGTCGGTGACCGCCGGGACGATGAGCGGGCCGGGCAGCTCACCCGCCGCAGTGCCGTCACGGCGCACGAGCGACCACCGGCCGGTCGCGTCGAACGACTGGGTACCGTCCTCCAGGATCTCGGCGGCCGGCGGCACGGCGTAGCCGTCCGCGACGGCGACGGCGCGCACGCCCCACGGCTCGCCACCGCCCAGCCGCACGCCCTCGGGGGTCAGCTGGGCGCTCACGCCGCACCCCTCGACGGTGACGACGTCGCCCGAGGCGTCCACCCACACCTTCGTGTCCCCGTCCAGCCGCGGCACGTCGCCGTCCAGGATCACCGAGATGCAGGAGTGCACGTCGACGGTGGGCTCGGCCGCCAGCGTGGTCGACCACCGCTCCTGCCCGGTGACGGCGTCCTCGAGCGTGACGCGCAGGTCCCGCGCCAGGATGGGGCTGCGGGGCCGCCAGTCACCGACGCCCTCGTCGACCAGCTCCGGCATGGTGGGCGGCTCCCCCAGCCGCACCAGCCGCAGCAGCCCGCCGTCGGCCGTCGGCATCGCCACCGCAGCAGGTGGGGGCTCGCCCTCGGTGGTGAGCCCGGCCGGACCCTCGACACCCGGCAGCGCGCGCTCGGCGACCACGTCACCGGCCGCGTCGAGGACCAGTGCAGACCACCCGCCGTCCGTCCGCACCACGCACACGAGCCGCTCCGACCGGGTGATCCCGCCGGGCCCGCACGTGGACGCCGGCACGTCGCGGCTCCATCGATCCTCACCCGTCGCGGGGTCGAGCGCCCGGAGCGTGACGGACCCGCCCTCGGCCGCGCCGGGGACCCACAGCGACTCCTGCTCCATGACGACCAGCAGCGAGCCCACCTGCGCCACGGGCCACACGGCCCCGTCGGTGGTGGTCGTCCACGCGGCGTGCGGTGGCGTCGCGAGGTCGACGACGCCGCCGGGCAGGGCGCGCAGTCGCTCGACGCGGCGCTGGTCGGCGACCGTCGCGGCCACGCCGGCACCCGCGACCAGCGCGAGCGCCGCCACGCCCGCGACCACGAGCCGCGTGCGCGGCTGGCGGGCGAGCCAGGCCCGGAACCGTGCCCCGCGGCCCGGAGCGTCGGCGGCCGGGTCCGCGGCCGGGTCCTTCGGCGCGGACGTCCCGTCGGGCGAGGACGCGGGGTGCGGCGTCGCGTGCGCGCCGACGCCGTCCTCGTCGTCCGGCACCAGCTCGACGATCAGCGGGCGGTCGCTACCGCGTCCTCGGGGCACGCGCCGAGGCTAGCCCGCCAGGCTCCGGCCGGCGTGGACCTCGCGGTCGCGCCGTTTCCCGTGAAACCGACGGCCGCCCGGGCACGGCCGGGCGCCCCGACGGTGGGCCCGCCTCACGGGGAACTCTCCGCCGTCCCGAGCGGTTGTCCAGCCAAGAGCCCCTCCCGGTCGACCGGGTCAACTGTCGTTGTCCCAGGACGGAGCGTCAACCATGGTTGACACCATGAGCCCGACCACACCCGACACCCCACCACCCGGCGCCCCGGGCGCCGCCCCGGCGGGCGCCGCGCCCGGCGCGGGACCGACCGCCGCCGCCCGCCCGGGTCGCGAGCGCCTGCGCATCCTGCTCGCGTTCGTCCGCCCGCACCGCCGCACGCTCGGGCTCGGCCTCGCGCTCGGCCTGGTCGCGACGGCGATGAGCCTGGCCACCCCGATGGTCACCAAGTGGGTGCTCGACACGCTCTCGAGCGGCGCCGGCCTCCTCGCGCCGGTGTCGTGGCTGGTGGCGCTCATGCTCGTCGGGTCGGTCGTGGGCATGTACCAGTGGATGCTGCTCGGGCGGCTGGCGGAGGAGATCGTCTACGAGGCGCGCGAGTCGCTGGTGGTGCGCTACCTGCGGGCGCGGGTGGGCGCGCTGACGTCCCGGCCGGCGGGCGAGCTGGTCACCCGCGTCACCTCGGACACCCTGCTGCTGCGCGAGGCGGCGTCGAACTCCCTCGTCAGCCTGGTGAACGGGGTCGTGTCGCTGGTCGGCACGCTCGTGCTCATGGCGGTGCTCGACCTGGTGCTGCTGGCCTCCACCGTCGCCGCGATCGTCGTCGTCGCCGTCGTGATGGCCCTGCTGCTGCCGGGCATCGGCCGCGCCCAGCACCGCACGCAGGAGGCGGTCGGCCGGCTCGGCGGCGCCGTCGAGGGCGCCGTGCGGGCGGTGCGCACCGTCAAGGCCAGCCGCGCCGAGGAGCGTCAGGGCCGGGCGATCCTCGCCGACGCCCGCGACGCCCGCCGTCACGCGATCACCGCGGTGCGCACCGAGGCCGTCGCGTGGACGGTGTCGTGGGGCGGCATCCAGCTGGCGATCATCGTGATCCTCGGCCTGGGCGCCTGGCGGGTGTCGCAGGACGCGCTCGCGGTCTCCAGCCTCGTGGCGTTCCTGCTCTACGCGTTCAACATCGTCGGGCCCATCACCGAGCTGACGCAGGCGTTCACCACGCTGCAGTCCGGCATGGCCGCCGCCGAGCGCATCCGCGAGGTGGAGCAGATGCCGCTCGAGGCGGAGCCCCGCGAGGCGGCCCCGGCGCCCGCCCGCGCCACCGACGCGCCGGGTGACCGCCCGGTCGTCCGCCTGGACCGGGTCACCGCCGGCTACGCCGACGGGGCGCCGGCGGTCCGGGACGTCTCGTTCGACGTCCCGCGCCGCGGGCACGTGGCGCTCGTCGGCCCGTCCGGCGCGGGCAAGACCACGATCCTGTCGCTGCTGCTGCGGTTCCTCGACCCGCAGTCCGGCGAGATCCGCCTGGACGGGACCCCGTACGACCGGCTCACCCACGCGCAGGTGCGCGAGCAGTTCGCCTACGTGGAGCAGGAGACGCCGGTGGTGCCGGGCACCATCCGCGAGAACCTGCTGTTCAGCCGGCCCGACGCCGGGGAGGACGAGGTGCGCCGCGTCCTGGCGGCCGTGCGCCTGGACGGCGACCTCGCCGCGCTGCCCGACGGGCTGGACACCTCGCTCGTGTCGTCGTCCGTGTCCGGCGGGCAGCGCCAGCGCATCGCGCTGGCCCGGGCGCTGCTGCGCGAGCCCGCCGTGCTGCTGCTCGACGAGGCGACGTCCCAGGTGGACGGCCTCACCGAGGCGGCGATCCACGACGCGATCCGCGCGCAGGCGCGCCGCGGCGCCGTCGTGACGGTGGCGCACCGGCTCTCGACTGTGCTGGACGCCGACCGGATCCTCGTGCTGGAGCAGGGCCGGGTCCGGGCCGCCGGCACGCACGAGGAGCTCTACGCCGGCGACGAGCTGTACCGCGACCTCGTGGCGGCGCTGCGCATCGCCGTCGACGGCGTGCCGGCCGGCGCGGCGCCGGGCGGCGGGCCGCAGGCGGCACCGGTGCGCTGACGGCGGCGCCGAGGCGGCGTCAGGACGGGCGCCGCCTCGGCGCAGTCAGCCCGCGGGCCGCTCCCCGTACAGCGCCAGGACGAGCGCCACCGCGCCCAGCGCGGCGACCAGCCCGGCCACGAGCGGCCACCCGCCCCCGTCCCAGGCGATCCCGGCCAGCCACCCGAACACGCTCGAGCCCAGGTAGTACGTGACGGTGTACAGCGCGGTGGCCTGCGCGCGACCGGTCACCGCCCGCGCGCCCACCCGGCTGGAGGCCACGGCGTGCCCCACGAACAGGCCGGTCACGAGCACCACGACGCCGGCCACGACCACCACGAGCGGCCCCGCGAGCGTCACGAGCGCCCCGACGGCGAGCAGCGCACCGCCCAGCGCGATCACCGCGCGGTGGCTCCACCGCCCGGCCAGCCACGCCGCGGCCCGCGAGCCGGCCGTCCCGGCCAGGTAGGTCAGGAAGATCAGCGACACCGCGGTGGGCGCGAGCCCGTACGGCTGCGCCTCGAGGCGGAACGGCAGGTAGTTGAAGATCGCGACCATGCCGCCCACGAGCAGCCCGCCGACGGCGAACAGGGCGAGCATGCGCGGGTCGCGCAGGTGGGTGCGCACCGCGCCGCGAGACGACGGTCGGGTGTCGCCGCCGGTCCGCGCGTCACGGGACTGCACGCCGGCGGGCCGCGCGGCGGCGGCACGCCCACCGGCGGGCGCGCCGCCGCGCGGCAGCAGCACCACCAGCACGGCCATGAGGACGGTGAGCGCCACGCCGACGACGACGAGGCCGCCGCGCCAGCCGAGCCACTCGCCCGCCGGCGCGGCCAGCAGCCGCCCCGACAGCCCGCCCACCGACGTCGCCGCGACGTACGACCCGGCGAGCGCCCCGGCGCGCAGCGGCGTGGCGGACTCGTGCACCAGCGTCATGGCCAGCGCGGGGATGCCGCCGAGCGCCGCGCCCTGCAGCAGGCGCCCGGCGACCAGCAGCTCGAACGTCGGCAGCAGCGGCACGGCCACGGACAGCACGGCGGCCGCGACGGCGGCCGCGCGCATCGCGGCGGGGCGGCCCACGCGGTCGGACAGCCATGCCCAGGGCAGCACGGACAGCGCCAGGCCGGCGGTCGCGGCGGAGATCAGCAGGGAGGTGCGGGAGGGGGCGACGCCGGTGCCCGCCGCGACCTCGGTGAGCAGGCCCTGCGGGGCGTAGAGCAGGGCGAACGTCGCGACGCCGGCGCACCACAGCGCCGCGGCGAGGCGGCGCTCGGCGGACGCGGCCGTGCGGGCGCGGACGCCCGGCGCGGAGGCGCCCGGCGCGGGAGTGCGCGCCGCGGAGGCGCGCGCCGCGGGGCTGTCGACGACGGAGGCCATGCGCGCGACGGTAGGCACGCCCGACCGATGGCTCCAATGCATCTGGCGCCCCACCTTCATACGCTGGCGTCATGGATGACGCGACGGTCCGCGCGCTGCTGCCGCACCTGCCCGTGCTGGTGGCCCTGGGCGAGGTGGAGCACGTGACGCTGGCGGCGGCGATGCTGGGCATGCCGCAGCCCACGGTCAGCCGCACCGTCCGCCGCCTGGAGCAGCGGCTGGGCACCCCGCTGCTCGAGCCCGCCGGCCGCGGGGTGCGGCTCACGCCGGCGGCCCGGGCGCTGGTGCCGTTCGCCCAGCGGGCGCTCGACGAGGTGTCCCAGGGGCTCGAGGCGATGGAGTCGGTCGAGCGGCGCGTGCGCGGCACGGTGCGCATCGCGTTCCAGACGTCCCTCGGCGAGCAGCTGGTGCCCGAGGCGATCCGCGCCGTCCACGGCGCGGAGCCCGCCGTGCGGTTCGGGCTCAGCCAGGGTGCGCGGCAGGCGTGCCTCGACGCGCTGCGGGCGCGGGAGGCCGACGTCGCGCTCGTCTCGCGGCTGGACCCCGCGCCGCCGGGGCTCGACGTCGTCCACCTCTTCGACGAGCCGCTGGTGCTGCTGGTGCCCCGCGCCCACCCGCTGGCGGCCGCCGGGTCGGCCCGCGTGGCCGACCTGGCGCGCGAGCCGCTGGTCACCCTCAAGCCCGGGTACGGCCTGCGCGGCTCCACGGACGAGCTGTTCGCCCGCGCCGGCGTGCTGCCCACCCTGGCGTTCGAGGGCGAGGACCTGCACACGCTCGAGGGGCTGGTGGCCGCCGGGCTCGGCGTCGCCGTCGCGCCCCGGGCCGCCACCCCGCCGGCCGACTGCGCCCAGGTGCCGCTCGACGACCCGCGCGCGGTGCGCGACATCGGCGCGGCCCTCCTGCCCGGCCGCCGGACGGCCGCCGTCGACCTCGTGCTCGACGCGCTGGTGCGGCTGACGGCCGGACGGTGACCCGCGTCTCGCTGTCCTGCCCTTGACTTGGTACCCCCCAGGGGTATCTTGGTGGGTATGGACGAGACCACCAGCCACGTCGCCGCGTCCGCCGACGCGCCCGCCGACGCACCCGAGGGGCCGCACGGCTACGCCTCGGACAAGGCGGCGTACCTCAAGCGCATGCGGCGCATCGAGGGCCAGGTGCGCGGCATCGCGCGCATGATCGACGAGGACGTCTACTGCATCGACATCCTCACCCAGGTGTCGGCCGTGACGAAGGCCCTGCAGGCAGTGAGCCTGGCGCTCGTCGAGGACCACCTGGGCCACTGCGTCGTCGACGCCGCCCGGCAGTCGCCGGACGACGGCGCCGCCAAGGTGCGCGAGGCCGCCGAGGCCATCGGCCGTCTCGTGCGCAGCTGACCCCGACCGGAAGGAACCCGAGATCCCATGACGACCGTGACCCACCTGTCCGTGACCGGCATGACCTGCGGCCACTGCGTCTCCTCCGTGACCCGCGAGCTGCTCGCCGTCGCCGGCGTCCAGGACGTCGTCGTCGAGCTGCACCCCGGCCAGGCCTCGTCCGTGCGCGTGGTCTCCGACCGCGCCGTCGACGAGGCGGCGCTGCGGGCCGCCGTCGACGAGGCCGGCTACGACGTCGCCGAGCTGACCGTCGTCGACGACGCGCTGGCCGCCGAGATGTCCGAGCAGGCGCCCGCGCGCCAGGCGACGCACACGCTCCCGATCGTCCCGAAGTGACCCGCGGGCGGTGACGGGAGCGCCCCGCACCGCGCCCGCCTCCCCCCGCTCCCCACACCCCCCTGCTGCTCAGCGCCCACCGCCCGTGCCGCCCCGGCCCGGGCCGGTCAGTGACGCCTCGACACGGACGCCCCGACGGCGTCCCGACCCCGGAAGAAGGCACGCCGTGAGCACCCCCAGCACCCGTGACACCGCCACCGGCACGACCGGGACCACCGGCCCCGACGCGCCGTCCGCGCCCGTCCTGCGCGAGGTCGACCTCGCCGTGGAGGGCATGACGTGCGCGTCCTGCGTGGCGCGCGTCGAGCGGAGGCTGAGCAGGCTGCCGGGCGTCACCGCCGCGGTGAACCTGCCGCTGGAGAGCGCCCGCGTCACGCTGACCGAGGACGTCGACGACGCCGCGCTGCTCGCGGCCGTCGAGGCCGCCGGGTACTCCGCGCGCGTCACCGGGACGTCGCGACCCGCCGCGGCCCCTGGGCACCACGACGGGCACCACGACGGGCACCACGACGGGCACGGGGCGAACGACGGGCACGGAGCGCACGCCGGGCACGTCCCGGCGCCCGAGCACGCCGACGGGCACGCCGACGGCGCCCACCACGCCGGCCACGCCGGCACCCACGACGCGCACTCCGGCCACCAGCACGTCGAGTACCGCGGCCAGGACCTGCTGCGCCGGCTGCGCGTCGCGGCGGTGCTCACCGTGCCGGTGCTGGTGCTGTCCATGGTGCCGGCCATCGACTTCCCCGGGCAGGAGTGGATGGTCGCCGCCCTCGCGGTGCCCGTGGCCACGTGGGCGGCCTGGCCGTTCCACCGCGCCGCCGCGAAGGCCGCCCGGCACGGCAGCTCCACGATGGACACCCTGGTGTCCATCGGCGTGATCGCGGCGACCGCGTGGTCGCTCGTCGACCTCGTGCGCGGCGGCGAGCAGATGCTGTACTTCGAGGTGGCCGCCGTCGTCACCACGTTCCTGCTGGCCGGGCGCTATGCCGAGCACCGGTCCAAGCGCCGCGCGGGCGACGCGCTGCGGGCCCTGCTGGAGCTGGGGGCCAAGGACGCGGAGCGGGTAGCCCTCGACGCCGACGGTGCGCCGCGCCGCCGACCCGACGGGGCGTGGGACGCCCACCGGGTGCCCGTCGAGCAGCTGCGCGCCGGCGACGTGTTCGCCGTCCGCCCGGGCGCCACCGTCGCCACGGACGGCGTCGTCGTCGACGGCGCCTCCGCCGTCGACACCTCGCTGGTCACCGGCGAGCCGGTGCCGGTGGACGTGACGCCCGGCGACGCCGTCGTCGGCGGCACCGTGAACACCTCGGGCCACCTGCTGGTGCGCGCCACCCGGGTGGGCGCCGAGACCACGCTGGCCCGGATCGGGCGGCTGGTGGCCCAGGCGCAGACCGGCAAGGCGCCGGTCGCCCGGCTCGCCGACCGCATCTCGGCGGTGTTCGTGCCGGTGGTGCTCGTGCTGGCCGTGCTCACGCTGGCCGGCTGGCTGCTGGCCACGGGCGACGTCGACGCCGCGTTCACCGCCGCCGTCGCGGTGCTGATCATCGCCTGCCCCTGCGCGCTCGGGCTGGCCACGCCCACCGCGATCCTGGTCGGCACCGGCCGCGGCGCCCAGCTCGGCGTGCTCATCAAGGGGCCGGAGGTCCTGGAGCGCACCCGCACCGTGGACACCGTGGTGCTCGACAAGACCGGCACCGTCACCGAGGGCCGCATGCGCCTGGAGCGGGTGGTGACGCCGACGGGCGCGCTCGAGCTGCCGGGCGACGACGGCGCCACGGACGGTGACGGGACCGCGGGCGGCTCCCTCGGCGCCGGCCCGGCCGGCGACGACGCGCGCGAGGCGCTGCGCTACGCCGCCGCCGTCGAGGCCCTCAGCGAGCACCCCATCGCCCAGGCGGTCGCCGCGGCGCCCGAGCGGCTGCGCACCCGCGTCGCCCGGGGCGCCGAGGCCGCCGAGGCCGCCGAGGCCGCCGAGCCCGAGCTCGGCGTCACGGGCTTCGTCGCCACGGCGGGCGGCGGCGTCGAGGGCGTGGTGCGCCGCAGCCACGCCGGCCTGGGCACCGACCTGCTCAACTCCCGCCGCGTGCTGGTGGGCCGGCTGAGCTGGCTCGACGCCCAGGGCGTGCGCGTCCCCGCCGCGCTGCGGGACGCCGTCGACGTCGCCGAGCGCGGCGGCGCGACCACCGTCGTGGCGGCGTGGGACGGCGTGGCCCGGGCGTCGTTCGAGCTGCGCGACCCGGTCAAGCCGACCTCCGCCCGGGCGGTCGCCGAGCTGCGCGCGCTCGGGCTGCGGCCCGTGCTGCTCACGGGCGACGGCGAGGGCGCGGCCCGCGCCGCCGCGAGCGCCGTCGGGATCGACGCGGCGGACGTCGTGGCGCGGGTGCTGCCGGAGGACAAGGCCGCCGCGGTCGCCCGCCTGCAGCGCGAGGGCCGCGTGGTGGCGATGGTGGGCGACGGCGTCAACGACGCCGCGGCGCTGGCCACCGCCGACCTGGGGCTGGCGATGGGCACCGGCACCGACGTCGCGATCGAGGCCGGCGACATCACGCTGATGCGCGGCGACCTGCGCGCCGCGGCCACCGCCGTCCGGCTCTCGCGCCGCACGCTGCGGGTGATCAAGCAGAACCTGTTCTGGGCGTTCGCGTACAACGTGGCGGCGATCCCGCTGGCGGCGGCCGGGGTGCTCAACCCGATGATCGCCGGCGCCGCGATGGCGGCCAGCTCCGTGCTGGTGGTGGGCAACTCGCTGCGCCTGCGCCGCACCGCCTGACCCTCCGGGGCGGGGCGCCCGGGCGGGGCGTCCGGGCGGGGCGCCCGGGCGGCGAAGATCCGTCTCGCGACGGAGGCGCCCGGGGGGCGCCGATCCCTAGGCTGGGCGGATGCTGCGCCCGAGCACCGCCCCCGCCGCGGTACGCCGCCCCCCGCTCGCCGAGCGGGTCCGCGACTGGTTCGGCGACTGGTTCGGCATCGACGAGGACTGGGAGCGCGTGCCCGCCGACCCGCGCGCGGCCGCCCGCCACGACCTGGTGGTGGGGCTCGCCCTGGTCGCCCTCACCGCGCTGACCCTCGAGATGGCGCGGAGCGCCGGGGCGTTCGAGGGCGTCGACCAGCCCGGCTGGCTGCTGCACCTGGCCGCCGCCTCGGGCGCGGTCCCGCTGCTGTGGCGGCGCCGGTACCCGCTGGCCGTGCTGGTGCTGTGCTACGCGCACTTCCTCGGCGTGGGGCTCGCCCTGCCCGTGGTCACGACGACGGTGTCGCTGCAGGTCGTCTACTTCGTCGCGCTGTGCACCGCCGTGGCCTGGGCCCGCGACCGGCGCGCGATGGTGCTCACGGTGGGGCTCACCGTGCTGGCGATGTTCCTGTGGATCGTGTGGGACATCGCCGTCGGGACGGGCGTGCAGGCGATCATCGACCAGCTCGACCTCGACGACGCGCACCCCGGCCTGATCGACCCCGCCGTCGCGATGGTCGGCTACACGTGGATGCTCAACCTGGCCTTCTTCTTCGGCGCCATCGCCGCCGGCCAGCTCATGTGGCGGGCGGCGCGGCGGCAGGCCCAGCTCGCCGAGCAGGCCGCCACGATCGAGCGGCAGGCCGCCGGGCTGCAGCAGCAGGCAGTGGTCGAGGAGCGGCTGCGCATCGCCCGCGAGCTGCACGACGTCGTCGCCCACCACGTCTCGGTGATCGGCATCCACGCCACGGCGGCCCGCCGGCTCGTCGCCAAGGACCCCGACGCCGCCGCCGAGCCGCTGGCGACGATCGAGGCGGCGTCGCGCGAGGCGGTGACGCAGATGCGCGGGCTGCTCGGCACGCTGCGGGCCAGCGCGCCGACGGTGCCGGAGCCCGGGACGCCGCACCCCGGCGGGTCGGCCGCCGGCGGCGGCGAGCACGCCGACCGCTCCCCCGAGCCCGGGCTCGCCGACCTGCCGCGGCTGTGCGCGGCCGCCGACGGCCTCGAGGTCACGCTGCGCACGGTCGCCGAGCCGCCGGGTGCGGCGGCGTCCGTGCCCGCCTCGATCGGCCTGAGCCTCTACCGCACCGTGCAGGAGGCCCTGACCAACGTGCGCAAGCACTCCACCGGCCGCCGGGTCGGCGTCGTCGTGCGCGTGGAGCGCCCGGCCCCGGGCGCGCCCCGCCCGGCCGGCGCCGGCGACCGGTTCGCGCACGGGTTCGCCGAGGTGGAGGTGCTCGACGACGGTCGGCCGCTGGCCGGCTCGTCCGGCTCGGGCCTGGGCCTGCTGGGGGTCCGCGAGCGCGTCGCGACGCACGGCGGCACCGCCGAGATCGGGCCTCGGCTCACCGGCGGCTACCGTGTGCGCGTCCGCCTCCCGCTGCCCGCCGCGGGCCCCGAACCCCTGGAGCGTCAGTGACCGCGAGCCCCGCCGACGTCCCGGCCGACGCCCCCGCGGGCGCACCGGCCTCCACGGGCGGCCCAGCCTCTGCGGGCGCACCGGCGCCTTCGGCGGCCGTACGCGTGCTGCTCGTGGACGACCAGCAGCTGGTGCGCTCCGGCTTCCGCCTCATCCTGTCGGTGGAGGACGACGTCGAGGTGGTGGGCGAGGCGCCCGACGGCGCCGCCGCCGTCGAGGCCGCCCGCGCGCTGCGGCCCGACGTCGTGCTCATGGACGTGCAGATGCCCGTGATGGACGGCATCGAGGCCACCCGCCGGATCGCCGCCGAGGACCTCGCCAAGGTCCTGGTGCTCACCACGTTCGACCGGGACGACTACGTGTTCGACGCCCTGTCCGCCGGCGCGTCGGGGTTCCTGCTGAAGAACTCCGACGCCGAGCACCTGGTCGAGGCGGTGCGCACCGTCGCGGCCGGGCACGCGCTGCTGGCGCCGCAGGTCACGCGCCGCGTCATCGCGCAGATGGTCGCGGCGGGCGCGGCGCCGGCGGGCGGCCCCGCGGCCGAGCCGGTGGCGCAGCGGTCCGCGCCGTCGTCGCCGGCGTCGTCGCCGACGCCACCGGCCGGCGACCCCCGCCTGGCGCTGCTCACCCCCCGCGAGACGGAGGTGCTCGAGCTCGTGGGCGAGGGCCTGTCGAACGCCGAGATCGCCCAGCGGCTGTTCCTCGGCGAGGCCACCGTCAAGACGCACGTGTCGAACCTGCTCGCCAAGCTCCAGCTGCGCGACCGCGTGCAGGCCGTGGTGCTGGCGCACCGCTGCGGGCTGGTCGGCCCGACCGCCTGACCGCGCCGTCGCCCCCGGTCCCTCCGCCGCGAGGATGACCCGCGGATCTCCCCCTCGCGGCCGATCCGCCACCCCCGGGGGCCGCCCTAGCGTTCACGTCATGACGAACGGCAGGCACGGCGCGGACCTCGAGCTCCGCGACCTCACCCGGGACTTCGGCGCGACGCGCGCCGTCGACGGCATCACGTTCACCGCCCCGTCGGGGCTGCTCACGGGCTTCGTCGGCGGCAACGGCGCCGGCAAGACCACCACGATGCGCATGATCATGGGCGTCCTGGCGATCACGAGCGGCGAGGTGCGCTTCGGCGGGGCCCCCGTCACGGCGGCCGACCGGCGCACGTTCGGGTACATGCCCGAGGAGCGCGGCCTGTACCCCAAGCAGCCGGTGCTCGACCAGCTCGTCTACCTGGCGCGCATCCGGGGCATCGGCGCGCGCACCGCCCGCCGCGAGGTGCTCGACCACCTCGAGCGCCTCGGCCTGGCCGACCGCGCCAAGGACCACGTGGAGAAGCTCTCGCTCGGCAACCAGCAGCGCGTGCAGATCATCGCTGCGCTCATGGGCTCGCCGCGGGCGCTGGTGCTCGACGAGCCGTTCAGCGGCCTCGACCCGGCAGCCGTCGACGGCATGGCGGACCTGCTGCGCGAGCACACCGCGCGCGGCGTGCCGGTGCTGTTCAGCTCCCACCAGCTCGACCTCGTCGAGCGGCTGTGCGAGCGACTCGTGGTGCTCAAGGGCGGCCGCGTGGTCGCCGCCGGCGCCCGCGAGGAGCTCGAGCGCGCCGGGCGCGTGCGCCACCGCCTCGTCGTCGCGCCCGACGCCGGGTGGGTGCGGGGCGTTCCGGGTGTGCACGTGGTCGACGTCGACGGCCCCACCGCGCTGGTCGAGCTGGCCGACGAGCCCGCCGGCCAGCGCCTGCTGGCCACCGCGCTGGAGCGCGGCCCCGTCCACGAGTTCGCGGCGGTGCGCCCGTCGCTGGCCCAGATCTACCGCGAGGTGACCGCATGAGCACGCTGACCGCCCCCGAGCGCACCCGGACGCCCGAGCACGCCCTGCCCGGCGGCGACGACGGCACGCGCCATGCGTGGGTGCTGGTCATGACCCGCGAGATCGTCGCGCGGGCCATGAACAAGTCGTTCCTGGCCAGCCTGGCGGTCTCCGTGGTGATCGTCGCGGCGATGTGCGGGTTCTTCGCCTGGCAGTCGACCAAGACGGAGTCGTTCACCGTGGCCGTGTCCCCGCAGGACGCCGTCGCCGTCGCTGCCGTGCAGGCCGTGGACGCCACCGGCGCCGAGCAGGACCCGCAGGTGCGGGCCGAGGTGCTCGACGTCGCCGACGACGAGGCCGCGCTCGCTGCGCTCGAGGACGGCGAGGCCGACGCCTGGCTGCGCCCGGCCGACGACCCGGCCGACGGCTGGGTGCTCGCCGGCGACGGCGAGCCCTCCACGACGCTCACGGCCATGCTCTCGGCAGCCGTGTCCGACGGCGTGCTAGCGCGCAACGCCGAGGCCGCCGGCACGTCGTGGGAGTCGCTCAGCACGGGCAGCACCCTGACGACCCAGGTGGTCGAGGGCGGCGTGGACTCCGGCCCGGGCTCGGCCGTGTGGGTCATCGGGTTCGTGTTCGCGCTGCTGTTCTTCGCCGGCGCCATGGGCTCCGGCGCCATGATCGCCAGCAGCGTGGTGGAGGAGAAGCAGTCGCGGCTCGTCGAGATCCTCGCCGTCGCCGTGCCGCTGCGCCAGCTGCTCGCGGGCAAGATCCTGGGCAACTCCGTGATCGCGCTGGGGCAGAACGTCATCCTCGCCGCGGTGGGCCTCGTGGGCCTGTCCTTCACCTCGCTGACCATGCAGCTGCCGGCGTTGTCGGCGTCGGTGCTGTGGTTCGTGGCGTTCTTCGCCGTCGGCTTCGTGGCCGTCGCGGCGGTGTTCGCGGTGGGCGGGGCGCTGGCGTCGCGCGCCGAGGACGTCGGCTCCACGACCAGCCCGATCATGATGGTGCTCATGGTCGTGTACTTCGCGACCTTCATGGCCGAAGGCCAGCTGCGGACCGTGCTGTCGTTCGTGCCGCTGACCAACGTGGTCACCATGCCGACCCGGGTGATGACCGGCCAGACCGCCTGGTGGGAGCCGCTGGTGTCGCTCGCGGTCCTCGCCGCCACGGCGGTGCTCGCCGTCGTCGTCTGCGAGCGCGCCTACCGCGGCGCGCTGATGCAGACCGGCGGCCGGGTCAGCTGGCGCCGGGCGCTCACCGCAGAGGCCTGACCGCCGCCTCCCCCGAAGCGTCGTCCCGGCGACGTGCGGCGCGAGCGTAAGGTGGTGCCGCTCGGCGCGCCCCGGCACCCCTCGCGCCGCCCGTCCCCGACGACGTCGACAGGGGAGCCGGTGAGGACAGCGTGACCAAGACCCCCACGGTGTACGACGTCGCACAGCGCGCCGGGGTGTCCATCGCCACCGTCTCGCGCGTGCTGCGCCGGCCCGACGACGTGCGCGAGCAGACCCGCGCGGTGGTCCACGCGGCCATCCGCGAGCTCGGCTACGTGCCCTCGGCCTCCGCGCGCGGGCTGGCCGCCCGCCACACCGGCGTGCTCGGCCTCTGCTTCCCGGACGTCGACGGCATCGACGACGTCGCCGACCTGCCCGCGCCGGTGGCCGTGGGCGCCCAGGTCGAGGTGGTCCCCGACCACACGCCGTCGCCCGGCTCGCGCTGGACGAACCTGTACATCGCCGAGGTGATGCGCGGGGCGGAGCTCGAGGCGTGGCGGCACGCGCTCGCGGTGATGATCTCCGTGCCGCGCGGCCCGCAGCGCGAGCAGCTCGTCAGCGACCTCGCCGGCCGCGTGGACGGCCTGGCCGTGCTGGCCGCCACGATCCCCGACGACGTCCTGGCCCGGATCGCGCGCCGTATCCCCGTCGTGGTCATGGCCGGCCCGCCGCGCGACGACGGCCTCGACCACATCGGCGTCGACAACGCCGCCGGCGTGCGCGCCGTCGTCGACCACCTGGTGCGCGACCACGGCTACACCGACCTCGCGTTCGTCGGCGGCCCGGACGCCTCGCCGGACGCCCGCGACCGGTTCGCCGCGTTCCGCGCGGCGCTCGCGGCGAACGGCCTGCCGGCGCCCGAGGCGCCGCTGCTGGCCGGCGACTTCACGCGTACGACGGCGCGCACGCTCGCCGCGGGCCTGGTGCGCGACCACCGCGCCACCGGCCGCCCGCTGCCCCGCGCGCTGGTGTGCGGCAACGACCAGACCGCCCTCGGGGTGCTGGACGTGCTGCACGACGCCGGGGTCGACGTGCCCGGCACGGTGGCCCTCACCGGGTTCGACGGCATCGACGCCACCCAGGTGTCGGTGCCGCGGCTGACCACGGTGAGCCAGCCGATGCTCGACCTCGGCCGCGCCGCCGTCGAGCTGCTGCGCCGCCGCATCACCGACCGCACGACGCCGACGTCGGCGGTGAACCTGCCCGTGCGCGTGCTGCTGCGGGAGAGCTGCGGCTGCCGCTGAGCACCCGCGTCCGCGCGATCACCTGCGGCGTCGCCGGCACGGTTGTCCACCGCCGATGTATGCGCTTACACTCACACACTGCAGCGCGCGACAGCGGCGCGCGGCCCCTCGCAGGAGAGGCCTCGACGAAGAGGAGTGGATGACATGACGCGCACAGCGCGCACGGCACGGCGGCTCGCGGCCGCCGCCGTCACGGTCGGCGTGCTCGCCACGGCAGCGTGCTCGGCACCGGTGCAGACGAACCAGGGCGCCGCCTCGGACCGTGGCGGGAACAGCTCGATGCTCATCGCCGCCGACAACGGCTCGCCGACGTTCGACCGGAACTTCAACCCGTTCTCGTCGGGCAAGCGCAACACCGCCACCTACATCTACGAGCCCCTCGTGATCATCAACGAGATGAGCGGCGAGGAGACGCCGTGGCTGGCCACCGGCTACGAGCAGCCGGACGCCCGGACCATCGTCTTCCACATCCGCGAGGGCGTCACCTGGTCCGACGGCGAGGCGTTCACGCCCGAGGACGTCGTGTTCACGTTCGACCTGCTCAAGAAGCACCCGCAGCTCGACCTCAAGGGCGTCTGGAGCCACATGGAGTCGGCCGAGGTCGACGGGCAGGACGTCGTCGTCCACCTGTCCGCCGAGGACGTGCCGGCCGCGCAGATCATCAGCCAGTCGCTGATCGTGCCCGAGCACCTGTGGAAGGACGTGCCGGACCCGGTCACGTTCACCAACGAGAACCCGGTGGGCACCGGCCCGTACACGCTCGGGGAGTTCACCCCGAACCAGTACACGCTCGAGAAGAACCAGGACTACTGGCAGGCCGACAAGGTGGCCGTCGAGGAGCTCGTGCAGCCCGCGGCCAACTCGGAGCTCGACATCGTCAACAACGGCTACGACTGGGCGTACGCGTTCATGAGCGACGTCGAGGAAACCTGGGTCAAGGCCGACCCGGACCACAACACGTACTGGTTCCCGGCCGGCGCCACCATCGCGCTCATCCCCAACATGACGAAGGCGCCGTACGACGACCTCGACTTCCGCCGCGGCCTCGCGGCGGCCCTCGACAAGCAGGCCATCGCCGACAAGGCCATGCAGGGCTACGTGGGCCGGGCCAGCCAGACCGGCCTGATGCTGCCGAGCCAGGAGGCCATCCTCGACCCCGACATCCCGAACGAGGGCTACGTCGACCAGGACACCGACGCCGCGCTCGAGCACTTCGCCAAGGCCGGCTACACGCAGCAGGGCGGCAAGCTCGTCGACGCCAACGGCAAGCAGCTGACGATCCGCATCACCACCCCGAACGGCTGGTCCGACTGGCTGCAGGGCGTCGAGCAGGTGCGAGGCCAGCTCGGCGAGCTCGGTATCGAGGTCGAGGTGGTGCAGCCGCAGCCGGCCGCCTACCAGCAGGAGCTCCGCTCCGGGCAGTTCGACCTGATCATGGGCACCGTCGGCGGCACGGGCCAGCCGTTCCAGGACTTCAACGGCATCCTCGGCGCGGAGTTCAACCGCCCGATCGGCGAGACCGCGTCCGGCAACTTCGGCCGCTTCAGCTCGCCGGACGCCGACGCCCTGCTCGCCGAGCTCAAGACGACCACCGACGAGCAGCGCCAGGTGGAGATCGCCCAGGAGCTGCAGCAGCTGACCTACGACCAGCTGCCGATGATCTCGCTGTTCTACGGCGGCTCGTGGGGCCTGTTCTCGACGAAGAGCTTCACGGGGTGGCCCAGCGAGGACGACCCGTACGCCTCGCCCAAGACGTGGGACTCGACCCCGCTGCTGATCCTCACCAGCCTCGAGCCCGCCGAGTGACACCCCGCCGGTGACGGTGCGGCCCGCCCCGCGGGCCGCACCGCCCCGCCCGACCCGGAAGGTTCCGATGCGCTACGTCCTGCGCAGGCTCGGACTGCTGGTCCTGACCCTGTGGGCGGCGGTGACGCTGAACTTCGTCATCCCGCGACTCATGCCCGGCTCCCCCACCGACGCCGCGATCGCCAAGCTCGCGCAGAACGGCCCCGTCACGCCCGCCGTGCAGGCGGCCATCGAGGCGCAGCTCGGCGTGCCCGGCGGCTCGTGGTGGAACCAGTACGTCGACTACCTGGGCAACGTGCTGACGCTTGACTTCGGCGTCTCGTACACGTTCTTCCCCCAGCAGGTGTCCGGCCTCGTCGCCGGCGCCCTGCCCTGGACCCTGATCATGGTCGGCCTGGTGACGGTGCTGGCGTTCGTGCTCGGCACGCTCATCGGCGTCGGTGCGGCGTGGAGGCGCGGCACCTGGGTCGACTCGCTGCCGACCGTGGGCGGCAGCTTCCTGTCGGCGTTCCCGTACTTCTGGACGGCGCTGCTCATCGTGTTCTTCCTCGGCTACGTTGCCGGGTGGTTCCCGACGTCGGGCGCCTACTCCGCCACGGCGACGCCGAACCTGTCGTGGCAGTTCCTCGGCGACGCGCTCTACCACGCGGCGCTGCCGGCGGCCACGATCCTGCTCACCTCGCTCGGCGGGTGGATCCTCGGCATGCGCAACGCCATGATCAACACCCTCGGCGAGGACTACGTGACGTTCGCCGAGGCCAACGGCCTGCGCGGCCGCACCGTGGCGGTCCGCTACGCGGCGCGCAACGCGATCCTGCCCAACCTCACCGGCTTCGGCATGGCGCTCGGCGGCGTCGTCGGCGGGTCGCTGCTGGTGGAGCAGGTGTTCGCCTACCCCGGCGTCGGCTACCTGCTCTACAACGCCGTGACCAACCAGGACTTCCCGCTCATGCAGGCGCTGTTCCTCATGATCACCGTGAGCGTCCTGGTGGCGAACTTCCTCGTCGACATCCTGTACGGCATCCTCGACCCCCGCACGAGGCGGTGACCCCCGTGACCCGACCCTCCGAGAACTCTCCCGGCGCCGCGCCCGACACCGGCACCGCCCTCGCCACGACGTCGCCCGCCGCGACGCCGTCGACCACCACGCCGCCCGCGCCGCCCGCGCCGGGCCGTCGCACGTGGCTCGACACCACCGCGCCCGGCCGCGCGCTGCAGGTGCTGGGCCGCGCCGTCGCCACCGTGTGGTCGAACCCCAAGGCCCGCGCCGGCCTGGTCATCCTCGGCGTGTTCGTGCTCATGGCCCTCCTGGCGCCGTGGCTGGCGCCCTACGACCCGCACGACGACTCCTTCGGCCGCAACGAGCCCGGCTCGGCGGCGCACTGGCTCGGCACCACGGGCAACGGCGAGGACGTGCTGTCCCAGGTGATCTACGGCTCGCGCATCTCGCTGCTCGTGGGCCTCGTCGCGGGCGGGCTGTCCACCGTCGTCGCCGTGGTCATCGGCCTGTCGTGGGGCTACCTGCGCGGCTGGGGCAACGACGTCGTCAACTTCCTGGTCAACCTGTTCCTGGTCATGCCGGGCCTGCCGCTGATGATCATCATCGCCGCGTACCTGCAGAACGGCGGGCTGCCGATGATCATCCTGGTCGTCGTCATCACCGGCTGGGCGTGGGGTGCGCGCGTGCTGCGCTCGCAGACGCAGTCGCTGCGCTCGCGCGACTTCGTCACCGCGGCGATGTTCTCCGGCGAGAGCGCCCCGCGGATCATCTTCCGCGAGATCCTGCCGAACATGACCTCGATGATCGCGGGGTCGTTCTTCGGCGCGGCCACCGCCGCGATCCTGTCGGAGTCGGGCCTGTCGTTCCTCGGCCTGGGCGACATGGCGACCGTGAGCTGGGGCTCGATGATCTTCTGGGCCCAGAACTCCATGGCCATCCTCACCGGCCAGTGGGTGCTGCTGTTCGCCCCCGGCCTGTGCATCGCGCTGCTGGCCACCGCGATGACCCTCGTCAACTTCGGCGTCGACGGGCTCAGCAACCCGCGACTGCGGGAAGGGAGCGGTCGATGAGCCTGCTCGAGATCCAGGACCTGTCAGTCGTCTACGAGCCGCGCGGCGCGGCGCCGACCCTCGCGGTCAAGGACGTGTCGCTCACTCTCGAGCAGGGCGAGTTCGTCGGGCTGGTCGGCGAGTCCGGCTCCGGCAAGTCCACGCTGGGCTTCGCCGTGACGCGCCTGCACAAGCCGCCGGCGCGGATCGCCGCGGGCCGCATCGTGTTCGACGGCGTGGACGTCGCGCAGCTGGACGCCGAGGAGCTGCGCGTGCAGCGCCGCGGCGGGTTCGCCATGGTGCTGCAGTCCGGCATGAACGCCCTCAACCCGGTGCGCACGGTGGGCAACCACTTCACCGACGTCTTCGCCGCGCACGGGCACGTGCCCACCGCCGCCCGGCGCCGGCGCGCCACCGAGCTGCTCGACAAGGTGCAGCTGCCGTCCACGGTGCTCGACCGCTACCCCGGCGAGCTGTCCGGCGGCATGCGCCAGCGCGTCTCGATCGCCCTGGCCCTGAGCCTCGAGCCGCGGCTCATGGTGTTCGACGAGCCCACCACCGCCCTCGACGTGCTCGTGCAGCACGCCGTCATGGACACCATCCGCGAGCTGCAGGCCGCCGAGGGGTTCACGGCCGTGCTCATCAGCCACGACCTCGGCGTGGTGCTGGAGTCGGCGCAGCGCGTCGTCGTCATGCACGACGGCGAGGTGGTCGAGGACGGCGCGGCGCGGCAGGTCTTCGAGGCGCCCGCACACCCGTACACGCAGATGCTGCTGAGCCACTACGCCGACCCGCGCGCCGAGGTCGTCGAGCTGCCCGGGCTCGAGCGGCGCGCCCCGGCGGTGACGGAGCCCGGGGCCGCACCGGCGTCGGCTCCGGCCGCCGGGACCGTCCCGGCGGCGGGGACCCCCGCGACCGGCCGCCGCGCGGCCCGCGACGCGATCGTCGTCGACCACGTGTCCAAGGTCTACCCGCCGCCGCGCCGCGGCGAGCAGCCGGTCACGGCTGTGGACGACGTCTCGTTCCGGCTCGAGCCCGGCGCCGCGATGGCGCTGGTCGGCCAGTCCGGCTCCGGCAAGTCGACCATCGCCAAGATGGTCACCGGCGTCGAGCGGCCCACCTCGGGCACCGTCACGTTCGGCGACCTGCAGGTCGACCGGCTCCGCCGCCACCAGCTCAAGCGCCTGCACACCGACGTCCAGATGGTGTTCCAGGACCCGTACTCGGCGCTCAACCCGCTGCACACGGTGGAGTACACGCTCACCCGGCCGGTCGAGAACTACACGGGTCTGCGCGGCGAGGCCGCCCGCGAGCGCGTGCTGGGCCTGCTGGAGAAGGTGGGGCTGACGCCGGTCGAGCAGTTCGCCGCGAAGCTGCCGCACCAGCTGTCCGGGGGCCAGCGCCAGCGCGTGGTCATCGCCCGGGCGCTCGCCTCGGACCCGCAGGTGCTGATCGCCGACGAGCCGGTGTCGATGCTCGACGTCTCCCTGCGTGCCGGCGTGCTGGCCCTGCTCGAGGAGCTGCGCGCCGAGACCGGCGTCTCGCTGCTGTACATCACGCACGACCTGCTGTCCGCCCGCGTCATCACCGACCGGATCATGGTGCTGCACCACGGCAGGGTGGTGGAGTCCGGCGGCACCGCGCAGGTGCTGCGATTCCCCGAGGACGAGTACACGACCCGCCTGCTGGACGCGATCCCGCAGCCGGCCCGCCGGTTCGGGGGCGTCGCGTGAGCGCCCGGCCCGGCCGCCCGTTCTCGGTGCTGCCGCTGCCCGCCGGCGTGGAGCCGCTGGTGCTCGACGTGCCCGTCGGGCCGCTGACCGCCTTGCGGGCGCAGGTGCCGGACGGCGTGGACCGGCGCGCGGTCGCGCTGCTGGTGCCGGGCTTCACCGGCTCCAAGGAGGACCACCGGCTGCTGCTGCCGCTGCTGGCGGAGCGCGGCGTCGAGGCGTGGACGTACTCCCAGCGCGGGCAGGCCGACTCGGCGGCTCCGGCCGGCGTCGAGCAGTACCGGCGCGAGGACTTCACCGGCGACGCGCTCGACGTCGCCGTCGTCGTGGCCGACGCCGCGGGGCTCGGCGCCGGGTCCGGGGCGGGGGTGGGCGCCGGGTCCGGCGCGGGCGCGCTGCACCTCCTGGGCCACAGCTTCGGCGGCACCGTCGCGGCGCACACCGCCGTCCGCGACCCGCGGCCGTTCGCCAGCCTGACGATGCTGTGCTCCGGCCCGCACGGCTGGCCCGGCCGCAAGGAGGCCGAGCGCGCCCGGCTGCTCGCCGCGGCCGGCCGCGTGGACCTGTGGACGCTCGACAACCCGGCGCTCGCCCGGCGCCTCGCCGCCGACCCCGGGCTGCTGGGCTCGCTGGACCCCGACACCCGGTTCCTGCGCGAGCGGTCGGCCGCCACCAGCGTCGACAACCTGCTCGGCGCGATCGAGGTGCTCGCCGACGTCCAGGACGTCACGCCGGCGCTCGCTGCGACCGGCCTGCCGGTGCTCGTGGCGCACGGCGTCGACGACGCCGCGTGGCCGCAGCCGTGGCAGCGCCTCATGGCCGAGCGCCTCGGCGCCCGGTACGCCGTCGTCGAGCAGGCCGGGCACCTGCCCAACGTGGAGAACCCCGCGGCGACCGCCGACCTGCTCGCCGGCTTCTGGACCGGCGCCGAGCCCCGGCACCCCCTGAGAACCCGGCGCCCCTGACACCCCGGCACCCCTGAGACCCGGCACCCCTGAGACCCGGCACCCCTGAGACCCGAGACGACGAACGACAGTGAGGAACACCGTGCTGCACTTCCCCGACGGCTTCCGCTGGGGGGCCGCCACCGCGGCCCACCAGATCGAGGGCAACAACTACGCCAACGACTGGTGGCCTCGCGAGTGGGCCGAGGGCACCTCGATCGTGGAGCCCAGCGGCGACGCCTGCGACTCCTTCCACCGCTACCGCGAGGACATGCAGTGCCTCGTCGACGCCGGGCTGGACACCTACCGGTTCAGCATCGAGTGGAGCCGCATCGAGCCCGAGGAGGGTTTCGTCTCCAAGGCCGGCGTGGCGCACTACCGCCGCATGGTGGAGACGGCTCTCGAGCTCGGCATCACCCCGATGGTCACGCTCATGCACTTCACCGTGCCGCGCTGGTTCGCCGACGAGGGCATGTGGCGCTCCCCCAAGGCGGCCGACCGGTTCGCCCGGTTCACCGAGCTCGCACTGCCGATTCTCGGCGACGACGTCGAGTGGGTGTGCACCATCAACGAGCCGAACATCGCCGCGATGATCGCCGGCGGCGAGGACCCGGCCAACCTCGTGGCCTACGGCCTGCCCGCGCCCGACCTGCACGTGGCGGACACCCTGCTCGAGAGCCACCACCGCGCCCGCGAGATCCTCGCCGGCGTCGGCGGCATCCGGTCGGGCTGGACGGTGGCCACCCAGGACTTCCAGCCCGAGCCGGGCTGCGAGGACGTGGCCCACGAGTACGGCCACCAGCGCGACGACTGGTACCTCGAGGCCGCCCGCGGCGACGACTGGGTGGGCGTGCAGGCCTACACGCGCACGATCATCGGCCCCGACGGTCCGCGCCCGGTGCCCGAGGGCGTCGAGACCACCCTCACCGGCTGGGAGTACTACCCGCTCGCGCTCGAGCACGGCGTGCGCTCGGCCTGGGAGAAGACCCAGGGCGTGCCGGTGTTCGTCACCGAGAACGGCATCGCCACCGCCGACGACGCCCGCCGCGTCGACTACACCGAGGCGGCGCTCGCCGGGCTGCACGCGGCGATCGCCGACGGCGTCCGCGTCGAGGGCTACCTGCACTGGAGCCTGCTGGACAACTACGAGTGGGCGTCGGGCTACCGGCCGACGTTCGGCCTGATCGAGGTCGACAAGGACACGTTCGAGCGCCGGCCGAAGCCGTCGCTGGGCTGGCTCGGCTCGGTGGCGCGGGCGAACGGGCTGACCCCGCGCGCCTGACCGGGCCCTCCTGCCCTGCGCTGCCGCCCACCGCCGGGACGGTGGGCGGCACGCCTGGGAACGGTGGGCGGCGCGCCTGCGGCCGGTGGGCGGCACGCCTGCGGCCGGTCCGCAGCCCGGCCGCAGGCCGCGCCCAGGGTCGCGGCCTAGCCTGGTCGGGTGACCGCCGTCGTCCCCGACCCCGCCCCACCGCTGGTGCGCCCCGGCGCCGCCGAGCGCCGGCGGATCACCTGGGAGATCTGGATCCTGCTGCTGCTCAGCCTCGCGAAGTCGGGCGTGTACGCGGTGGTGAACATCGCCGCGCGCTTGACGGAGACGACGCCGCTGGCCGAGCAGAGCACCACGCTCAACGCCTCCCAGTCGCCGCGGCCGTACCTCGACCTCACGTACCAGCTGCTCGGCATCGGGTTCGCGCTGGTGCCGGTGGCCCTGGCGGTCTACCTGCTCGCGCAGCGCCGCGGCGCCCCGCCGGTCAGCCGCGCGACCGGGCTCGACTGGTCCGCCCGCGGCGCGGACCTGGTGCCGGGCCGACGGCGGCGCGACGTCGGCTGGGGCGTCGCCCTCGCCGCGGCGATCGGCATCCCGGGCCTGGCCTTCTACGCCCTCGGGCGGGCCCTGGGCATCACGGTGTCGGTGCAGGCCAGCGGCCTGGACGCGCACTGGTGGACGGTGCCGGTGCTGGTGGCCTCGGCGATCGAGAACGCCGTGCTGGAGGAGGTCATCGTGGTGGCCTACCTCTTCGAGCGCACCCGCGACCTGGGCTGGGGGCCGTGGCGGTTCGTCCTCGCCAGCGCGCTGCTGCGCGGCTCGTACCACCTGTACCAGGGCTTCGGGCCGTTCCTCGGCAACGTGGCGATGGGGCTGGTGTTCGGCTGGTTCTACCGGTCGCGGTGGGGCCGACGGCGCGTGGTGCCGCTGATCGTGGCGCACACGCTGCTCGACGTCGTGGCGTTCGTCGGCTATGCGCTGGTCCCGGCGGCGTGGCGCGAGGCGCTCGGCATCACCTGAGCCGAGCGGCGGGCGGACGAGGGCGGCCATAGCCTCGTGCGGAGCAAGGAAGCCCGCGAGCCACGACCGTGAGGAAGCCCCATGCCAACAGTCGCCCAGCACCTCGTCGACAGCCTCCACTCCTCCGGTGTCCGGCGGGTCTACGGGATCGCCGGGGACTCGCTCAACGGGGTCACCGACGCGCTGCGGCGCAACGGTGACGTGGAGTGGGTCCATGTGCGGCACGAGGAGGCGGCGGCGTTCGCGGCGTCGGCCGAGGCCGCCGTCACGGGCCGGCTCGCCGTGTGCGCCGGCAGCGCTGGGCCCGGGAACCTGCACCTGATCAACGGCCTGTACGACGCGCAGCGCTCCCGCGTGCCGGTGCTCGCCATCGCCGCGGACATCCCCAGCTCCGAGATCGGCACGGGCTACTTCCAGGAGACGAACCCGCGGGACGTGTTCCGGGAGTGCTCGGTCTACGCGGCGGTCGTCTCCAAGCCCGAGCAGATGCCCCGCCTGCTGCGCATCGCCGTGCACGAGGCGCTGTCCAAGCGCGGCGTGGCGGTGCTGGTCCTCGCGGGCGACATCGCGCTGTCCCAGATCGACGCCCAGCCGGAGGCGTTCCACATCGACGCGCCGCACGTGGTGCCCGCGGAGGCGGCGGTGTCGGCGGCCGCGACCGCGCTCAACACGGCCGAGCGCGTGACGATCCTCGCGGGTGCCGGGGTGCAGGGCGCGCACGACGAGCTGGTGGCCCTGGCGGAGCGGCTCAAGGCGCCGGTCGTGCACGCGATGCGCGGCAAGGAGTTCGTCGAGCCGGACAACCCCTACGACGTCGGCATGACCGGGCTGCTGGGCTTCAGCAGCGGCTACCGGGCGATGGAGGCGTGCGACACGCTGCTGATGCTCGGCACCGACTTCCCCTATCCCCAGTTCTTCCCGCGGGACTCGACGATCGTGCAGGTCGACGTGCGCGGCGAGCAGATCGGCCGGCGCGCCAAGGTGGACGTGCCCGTCGTCGGCGGGGTCAAGGAGACGGCGACGGCGCTGCTGCCCCGGCTGCGCGACCGGCACGACACCCGGCACCTGGACGCGATGCGCAAGCACTACGCGCGGGCCCGCAAGAGCCTCGACGACCTGGCGACGCCGTCGCGCCGCACGATCCACCCGCAGTACCTGGCCCGCGTCGTGGACGAGGCGGCCGACGACGACGCCGTCTTCCTGCCCGACGTCGGCTCGCCCGTGGTGTGGGCGGCGCGCTACCTGCGGATGAACGGGCGCCGGCGGCTCATCGGGTCGTTCACCCACGGGTCGATGGCGAACGCCGTGTCGCAGGCGATCGGCGTGCAGGCGGCCCAGCCGGGCCGCCAGGTCGTCGCGCTGGCCGGCGACGGTGGCCTGGCGATGCTGCTGGGCGAGCTGCTGACGCTCGTCCAGAACAAGCTGCCGGTCAAGGTCGTCGTGTTCAACAACTCCTCGCTGAACTTCATCGAGCTGGAGATGAAGGCCGCCGGGTTCGTCACGCACTCCACCGGGCTGCAGAACCCGGACCTCGCGAAGCTCGCCGAGGCGATGGGGGTCAAGGGGGTGCGGGTGGAGTCGGCCAAGGCGCTGCCGGGCGCCGTCAAGGAGGTGCTCGCGCACGACGGGCCCGCGCTGCTCGACGTCGTCACCGAGCGGCAGGAGCTGGCCATCCCGCCGACCATCACGGCCGAGCAGGCGCAGGGCTTCACGCTGTACGCGATCCGCACCGTGCTGTCCGGCAAGGGCGACGAGCTGCTCGACCTGGCCCAGGCCAACTGGCGCCAGCTCTTCTAGTCCTCCGCCGAGATAGAGAGGTCCCCGCCCGAGATAGAGAGGTAGCTCTCTATCTCGGGCGGGGACCTCTCTATCTCGGGCGGGGAGGGTCAGCGCGTCAGCGCCGCCAGCTCCTCGCGCCGCGCGCGCTGCGCGACCGGGTCCGGGACCGGCAGCGAGGCCAGCAGCCGCCGCGTGTAGTCCTCCCGCGGGGCGCCGAGCACCTCGGCGCCGGTGCCCTCCTCGACCAGCCGGCCGCGGTACAGCACCGCGATCCGGTCGGCCAGCAGGTCCACCACGGCCAGGTCGTGCGAGACGAACAGGCAGGCGAACCCGAGCTCCTTCTGCAGCTCGGCGAACAGCTCCAGCACCCGCGCCTGCACCGACACGTCCAGCGCCGACGTCGGCTCGTCGGCCACCAGCAGCTCCGGGTCCAGCGCCAGGGCCCGGGCCAGCGACGCGCGCTGGCGCTGGCCGCCGGACAGCTCGTGCGGGAACCGGTCGCCGTACGAGCGGGGCAGCTGCACCGCCTCGAGCAGCTCGTCGACGCGCCGGCGGGCCGCCGCCGGCGACGACGCCCGGCCGTGCACGACGAGCGGCTCGGCCACGCACTCGGCGATGGTCAGCAGCGGGTTGAAGCTCGTCGCCGGGTCCTGGAACACGAACCCGAGCCGCGGCCGCATGGCCTTGAGGGCGGCCGGGCGCGCCCCGCGCATCTCGGTGCCGAGCACGCGCAGCGAGCCGCCGCTGGCCGGCTGCAGGCCGGCGATCGCGCGGGCGATCGTCGTCTTGCCCGAGCCGGACTCCCCCACCAGGCCGAGCACCTCGCCGGGCCGGATGGCCAGCGACACCCCGTCGACGGCGGTGAACCCCGGCCGGCGGAACCGGCCCGGGTAGGTGATGGTCAGGTCGGTCGCCTGCACCACCGGCTCGGCGTCGGCCCACCCCGCGGGGCGGTCCGCGGCGCGCGCCTCGGCGCGGGCGGTGCCCTCGCCGATACGCGGCACGGCGCCCAGCAGCGCCCGGGTGTACGCCGCCTGCGGCTGCGCGAAGAGCTCGCCCACGGACGCCTGCTCCACGACCTTGCCCTGGTACATCACCGCGACGCGGTCGGCCAGGTCGGCCACCACGCCCATGTTGTGGGTGATGAGCACGATGGCGGTGCCGGTCTCGTCCCGCAGCCGCCGCAGCAGCTCCAGGATCTCCGCCTGCACGGTGACGTCGAGCGCCGTCGTCGGCTCGTCCGCGACGATCAGCCCCGGGCCGAGGGCCAGCGCCATCGCGATGACGATGCGCTGCTTCTGCCCGCCGGAGAACTGGTGCGGGTAGTGGTTCACCCGCTGCTCCGGGTCGGGGATGCCGACCTGCCGCAGCGCCTCGACCGCCCGGGCGCGCGCCTCGGAGCGCGACACCCGGCCGTGGGCGCGCAGCCCCTCGGCGATCTGCCAGCCCACCGGGTACACCGGGTTGAGCGCCGTGGACGGCTCCTGGAACACCATCGCGACGTCGCGGCCGCGCACCTGGCGCAGCCGCGCCGCCGGCACGGACACGACGTCGGTGGCGCCGTCCCGCCCGGACAGCAGCACGGCGCCGCGCGTCGTGGCCGTCGGGGGCAGCAGCCCCAGGATGGTCTTCGCCGTGACGGTCTTGCCCGAGCCGGACTCGCCGACGATCGCGAGCACCTCGCCGGGGTTGACCTCGAGGTCCACGCCGTCGACGGCGCGCACCGGCCCGTGGTCGGTGGCGAACGAGACGGCCAGGTCCTTGATCACCACCACCGGGTCGCGGCCCGGCGCTGTCGAGGCGCTCATGCGCGGTCCTCCTTCTGCTCGGGCCCGGCCGGGCCCGCGGTGGGGCCGGCCGCCTTCAGCTCCGCCTCCACCGACGTCTCCACCGACGCCTGCACCGACGTCTGCGCGACGTCGCCGGCGACGTCCGCCGACGCCGTGCGCGTGCGCAGCCGCGGGTCGGCCAGGTCGTTGAGCGACTCGCCCACCAGCGTCATGCCGAGCGCGACGACGACGATCGCCAGGCCGGGGAACAGCGCGGTCCACCAGATGCCCGACGTGACGTCGGCGATGGAGCGCTGCAGGTCGTAGCCCCACTCCGCCGCGGCGGTGGGCTCGATGCCGAAGCCGAGGAAGCCCAGCCCGGCGAGCGTGAGGATCGCCTCGGAGGCGTTGAGGGTGACGATCAGCGGCAGCGTGCGCACGGAGTTGCGCAGCACGTGCCGCGTCATGATCCGCACGTGCCCGGAGCCGAGCACCCGGGCGGCGTCGACGAACGCCTCGCCCTTGACCCGGACCACCTCGGAGCGCACCACCCGGAAGTACTGCGGCACGAACACCACGGTGATGCTCAGCGCGGTGGCCATGATGCCGCCCCACATGGAGGCCTGGCCGCCGGAGATGACGATCGCGGCCAGGATCGCGAGCAGCAGCGACGGGAAAGCGTAGATCGCGTCCGCCACGACCACCAGCACGCGGTCGAGCCAGCCGCCGAAGTACCCGGACACCAGGCCGAGCACCACGCCGATCACGATGGAGGCGAGGATCGCCACGACGACGACGTACAGCGCCGTCTGCGCGCCCCAGATCACCCGGGACAGCACGTCGTAGCCGCCCACCGTGGTGCCGAGCCAGTGCTCGGCCGACGGCGGCTGCTGGGCGCCGAAGGCGCCCTCGGGGGTGCGCAGCTGGCTGTGGTCGTAGGGGGCGAGCACCGGCGCCAGCACGGCGACCAGCACGAAGAGCCCGGTGAGCACGAGCCCCGCCACGAGCGGGCCGCGCTGCAGGCCGACGCTCTGGCGCAGCTGGTGCACCACCGGCAGCCTGCGCAGCCAGCCGCCGCGCCCGCGCGCGTGCACGGGCGCCGCGCCCGCGGTGCCGACCGGCCCGAGGCCGGAGTCGAGCTGAGCCATGTCAGTACCTCACCCTCGGGTCGACGAGGGCGGCGATGACGTCCACGAGGAAGTTCGTCACCGCCACGACGACGGCCATCAGCACGACGATGCCCTGCACGGCCACGAAGTCGCGGGCCTGCAGGTACTCCGACAGCTGGAAGCCGAGGCCGCGCCACTCGAACGTGGTCTCGGTGAGCACCGCGCCCACCAGCAGCATCGCCACCTGCATGCCCACCACCGTGATGATCGGGATGAGCGCCGGGCGCCAGGCGTGCGCCCGCACGAGCCGCGACTCGCGCACGCCGCGCGAGCGGGCGGCGTCGACGTACTCCGTGCCGAGCGTGCCGATCATGTTGGTGCGCACGAGGCGCAGGAAGACGCCGGCGGTGAGCAGGCCGAGCGCGATCGCCGGCAGCGCCGCGTGCCGCAGCACGTCGCCGACCACCTCGGGGTCGCCCGTCGCGATGGCGTCGACCAGCATGAAGCCGGAGCCGGCGTCCGCCTTGGCCATCTCGATCTCGCCGGACGTCGACACGCGCCCCGCGACGGGGAACCAGCCGAGGCCGACGGAGAAGACCAGCTTGAGCAGCAGGCCGGCGAAGAACACGGGCGTCGCGTAGGCGAGGATCGCCAGCACCCGCAGGACGGCGTCGGGCCACCGGTCGCGGAACGACGCGGCGAGCATGCCCAGCGGGATGCCCACCACGAGGGCGACGACGACGGCGTACACCGTCAGCTCGAGGGTGGCCGCACCGTACTGCGTGAGGATCTCGGTGACCGGCCGGTTGTCGCTGAGCGTGGTCCCGAAGTCGCCGCGGAAGATGCCGGTGAGGTACTCCCAGTACTGCACGACCAGGGGCCGGTCGTAGCCGGCCTCGTGGATGCGCTCGGCGAGCTGGTCGGGGGTGAGGCGGCCGCCGAGGGCCGCCGTGATCGGGTCACCGGTGGCGCGCATGAGCACGAACACCGTGGTGACGAGGATGAACACCGTGGGGATGATCAGCAGGAGGCGCACCAGGACGTACCGTCCCAGTGCGCCTCCCGCCGTACCGCGCGAAGCCACGACCGGTGTCAGCCCCGCGACAGCGCGCCGTAGCGGAACTTGAACGACGCGTCCAGCGTGTCCTCGGCGCCCTCGATGTCGGACGCCACGACCGCCACCTGCGCACCCTGCAGGTACGGCACCGTGGACAGGTCCGCGGCCACCGCCTCCTGGATCTGGCCGATGAGCGCGGCGCGCTCCGCCGCGTCGGCCGTCACCGCCTGCTGCAGGATCAGGTCGTTCACCTCGGCGTTGTCGTAGTGGTTGCCGAGGAAGTTCTCCTTGAGGAAGAACGGCGTCAGGTAGTTGTCGGCGTCGGAGTAGTCCGGGAACCAGCCGAGCTGGTAGGCCGGGTAGACGTCGGACGTGCGGTCCTTCGAGTACTGCACCCACTCGGTGGTCTGCAGGTTCACCGTGAACAGGCCGTCGGCCTCGAGCTGGTCCTTGATCAGGGCGTACTCGTCGCCCGACGACGGGCCGTAGTGGTCGTTCGAGTACTGCAGGCTGAGCTCGACAGGCGTCGTGACGCCGGCGGCCTCGAGCACCTCCTTGGCCTTGGCGGCGTCGGGCGCGCCCTGGCCGTCGCCGTACATCTCCTTGAGGGGCTCGGTGGCGCCGGTCAGGCCCGCCGGGACGAAGGAGTACAGCGGCGTGTAGGTGCCCTTGTAGACCTGCTCCGCGATCGCGTCGCGGTCGAGCAGGTGCGCCACGGCCTGGCGGACGGCGAGCGCCTTGTCCGCGTCGGCGTCGGGCTGCGCGGCACCGTACGGCTGCGTGTCGAAGTTGAACGTGATGTAGCGGATCTCCCCGCCCGGGCCCTCGACGACCTTGACGCCGTCGTCGCCGCGCAGGTCCTCGACGTCGGTCGCGGACAGCGAGCGGAACGCCACGTCGACGCCGCCCTCCTGGACCTCGAGCTTGAGGTTCGACGAGTCGGCGAAGTACCGGACGTTGACCTCCGGCGTCTTCGCGGCGCCGAGCACGCCCTGGTAGCCGTCGTACGCCTCGTAGGTGATGAGGGAGTTCACCTCGTAGCTGGTGATGACGTACTGGCCGGCGAACGCCTCGCCGTCGACGATCTCCTGGTCGGGCGTGAGCGCGTCCGCCGCGAAGACCTCCTCGTCGACGATCGGGCCGGCGGGCGAGGACAGGATCTGCGGGAAGACCTGGTCGTTCTCGCTCTTGAGGTGGAAGACGACGGTGGTGTCGTCGACGGCCTCGGTCGACTCGAGGTTGTACAGCAGCGACGACGGCCCGTTCTCGTCCGCGATGGCGAGCTGCCGGTCGAACGTGAACTTCACGTCCGAGGAGGTCAGGTCGTGCCCGTTGGCCCACTTCAGGCCCGGCTTGAGCTTGACCGTGTACTCGGTGGGCGAGGTGAACTCGGCCGACTCGGCGATGTCCGGCTGGACGTCCGGGCTGCCGTACGGCGTGTTCATCAGGAACGGGTACACCTGGTTCATCACGGCGAACGACCCGTTGTCGTACGAGCCGGCCGGGTCGAGCGAGGTGATCTTGTCGGTCGTGCCGACGGTGATCGCCTCACCGCCGCCCTCGTTCGCGCCGGCCTCGTCGTCGCTGCCTCCGCCACCGCAGGCGGTCAGCGCCAGGGTGATCGCCGTCATGCCTGCCGCGGCGGCGGTCAGTCGCCGTCCGGACACCCGGATCGAGCTCATCTCGTGGTTCCCCTCTCTGGGGCGTGTGCGCGTTCTCCCGCGGCCCGACGTCGGGCCGCCGCGCGCGGCCACGGGGCCGCGGCGCGGGGAGGTTTCTAGCACACCCGTGTGTCACCCCCGTCACACATCCGTGTCACACCGGACAGCTGTGACCGCATCGTGACCACAACGTGACCGTGAGGCCCTCAGGGCCCGGCAGGACCGTCCGGCAGCTACCGGCGCTGCCGGATCGTGACCGGCACGACGCGTGCCGCCCCGGCGCTCGCGGGCGCCGCCGACCTAGACTCGACGGCATGTCCGACGACAGCGCGGCGGGTACGTCGCCTGCCCGGGCGCAGCGGCCTCCGGTCGTCGAGGTCGGGTCGTTCGTCGGCCCCGACGGCGCGCTGCGGCGCGCCCCGGCCACCGCTGCGAGCACGCACGATGCCCGCTCCGACGCCGCCCCGGCGACGGGGCGGGACGCGGGCGACCCCATCGGCGCCCCGTCCGGCCCCGCCGACTCCCGCCCTGCCGCCCCCGCGTCCGGGCCCGCCGCGGCACCGCAGCGTGGCGGCGGCGGGTCGCACCCGTCGACGACGGCGCTGCAGGCAGTGCTCTTCGGCGACGGCGCCCTCCCGGGCACCGAGCCCGACCTGGTCCGCGTCGTGGACACCCCGGAGCGCCGGGTACGCCACCCCAGCGACGTGCTCGGCGTGATCGTCTCGGCGGTCGGCGTCGCGCTCGTGCTCGTGCTGTCCGTCGTCGCGCACGGGACCACCGAGGGCGTCACGCAGGACGTGCAGGGCTTCGCCGGCCTGCTCGCGTCGCTGCTGTTCTTCCCCGTCAACGTGCTCGAGGGCATCGTGACGATCATCGTCCCGGTGGCGGTGCTCCTCGAGCTGCTCGCGCGGCGGCTGATGCGCCAGATGGTCGAGTCGATCGCCGCCGCCGCGCTGGGCCTGGCCCTGGGCCTGCTGGCGCTGTTCCTCGTCACCCAGGTCGGCAGCCCCGAGCTGGTCCGCAGCATGTCGGTGTGGTCGTCGGGCCTGTGGCAGGTGACCATCCCCGCCTACATCAGCGCGATCGCCGCGCTGCTGACGGTCGCCGGCCCGCGCACGCGGCGCCGCACCGTGCGCTGGTCGTGGAACATCGTCACGGTCGCGGTGCTCGTCGTGCTCATCACCGGCCAGGTCTCCCTGCCCGGTGTCCTGGTGACGCTGCTGCTCGGCCGCCTGGCCGGGCAGGCCGTGCAGTACCTGTCCGGCGTGCGCAGCGAGCGCGCCTACGGCCCCGAGCTGGTGCAGGCGGTGCAGCGCGCCGGCTTCCGCCCGGTGGCGCTCGTGCGGGTGCGCGACCTGGGCGAGGAGGTGCCCGACGGCGGTCCTCGGGACGGCGAGGCCGTCGCGCGCTCGTCGGACCCGGCCGCCGCCGCCCTGACCCGTACCGGGGACAACCGCGTCTACGCGATGCTCGACGAGGAGGGTGTGCGCCGCGACGTCGTCGTGCTCGACGGCGACCGGCAGGTGTTCGGCGCGCTGGCCCGCGTCTGGCGGGTCGTGCGCATGCGCGGGTTCGAGAGCCGCGCGGCGATGTCGCTCAAGGCGGTCGCGGAGCACACCGCCCTGCTGAGCCACGCCGCCGCCGCGGCGGGCGTGCGCACCCCGCGGCTGCTCGGCGTCGGCATGGCCGCCGACTCGGTGGCGCTGGTGCAGGAGCACGCGCGCGGCGCGGTGGCGCTGCGCGACCTGCCGGACGCCGCCTTCGCCGGCGAGCGCGGGGACGCCCTGCTCGCCGCGGCCTGGGACCAGCTGCGCCGGGCCCACGCCGTCGGCATCACCCACCACATGCTCACGCCGGACACCGTGCTCGTGCACGACGACGACGCGGGCCGTCCGCACGTGTGGCTGACCGGCTGGGAGCTGGGCGAGATCGCCTCCTCGGCGCTGTCGCGGCGCCTGGACCTCACGCAGATGCTGGCGCTGCTGGCGCTGCGCGTGGGCGCCGAGCGGGCGGTCGCCTCGGCGGTCGCCGCGCTGCCCGACGAGGACATCGCCGCGATCGGCCCGCTGCTGCAGACCATCGCCCTGCCGCCGGACACCCGCGTGGCGGTGCGGCGCGTCAAGGGGCTGGTCAACGACCTGCGCACCGCCCTGGTGGAGCGGCTGCCGGAGGCCGACGTGCAGCCCGTGCGGCTGACGCGCTTCGGCGCTCGCACGATCATCACGGCCACGCTGACCGTCGTCGCCGTCGCCGTCATCGTCACCACGATCAACTTCCAGGAGATCCGCGCTGCGTTCGCCGAGGCCAACCCGTGGTGGGTCGCCGCAGCGTTCGTGCTCGCCACGGCCACGTGGTTCGGGTCGGCGCTGACCCTGGTGGCGTTCTCCCCCGGCCGCATCCCGGTCTGGCGGGCGACGCTCGTGCAGATGGCGGGCTCCTTCGTGTCGCTGGCCGCGCCGGCCGGGATCGGCCCGGCGGCGCTCAACCTGCGCATGCTGACCCGCCGGCAGATCACGACGCCGATGGCCGTCGCCACGGTGGGGCTGGTGCAGGTGTCGCAGTTCGTCGTCACCGTGCTGCTGCTCGTGGTGCTGTCGCTGACCACCGGGTCGGGCAGCCTCGTGTCCCTGCCGTCGACCACGGTGCTCATCGCCATCGCGCTGGTCGCCGTCGTGGTCGTCGCGCTGCTGCTCGTGCCCGCGATCCGGCGCTGGGCGTGGGAGAAGACGCGCCCCACGATCGAGCAGGTGTGGCCGCGGCTGTCCCAGGTGCTCGGCCAGCCCGTGCGGCTCGCCCTGGGCCTCGGCGGCAACGTGATCATGACGCTCGGCTACGTGCTGGCGTTCGACGCGGCGCTCGAGGCGTTCGGCCGCGACCTCGGCATCGTCGACGTGGCGGTCATCTACCTCGTGGGCAACACCCTCGGCGCGCTCGTCCCGACGCCCGGCGGCATCGGCGGCGTGGAGGGCGCGCTCACCGCGGGCCTCACCGCCGCCGGCGTCCCCGCCGCGATCGCGCTGTCTGTGACGATGCTCTACCGCGTCGTCTCCTACTGGGGCCGGGTGCCCGTGGGCTGGGCGGCGATGCGGTACCTCGAGAAGAAGGGCGACCTCTAGCGCGGGTCCCCCGGCGGCGCGGCGGCGTCCCGGCGGGGACGCCGCGGCGTCCGGGCGGGGACGCCGCGCTCAGTCCTCCTCGCGGTCCGCGACGGTGCCGTCCCAGCCCGGCAGGAGCCGGTCGAGCGCCGCGTGCCGCTCGGTGCTCCAGCGGCCCGGCCGGTCCGGGTCGGCGGCCGCCGCCCGCTGGTCGTGCAGCCATCGCCCCAGGCGCGCGGTCTCGGGGTCGGCGGCGCGCTTGGACGGCCACGCCCCGGTCGCCGCGCGGTACGCCGCGACGGCGCGCGCGTTGAGGTTCCAGCGCATCATGTGCGGGTCGCGCCACCCGGGCAGGGCGTCGTCGAGCCGGCGCACCTGGTCCTCGGTCAGCGCCCGGCCGGCGAAGCTCCCGGTCCACCGCTTGCGCTGGCGCGCGAACCACCAGGCGAGGGCGCGCTCGGCGTCGGCGCCCGCGCTGGACGACGGCAGGCGGCCGCGCTCGGCGACGAACCGCACGAGCGCCTCCAGGCTGTCCGTCCAGGCGTCGGGCACGGAGCGCATGGTGGTCGAGCCTCCGGGGGCGTCGAGTGAGGGAGCCGGGCCGGCACGCCGGCGCGGGGCCTCGCACGGGGAGGCCACCCCGCTCCGGGCGCGCGCTTGCCGGTTGCCGGAGGAGAGCACATCGGGAAAACCGCCGGCAGGCCCGCCCAGCGGCGGAAATTCATCAACGCTTCATCCACCCGGGCGGGTGCTTCGGCCCATTTGTCCCTGGGGACGCTTGGCAGGATCCAAGGGTGACCCATCCGGTGACGGACGGCGGCGACCAGGCGGTGCGCGCCGCGCTCACGTCGGGCGGCCTCACGGCCGTGGAGGAGCTCTTCGACGAGCTCTGGTTCGACCTGCCCGACCGGTTCGCGCGGGAGGTCGTCGCCGCCACGCGTACGGTCGGCCCCGACGAGCTCGACCGGCGTCCCCGGCTGCTCCAGGCGGTGTTCCTGTCCGAGTACCGCCTCGGCTACGGGGCCGGCGATCCGGAGCTGCGCAAGGTCGTGCAGTTCTACCGGGACCAGGGCCGCCGGTACAGCCTGCGGCTGTCGTCGGTGCGCAGCGCTGACCTGCTCACCGCCGGGACCATGGCCGTGATCTCGGCCCGGCTGCAGGGCGACCTCGAGGCCTCCGAGCGCATCGGGTCCTGGGTGGACAAGCAGCTGACGCTCGGCGGCGGCCGCCGGATCGTGCCCGTCGGCAGGACGGAGGTCCCCGCCCGGCCCGGGTGGCTCGCGACCGAGCGGGGCCTCACCGCCACCCTGGCCGGCCGGCTCGACCACGCCGTCCAGCTCTACCAGCAGGCCCGCGCGCAGGCCGGCCGCCCGCCCCGCGCCCACTACGCGGGGGCCAACGCCGTCGCGAACCTGGCCCTGCTCGCCGCGTACCGGGGCCACCTCGACCTGGCGAACCGGTGGCTGGACGAGCTCGACGGCCTCGGGGCGGTCCCGGCGTGGACCGAGCACCTCACCACCGTGGGCGCGAAGATCGCCCGCGCCCTGGTGGCCGTCGAGGAGCTGGACCAGGCCGCCGCCGAGGCGTACCTGGCGCAGGCGGGCAGCGCGACGCAGAGCGTCGAGCTGTGGCCGTTCCTGGCCTACGCGCACGCCCTGCGCGACGCGGTGTGGGGCGACCCGCACTCGGGCCTCGCCCGGCTCGACGAGGCGCGCTTCAGCCACGGCGCCGAGGGCGCCGACGTCCCGGCGATGACCGGCGAGCTGCTCGCGCGCGCCGAGGGCGTCCTGCTGGCCCGGGCCCAGGCGGTCAGCCGGCTCGTCCACCTGCGCGACGAGCGGCACCACGAGGACACGCTGGGATTCTGCGCCGCCTGGGCCTACCTGCGGGCGGGCCAGCACCACAAGGCGGTCCAGGCGGCGGTGCAGGGACTCCAGGCCGGCCCGCGCCGGGTCTCGGACGTCGTCGGGCTCCACGCCACGCTGGCGGTCGCGCACCTGCGCCTGGGCCGGACCGACCGCGCGGCGACGGCGTTCACCTCGGCCGTCCACGCGCGGTCGGGCCCTCGCCACCTGCTGCCCTTCATCGGCCTCGACCCCGCGGACCTGCGCCGGCTGTCGGCGGCGGCCGGGCTCGAGATCGACCTCCCGCTGCCGGTCTGGCGCTCGGCGACGGGCGCGGCCGACGTCGCCGCGGCCCCCGTCCGGCTCACCCCCCGTGAGCACGCCGTGCTGGCGGGCCTCAGCGACGGCAGCACCGCGGCGAAGGTCGCCGCGTCCCTCGGCGTCGCCCCCACCACGGTGCGCACGCAGATCCGCAGCATCTACAAGAAGCTCGGGGCGTCCTCCCGCCAGGAGGCGCTGGCGCGCGCCCACGACCTGGGGCTCGTGCCCTCCCGGCCGATCGGTCGCTGACGGCCGCGCCGGCCCGTCGGCGCTCGCCGCCGCGGGCCCGTCGGGCCGCGGCCCCCGGCTCAGCCGATGCTGTCGAGGAGCGCGACGCACGCCTCCTCGCAGGCCCGGCAGGCCTGCGCGCACACCTTGCAGTGCTCGTGCATCTCGGCGTGCGAGGCGCACTCGTCGCCGCACGCGCGGCAGACCTGGACGCAGGCGCCCAGCACCGCGCGCGTGACGCTCGCGTCGTAGGCGGTGTGGCGGGACAGCACCCGGGCCGTGGTGTCGCAGACGTCCGCGCAGTCGAGGTCCGTGCGGACGCACCTGCGCAGGTCGGCCACCATGTCCTCGCTCAGGCAGGCGTCGGCGCACGCGGTGCACGCCTGCGCGCACGCCACGAGGGCGTCGACGGCGTGCGCGAGCAGGTCGCGGTCGAGGCCGATCTCGCCGGGGTGGGCGTCGATCATCGCGCTGGTGTGCATGGCTGCTCCTGGGCTCGACCGGGTCACCCTCCCGACCGCCGCGGCAGCGGCCCGGCGCGGGCGTCGTCCTCTCGACGCTAACGACGCCGTGCGGCGCCCGCACGCGCGGCGGCCGCAGAAGTCGTGACCGCCCGGCACCCCGTCTAACGTGGGGGAATGTTCCTGGGGTCGCAGGTGAACCTGTATGCGGACGACGTCGAGCGGGTCGTCCACTTCTACGCCAAGCTCGGCTTCGTGGAGACCTACCGGCACGGCCCGGAGGGCTCGCCGCGGCACGTGGAGGTCAAGGGCCCGGGGCTCGTGCTGGGGATCGCGTCCCCGCAGGCGGCCCTGGAGGAGCACGGGCTCGACGTCTCCCAGGACGGCGCCGCCATGGAGATCGTGCTGTGGTGCGAGGACCTGGACGTCGCCTACGCCGCCGCGCTCGACGCCGGCGCCGTCGTGCTGCGCGAGCCGCACGTGTTCCAGGACGGGCGGCTGCGGGTGGCGTGGGTCGCCGACCCGGCCGGCAACCCGCTGGAGCTGGTGCAGCAGCTGCGCTGACCGCCGTCGGCCACCGGCTCCGTCGCCACCGCGGCCCGGCCGCCGGTCCGTTCCCGGAGCGCGACCCGGGCGCCGGTCCGTTCCCGAACCGCGGCCGCCCGCGGACGCCGAGAGGCCCGCCCCGCACGACGCGGGACGGGCCTCTCGCTCTCGCTGACCGGGGTCAGCGCGAGGTTACTGGGCGACGGCCTTCTTCAGCAGCGAGCCGGCCGAGACCTTGACGCCGTAGCCGGCGGGGATCTGGATCTCCTCGCCCGTGCGCGGGTTGCGGCCCGTGCGGGCGGCGCGCTCGACGCGCTCGACCGCGAGCAGACCGGTGACCTTGACGGCCTCGCCCTTGCCGAGGGACTCGATCAGCACCTCCTGGAACGCGTTGAGGGCGTTCTCCGCGTCCGCCTTGGTGAGGCCGGACTTGGCAGCGATCGCCGAGACGAGCTCGGACTTGTTGAGCGACATGCGGATCCCTTCTCCAGTTCACGCCGCACGGCGGGTGCCGTGGAGCGTCACGTTCAGCGCCTTCCACGGCCCGAGGGCGGGAAGTCGAGGGACACACTAGGGAATCGGCGCGGATTTCCGCGACTCTGCGCCCCTGTGTCTGCCGTTGTGTCGTGCCGGTTCCGCGTCGATCCTGTGGACGGACCACCCCGCGGGCCCCCGGCGCCCGGTGACACCCTCAGCGCTCGGCGGGCCCGTCCTCGCGCCGCGCGGCCTGGCTGATCGCGGCCCTGCGGCGGGCCGCCGTCACCGCCGCCGTCCCGCCGGCGACCAGGAGGGCCAGCAGGCCGAGCACCGCCCACGGCCCGGTCACGCCGCCGCCCTCGTGGCCGGCGTGGGTGCCCGCGGCCGGGGCCGCCGCGGCCGACGAGGTCGCCGACGGCGTCGGCGCGGCGGCGGACGACGCGGCGGCGGACGGCGAGGCGGCGGACGGCGACGGCGAGGCCGCGCCGTCGAGCGTGAAGCCGAGCGCGCCCTCGATCGGGTGCCCGTCGGAGGACACGACGCGCCAGGCGACCGTGTACGCGCCCGCCGGGAGGTCGGCCGGGAGCGCTGCGACGACCTGCGTGCCCGCGACCTCCGGCGCACCCGCGTCGACCGGGGCGCCGGACGCGTCGGTGACCACCACCTGCGTCCCCGTGGGGATCACCTCGCCGCTGAACTCCAGCGTGACGGCGGCCGGTGGCGCACCCAGCACCGCGCCGTCCGCGGGGTCGGAGGAGACGAGACTGTCGTGCGCACCGGCCGGGGCGGCGGCCAGCGCGCCGCCGACCAGCGCGGCGAGCACGACGAGGAGCGGACGCAGGAGCGCGACGGGCGCAGGGCGGCGCCGCGCGACGGCGTCGAGAACGGCGACGGGCATGGCCTCGACCCTAGGGCGCGGCGCGGTCAGTCGCGCTCGACGGGCCGGCCGGTGCGCACGTCCGCCGTGCGCACGGCGATGAGCCCGTCGGGGTCGAGCTTCTCGAGCAGCGCGTCGGCGATGGCGGTGAGCTGGCCGACCTGCTGCGGGGTGAGCGCGTCGAAGACGTGCCGGCGCACGTTCTCCACGTGCGCCGGCGCCGCCTCCTGGATGGTGGCCCAGCCGCGGTCGGTGAGGTAGGCGTTGGTGGCCCGCGCGTCCTCCGGGCAGGGGCGGCGCTCCACCAGCCCCCGCTCCTCCATGCGGCGCACCACGTGGGACAGGCGGGGCAGCGTCGCGTTGGTGCGGGCGGCCAGCTCGCTCATGCGCAGCACCATCCCCGGCGCCTCGGACAGCCGGGCCATCACGAAGTACTCGTAGTTGGTCAGGCGCGAGTCGCGACGCAGCTGGCTGTCGAGCACGCCGGGCAGCAGCTCGACGACCGCCACCAGCCGGGTCCAGGCCTTGAGCTCGTCGTCGTTCAGCCACCGCACGTCGTCCATGCCCGCATTCTCGCACATTGGTTGACGCAACAACTTATGCGGGCTACGGTGCCCGTGTTGGTTGTAGGGACAACTTTCATCGATCCGAGGAGGGCCGCATGGCCACCGTCAGCATCATCGGTACCGGGAACATGGGCACCGCCATCGCCGGGATCGCCCGCAAGGCCGGCGCCACCGTCGAGGTCATCGCCCACGCCGACGCCGACAAGCCGGTCACCGGCGACGTCGTCGTGCTCGCGGTCCCGTTCCCCGCGCTGGCCGAGATCGCCGCGCAGCGCGGCGAGCAGCTCGCCGGCAAGGTCGTGGTCGACATCACCAACCCGGTGGACTTCGCCACCTTCGACGGGCTGACCGTGCCCGCCGACAGCTCCGCCGCCGCGCAGCTGCAGTCCGCCCTGCCGCAGGCCCGCGTGGTCAAGGCGTTCAACACCAGCTTCGCCGCCACCCTCGCCTCCGGCACCGTGGGCGAGCAGACCACCACGGTGCTCGTGGCGGGCGACGACGACGCCGCGAAGGCGCAGGTCGTGGACCTCGTCAAGGGCGGCGGGCTGCGTGCCCTGGACGCCGGCGGCCTGAAGCGCGCCCGGGAGCTCGAGGCCGTCGGGTTCCTGCAGATGGTGCTGGCCGCGCGCGAGCAGATCGGCTGGACGGGCGGCTTCGCCGTCCAGGCCTGACCCGGCACGGGGGCCGACGCCCCGCCGACCCAGCCCGCCCGCCCGCCGGCCCAGCCCGCCCCGCCCGTCGGCCCCGGTCGACCCCGGTCGGCCCCGGTCGGCCCCGGTCGGCCCCGGTGGGGCGCACGGGCGGGCGTCGGGGCACGTCGCAGCCACCTGCGGCAGACTCGGGGCATGCCGGTCAGCAAGGACTTCTACTCCGCCTACGCCCAGGGCTACGCCCGGGTGGCGGCCGTCACCGTGCCGGTGCGCGCCGCCGACCCCGCCGCCAACGCCGCGACGATCCTCGAGCAGGCGCGCGCCTGCCACGACGAGGCGGTCGCCGTCGCCGTCTTCCCCGAGCTCGGGCTGTCCGGCTACTCCAGCGACGACCTGTTCCTGCAGGACGTGCTGCTCGACGGCGTGCTGGAGGCCCTGGCCGAGATCGTCGAGGCGAGCGCCGACCTGCTGCCCGTGCTGGTCGTCGGCGCCCCGCTCGAGGTCGGCTCCCGCGTGCTCAACTGCGCCGTCGTCGTGCACGGCGGCCGCATCCTCGGCGTCGCCCCGAAGTCCTACGTGCCCACCTACCGCGAGTTCTACGAGCGGCGCTGGTTCGCCCCCGGCGACGACCGCCGCGGCCAGACGATCGAGCTGCTCGGCCAGCCGGTGCCGTTCGGGCCGGACCTGATCTTCGCCGCGTCCGACGTCGCCGGCCTGCGCGTGCACGTCGAGGTGTGCGAGGACCTGTGGGTGCCCGTGCCGCCGTCGGCCGAGGCGGCGCTGGCCGGGGCGACCGTGCTGGTCAACCTCTCGGGCTCGCCCATCACCGTGGGCCGGGCCGAGGACCGCCGGCTGCTGGTGCGCTCGCAGAGCGCCCGCTGCCTGGCCGCGTACGTGTACGCCGCCGCCGGCCAGGGCGAGAGCTCCACGGACCTGTCCTGGGACGGGCAGACGATGATCTACGAGCGCGGCGAGCTGCTCGCCGAGACCGACCGGTTCCCGGACGGCCCGCGCCGCGCCGTCGCCGACGTCGACCTGGACCACCTGCGCCAGGAGCGGCTGCACCAGGGCACGTTCGACGACAACCGCCGCACGCTGGCCGACCGCACCGGCGCCTTCCGCACCGTGGAGTTCGAGCTGCGCCCGCCGGCCGGCGACGTGGGCCTGCGCCGGCGCGTGGATCGCTTCCCGTTCGTGCCGGACGACCCCGAGCGCCTGGCCCTGGACTGCTACGAGGCGTACAACATCCAGGTCTCCGGCCTGGAGCAGCGCATGACGTCGATCGGCAGCCCGAAGATCGTCATCGGCGTCTCGGGCGGCCTCGACTCGACGCACGCGCTGATCGTGGCCGCCAAGGCGATGGACCGGCTGGGCCGGCCGCGCACCGACATCCTGGCCTACACGATGCCGGGCTTCGCCACCGGCACCGAGACGAAGGACCGCGCCTGGCGCCTGGGCCGCTCCCTCGGCGTGACGTTCGAGGAGCTCGACATCCGGCCCGCCGCCACGCAGATGCTCACGGACATGGGCCACCCCTTCGGGCGGGGCGAGAAGGTCTACGACGTCACCTTCGAGAACGTCCAGGCGGGCCTCCGCACCGACTACCTGTTCCGGCTGGCCAACCACCACGGCGGCATCGTGCTGGGCACCGGCGACCTGTCCGAGCTCGCGCTCGGCTGGGCCACCTACGGCGTCGGCGACCAGATGTCGCACTACGCGGTCAACACCGGCGTGCCCAAGACGCTGATCCAGCACCTCATCCGTTGGGTCATCGAGTCGGGGCAGTTCGAGGCCGAGACCAACACGGTGCTCGACGAGATCCTCGGTCAGGAGATCTCCCCCGAGCTCGTGCCCGCCGACGACGACGGCAAGCTGCAGTCCACCGAGTCGAAGATCGGCCCGTACGCGCTGCAGGACTTCACGCTGTTCTACGTGCTGCGCCACGGGTACGCGCCGAGCAAGATCGCCTTCCTCGCCTGGCACGCCTGGCGCCACGCGGCCGCCGGCGAGTGGCCGCCCGGGTTCCGCGGCGAGCACGCCGAGTACGACCTGGCGACGATCCGCCGGTGGATGCAGCTGTTCTTCCGCCGGTTCTTCGCCAACCAGTTCAAGCGGTCGGCGATCCCGAACGGCCCCAAGGTGGCCGGCGGCGGCACGCTGTCCCCGCGCGGCGACTGGCGCATGCCGTCGGACGCGTCGTCGGCGGCGTGGCTGGCCGAGCTGGAGGCGAACGTCCCGGAGGCCTGACGGACCCGGGGCGCGGCCGGCCCGCGTCCCGCCCGCGCCCGTGCCGCCGCCCCTGCCGGCGTTGCGGGTCCCTGGGACGACGGCGACCAGCACCGCAGGCGGACGCGCCCGCGCACGCCCCCCCTGCGGGGGGTGGGGGCCCGTGGGCGGCCGCCACAGGGGGCCCTGTCTCGGACGCCCAGGGACCCGCAACGGCGGTCGGGCGGCGGGTGGTACCCCGGGACGACGGCGACCAGCACCGCAGGCGGACGCGCCCGCGCACGTCCCCGCGTAGCGTCGGAGCGTGCTGTCGCTGCCCGGCCCCGCCGCGGGACCCGCCGAGCCCGTCCCGCCGGCGCCCGGCCCGCCGCCCGGCCCGCTGGACCGACGCCGCCCGCGCGTCTTCCTCGCGGTCGCCGTCGCGCTCGTCAGCGTGGTCGGCACGCTCGGCGCCGCCTACGGCCCCGGACGGTGGGGCGGCTGGGGCCCGCGGCACGCCCCGTCCGACGCCGTGGCGGGGACGGCCGGCGTGCTGGCGGCGCGCCCGCTCGACGCCGGGGCGTTCCTGCTGGTCCTCGTCGCGCCGGCGGCGATGGTGGTGCTGCTGCCCCGCTGGCAGCGCACCGCGACGGTGGTGACGGTCGCGGCGACCGGCGCCTACCTGCTGGTGGGCTACCCGTGGGGACCGGTGATCGCCGGCGCCACGGTGCTGCTGGCCGCCGTCGTGCTGTCCGGGCCCGCCCACGCCGCGCGCCGGACGGCGTGGGCGGGGGGCGCCCTCCTGGCGGGTGCGGTGTGGAGCGCGGCCGCGCTGCGCGGCGACTCCCCCGCGCCGGGCGGGCTCGCCGGCGGGGCGGCCTGGGCCGCGGTCGCGCTGCTGGTGGTCAGCGCCCTGCGCGACCGGCTCACCCGGGCGGCCGAGGCGCGCGCCGCCGCCGCCCGCAGCCTCGCCGAGCGCCAGCGCACCGCCGTCGCCGCCGAGCGCCTGCGCATCGCCCGCGAGATGCACGACGTGCTGGCGCACTCGCTGTCCGCGATCACCGTGCAGGCCGGGGTGGGGCTGCACCTGCTCGACCGCGACCCCGCCCAGGCCCGCACCGCGCTGACGAACATCCGCGACACCAGCCGCCAGGCGCTGGACGAGGTCCGGCTCGTGCTCGGCGTGGTGCGCGCCGGCGGGGAGGACGCGGCAGACGGCGCCGGCCCCGCCGACGCCGCCGCGTCGCTCGCGCCCACGTGGACGCTCGCCGCCCTCCCCCGCCTCGTCGAGCTGGCCGGCACGCAGACCCGCGCGGCACGGCTGGTGGTCGACCCCGCGGCGCGCGACCTGCCCGAGCACCTGGCCGGCGTGGTCTACCGCGTCGTGCAGGAGTCGCTGACCAACGTGCGCCGGCACGCGCCGGCGGCCACGCGCGTCGACGTCGCGGTCGCCGTCGCGGGCGGCCGCCTCGTGGTCACCGTGGACGACGACGGCGGTGCGACCGCGCCGCCGGGCGCCGCGGGCTACGGCCTGCTCGGCATGCGCGAGCGGGTCGAGGGCGTGGGCGGCGTGCTGGACGCCGGCCCGACGGCGGCCGGCTGGCGCACGCGTGCGACGCTGCCGTGGCCCGGGGCGGGCGGGACCCCGCCCGGCACCCCGCCCGGCCCGCCGACGCCCCGCCCGCCAGCACCCGACCCCGAGGAGGCCCCGTGATCGACGTGCTGCTCGCCGACGACCAGGCGCTGGTGCGCGGCGGCTTCCGCGCCCTGCTCGACGCCGAGGACGACGTGCGCGTGGTCGGCGAGGCCGCCACCGGGGACGACGCCGTCGCCCTCGCGCTGCAGCACCTGCCCGACGTCATGCTCATGGACGTGCGCATGCCCGGCACCGACGGCCTGGAGGCCACCCGCCGCATCGTCGCCGACCCGCGCGCGGCGGGCGTGCACATCGTCGTGGTGACCACCTTCGAGCTCGACGAGTACGTGGCCGAGGCGATCCGGGCGGGCGCGTCCGGGTTCCTCGTCAAGGACACCGAGCCGGCCGACCTGGTGCGCGCCGTGCGGGTCGCCGCCCGCGGCGACGCGCTGCTGTCCCCCACCGTGACCCGTCGGCTGCTGGCCCGCGTCGCCCTCGCGACGCGCGACGTCGCCGCGCCCGCCGCCCTGGCCGACCTCACGCCGCGCGAGCGGGAGGTGCTGGTCGAGGTGGCGCGCGGGCTGTCGAACGACGAGATCGCCCGGGCGCTCTACCTGTCGGAGTCCACGGTCAAGACGCACGTGTCCCGGGTGCTCACCAAGCTCGACGCCCGCGACCGCGCCCAGCTCGTGGTGGTGGCGTACGAGGCGGGGCTCGTGCGGCCCGGCTGGGCCCGCTGACCCCGGCACGCGGCGCGGCTCGGACGGCACCGCGGGACCACGGCGGTCGGTACGCGGGGCCGACGACGTGCCGACCGCCGCCGACCAGGGTGGGTGGTGCGGCCGACGGTCGGCCGCACCGAGGAGGTCGTCATGCTCACCACCGACGTCGCCACGCTCGTGGCGCACCCCGGCTGGTACGCCGCCCAGGGCGGCGGGCCCGGCTGGTGGATCGTCTTCCCGATCCTGTGGTTCCTGCTGTTCGCGACGGTGGTCTTCCTGATCGCGCGCCGCGCCCGCCGCGGCTGGGCCGCGTGGGGCCCGAACGGCCCGCACCGGGGGTCGGGGCCCGACCCCGTCGCCATCCTGGGCGAGCGGTACGCCCGCGGCGAGATCGACGAGGCCGAGTACCGCACGCGGCTCGCGGTGCTGCGGCCGGAGCCGCCGCAGCGCTGAGCCGCGAGGTGCGGGGCCGGCGCCTGCGGCTGCGCCTGCGCCTGCGCCGAAGGGCGTCAGGGTCGGCGCGGCGGCCGCGGGGTCAGGAGCCGGTGAGGAATGCGTGCATCAACGGGCCCGACGTCGTCGACCCGCGCTCGCCGGTCTCGACGAACACCGCGACTGCCAGGTCGCCGGCGATCGCGATCATCCAGGTGTGCTGCTGCGCGCCGTCGGCCCCGTACTGGGCGGTGCCGGTCTTGGCGCCCACGATGTCGGGCACGTCCTGCAGCGCGCTCGCGCTGCCGTCCGTGACGACGGCGTGCATGAGGTCCCGCAGCGTCGCGGCCTCCTCCTCGGTGAGCTTCGACTCCGGGGCCGGGCTGGCGGAGGCCGACGCCGGCGCGTCCGGGTCCGCGGACGCGTCCGCCGACGCGCCCGCCGAGGCGGCCGCGGGCGCCGCCGACGCGCCCGCGTCGGGCGCCTCGCCGGACTCCTCGCCCTCCGCACCGCCGGCCGCCACGGGCTGGACCAGCACCGGCTCGACGCGGTGCCCGGCGGCCACGCTCGCGGCGACCGTGGCCATCGTCAGCGGCGAGACCTCGATCCGGTCCTGGCCGATGAGGCTCGCCGCGTGCTGGGTCGGGTCCGCGTCGGTGGGCACGTTGCCGAAGAACGCCGGCGCGCCGAGCGCCGACTCCACGCCGAGGCCGAGGTCCGCGGCGGCGTCGTGCAGCTCCTGCTGCGAGACGCGCTCGTGCTGGCCGATCATCGCCGTGTTGCACGAGTGCGCGAACGCGGTGCGGAAGGGCACCTCGCCCGTGGCCGACGCGGGGTACTCGGGCACGTTGGCGAACCGGCGCCCGCCCACGGTGATGGTCTCCGGGCAGGTCACGGTGGTGTCGGGGGCGATGCCCGCCCGGCCGAACGCCAACGCGTCGACCACCTTGAAGGTGGAGCCGGGCGCGTACTTGCCCAGCATGGCGGTGTTGTAGCCCTCGCTGCCCGGGCCCGAGGCCGCGGCCAGCACCTCGCCCGTCGACGGCCGGACCGCGACGATGGCGCTCGCCGGCTCCTGGTCGGCCAGCACCTGCTCGGCGCGCTGCTGCAGGCCGACGTCGAGCGTGGTCTGCAGCGGCGTCCCCGCCTGGGCCTCCTGCCGGTACAGCTCGCGCGGCTCGCCGCCCTCGGACTGCGCGGTGACGACGACGCCGGGCGTGCCGGCGAGCTGCTCGTCGTACTGCCGCTGCAGGCCGGACAGCCCGGTGACGTCCCCGGCCACGACGCGGCCGCCGGACTCCTCGACGATCTCCGCGGTCGCCTCCCCGGCGCGCCCGAGCACCGGCCGGGCGAACGTGGAGGTCGGCGCCAGCTCCATGGTGTCCTCGACGGCCAGGACGCCCGGGATGGCGGTGGCGGCCGCGACGTCGACCACCGGCGCCTCCCGGCGCACCGTGATCGCCTCGACGAACGCCTTCTCCCCCGCGCCGGCGACCTTCTCGGCGTACGCGGCCGGGTCCATGGGCGTGCCGCCGGCGGAGACCAGCTCCGCGAGCGCCGTGGCCGACGACGCCCACGCGTCCGACCCGACGCGCGTCTTGTCGATGCCCAGGCGCCACACGTCGCGCGCGGTGACGATCGGCTGGCCGGCGCCGTCCAGGATGTCCGCCCGGTCGGCCTGCACGCGGCTCACCGTGAGCCGCTCTCCGCCCTCGAGCTCGGGCGCGAGGATCGCCGGCGTCCACGCCACCGACCAGTCACCCTGCTCGTCGGACCCCTCCGCGCCCTCCTCGTAGGTCATCTCGGCGCTCGTGAGGTAGGTCCACTCGGCGTCGCCGCCCAGGTCCCACGTCCACGCGAGCGTGGCGGTGGCCCGCTTGCCGGCGTCGTCGCCGTCGTCGTCCACCGACACCTTCTCCAGCTCGACGCCCGCCTCCTCGCTGCCGGACGCCTCGAGCAGCGGCGCGAGCACCTCGGTCAGCTGCGTCTGCGGGTCCGACGACGTCTCCGTGGTGAGCTCGACGCCGCTGAGGTCGCCGGCCCGCAGCGCCCCGACGAGCTCGTCGGCGGCGTCCTGCGCCGGTGGCACGTCGGGCGTGCAGGCGGCCAGCGGCAGCGCGAGCGCGGGGACGACCAGCAGCGCGAGGCGGCGGCGGGCGCGGGGCAGCACCCGGGAGGTCACCGACGGGGCACGACGCCCCGGGGATCGGGTGGCACGGGTCACAGTGGGCACGGCCGGGAGGCTATCGGAGGCCGCCGACGGCGTGGGGCAGGCCGCGCGGTCCTCTCCGCGGCGTCCACAGGGCTTTCACCCGACGCCACGTCGCCCGCGCGCCGCCTCCTCGCGGTGGACGCGCCGGTGCCGCGCCACCCGGGGGGCGACGCGGCACCGGCGGTGCCGTCAGCGCGGAGCTGCTCGGCGACGCGAGGCTCAGGCGCTGGCCAGGGGTACGGCCTTGACCACCGGCTCCCAGCGGCCACGGTCCAGCGGCGGGGCGTCCTCGTCGATGCGCCCGGCCCAGACACGAGCGTCCGCGATCGTGGCCTCCAGCAGCTCGCGCAGCCGGTCGTCGCAGTCGGGGACGAAGGCCTCGGCGATGCCCTGCACGGCCGTGGACACCACCGACGGGGCGGCGTCGCGCACGAACCGCTTGGGCTTCACGTGCGTGCCCTCGCAGAACTTCTGCGCCCACTCCGCCGTGCGGGGCACGGTCGCGAGCGCCGCGACGGACTCCGGGGCGAGCGTGCCCAGCGGGCGTCCCTCCAGCACGTCGAGCATGCGCTCCGACCCGTAGATGGCCACGGCGAGCGTCTGCTGGCGGTCGGCCGGCGCCACGGGCAGGGCGGTCTGCGCGGCGCGCAGGGCGATGCGCACGTCCCAGCGCGGGTCGTCGCTGGCGAGCCCGATGACCGACGGGATCAGCGGCGCCAGGCGCGGGCGCTTCTCGTCGCTGGTCAGGTCGTTCACCGCACGCGCGAGCATGGCCAGCAGCGGGTGCGTGCACTGCGGGTGGTCGCTCCAGCGTTCGCCTGCGAGATACGACGCCAGCTCCATGAAGCAGGCGCCTTTCTTCGGGTTCCGGTGCTTGCCGCGTCCCAGCATCGGCAGGACGTCGAGCGTGTCGTCTCCAGCCACGGTCCACCCCCGGTTCGGGTTCGGCTCTGCACTTCGTCGGCAGCTACTCCAGTGTGCGCGCGGTGTGACGCACGCCGCAACGGATAAGCGGCGCCCGGGGGCCGCCCACGGCTACCCGTGGCGGGTGAACTCTCGCCGGCCGGCGACGGGCGGGTCGTCGCGGGGTCCACCCCCGTGCCGCGTCCGCGCGGGTGCGGGCCGGAGGTCGACGAAGGGCGACTGTTCGGTGATTCGTTGGCTGATCGGCGATCCGGATCGCCGATCAGCCAGCGAATCACCGAACGGACCGGAGGCCTCGCGCGGGGCCGGCCGCGGACGGCGCCGCACGGCGCTGCCCACGGCACTGGGCCGCCGCGCCCCCGGCACCGGGACGCCGCGCCCCCGCCACTGAGGCGCCGCGCCCCCGGCCCTGAGGCGCCGCGCCCCCGCTCTGAGGTGCCCGGTGGCCGTCTGAGGTGGGCCGACGCCCCAGGAACGGTCGATCGCCCGATGCCGCCACCCGGTGCCTTACCGCGAGCGTGGAGCGCATCGAGGGATGCACGAGGCGCCGACGCGGCGCGAGGACGAGGGAGCGGTCATGACGAGCAGCACGTGGGACCCGAGCACCGACGCCGAGGTGGCGTACCGGGCCGAGCAGGCGCAGCGGGCGTACGCCGGCGGAGCGCGAGGCGGGCGCCGCGAGAGCTGGGTGCGCGCCGCCGCGCGCCAGTGGTGGGACCTGTGGGTGCGGGGCACGGCGTGGGTCGGCGAGGGCGTCTCCCGCGTCGGCGACACGCTCGACGGCGTCACCGCCCAGCACGACGGCTCGTGGGACGAGTACGTGGCGCGACGTGCCGCGGAGATCGAGCGTGGCCTGGACGGGGCGCGGCCCGAGGACGCCCGCCGCGCGACCGGCCGATGAGCGCGGGGGTGCCGGTGCACGGCACGCGGGCGGCCGGCGGCCCGACCGCCGCCACCGACGCGGCGCCGTCGGCACCCCCGCGAAAGACGGCGACGCGCGTGGGTGGCGGGTGGGACGATCGGCAGGTGCGCCGATCCACGTCCGTCCCCCTCGTCGGTCGCCAGGACCAGGTGGCGACCTTCCGCCGCGCGCTCGAGCGCGCCGCCGACGGGCGCCCCGGGGTGCTCCTCGTCGGCGGCGACGCCGGCGTCGGCAAGACCCGCCTCGTGACGGACCTGGCCCGCACGGCCGAGGCGGCCGGGGCGCGCGTCGTCGTGGCGCACTGCGTGGACCTCGGCGAGGTGGGCATCCCGTACCTGCCCTTCGCGGAGGCGCTGAGCCTGCTGCGCGCACCGGGCGGCGCGGTGGACGCCGCGGTGCGCGAGCGCCCGGCCCTGGCCCGGCTGCTCGACCCGGCGTCCGCGCCCGCCCCGGCCGGCGGCTCGAGCGCCGACCAGGCGGAGCGCCTGCAGCTCTTCGACGGCATCGCCTGCTGCCTCGCCGCGGCGGGCGCGCCGGGCGCCCCGCTCGTCCTCGTGCTCGAGGACCTGCACTGGGCCGAGCCGTCGACCCGCGACGTGCTGCGGTTCCTCGTCGCCCGGCTGCGCGGCGAGCACCTGCTGGTGGTCGGCACCTACCGCAGCGACGACCTGGACCGGCGCCACCCCCTGCGGCCGCTGCTGGCGGAGCTGCACCGGATGTCCGCCGTCGAGCACGTCGAGCTGGCGCCGTTCACCGCCGACGAGCTGCGCGCGTTCACCACCGCCCTGGCCGAGGCGCCGCTGCCCGACGACGAGTTCGACCAGGTGCTGCGGCGCAGCGAGGGCAACGCGTTCTTCGCCGAGGAGCTCGTCAGCGCCGGCGTGCCGTCCGCCGGCCTGCCGTGGTCGCTGACGGACGTGCTGCACGCCCGGCTGCAGCGGCTGGACCCGGCCGTGCAGGAGGTGGCGCGCGTGGCGTCCGTCGCCGGCCGGCAGGTGCGCGAGGACGCCCTGCGGGCCGCGGCGGCCCGCACCCGAGCGCTCGCCGACCCGGCGGTGCTCGACGCCGCCCTGCGCGAGGCCGTGGCCCGGCAGGTGCTCGTCGTCGAGGGCGAGAACCTCGCGTTCCGGCACGCGCTGCTCGCCGAGGCGCTCTACCTCGACCTGCTGCCCGGCGAGCAGGCCGCGCTGCACCGCGCCTACCTCGCCGCGCTCGACGAGGCCCCCGGCCTCGGCAGCCCCGCGCAGCGGGCGCACCACGCGCTGCGCGGGCACGACCTGCCGGCGGCGCTCGCGGCGTCGTACGAGGCCGCGACCCGGGCGGCGCGGCTGCTCGCGCCGGACGAGCAGATGCGCCACCTGGAGCAGGTGCTGGACCTGTGGGACTCCGTGCCCGACGCCGCGGCGCGGGTGGGCACCGACCGCGTCGCGGTGACGCTCGCCGCGAGCGACGCCGCCAGCCGCGCCGGGCACCGGACGCGCGCCGAGCAGCTCGCGCGGCTCGCGGTCGGCGCGCTCGAGGACGACCCGGCGCGCCAGGCGACGGCGCGCAACGTGCTCGCGCGCTGCCTGCTCGACCTGGACATCACCGTCGCGGCGCACGAGCAGGCCACCCTCGCCGTCGAGCAGCTCGACGGCGACGGCCCGTCGCCCGCGCTGGCGCACGCCCTCTCGCTGCTGGCCCGCACGCTGCTGGAGCTCGACGAGGACGACCGCGCCCGCGCGGTCGCCGCCCGCGCCGTCGCGACCGGGCGGGCGGCCGACGCCCCCGAGGCCGAGGCCGACGCGCTGACCACGCTGGCCGTCCTCGAGGTCGACGACCACGCGGCCGCCGCCGACGTCCTGCGCCAGGCGGCCCGGCGCGCTGCAGACGCCGGCGACCTGCTCACCGAGCTGCGCTCGGCGTTCAACCTCATGACCACCTACTACTACGCGGGCGACCTGCCCACGGCCGAGCGGCTGCTGCACGAGGCGCTGGACCGCGCCCGGGCGACAGGCCTGGCCTGGAGCCCGTACGGCGTCTCGCTGCACCAGCTCGCGGAGATCGTGCGGTTCGTGCGCGGCGACCTCGCCGTGCGGCCCGCGCCCGACGACGTCCCCGCCCCGGCGCTGCCCGCGGTCCTCGCCGCGGGCATGTACGCCGCCGTCGCGCGGGGCGACGACGACGTCGTGCAGCGCGCCGAGGCGCTGCGCGCGCACTGGGAGACCGACGGGTCGCTGGCGCTGTACGCCGGCGGCACCCACGTCGACGCGCTGACGTGGGCGGGCCGCTACGGCGACGCCGTCGCCGCCGCCGTCGAGCTCACCGACCACCTGGGCCGCGTGTGGTGGGAGTTCTTCCTGGGCCGCATCTGGATCTGCGCGCTGGCGATCGCGGCGCTGGCCGAGGCCGCCGAGGCGGTCGGCGCCGACGAGGCAGCCCGCCCGGCGCTGCTGGCGCAGGGCGACGAGCTGCTGCGGCTCGCGCACACGACCGCCGAGCGCGGCAGGCCCCGCGGCGGGCGCATGGGCCCCGAGGGCCGCGCCTGGCTGCTGCGCGCCGAGGCGGAGCACTCCCGGCTGCGCGCCGCCGTCGGCGAGGCCGCGCCCGACCCGGCGATCTGGGAGGCGACGCTGCGGGAGTTCGACTTCGGCTACCGCTACGAGGTCGCGCGCACCCGCTTCCGGTGGGCGCAGGCGCTGCACGCCTCCGGCGACGCCGGCGCGGCCGAGGTGGAGGCGGCCGAGGCGCTGACCGAGGCCGACGCCATGGGCGCCGCGCCGCTGGCCGCCGCCGTGCGGGCGTGGGCGCGGCGCGCGCGCATGCCGCTGCCCGGCGTGCGCCGCGAGGGCCCGTCGCCGCTCACCGACCGCGAGGAGGAGGTGCTCGAGCTCGTGGCCCAGGGCCTGAGCAACCGGCAGATCGGCGAGCGCCTGTACATCTCCACCAAGACGGTGAGCGTCCACGTGTCGAACCTGCTCGCGAAGCTCGGCGTGTCCGGGCGGGCCGAGGCCGTCGCCGTCGCGCACCGCCGCGGGCTGCTGCGGGCCTGACCGCCAGCCGGGCGCGCGCCTGACGCCCGCCGGACGGGCGAACTCGGCGACGCCTCCGGAACTGCACCTGGAACTGCGGGGGCGTCGTGGCTTTTACTGAGCCAATGGCTCCCGACGTGCAGGCTGCCCGCCAGCCCCGCCCGGGGCTCTCTGCTGCCGACGAGGCCTTCGACCGGGTGGCGCGGCTCGTGCACCGCCACCTCGGGGTCCCGGCGGCCTTCGTCTCCGTGCTGGCGCCCGGCGGCACCGTCCTGCCGGGGGCGCTCGGCCTCGCGGCGGACGTGCAGGCCGCCCGCCGCACGGAGGTGCCGCAGCCGCTGACCCGCCGGGTGATCGACTCCGGCCCGCTCGTGCTGCCCGACACCGCCGGCGACGCCGACGCGCCGTCCGTGACGGGCCTGGTCGAGTGCCCGGTCGCGGCCGTGGCCGCCTACCCCCTGCACGGGGCGGGCACCGGCGCGGTGGGCGCGCTGTTCGCCGTCGACGACCGCCCGCGGGCATGGACGGACGCGGACCTCGCGACGCTCGCCGACCTGGCCGCCACGTGCAGCGGCGAGATCCGCCTGCGCACCGAGCGGGAGCGGGCGCAGGCGGCCGAGCGCGCCGCCCGGCGGGCGCAGCGGCGCTCCCAGCTGCTGCTGAGCCTGTCCGAGGCGTTCGCCGACGCCATCAGCGCGGCGCAGGTCGAGGAGCGCATCGGGGAGATCCTGCGCACCGGGGCCGGCGCGCGCTGGTCGTCGCTGGCGCTGGTCGACGGCGACCGGCGGCGCATCGCGTACGTCTCCCCGGGACCGCAGGACCCCTACCTGTCGGCCTCGATGGCGCCGGCCCGGATCGACGACCCCCGGCCGCTCGCCCAGGTGGTCCGGACCGCGCGGCCGCTGTACTTCCGCGACCACGCGGAGCTCGCCGCGGCGTTCCCGACGGTGGCGCCCCAGGTGAGCACCGGCGGGGCGTGGTCGTTGTTGCCGGTGGTCGCCCGCGGCCTGGTCGTCGGCGTGATCGTGACCGGCTGGGACGACGAGCGCGAGCAGGACCCGGACACCGCTGCGCTGGAGACCACGCTGGCGCAGTACGTGGCGCACGCGCTCGACCGCGTGGCGCTGCTCGAGGAGCGCCGGCACGTGGCCACCACGCTGCAGGAGGCGCTGCTGACGGCGCCGCCCGCCGTGCCGCACCTCGACATCGCCTCGACGTACGTGCCCGCCACGCGCACCGACCAGGTGGGCGGCGACTGGTACGACGCCGTGGCGATCGACGAGGACACCACCGTGCTGATGATCGGCGACGTCACGGGCCACGACATGGCCGCGGCGGCGCAGATGGGCCAGCTGCGCTCGATGCTGCGGGCGCTGGCGTGGAGCCACGACGAGCTGCCGTCGGCGCTGCTGACGCTGCTGGACCGCGCCAACCACCGGCTCGGCCCGGGCGCCGGCGCCAGCGCCGTCGTCGTACGCCTCGAGCGGCTGCCGGCCCGCGGCGAGCACGCCGAGACCGCCGCGGAGCCCGGCTCCTACGTCGTCACCTGGTCGAACGCGGGCCACCCGCCGCCGCTGGTGCTGCGCCGCGACGGGAGCGTGGAGCGGCTCGACGCCCGCCCGGACCTGCTTCTCGGCGTCGCGCCCGCGACCGAGCGGCACGACCACACCGCGACCCTCGGTCCCGGCGAGACGCTGCTGCTGTACACGGACGGGCTGGTCGAGCGGCGCGGCCTGCTGCTCGCCGACCGGATCGCCGAGCTCGCCCGCGCGCTGGCGGCGACGCGCGGCGCACCGACCTCGACGCTGCCGCCGACGCTCGTGCGCCGCCTCGTCACCGGGCCGCAGCGCGACGACGTCGCGGTGCTCGCCGTCCGCGCCCGCGTCACCGCGCCCGCGGGCGTGCAGCCGTCCGTCGGCCCGGTGCGGGCGGTGCGGCAGGTCGCCCCGCACCTGGACGACCTCGGGCCCGCCCGGCGGTGGGTCGACGACGTGCTCGAGACGTCGGGCGTCGGCGCCCGCGAGCGGCACACCGCGGTACTGCTGACCAGCGAGCTGGTGACGAACGCGCTCGAGCACGGCGCGCCGCCGGTCACCGTGACCGTGGAGGTCACGTGCGCGGCGCTGCGGATCGCCGTGCGCGACGGCTCCGGCGCGCTGCCCGTGGTGCGCCACCCCGCACCCACCGAGCTGTCCGGCCGCGGTGTGCAGTTCCTCGCGCGGCTCTCGGCGCGCTGGGGCGTGGAGGTGCACGACGGCGTCGGGGCGCCGGGCGCGGACGGTGCCCGCCGCGCGGGTGACGACGTCGCGCGCGGCACGGGTGAAAACGGCGTCGGTGGCGATGCCGTCGCTCCCCCCGGCAAGACCGTCTGGTTCGAGCTCGACACCGCGCCGGCGCCGGTAGGCGCCGAGGCGTGACCGCGCGCGCCGGGCGCGGGCGGCGCCGCCAGGCCCCGGCGCGCGGCCGGCGGGACGGTTGACCGGGCGCACGGCCCCTGCCGTTCGTCGGACCCTCCGCGTAGCGTGTGAGGCATGACTCAGGCCACCGCTGCGCCGCGGGTCGCCGACGACGACGTCGCCGCCGCGCTGGAGTCCTACCGAACCGAGCTGCGGGGCTACTGCTACCGCATGCTGGGCGGCGCCTTCGAGGCGGACGACGCCGTCCAGGAGACGCTGCTGCGGGCGTGGCGCGCCTACGACCGGTTCGAGGGCCGGTCGTCGCTGCGCTCGTGGCTGTACCGGATCGCCACCAACGTCTGCTTCGACCACCTCGGCTCCGCCGCCGCGCGCCGCGAGCGCCCCATGGGCCTGGGCGGGCCCGCCGAGCCGGTGGAGGAGAGCTTCGGCGAGACGTTGCCGGAGGAGCGCTGGGTCGAGCCCGTGGCCGACGACGCCGTGCTGCCGCGCGAGGGCGATCCCGCGCAGGTGGCGGTGGGCCGCGAGTCGATCCGCCTGGCCTTCGTCGCGGCGCTGCAGTACCTGCCGCCCCGCCAGCGGGCGGTGCTCGTGCTGCGCGAGGTGCTGCGCTGGTCGGCGGCCGAGGTCGCCGGGCTGCTCGAGATGTCGGTGCCCGCGGTGAACAGCGCGCTCCAGCGCGCCCGGGCGACGCTCGAGCAGAAGGCGCCGTCGCGCGAGGAGGCCGCGGCCGCGCCGGCGGCCCGGCCGGGCGCCGCGTGGGCGGAGGCGATGCTCGAGCGCTACCTCGACGCCTTCGAGCGCTACGACATGGAGGCGCTGGTCGCGCTGCTGCGTGACGACGCCGTGCTGAACATGCCGCCGTACACGATGTGGGTCCAGGGCAAGGAGGACATCGCCGCGTGGATGCTCGGCCCCGGCGCGGAGTGCCGCGGGTCGCGCTGCGTCCCCGTGCGGGCGAACGCCTCCCCGGCGTTCGGGCAGTACCGACCATCCCCCGGTGGCGGCTACCACGCCTGGGGCCTGGTGGTGCTGGAGGGTGACGAGGTCGGCCGGGTCTCCGGGATCACCACGTTCCTCGACACCGGGACGTGGTTCCCGAGGTTCGGCCTGCCGGAGCACCTGCCCGCCGAGGGCTGACGGGCGCCTCGGCGCCGCTCGGGGCCCGCCCCGGCGGGGCCGACGCGCGGGCGGGTCAGCGGTGCGCGCGGCGCGCGGCGCGTGCTGCACGGCAGCGTGCTGTACCATGGGTCGGTGACCTCCGCGCCGCTCCCCCGCTCCCGGCAGCCCCGGGAACGGGTCGTCCCGTCGGCGCGCGCCCCGCACCGCGACTGGCGGCTGGTCGGCTGGGTGGCGCTCGGCGGCGCCGTGGGCTCGGTGCTGCGGTACGCCGTCGCGCTGGCGACGCCGGCGCCCGGCGGCTGGCCGCTCGGCACCCTCGCCGTCAACGTCGTCGGGGCGTTCCTGCTGGGCCTGCTGCTGGAGGCGGTGGCCCGGCGCGGCCCCGAGACGCGGCGCCTGCAGCGGCTGCGGCTGACCCTCGGCACCGGGGTGCTCGGCGGGTTCACCACGTACTCGTCGTTCGCGCTCGAGGCCGACCAGCTGCTGCGCGACGGCGCCGCCCCGCTCGCCGTCGGCTACCTCGCCGCCACCCTGGTGCTCGGCACGCTCGCCGCGCTCGCCGGCGTCGCCGTCGGCGCGCGGACGCCGCGCGGCCCCGTCGCGCGGCTGCTGCACGCGCCCGACGACGCCCCGGGGCGCGCCTCGTGACGGGCCCGCTCGCGTTCCTGCTGGTCGCCGTCGGCGGCGGCGTGGGCGCGGCGGCCCGGTTCGTCGTCGCCGACGCCATCAGGGCCCGCCGCACCACCGCCCTGCCGTGGGGAACGGTCACGGTCAACGCGGTCGGGTCCCTCGTGATCGGCGTGGTGGCGGGGCTGGTGCTCACGGTGGGCGCCGACGGCGGCGGCCTGGAGTCGTGGCGCCTGCTGCTCGCGACGGGCCTGTGCGGCGGGTTCACCACCTTCTCCACGGCCACTGTCGAGGCGGTGACGCAGCTGCGGGGCGGGCGGCCCGGCCGCGCGCTCGCCACGACAGCGGCCAACCTGCTGCTGTCGCTGGCCGCCGTGGCGCTCGGGCTGGGGATCGTCCTCCTCCTGGCCTGAGGTGGAGGCGACCGGGACGCGGGGCCGGGGCCGCCGCCGAGGCCGCCGTACGCGCCGCGCGCCCAGGGTGCCGCCGCCGCGTCACCGCCGGGTGCGAGAGTGTCCCCGTGAGCCTCCTCCTGCTCGACACGGCGTCCCTGTACTTCCGGGCCTTCCACGGCGTGCCGGACTCGCTGCGCTCGCCCCGGGGCGAGCCGGTCAACGCCGTGCGCGGCCTCCTCGACACCATCGCGTTCCTCGTCACCGAGCACGGCCCGGACCGGCTCGTGGCGTGCTGGGACGACGACTGGCGGCCGGCCTGGCGGGTCGAGGCGATCCCGTCCTACAAGGCGCACCGCGTCGCGCAGCCCGGCGGCGGTCCCGGCGGACGCGACGTCGAGGAGGTGCCCGAGGCGCTCGTGCCCCAGATCGCTGTGATCGTCGACGTGCTCGCCGCCCTGGGCATCGCCCGCGTCGGCGCGCCGGGCTACGAGGCCGACGACGTCATCGGCACGCTGACCACGCGCGCCGTCGCCGCGGGCACCGGGCCGGTGAGCGTGATGACCGGCGACCGCGACCTGTTCCAGCTCGTCGACGACGCCGCGGGCGTGCGCGTGCTGTACCCGGCGCGCGGCGTGCGGGACCCCGACGTCGTGGACCAGGCCCGCCTCGCCGAGAGGTACGGCGTGGCGGACGGCGACGCCTACGCCGACATGGCCGTGCTGCGCGGCGACCCCTCCGACGGGCTGCCCGGCGTGCCCGGGATCGGCGAGAAGACGGCGGCCAGGCTGCTCGCCGAGTTCGGCTCGCTCGAGGCGCTGCTCGCCGCCCGCGACGCCGGCGACCCGCGCCTGACGAAGACCCAGCGGCAGCGGCTGCTCGACGCCGCGGACTACCTCGCCGTGGCGCCCGCCGTCGTGCGCGTGGCGCGGGACGCCCCGCTGCCCGACGCCGACGACGCGCTGCCCCAGGCCCCCGCCGACCCGGAGACGCTGCAGCAGCTCACCGAGCGGTGGGGCCTGCGCTCCAGCGTCCAGCGCTTGCTGACGGCCATGGCGCTGTGACGGCGGCTCCGGCCGCCCGGGGTGCCGTCGGGGACGCCATGCCGCTGCGCGACCGGCTGCTGGCGGTGTCCGTGGCGGTGATGTGGGGCGCGAACTTCCTGGCCATCGACGCCTCGCTGGGGCACTTCCCGCCGATGTTCCTCGTGGCGCTGCGGTTCGCCCTCATCGCCGTGCCGACGATCCTGCTGGTGCCGCGGCCCGACGTGCCGCTGCGGTGGCTGGTCGGGTACGGCGTGGGGTTCGGCACGCTGCAGTTCCTGTTCCTGTACTGGGGGATGGCCGCCGGGATGCCGGCCGGCCTGGCCTCGCTGGTGCTGCAGGCGTCGGCCCCGTTCACGGTGCTGCTGGGCGCGGTGCTCCTGCGCGAGCGGGTCAGCGGCCGGCGCCTGGTGGGGATCCTCGTCGCGGCGGCCGGGCTCGCCGTCGTCGGCTGGGAGCGGGCCGAGCACGCCGCGGTGCTGCCGTTCCTGCTGACCCTGGCCGGGGCGCTCGGCTGGGCCTTCGGCAACCTCTGCAGCCGGCAGGCGCGCCCGTCGCAGCCCCTGCACCTGACCCTGTGGATGTCGGTGGTGCCGCCGCTGCCGATGCTGGCGCTGTCCCTGCTCACCGAGGGTCCGGCCCGCATCGCGGAGTCGTTCGCCACGCTGGGCTCGCGCTCCGGCGTGGTCGCCCTGGTCGGTCTGGCGTACACGGTGCTGGTGGGCACCGTGCTGGGCTCGGGCGTGTGGACCGGGCTCATGGCCCGGCACCCGGCCGGCGTCGTCGCGCCGTTCTCCATGCTCGTGCCGGTGGTGGGCATCTCGACGGCGTGGCTGGTGCTCGGCGAGACCGCCTCGCTGCTGGAGATCGCCGGCGGCGTGCTCGTGGTGGGCGGCGTGCTGCTGGGCGCCGCCGGGTCGCGGCGCCGCGCGCCGGAGCCTGCGGTCCCGGAGCCGGCGCCCGTCAGGCCGACGGGCTGAAGACGCAGAACTCGTTGCCCTCGACGTCCGCCATCACGGTCCAGCGGATCTCGTCGTCGGGCTCGCGCAGCACGCGCGCGCCGCGGGACACCAGGTCGGCGACCGTCACCCCGGGGCGCAGGTCCACGTCCCAGTGCACGCGGTTCTTCACGGTCTTCGGCTCGGGCACGGGCGCGAAGTCGAACGACTCGAACGGCACGCCGGCGGCGCCGTCGAGCCACCACCAGCCGTGCTCGGCGTCGTGGCCGAGCTCACCGCCGAGCAGCCCCTGCCAGAACCGGGCCACCGCCTCGGGGTCGGCGCAGTCGACGACGACGTCCTTGAGCCGGTAGTCGCCCACGGGCCTCTGCTCGAAGACGCACAGCTCGCCGCCCTCGGGGTCGGCCACCACGGTCCACGGGAAGCGCCCCGGCGCGGACAGCCGCGGGCCGACGACGTCGTCAAGCGCGGCCGCCCGCACGTCCAGGTGCACGCGGTGCTTGACGGTCTTGGGCTCGGGCACCGCGTTGACCCACACCGTGCGCTCGGGCCGGTCGCCGCGCAGCACGACGCCGCGGTCGAACGGCTCGGGCCGCAGGCCCAGCACCTGCCCCCACCACCGGCTCAGCAGGTCGGCGTCGACGGCGTCCACGCACAGGTCCTTGTACGACACCAGCGTCATGCCGGGAGCGTACGGCGACCGCGGCCCGCGCACCGCCGCACCCGCCGAGATAGAGAGGTGCCCCGCCGAGATAGAGAGGGGGCTCTCTATCTCGCCGGGACACCTCTCTATCTCGGCGCGAGGGGTCTCTATCTCGGCGAGGAGGTCAGCAGGCCGGGGCCTGTCGCTCGCCCGCCGCGCGGTCGTACTCCTCGAGCGCGGCCACCTTCGCCGCCGAGGCGGAGGTCTCGTCGAAGACGTGGTCCAGCCACTGGCTCGCGAGCTGCTTGGCGAGCTCCAGCCCGATGACGCGCTGGCCGAACGTCAGCACCTGGGCGTTGTTCGACTTCACGAGGCGCTCGACGGAGAAGGAGTCGTGCGCCACCGAGGCGCGCACGCCCGGCACCGTGTTCGCCGCCATCGCGACGCCGATGCCGGTGCCGCACACCAGCAGCGCGCGGTCCACCTCGCCGTCGGCGACCTTGCGGCCGGCCGCGACGCCGATGTGCGGGTAGTCGACGTCCTCGTCCGAGCCGACGCCGACGTCGACGACCGCGTCGACGCGCGGGTCGTCCTGCAGCTGCTTCTTCAGCGCTTCCTTGTACTCGTAGCCGGCGGAGTCAGCGCCGACGGCGATGCGCCATCCCATGTCGTGGTCCTTCGCTCTCGATGTCAGAGGTTCGGTCAGCGGGCCTGCGCGGCGAAGACGTCGGCCGCGGCGGTGACGCACAGCGCGAACGACACCGCGCCCGGGTCCGGCGTGCCCACCGAGCGGGCCGCCAGCGGGCGGGCGCGGCCCACCTGCGGCGTCAGCTCGGCGGTCTTCTCGGCGGCCCAGGTGGCGTCCTCGGCGGCCCGGCGCCAGGCGCCGGCCAGCCCGCCGGCCCCGGAGGCCAGCTCGCGCCCGAGCGCCTCGACGAACGGCACGACGGCATCGAGCAGCGTCTTGTCGCCCACGTGCGCCTTGCCGAGCGAGGTCAGCGCGTCGAGGTAGGCGCGGGTGGCGGTCACGGCGGCGTCGGGCCCGGGCAGCCCGGCGTTGCCGAGCACAGCGCCGGCGGCGCGCAGGCCGGCGCCCCACAGGACGCCGGACGTGCCGCCGGCGAACTCCGCCCACGCGTCGCCCGCGGCCTCCAGCACGCCCCGCGCGCCCCAGCCGGCCTCGGCGGCGCGGCGGGCGGCGGCCAGCCCGTGGTCGATGCCGCGGACCATGCCGCGCCCGTGGTCGCCGTCGCCGGCCACCGCGTCGATCCGGCCGAGCTCCTGCTCGGCGTCGTGGATCACCGCGGCCGCGGCCTCCAGGGCCGCGACGACGCCGGCGGCCAGGGCCCGCGAGCCCTCGTCGCCCTCGGCCGGCACGGCCTCGGCGGTCAGGTCCGCCAGCTCCTCGTCGGCGTCGTCCCCGGCCTCGACGGCCGCGGCGCCGCGGCGCCACGCCGGGGTCACCGCGGGGTCCAGCCACAGCTCCTCGAGCTCGTCGTCCAGCCAGGTCAGGGTCAGCGAGACGCCGCCCATGTCCAGGCTGGTGACCAGCTCGCCGACCTCCGGAGCGACGATCGTCAGCCCGGCCTCGCGCAGCAGCGGCGCCACCGACGCCCACAGCACGAACAGCTCCTCGTATTTGGTGGAGCCCAGGCCGTTGAGCACCACCGCCACGCGGCCGTCGGCGTCGGCGGGGCGCTCGGCGAGCAGGCGCTCCACGAGCAGCCGCGCCATCTCGGGCGCCGGCATCGAGTCGATGTCCTCGAGGCCCGGCTCGCCGTGGATGCCCAGGCCGAGGCCGACCGCGCCGTCCGGAACGGTGAAGTGCGGGGTGTCGGCGCCGGGGAACGTGCACCCGGAGAACGCCAGCCCGAGCGTGAACGTGCGGTCGTTGGCCAGCTGCCCCAGGCGCACGACCTCGTCGAGGTCGTGCCCGCGCTCGGCCGCGGCGCCCAGCACCTTGAAGACGACGAAGTCGCCCGCGATGCCGCGGCGGCGGTGCTTCTCGTCCGCCCCGGCCGACGCGACGTCGTCGGTGACGATCAGCTGACGCGCCGGGATGCCCTCGGCCTCGAGGCGCTCGCCCGCCAGGCCGAAGTTCATGACGTCGCCGGCGTAGTTGCCGTAGGTGTACACCACGCCGCGGCCGCTGTTCGCGAGCCGGCCCACCGAGTAGGCCTGGGCCGTGGACGGCGAGGTGAAGATGTTGCCGACGACGGCGCCGTCGGCGAAGCCCGGGCCCACCACGCCCATGAACGCCGGGTAGTGGCCGGACCCGCCGCCGACGACGACGGCGACCTTCGGCGTGCGCGAGCGGCGCCGGCGCACCACGCCGCCGGGCACCTCGCGCACGAGGTCGGCGTGCAGGTCGGCGAAGCCGGTGACGGCGTCGGCGGCGAACTCGGCCGGGTCGGCGTAGATGCGGGTCATCGCTGCACCTCCGCCACCAGGGCGGTCATCTCGTCGTACGAGCGCTGGGCGTCGGCCTCGCGCTCGTGCTCCTCGACGTCGTGGGTCTCGAGCTCCAGCACGTACGTGCCCGCAAAGCCGGCCGCCTCGAGCGCTGCCATGGTGCCGCGGAAGTCGACCTTGCCCCGGCCGATGCCGAGGTTGAGGTTGCCCGGCACGGCGTCGCGCAGGTGGACGCGCTCGACGCGGGCCGCGTGCTTGGTGGCCCAGGCCACGAGGTCCTCGTCGGAGGCGACGACGTGCGAGGTGTCGAGCAGCAGGCCGATCTGGTCCGGCCCGAGCAGCTCGAGCACCCGGTCGGCGCGCGCGGCCGACCAGGCGAAGCGGCGGTGGTGGAGCACCTCGGCCAGCAGGCGCACCCCGTGCTCGGCGGCCAGCGCCGACACGAGGCGCAGGTTCGCCGCGATCCGCTCGAGGTCGGCGGCCTCGTCCACGTACGGGTCCCAGGACTGCCCGCCGGCCGGCAGGATGAGCGCCCCGCCGGTCGCGGCCGCGAGCCGCACCAGCGGCAGGGCCGTGGCCGTGAGCGTCTCGGCGTCGAGCGCCGGGTCGTTCAGCGGGCCGACGTCGCCGTTCACCGCGCCGGCGCGCAGGCCGTGGCGCTCCAGCTCGGCCACGTAGTCCTGCGGGTCACCCGTGAAGGGCACCGGCACGTGGTCGCAGACGCCGGGCAGCGCGCCCAGGTCGACCTCCTCGGCGCCGGTCGCGGCGATGAGCCGCACGGCCTCCTCGAAGGGGCGGAACCGGAAGGTGATGGTCGAGATGCCGACGCGCTGCGTCGACGCAGCCGCTGCAGGGGTGCTCATGGTGGTGCTCCGTCCGCTCGTGGCCCGCCGTCAGGCGATGTACGAGCCGCCGTTGATGTTCTGGGTGGTGCCGGTGATGTACGAGGAGTCCTCGCTGGACAGGAAGACGGTCAGCGCGGCGATGTCCTCCGGGGTGCCCTGGCGGCCCATCGGCACGGACGCGGCGAGGCGGGCCTCGTTCTCGGCGTCGGTGGCGCCGGCGCGGATGTCGGTGTCGACGACGCCGGGGCTGATCGCGTTGACGGTGATGCCGTGCGGGGCCATCTCGCGGGCCAGCGAGCGGGTCAGGCCGAGGATGCCGGCCTTGGCGGCCGAGTACGGCGTCTTGGAGAACACGCCGCCGCCCTGCTGCGCGGAGACCGACGACATGTTGACGATGCGGCCGTAGCCGTTCTCGATCATCGCGGGCAGGAAGGCCTGGCAGGCCAGGAACGTGCCGGTGAGGTTGATGTCCAGGACGCGGCGCCACTCCTTCATGTCCACCTCGAGGAACGGCACGGGCGAGGCGACGCCGGCGATGTTCGCCAGGGCGCCGACGGGCGGCAGCCCGGAGGCGGCGACGGTGGCGGCGGCGCTGCGCACCGACTCCGGGTCGGTGACGTCGACGCCGAGGCCGATCACCGGGACGCCGTGGGCGGCGGCCAGGTCGTCGGCGGCCGACTTGGCGCCGGCCTCGTCGATGTCGAGCAGGGCGACGGCCCAGCCCTCGGCGGCGAAGCGGGTGGCGGTGGCGAAGCCGATGCCGCGGCGGGAGGCGGCGCCCGTGACGACGGCGGTGCGCTGGCCGACTCCGGTCTGGTAGCTCATGGGAGGTTCCTTCTCTTCGTGGTCTCTTCGTGGTGCGGGGGGTCGGCCGGCGCCGCCGACGCCCCGGGCCGAGGCGCCGCGCGGGCGCCCCGGCCCGGGTGTCAGGCGCCGGTGGTGGCGAGGCTCGAGGCGCGGCCGGTAGTGCCGCCGGCGGCCTGCTCCTGCGCGAGGGCCGCGGCGGTGGCGCGCTCGGCCTCGGCGCGCCTGGCGGGGCCGTACGTCTCCGGCGTGACGAGCGCGGCGACCAGGCCGATCGCGCCGTAGACGACGAACAGGACGGCGGGGCCGGCCCAGCCGAACGCCTCGTACAGGGACACGGCCCAGAACGCGGTGAAGCCGGAGACCACGGCGGCGAGCTGGTAGGCCAGCGAGGCGCCCGAGGAGCGGGTCTCGGTGGAGAACAGCTCGGAGAACCAGGCGCCCTGCGTGCCGGCCAGCGAGTTGTGGCAGAACACGAACGCGATGACGAACACCGCGATGACCAGGCCGAGCCGGCCCGTGTTCACCATGAGGAACATCGGGACGCCGAACAGCAGCATCAGCGTGGTGCCGATCAGGTAGACCGGGCGGCGGCCGACGCGGTCGGTGAGGCGGCCCCACAGCAGCGTGGCCGGCAGGCCGAGCAGCGCGGCGACGACGATCGCGAGGATCGTGTGCGGGCGGGTGGCCAGGCCGTTGCTCTGGACGTACGAGGTGATGTAGGTGATCGAGACGGCGTAGCCGGCGGTCTCCGCGATGCGCAGGCCGAACGCGCGCAGCAGGTTGCGCCAGTCCTGGCGGATCACGGTGAGCAGCGGGTTCTTGGCCAGCGTGCCCTGCTCCTTGGCGTCCTCGAACTCCGGGGACTCCTCCACCTTCAGGCGGATGTACAGGCCGGCGGCGATGAGCACGGAGCTGAGCAGGAACGGCACGCGCCAGGCCCAGTCGCCCGGCAGGCCCGCGCTCGCGAGGAACGCGAGGTTGGCGAGCAGCAGGCCGAGCGGGAAGCCGGCCTGCGGGATGGCCGTGAAGGCGCCCTTGCGCCGCCACGGGGCGTGCTCGTACGTCATGAGGATCGCGCCGCCCCACTCCGCGCCGAAGGCCAGGCCCTGGATGACGCGGACGATGACGAGCAGCACCGGGGCCAGGATGCCGACGGTGGCGTACGTGGGCAGCGCCCCGATCGCCACGGTGGACAGGCCCATGATCAGCAGCGAGGCGACGAGCACGGGGCGACGGCCGATCTTGTCGCCGAGGTAGCCGCCGATGATGCCGCCGAGCGGGCGGGCCGCGAAGCCGATGCCGAGCGTGGCGAAGGACAGCAGCAGGCCCGTGGTGGGGTTGCTGTCGGGGAAGAACGCGTCGCCGAAGTAGAGCGCGGCCGCGGTCCCGTAGCCGATGAAGTCGTAGTTCTCCACCGTGGTGCCGACCGCGCTGCCGATGGCGGTGCGCAGCTTGTGGCGGGTGCCGAGCACCGGGCTGGCGTCGCCCGCTGCGGCCGTCGTCGATGTCATCGCATCTCCCTTGATGTGGGCCTCGTCAGTAAAGCCGCGTTCAGATTCGACTGTTAACAGTCAGACACAAGAAGGTTGCCGAACGGTGCGCCGGGTTGTCAAGCGGCCTGGTGACGACCTGGCGGGAAGGCCGGTTGCGCGCGCCGTCGCACGTGGTCGGCGCGCGCCGTCGCACGTGGTCGGGCGCCCTCAGGCCCCGCCGCGCTCCTGCATCCGGGCGACGATCCGCGTCGCGGCGTCATGCATGTGCTCGCGCAGGAACTCTGCGCCGCCGGCGGCGTCGCCTGCCTCGACGAAGTCGACCAGCGGCAGGTGACGCTCGGCCGCCATGTTGTGCAGCGCGGTCTCCGGCCCGGCGGCGGTGATGGCCGCGCGGGTGAGGCCGCTGACCGCGCGCCAGCTCCGCACGAGCGTCTCGCTCCCGCTGAGCGCGCAGAGCAGCTCGTGGAACGCCATGTCGGCCTGGATCTGGGCCGGGAAGTCCCCGACGGTGCCGCGCATTGCCCCGAGCGCCTCCCGGAGGCGGGTGGCCGCCCGGACGTGCTCCGGCGCGGCGCACACGAGCTCGACGGCGAGGCTCTCCAGTGCCCGGCGGACGGCGAAGATGTCGCCCACCTCGCGGTCGGTGACCACGCGGACCGACAGCCGGCCGCGGGCGTCGGCCGACACCAGGCCCTCCTGCTGCAGGTGCCGCAGCGCCTCGCGCAGCGTGCCGCGGCTGACGCCGAGGGACTCGCTCAGCTCGACCTCGGCCAGGTGCGTCCCCGGCGCCAGCTCGCCCGAGCTGATCGCGTCCCGCAGCCGGGCGTGCACGTGCTCGCGGCGCGTCTGGGAGTCGATCGAGCCGAGCGCACGCAGGCCGCCCGCACGTCCCGGTCGCCCGCCCTCGCTCCGGGCGCGGGCGGATGCGGCCGGGAGCGCTGTACTCACAGGATCGCCACCGGGTTGAGCGGCGAGCCGGTGCTTCCCGGGATGTTCAGTGGCGCGACGACGAGCGCGAACGTCGAGCGCCCTGCCTGCGCGCAAGCCTCCGACAGGGCGTCGAGCTCGAGGTTGTCGAGCAGCGGCACCCCGGCCATGGTCAGGCAGAGCACGTGGATGGGCAGAGTGACCCCGGCGACCGGGCTGGGCCGTACGTCCGTCTCGCCGTCCGCACCGAACACCGACACGCCTTGCTCGAGCAGCCAGGGCACAGCTGCGGCGTGCAGGCCCGCCGCGGCGGCGTCCGCGTCCCAGGCGCCGAGCTCGCGCCTGCGCCGGTCGTGCCCGTTGCGCAGCAGGAGTGCGTCGCCCGCCCGCAGCGTGACGCCCGTGCGGGCGAGCGCCTCCTGCACGTCGGCCAGGGACCACACGGTCCCCGGCTCCGTCCAGGGCTCGCCCGTCAGCGCCGGCATGTCGAGCAGGACGCCGCGCGTGGCCAGCACGCCGAACTCGGTCACGTCCCCCACGCGCATCCCCTCGGCCGTCGTCGCCTTCGCCGCGTCCGCGCCACCGAAGAAGGCGCCCTCGTAGGCGATGTGGGAGAACGAGTCGATGTGGCTGACCACCTTGCCGTGGTAGTCCACGCCCACGAAGTCCTTGTAGCAGGTCGGCTCGACGTCGCCCTCCGCCAGGGTGCTGCCGGCCATGGACAGGTAGTGCAGCGCGGGCCGGGGGTTGTCGAGGTCCGGCTGCGTCGGCAGTGGCCTGGACAGTCCGACCGTCCGGCCGATCCGCACCTCCTCGGCGAACGCCGTGCGGGCGACCTGGTCGGTGATCCGGCGGTAGAGGGGAACCCCGTCCCGCCCGTCACCCCAGACGCGCACCCGCGCGGCGAGCTCGTCGAACTGCGCCTTGGTGGTGTCGATGGTCGAGGCAGTGGGCATGGTGCGTCCGTCCTTGCGGTGGTCGGGAGCGCGGCCCCGAGGAGCCGCGCTCCCGGCGTCGGTCAGAAGTCGTAGTCGTCGATGTTGTCAGCCGTGAAGACCAACGGCGGCGACAGCGTGATCCGCAGGCCGGCGTCGTCCTTCTCGGGCGAGTACTCCCCGAGCCGTCCGGCCTCGAAGGCCTGATCGGTGGCGACGTCGCCGTGCGCGAGGGCGTAGGCCGTCTCGACCACCAGGTAGCCGTGGTCGGCCGGGTTCCACAGGGCCGCGGACTTCAGGGTGCCGCTCTTGAAGTACTGCCGGATCGCGTTGGGCGTGGAGTTGCCGACGACGGCCACCTTGCCCGACAGCCCGAGGTTCTCCACCGCCTGCGCGGCGCCCGGCAGGGCTGCGGTCGTCACCGCGAACAGCCCCTTGAGGTCCGGGTTGGACTGGATGAGGTCCGTGGCCTGCTGCATGGCGCGCTGCTGGTCCTCGCCCGACTCGACGGTGGTGACGACGTCGATGTCCGGGTACTTCGCCGCCAGCTCCTTCTCGATGCCGTCGATCCACGCCACCTGGTTCGGCGCGGTGAACGTGGAGGTGATGATCGCGACGTCGCCCGCGCCGCCCACCTGCTCGCCCATCAGGTCGGCGAGCTGGGCGCCGAAGGCCGCCGGGTCGACGAGCTGGACGAACACGTCGCGCACGTCCGCGTCGCCGTCCCAGCTCATGACCTTCACGCCGGCAGCCTCGGCAGCCTTGAGGGCCGGCGCGACGGCGGCCTCGTCGTTGGCCGCGATCGCGATCACGTCGACCTTGGCGTTGACCATGTTCTGGATGATCTGGATCTGCTGGCTCGCCTCGTCGGTGCTCGGGCCGTTCCAGATGACCTCGACGTCGTCACCCAGCTCGGCGGCCGCCTCGTCGACGCCCTTCTTGACGACCTCGTAGTACGGGATGCCGTTGATCTTGGGGATCACGGCGACGCGCACGGGCCCGTCGGCGCTCGTCGCCGAACCGCTCACAGCGGCACCGGAGGTGTCGGGGCCCGCGCACGCCGTGAGGAACAGCGCGGCGGAGCTCGCGAGGGCCGCGGCGAGGAGGAGGGACTTCCGCTTCATCGTGGTGTCCTTTGCTGGCTGGGGACGGCGGCGCTGTTGCCGCCGCCCGGGGGGGTGGGGTCAGGCAGAGGTGGGGGCGGGGATCTCGCCCGGGGCCGCTGCGCCCCCGGAGCGGGACGGCGCGGCCTGGCGGCGCGCCGCCAGGCGCGTCAGCATCGGGGGGGTCCAGCGGTAGATGCTCGCGGTGACGATCAGCGTGACGCCGACGAAGAGGGTCTGGACCTCGGTCGGCACGAAAGCGATCGACATCCCGTTGTTGAGCAGCGCGATGAAGACCGTCGCCATCGCGGTTCCCCAGAGGGTGCCGCGCCCACCGGTGAGCGCGGCCCCGCCGACGACCACGACCGTGACCGCGAGGAGCTCGAACCCGGTGCCGAAGTTGGACTTGGCGCTCGAGGACATGCCGGCGACGAGCAGCGCCGCCAGACCGCTCAGGACGCCGGAGGTGGCGTACACCGTGAGCGTGAGGGCACGTACTCGCAGCGTCGCGTACCGGGCGGCCGAGGCGGAGGTGCCGGTCGCGTACAGGTACTCGCCCAGGGCCGTGCGCGACAGCGCGAGAGCGGCGAGGAGGACCACGACGACCCACAGCACCACGGGCGTCGGCAGGCCCCCGGTGGTGCCGAGACCGACGAACGCGAGGGCCGGGTGCACCGTCAGCGAGCGGCCCCCGGACAGTGCGAGCGCGAGGCCGCCATAGACGGCCATGGTCGCCAGCGTGACGACGATGGCCGGGAGGGCCAGGCGGCTGACGAGCCAGCCGTTGGCCAGCCCGCACAGCGCGCCGACGATGAGCGGCACCGCGATGCACACCGCTGCCGGCGACCCGGCCTCCGAGACGAGGCCGGCGGAGACGGCGCTGAGCGCGAGGGTCGACGCGACCGAGAGGTCGATGCCGCCGATGAGGATGACGAAGGTCATGCCGACCGCGATGATCCCGAGGGGCGCGGCGAGGTTGATGGCGCTGACGACGTTGCCGACGCTGAGGAAGTAGGGCGAGAGCGTCGACATCGTCACCACGACGATGACGAGCAGGAGCGCGAGCACGGTCGGGGCGAGCGCCCGCTGCAGCGACCTAGCGGACATGGGCCACGTCCTTTCGGGTGAGGAACCTCGCGCGCAGCGACGCCCCCTGGCGCCGGCGCTGGAGGACGGAGACGACGAGCGCCGCGACGATGAACAGCCCCTGGAGGGCACGGGTCCACATCGAGTCGATGTGGAAGAAGATCAGGGCGGAGCCGGTCAGCTCCACCAGCACGGCGGCGAGCGAGATGCCCAGGACCGTGCCGGTCCCGCCGAAGACGCTCGCACCGCCAACCACCGCGATGGTGATCGCAGCCATCGTGATGTTCGCGCCCAGGTTGGTCTGGGCCTGACCCAGACGGGCGACGGTGAGCGCCGCCGCGAGCCCCAGCATCAGGCCGTTGACGACGAACGTGCCGCCCTCCACCGCCTTGACGCGGATCCCCGCGAGCCGGGCGGCCTCGAGGTTGGACCCCACGGCAAACACGGTCCGCCCGAGCGGCCGGCGGGTGAGCACCCACCAGCCCAGGACGAGCGCGGCGAGCGCGACGTAGATGGGCACGGGCAAGCCGAGCAGACGGCCGGTGCCGAACCAGGTGTAGCCGGCCGGCAGGCCCACCACCCACGCGCCGCCGTGGGTCAGCAGGACGAGAGCCCCGGTGAAGATGCTCGAGGTGCCGAGGGTGGCGATGATCGACGGGATCTGGACGATCGTCACCAGCACCGCGTTCACCAGGCCCAGCAGGGCACCGGCAACGACGGCCGCGAGCACGGCGACCAGCGGAGGGACGCCGGCGAGCGCCACCTGCGCGCCGATCACGCCGGTGATCCCGAAGATTGCGCCGGCGCTGACGTCGATGTTGCCGGTCGCGATCACGACGAGGGCGCCGAGCCCGACGATCGCCGACACCGCGACGCTGGTGGCGAGGGTCAGCACGTTGGCGCCCGCGTAGAAGGACGGGGCCGCGACGCCGAGGGCGACGAGGACGACGACGAGGAAGGCCCCGATCGAGACCGAGGCTGAACGGTCGTGGTGCACGGGTCATGCCTCCGAGACGACGGGGGTGGACGTGAACGCGAGCGACATGACGTCCTCGGGACTGGCTCCGCCGGGAAGCTCCCCCACGACCCGCCCTTCGCTCATGACCAGGACGCGGTCGGACATGGAGACCAGCTCCGGGAGGTCGGACGACAGCAGCAGGACGCCGACACCGTCGGCGACGAGGGCGTCGACCATCTTGTGGATCTCGAGCTTGGCCCCGATGTCCACGCCGCTCGTCGGCTCCTCGAGGATGACGACGGAGGGCTTCGGCTCGAGCACCCGGCCCAGGAGGACCTTCTGCTGGTTGCCGCCGGAGAGGTCGCCGATCGCGTAGTCCGGGATCGCCGGCCGGACGCCGAGCTCGTCCAGACGGCCGGCGGCGGCCTTCGCGCGACGGCGGTTGTCCAGCAGCCCGAAGCGCGTGTACCGCGACAGCGTCGTCAGCGTGAGGTTGGAGATCAGGCTGCGCCCACCGAAGACGCCCTGGCCGCTGCGGTCACCGGGCAGGTAACCGAGGCCGGCGCGGCGGCGTGCCCACGGCGTCGCCGGGGGCTCCTGACCGAGGATGCGCACGGTGCCCGACTCGGCGGGGCGCAGCCCGGCTACGGCCTGGGCCACCTCGGTGCGGCCGCACCCCACCAGGCCACCGATCCCGACGATCTCGCCGGCCCGGAGGGTGAACGACACGTCGCGCACCTCGGGCCCGCTGCGCAAGGCCTCGACCTGGAGCACCGGGGCCCCGGGCTCCTGCCGGGCGTGGGCGTGCAGGGCGGCCACGTCTCGGCCCACCATCCGGTTGATCACCCACGCCTCGTCGACCTCGGCCGCCGGTGCGGTGGCGATGCTCTCCCCGTCCCGCAGGACCGTGATGCGGTCCGCGATGCGGAAGATCTCCTCGAGCCGGTGCGAGATGTACACGACGGCGACGCCGCGCTGCCGGGAGTCGACGAGGAGCGAGTGCAGGCTCTTGAGCTCGTCGTCGTTCAGCACCGAGCCGGGCTCGTCGAGGATGAGGATGCGAGCGTTCCTCAGGAGCGCCCGAGCGATCTCCACCTGCTGCGCCACAGCCTTGCTGACATCGCCGACGCGCCGCCCGAGCGGGATGTCCATCCCGAGGCGGTCGAAGAGCTCGCGGGCCTCGGCCCGCATCGCCGCCCAGTCGATCCGTCCGGCGGCGCGCTTCCAGGCGCCCAGGTAGAGGTTCTCGAGGACCGACAGGTCGGGCGCGAGGCTGGTCTCCTGGTAGACGACCGCGACCCCCCGGTGCAGCGCGTCGTGCGGCCCACGCAGGGTCACGGGCTGCCCGTCCAGCTCCACGGTGCCCCCGCTCGGCTGGTGCGCGCCCGCGATGATCTTGATGAGCGTGGACTTGCCGGCGCCGTTCTCGCCGAGAAGGGCATGGACCTCGCCGGCTCGGAGCTCGAAGTCGACCCCCCGCAGCGCCCGGACCCCGCTGAAAGTCTTCGTGATGCCGCGCAGCCGCAGAGTCGGCTGCTGTGGCGACGTCGTCGTCATGTGTCTCTCTCTGTCCCTGTGCTGCACTGCACGGGCGTCCTCGATCGGAGGATGCTGTTTGTCAGTCGTATTGTTAACAGACCGACAGCAGGACTGTAGCGTGCGTCACGGTGCAGATGTCAAGCGGGTGCTGCGCCGGTGTCGCTGAGCCGCCCTGGGCCGCTTGCGCGCGGGCGCGCGAACGCCTCAGGCAGTGGCGTCGGCAGCCTGGGCCATGTGCTGCTTGATGCGCTCGGCGGCCTGGAGCATGTGGGTGCGCAGGAACTCCCGGCCACCCGCTGCGTCGCCGGTCTCGACGAACTGCACGAGCGGAGCGTGCCGCTCCACAGCCATGTTGAGCACCGCGGTCTCCGCGCCGGCGGCGGTGATCGCCGCACGCGTCAACCCGCTGACGCTCCGCCAGCTGTGCACCAGCGTCTCGTTCCCGCTGAGCTCGCACAGGAGCTCGTGGAACGCGAGGTCGGCATCGAGCTGCGCCACGAAGTCACCCTCGCTGCGGCGCAGACGCTCGAGCCCTTCGGCCATCCGCGCCGCGGCGCCCTCGCGGCGTTCCAGCCCGCACACCAGCTCGAACGCCAGGCTCTCCAGGGCGTGCCGAACCGCGAAGATCTCGTCGACCTCCCGCGCCGAGACGATGCGGACGGAGAGCCGCCCGCGCGAGTCGGAGGACACGAGCCCCTCCTGCTGCAGCTGCCGCAGCGCCTCGCGCAGCGTGCCCCGGCTGACGCCCAGCGACTCGCTCAGCTCGACCTCGGCCAGGTGCGTCCCCGGCGAGATCTCCCCAGAGCTGATGGCCTCACGCAGCCGCGCATGGATGAGCTCCCGTCGGGTCTGAGGCTCGATAGAACCCAACGCGCGCAAGGACGACTTCGCTGCGGATGCCACGGGCACAGCCTACGGGCGCGCCCGCCGGACCTCACCGAGCACCGGCTCGATGAGTTCGGCCCCGGAGCGTCGTCTCCATCCCCGCAAGGCCTGCCGGCCCGCCACGACCGGCTCCCTTTCGACCCGATGGAGGCGCTCATGCCCGCACGTCCCGCCGTCCCGGACGGCGCACCGATCTGGCTCGACCTCACCACCGCGGACGCCGGCGCCAACGACCGGGCCGTGGCGTTCTACACCGCCCTGTTCGGGTGGCAGCACGCAGGCTACGGCCCCGACTTCGGCGACTACGGCGCGTTCACCAAGGACGGCGCGCCCGTGGCCGGCGTCGGGCCGCGCATGACGCCCGAGCAGCGCCCCGCCTGGGGCGTGTACCTGCGCTCGTCCGACGTCGACGCGACCGCCACCGCGATCACCGCCCATGGCGGCACGGTGATCGCCGGGCCCGACGACGTCCCCACCCAGGGCCGCTTCCTCACCGCCGTCGACCCCACCGGCGCAGAGATCGGCTTCTGGCAGCCCGGGGGCCACGACGGCTACGCCCTCTACGGCGAGCACGGCGCCCCGAGCTGGTTCGAGCTGTGGACGAACCGGTACGAGGACGCCGTGGAGTTCTACCGCGCCGCGGCGGGCTGGCCGGTGAGCACCATGAGCGACACCCCGGACTTCCGGTACAGCACCTACGGCGAGGGCGACCAGGCGCTGGCCGGGATCTTCGACGCGACGGCGGTGCTCGGCGGCGGCACGCCGTCGTGGGCCGTCTACCTCGGGGCCGACGACGCCGACGCGACGGCGGCGCGCGCCGTCGAGCTCGGCGGCAAGGCCGGCGAGGGGCAGGACACGCCGTACGGCCGGCAGGTGGGCGTCCAGGACCCGAACGGCACCTGGTCCCAGCTCATCGGCGTCCGCTGACGCCGCGTCGGCGCCCGCCGACACGTTGTGGGTAAAGGACACGCCGGGCGTTCCGCGGAACGCCCGGCGTGTCCTGTACCCACAACGGGGAGGGTCAGCCGGTGTTCTGCAGGCCGGCGCTGACCCCGTTGACGGTGAGCAGCAGCAGGTGCTGCCAGCGGTCCTTCGACGCGCCGTCGACCTTGCCCTCGGAGCCGCCCTCGGTGCGCAGCGCGCGCAGCGCCCGCACCTGCAGCAGCGACAGGGCGTCGACGTACGGCGAGCGCAGCTGTACGGCGCGGCCCAGCACCCGGCGGTTGGCCAGCGGCCACGGGTTGCCGGTCACGGCGAGCACCTGCTCGCGGGTCAGGCGCAGCTCGTCGAGCACCAGACGGGCCAGGTCGTCGCGGTCGCCGAGCTCGAGGTACTTCTCGGCGATGCGCTCGTCGGTCTTGGCGATCGACATCTCCACGTTGTCCAGCAGCGTGGTGAACAGCGGCCACTCGCGGTAGGCCGCGCGCAGCCGCTCGACGTCGCCGAACTCGCGCATCGCGGTGCCCAGGCCGTACCAGCCGGCCAGGTTGATCCGCGCCTGCGACCAGGAGAACACCCACGGGATCGCGCGCAGGTCGTCCAGCGAGTTCACCGACAGGCCGCGCTTGGCCGGGCGGGAGCCGATGGGCAGCAGGCCCACCTCCTCCAGCGGCGTCACCTGCGCGAACCACTGCGGGAAGCCCTCGGAGCGGACCAGCTCGTGGAACCGGGTGCGCGAGGAGGCGTCCAGCGCCTCGGCCACGTCGGTGAACCGCTCGGTGGCCTCGACGTTGCGGCGCTCCACGCTCGGCGCCGACGCCAGCAGCGTCGCCGCGGCGACCTGCTCGATGTGCCGGGCGGCGATGGTCGGGTCGCCGTAGCGGGCCAGGATGACCTCGCCCTGCTCGGTGAGCTTGAACCGGCCGTCCACCGAGTGCGGCGGCTGGGCCAGCAGCGCCCGGTTGGCCGGGCCGCCGCCGCGGCCGAGCGACCCGCCGCGGCCGTGGAACAGGGTCAGCGTGATGTCGTGCCGCTGCGCCCACTCGGCGATGCGGGCCTGCGCGGAGTGCAGCGCGAGCGTCGCGGCGACCGGGCCGACGTCCTTGGAGGAGTCGGAGTAGCCGAGCATGACCTCGACGCGGCGGCCGTTCTCCGCCAGGCGCCGCTGCACCTGCGGCAGCTCGAGCATCGCCTCGAGCATCTCGACGGACCGCTGCAGGTCGTCGAAGGTCTCGAACAGCGGGATCGCGTCGATGACAGGGGCCTCGCCCGTGCCCTCGAACGCCAGCTCCGCGAGCCGGTAGACGGCCGCGAGGTGCTCCGGCTGCTGGGTGAACGAGACGATGTAGCGGCGCGCGGCGCGCTCGCCGAACCGGCGCTGGACCGCGCCCAGCGCGCGGAAGGTGTCGAGCACCTCGCGCGTGCGGTCGGACAGGTCCGGGCTGTGGACGCCCTTCTCCTCGATCTCGGCCAGGGCCGCGGCGTGCACCTGCGAGTGCTGGCGCACCTCGATCTCCGCCAGGTGGAACCCGAAGGTCTGCACCTGCCAGATCAGCCGCTGCAGGTCGCCGTAGGCGGCCCGCGTCGCGCCGGCCTCGAGGAGCGAGTCCTGGACCACCTGCAGGTCGGCCTCGAGCTGCTCGGGGGCGCCGTAGGCGAGGTCGGCGTCGCGGCGGCGCGTGGCGCCGATCCGGTCGGCGATCACCAGCAGGACGGCGCGGTGCGGCTCGTCCGGCGACTCGGCGGCCGCGGCGGCGGTCACGACGTCGGACAGCTGGCGCTGCTTGGCCCACAGGGCCTGCAGGGCCGACGACGCCGGGGTGCCCTGCTGGGCGAGCGTCAGCTTGCGGCCGACGGCGCGCGCCTGGTCCTCGAGCGCCGTGAGCACGTGCTCGGACGCGAGGGCCACGGCCTGGCGGGTGATCTCGGAGGTGACGTTCGGGTTGCCGTCGCGGTCGCCGCCGATCCAGGTGCCCAGGCGCACGAACGGGCGCGCCACCGGCGCGGTGCGCCCCGCGTCGCCGCCCAGCAGCCAGTCGTCCAGGCGGCGGTAGACCTCGGGGAAGGTCTGGAAGAGCGTGGAGTCGAAGACGCCGACGGCGGTCTTGACCTCGTCGATCACCGTCGGCTTGGCCGCACGGATCGGCGAGGTGCGCCACAGCACGTCGATCTCCGCCAGCAGCCGGCGCTCGTTCTCGGCGCGCGAGGTGCCGCCCGGGTGCAGCGTGTCGCGCTCGGCCAGGAGCGTCGAGATGCGGCGCACCGAGCGGGACACCGCGCGACGGCGGGCCTCGGTGGGGTGGGCCGTCAGCACGGGGCGGAACTCGATGTCCTGGAGGCGGCGCAGCGCCTCCTCCCGGCCGATCTCCTCGGCGAGCTGGGTGAAGGCCTGCGGGATGGAGTCGTCCATCGCCGCCCCGGCCGAGGCACCCTGCTCGCGCTCGCGCAGCACGCGCACGCGGTGGTACTCCTCGGCGAGGTTGGCCAGGTGGAAGTAGCACGTGAAGGCCCGCGCCACCTCCTCCGCCCGCTCCAGCGGGAACGAGCACGCCAGCTCGTACGCCTCGTCGAGCGCCGCGGCGTCGCCGCCGTAGGCGCGGATGGTCAGCTCGCGCAGCCGCTCGACGTCGTCGAGCAGGCTCTTCCCGCCGGTCTCCTTCAGGATCGTGCCCAGGAGGCCGCCGAGGAGGCGGATGTCGTCCCGCAGCGGGTCAGGCATCTCGTGGCGCGCCACGACCCGCTCGGTGCCCTGCTGGTTCTCGCTCACGCCCCGAGGGTATGCCGGAATGCCCGAGGGGTGGACATCGCGTCCGGCACCCGGGCAGCGCCGTGGACCGGTCCGCCCAGGGCCGCGGCCTCACCCCCAGTCGTGCAGCGTGGCGAGCAGCGCGCGCCGGGCGCGGTGGATGCGGACCTTGACGGCGCTCTCCGTGGTGCCGAGCAGGCGGGCGACCTCGGCCTGCGAGCGCCCGTCGAACGTGTGCAGCACCAGCGCGGCCCGCTGGTCGAACGGCAGGCGCGCGATCGCCGCGACCACGGCGTCCTGCCGCCCGCGCCCCTCCACCACGGCCTCGAGCGGGGTGCCGGCGTCGGCCAGCGTGTCGTCCGGCGGCACGGCGGCCTGCGGGCGCGCCCGGCGCAGGTCCCGGCAGCGGTTGATCACGATGCGCACGAGCCACGTGGACAGCCGCGCGTCCTGCCGGAAGCGGGGCACCGCCCGCCACGCGTGCTCGAGGGCGTCCTGGACCACGTCCTGGGCGTCCTCGGGGTCGCCGGTCATGCGCAGGGCGACGCCGTAGAGGCGGTCCCGGTGCCGCCGCACCAGGACGTCGAACGCCGCGGCGTCGCCGGCGCGCGCCCGGGCGACGAGGTCCGCCTCCAGGAGCGGGGCGTCGTCGGGCCACCGGCCGGGGCCGGCCACGGGAGCCTGCGCGTCGTCGGGCATGGCGGTCTGTAACCTCCCCGACCTCCCCCGGGTCTAAAGGGTGGGCGGACAACCACCGTCCCCCAGCCCCGGGCCCGGCGCATGCCGGGCCGCCAGCACGGGAGGCAGGACAGACATGAGCAACCCGACCAGCTCCCCCTCGCCCGGCTCGACGTCGGGCTCCGGCTCGAGCGCCGTGGCCTCCTCGACGCAGCAGGGCTCGCACGGCAGGACCTCCATCGCGGACGGCGTCGTCCAGAAGATCGCCGGCCTCGCGGCGCGCGAGGTCTCCGGGGTCTACGCGCTCGGCGGCGGCGCGGCCCGCGCGTTCGCCGCGGTGCGCGAGCGCATCCCGGGCTCCTCGCAGTCCGCCGGCCAGGGCGTCAGCGTCGAGGTGGGCGAGAAGCAGGCGGCCGTCGACCTCGACCTGGTCACCGAGTACGGGGTCTCGATCACCGACGTGGCGCAGGCCGTGCGCCGCAACGTGATCTCCAACGTGGAGGGGATGACCGGCCTGGAGGTCACCGAGGTCAACGTGTCGGTCAACGACATCCACCTGCCGACCGACGACAGCGACCAGGCCGGTCAGGAGCCGGCGCGGGTGCAGTGAGCGAGACGGCCGCCGCGCCCCCGGCGCCGCTCACCGAGGCGGACCGCGTCGCCGCCGCGGTGGTCGCGTGCCCCGGCGTCGTGCGCCTGTCCGGCGCCGGCCCCGCGCCCGTGGCGACCTACCTGCCCGGGCGGCGGGTCGACGGCGTGCGGACCGACGCCGAGCGCGTGCGGGTCGCCGTCGTCGCCCGGGTCGGGGTGCCGGTCGCGGAGGTGGCCGCCCAGATCCGGACCGCCGTCATGGACGTGGCGGCCGGCCGGCCGGTGGACGTGCACGTCGCGGACCTCGACGTCGCCGGCTCCGGGGCACCCACGCTCCTCGACCGGTCGCTGGGCACGGGCGGGCAGTGATGGTGCCCGACCGCGCGCGGCCGGACCGGCTGGCCCGCCGGGCGCTGTACCGCGCGCACCACCCCGACCGCGGCGGGGACCCGGCCGAGCTCGTCCGCAGGCTCGGGGAGCTGGACGCCCGGCAGCGGGCGTCCGCCGAGCCTGCCGCCCCGGCGGACGTCGTCTTCGTCCACCGACGCCGCCTCGCCCGGCTGCGGGCGTGGGCGGCACGCCGCCGCCGGCCGCCGCGGGTCGTGTGACGCGCGGGGCACAGGAGCCGAAGGACACGTGGAGGTACCGATGTCACCGACGATCGTGGGACTGTTCACCGGCCTGCTGCTGGGCCTCGCCTGGGTCATCGGGGGCTTCGACGCCTTCGTCGGCACGGCCGTGCTCGGGCTGATCGGCTGGGTGGTCGGCAAGGTGGTCGCCGGCCAGCTCGACCTGACCCGCTACCTCGGCGGCTCGGGCCGAGACGGGCGATGACCGCCACGACCGGCGGGCGCCACCTGTCGGACGCGCCCGCGGACGCCGCGCGGGGCGGCCGCGCATCCCCGGAGCCCCGGGCACCGCAGGAGCGCGGGTCGCTCTCGATCGCCGACCGGGTCGTCGTGAAGGTCGCGAGCCACGCCGTGGCGGCGGTGCCGCACGCGGCGGCGGCCCCGCGCAGGGTCCTGGGCGTGGCGGTGGGCCAGGCGCGCCCCGAGGACGAGGCCCACGTGCAGGCCACCGTGCACGGCGCGACGGCCACGATCGACGTGGCGCTGGCCGTGGCGTGGCCGCACCCCGTGGGCGAGGTCGCCGAGGCGGTCCGGCGGCAGGTGCGTCAGGACGTCGAGCGGATCACCGGCGTGCGCGTCACCCGCGTCGACGTCGAGGTGACGTCGCTCGACGTGCCCGACCGCGCCGGGTCCCGGGTGAGGTGAGGGACATGCGGCTGCTCCAGCGCGTCCTGGCCACCGTGCTCGCCCTGGTCCTGCTGCTCGGGGGGCTGCTGGTGGTCGTCGAGATCGTCCTGGCCCAGCTCGGCCGCCCCCCGCTGGTGGTGCCCCGCCAGCGCTGGAGCGCCTGGGTCGCGGGCCAGACCTGGGAGCTGTCCACGGTGCGCGCAGTCCTCGTGCTGGTCACGGTGGTCGGCCTGCTGCTCGTGGTCGCCGCCGCGCGGCGCGGCAGGCCCGCCGCGCTGGCCCTGCCGGCCGGCGAGGCGCCGCCCGGGGTCCGGGCCAGCGCGTCGCGGCGCACCGTCGAGAAGGCGCTGGCCGACGCGGTCCGGGACGTCGACGGCGTCGTCTCCGCGCACGCCCGGGCGGGCCGCCGCCGGGTCACCGTGAGCGCCACGGCCATGACCCGCGCCGGGGGCACCGAGCAGCACGTGCGCGAGGCGGTCGACGAGGGCCTGCGGTCGCTCGGGCTGGCCGGCTCGCTGCAGCCCAGGGTCGAGATGTCGTTCGAGGAGCGGTCATGAGGAACGTCGACGCCGCCAACCGCGCGGGCCTGCTGGTCGTCGGCCTGCTGCTGACCGTCGCCGGCGTGGCCGGCCTCGTGCTGAGCCTGGGCGGGTTCGGGTACGACCTGGCCGAGCGGCCGCTGCTGCCCGTCGCCTGGCGCGAGCGCCTGGCGCTCGACCCGTGGCTGTGGTGGGTCGTCGCGCTGGTGGCCCTGGTCGTCGCGCTCGTGGGGCTGCGCTGGCTCCTGGCCCAGCTGCGCACCGACCGCGTCGGGCGCCTCGGGCTGCAGCCCGGCGGCCGCGACGGGCGCACCGTGCTGCACGGCGGGGCGCTGTGCGACGCCGTGGCCGCCGACGCCCGCACGCTGCCCGGCGTGGGCGGCGCGTCGGCCCGGCTCGCCGGCCAGCGCCGCCACCGGCTGTCCCTGACCGTCGACCTGACCGACCGGGCGGACGTCGCCGAGGTGTGGCGCGACGTCGCCGGCCAGACGATCCCGCGGGCGCGGCAGGCGGTCGGCGACCCGGACCTGCCGGTGGACGTCGAGCTGCGGCCCGGGCGCGCCGGCGGCGGGTCGCGGGTGACCTGAACCGGTCAGAGCGTCGCCGAGGCGAGCGGCTCCGGGCGTCCGCCGACGGCGATCTCGACCCGCTGCACGTCGTCGAGCGGCACCGCCGACGACGCGCCGAGGCCCTCCGCCTCGAGCCCCTCCGCCGTCCAGGAGGCCACGACGGTGCGCGCCCCGGTGCCGTCGACGATGACCAGCTCGTAGGTCCGGTCGCCGTCGCCCGCGGCGCCGGACGGCCCCGCCGTGCCGTACGTGCTCGCCGCGGGCGGGCGGGGATACCGGCACCGCCAGTCGAGGCGCGTGCCCCACGCGGTGGCCGTGGCCGTCAGCTCGGCGTGCACGTCGGTGCCGCCCACGGGCTCCAGCACGATGGTGCGGGACTCGGCGGTCGGGGCCGGTCCGCCCGGCTGTGCCTGCCCCTCCGACGGCGCCTCCGCGCTCGCCTGCACGGACGACGCCAGCGGCACGCCGGCGCCGAACCCCCCGGCCAGCGCGACGCCGCCGGTGACGCCGCCGGCCACCAGGGCCGCGGCGGCCGCGACCAGCAGCGACCGGCGCCGGGCCCGCGAGCGCCGTGCGGCGGCCGCGACGCCGGCCAGCGGCACCACCACCGGGCCCCCGCCGCCGTCGTCGGGCTCGGCACCCTCCCCCGCCGGTGCGAGCAGCCCGGCACGCTCCTGGGGCGTGACGGTCCCCAGCACGCCCGGGATGCCCGCGATCTCGGCCACGGCCTCGCGGCAGGCGTCGCAGGCGGCGAGGTGGCGCTCGTACTCGCGGCGCTCGCCGGGCGCGAGGGCGCCGAGCACGTAGGCGGCGTCCCACTCGCGGTACGGGTCGTCGGCGGGGTCGAACCCGCCTGGCACGACGGTCATGCCGTGACTCCCTTCTCCTGCAGCGCGAGCCTCAGCGCTCGCATGGCGTAGTGCATGCGCGACTTCACGGTGCCCGGCGGCACGCCCTGCTCCGCCGCCAGCTCGGCCACCGACCGGCCGCCGTAGTAGGCGCCGACGACGACCGCGCGGTGCTCGGGCGACAGCTGCAGCAGCGCGTCGGCCACGAGCCAGCCGTCGAGCACGGCCTGGCTGCGGTCCGCCTCGGTCCGGTCGGGCACCCGCTCGGTGACGTGCTCGCGGGTGTGGCGGGCGCTGCGCAGGTGGTCGAGCACGAGGTTGCGGGCCACGGTGAACAGCCAGGCGCGCACGGCGTCGTCGGGCCGCTGCAGCACCTCCGGGTGGCGCCAGGCGCGCAGCAGGGTCTCCTGCACCACGTCCTGGGCATGCTGCTCGTCGCCGGTCAGCCGCAGCGCGTAGCGGTGCAGGTCGGCGGCGTGCGCGCCGTGCACCGCCACCAGCAGCTCGGAGTCCGCGCCCCGCCCGTCGGTGCCCACGCCGTCCCTCAGGCCTGCGGCGCCAGGCGCAGCGAGAACTCGACGGCGCCCTGCTCCTCGACCGTGACGAAGCCGAGCGACGGCGCCTCGACGCCGAAGTCGGCGAACGTGACCGGCACGCTGCCCACCACCTGCACCGCGTCGACGCCGTCGGCACCGCTCCCGGCCACCTCGGCCGCCACGGTCACCTGCTGCGTGACGCCGTGCACGGTGAGGTCGCCGACCAGGTCGACGGCGGTGGCGCCGTCCGCGAGCGCGGCGGGCTCGGTGAGGGTGAACGTGGCGGTCGGGTAGGTGTCGGTCTGCAGCGCCCGGGAGCGGAAGTACTCGTCGCGGGGCGGCTCGTCGGTGGCCACGGAGGCCATGTCGACGACGATCTCGGCCTCGGTGACGCTGCCGCCGTCGAGCGTGACCGAGCCGGCGACCTGCTCGGTGCGGCCGGTCACCGTGACGTCCTCGCCGCTGAGCACCTCGTCCACGCGGTAGCCGGCGAACGAGCCGTCCGCCACGGTCCAGGTGCCGCTCAGGGCGGACGCGTCGACCGGGGCGGCCGACGCCGCGTCGAGGGTGGGGGCGTCGTCGACGCCGCGCTCGGCCCAGTCGGCGTAGAGCCCGGGCCCGAAGACGGCCGCTGCCACGCCGAACACCACCACGCCGGCTCCCGTGCCGACCGCCACCTTCACCCCTGTGCGCACGCGCTCCACCTCTCGTCCGAGCCGCCCGCGGCGGCCTCCACCCCTCACCACGGACGAGGGGCCCGGACGGTTCACCGACCGTCCGGGCCCCTCGTGCGCGCTGCGCGACGGCGACCGCCGGCGTCAGCCGGCGAAGGCGCCCTGCCACACGGTGGCGAACGGCGTGCTCGCGGTGACGCGCGCCTGGATGCCCTGGGTCACCATGTCCTTGGCCGTCTGCACGGCGGCCTTCACGTCGGCGCCCTTGGCGAGCTCGGCGGTGATCGCGGCGGCGAAGGTGCAGCCGGCGCCGGAGACGCGCTCCTCGCCCACCTTCGGGGCGGCGTAGACGGTCACGTCCTCGCCGTCGAACAGCACGTCGACGGCGTCCGGGCCGGGCAGCTCGACGCCGCCCTTGGCCACGACGTAGCGCGGACCGGCGGAGGTGTCGAGGCGGGCGTGGATCTTCCTGGCGGCCTCGACCAGGTCCTCGACGGACTCGATGGTGTCCATGCCGGCCAGCGTCTTGGCCTCGAACAGGTTTGGCGTCACCACGGTGGCCTGCGGCAGCACCTGCTCGCGCAGCGCGTTGTCGGTGTCGAGCGCCGCGCCGGGCTCCTGGCCCTTGCAGATGAGCACCGGGTCGAGCACCACGTGGCGCCACGGCTTGCTGGCCAGCGCCTTGCCGACGACGTCGATCGTGGCGGGCGTGCCGAGCATGCCGATCTTCACCACGTCGAGGTCGTGCGTGGCGGTGGCGGCCTCGAACTGGTCGGCGATCACCTGCGGGTCCACCGGGACGAACCGGTGGCCCCAGTCGTTCTTGGGGTCGAACGACACGATGCAGGTGAGCGTGCCGACGCCGTAGACGCCGAGCTGCTGGAAGGTCTTGAGATCGACCTGGATGCCGGCGCCGCCGGTCGCCTCGGATCCGGCGACGACGTACGCGAGCGGCGGGGTCTGGGTGGTCATGCGGGGGCGCTCCTCGAGCTGTGCGTGGCGCGGGCGGGCCTCCAGCGTACGCGCGCGGAGGCCGACGGCCGGTGGGCGTCTCGCGCCCGGTCCCGCGCGCCGTGCACGCGTCGGTGCCACGCGGGGGCAGGGTGCGGGCCGCCGGCCCGTCTCTCGGGTCAACAGCGGCGGGAGGCCCGGAATTCCGCCGTCCGCGGCACAACCCGTCCGTGCCGCGCGCTCAGGCCGGCGGCGCGTACCAGTACGTCGTGACCTGCGGCAGGCCGGCCTCCGCCGCCCAGGCGGCGTCCTCCTGCCCGGTGCGGCGCCAGCCGCGGCGCTCGTACAGCGCGACGGCGTCGGCGTTGTGCGCCATGACCTGCAGGACGATGTCGCGTCCCGCCGCGCGGGCGTGCGCGGTCGCGTGGTCGAGCAGGGCCGTGGCGAGGCCGCGGCCGCGCGCCGCCGGGGCGAGGAACAGCCGCACGACCTCGGCGGGGGCGCCCTCCTCGGGCGGCACGTCGAGGGCCACGTGCCCGACGGCGGCGCCGCCGTCGTCGGCCACCCACGCCGGGCCGCGGTGCTCGGTCAGCCAGCCGGCGCGGACGTTCTGCGGGCGCACCGGGTACGCGTCGCGCGCGTGCGTGGCGCGCAGGTGCTCGACGAGCGCCGGGAGGTCGCCGTCGCGGCGGGGTCGGATCTGCACCGCGCCAGCGTAGGGCGCGACGCCGGCGGGCGGTCAGCCGCGGGCCCGACCGGTCGGTCCGGCACCTCGGGCGTGCGGAACGGCGCGTCCTCGGGCATGCCGGGGGGCGAGCCGCCGGCGTGCACCGGTCGCGCGCCGGGCCGCCGTCGGACCCGCCTCGTAGGGTGGCGCCATGAGCAGCTTCCGCATCGGTGCCCACGTGGACGCGTCCGACGCCGTGGCGCAGGCGAAGGCGATCGGCGCCGACGTGGCGCAGGTGTTCGTCGGCGACCCGCAGGCCTGGACGGTGGCCGGCCCGGACTACCCCGGCGGCCCCGAGGCGCTGCGGGCCGACGCCGAGGCGGCGGGCCTCGACCTGTACGTGCACGCCCCGTACGTCATCAACGTGGCCTCGACCAACAACCGCATCCGCATCCCGAGCCGCAAGCTGCTGCAGCAGACCATGGACGCGGCCGCCGCGATCGGCGCCAAGGGCGTGGTGGTGCACGGCGGGCACGTCACGGGCAAGGACGACCCGGCGGTCGGCTTCGACAACTGGCGCAAGGCGATCGACGCCCTGGAGACCGACGTGCCGGTGCTCATCGAGAACACCGCCGGCGGCGACTTCTCGATGGCCCGCCGGCTGGAGCGCATCGAGCAGCTGTGGGCCGCGGTGCAGCGCGCGAACGGCGCCGAGAACGTCGGCTTCACGCTCGACACCTGCCACGCCTGGGCCGGCGGCATGGACCTGACGACGGCGGCCGACCAGGTCCGCGCGATCACCGGCCGCATCGACCTGGTGCACGCCAACGACTCGCGCGACGAGGCGGGCTCCGGCGCGGACCGGCACGCCCACTTCGGCGAGGGCTCGATCCCCGAGGACCTGCTGGTCGGCGTCGTCGCCGCGGCGGGCGCCCCCGTCGTGTGCGAGACGCACGGGGACATGGGCCCGGACATCGCGTGGCTGCGCGAGCGCCTGGGCTGAGACCGAGGCCGCAGAGCTGGCCGCAGAGCCGGCCTCAGAGCCAGCCTAAGAGCTGCCTGACCATCACCGCGCTGTCGTAGGTCTTGCCCTCCCAGCGGATCACGTCGCGCAGCTCGAAGCCCCACGCGGCGTAGAGCGCCACCAGGTGCTCGGCCGGCGCTGCCGTGTCCACGCCGATCGACGTCGCCCCGGCCTCGCGCGCCCAGCGCCGGCCGAGCGACCACAGGTGCCCGGCGATGCCCCGCCGGCGGCGGTCCGGCGCGACGGCGAGCTGGTTCAGCCACGCCCGGCGCGGCGTGCGGGCGTGCTCGGACATCGCCTGCAGCGCGGTCGACGGCGGCAGGGACACGGTGGCCGTGCCGACGAGCACGCCCTCGTCCTCCACGACCCAGCACCGGCCGGCCAGCGCCCGGGCGCGCGTCGTGGCCACGTCCTGGTCCACGGCGGTGAAGTTGAGCCCGCGGTCGCCCAGCTCGGCGTACGCCGCGTGCAGCAGCGCCGTCAGCGGGGCCGCGTCGGCGACGTCGAACGGGCGGACGACGAGCGAGGGATCCACGGTCCCGGAGTCTGGCACGCCGCCGGTCGCCGACCGGCGGCTACACCAGCCCGGCGTCGTGCACGACGATCGCGGCCTGCACCCGGTTGGCCGCGTCGAGCTTCGTGAGGATGCGCGACACGTGCGTCTTGACCGTCGGCACGCTCATGAAGAGCTCCTCGGCGATCTCCGCGTTCGACAGCCCGCGGGCCACCGCGAGCGCCACCTCGTGCTCGCGCTCGGTGAGCGCCGCCACGCGGTCGCCGGCGCTGCGACGACGACCGTCGTCGGAACCCTGCGAGACGGCGGCGATCAGCTGCGCGGTGACGCTCGGCGAGAGCGTCGGCTCGCCCGCCGCCGCGGCGTGCACGGCGCCCACGAGCCGGTCGGGCGGGGTGTCCTTGAGGAGGAACCCGGCCGCGCCCACGCGCAGCGCCTCGAGCACCATGTCGTCGGCGTCGAACGTGGTCAGCACGATGACGCGCGCGGGCGAGGCGGCGGTGACGAGCCGCCGGGTCGCCTCGAGCCCGTCCAGGCGCGGCATGCGGATGTCCATGAGCACGACGTCCGGGCGCAGCCGCCCCACCAGGTCGATCGCGGCGAGCCCGTCGGCCGCCTCCCCCACCACCTGCAGCGCGGGCGAGCCGCCGAGGATCAGGCCCAGGCCGGCGCGGACCAGCGGGTCGTCGTCGACGAGGACGACGCGCACGGGCGCGGCGCCGCCGTCGGCGTCGGGCGGCGGGACTGCGGACGGCGCGGCGGGCGGCGCGGCGGGCGCGGGGGTGTCGGCGGAGGTCACGGCGCCCACGGTAGCCAGGCCGAGACGACGAACTGGCCGCCCTGCGCGCCGTAGGCGAGCCGGCCGCCGCTGAGCTCGGCCCGCTCGGTCAGCCCCACGAGGCCCAGGCCCGACGACGGCGGCGCCTCCTGCGGCGCGGGGCCGACCGTGCGCAGCGGGTTGCGCACCGTCAGCGTCAGCCCCTCCCCCGGCGCCCCGGCGACGCCCACCGTGACGGGCGCCCACGGGGCGTGCTTGCGGGCGTTGGTCAGCGCCTCCTGGACGATGCGGTAGGCGTTGCGGGACACCGCCTCCGGCAGCGCGCCGAGGCCCGCGGCGCGCCGCTCGACGCGCACCTCGCCACCACCGGCGCGCGCCTCGGCGACGAGCTCGTCGAGGTCGGCCAGCGTGGGCTGCGGGCGCTCGGGGCGCAGGTGGTCCCCGCCGTCGGCGGCGCCGGCGTGCGCGCCGTCGGCGCTGCGCAGCACGCCGAGCACGTCGCGCAGGTCCTGCAGCGCGGCGTGGGCGCCTGCCTGCACGACGGCGGCCGTCTCGGCGACCTTCTCCGGCGGCAGGTCCGTGCGGTAGGCCAGCGCGCCGGCGTGCATCGCGACGAGCGACATACGGTGGGCGAGCACGTCGTGCATCTCCCGGGCGATGCGGGCGCGCTCGTTGGCGCGGGCCTGCGCGGCACGGCTGGCCTGCTCGCGCTCGGCGGTCTCGACCCGTTCCTGCAGCGAGCGCACGTGGTCGCGGCGCAGGCCGATGTAGGCGCCGACCCACACGCACAGGCCGAAGACCAGGAGCCCGGTCGCCGCCTCCGCGAGCGTCCCGCCCGGGAGGGGATCGACGGGGTGGACGACGTTGTACGCCAGCCCCCCGCCGACCCACACCACGCCCACCGCCGCGATGACCACCCACCGCCGCGCGGTGGCCAGGGACACCACGGCGAGCGCCGAGGCGGGCGCGGCGAAGACCGACAGCGCGGTGGCCGCGCCGGTCACCACCGCGACCGTGACCGGCAGCCGGCGCCGCAGGACCAGGAGCGCGCAGCACAGCAGGCCGAGGACCGGGTCGAGGAACAGCAGCGCCTCGTTCGCGCGGCGCCCGCCCACCTCGACGTCCTCCAGGACGGTGCCGAGGAACACGAGGCCGCCCAGCAGCGCGAGGCCGATGCGCCAGGTCTCGCCCCACAGCCGCCCGTACCACCGCGGCGGGGACGCCGGGGCGGTGACCGTGCCGAGGGGCAGGCGCGCCGACGACGCGGCCGGCGCGGCCGGCTGGCTCGGGTCCGGGCCGCCCGCGGCGACCAGACCCGAGGTGCTGAGGGAGCCCGGCGTCGTCATGCGCCCGAGCCTAGGCACTCGGCCGTCGCGGCGGCATCGGCCGAGGGGCGCGGCGGCGTCATCCCTTCGGACGACCCGGGCCCCTCGAACGGTGCACCCGCCGCGCCGGGAACCATGCGTCCGACCGATGCGGCGCCCGCCCGCGCCCGGGGAGCCTGGAGCCATGATCACCGTGGAGCACCTGACCAAGAGGTACGGGCCGCACACGGCCGTGGACGACGTGTCGTTCACGGCCGCGCCGGGCCACGTCACCGGCTTCCTGGGCCCGAACGGCGCCGGCAAGTCGACCACCATGCGGATGATGTGCGGGCTGACGCCGGCCACGTCCGGCACGGCGCGCGTGCTCGGTGTGCCGTACGCGGCGCTGCCCAACCCGGGCCGCCGCGTCGGCGTGCTGCTCGACGCCGCCGCCCAGCACGCCGGCCGCACGGGCCGCGAGGTGCTGACGCTGACCGCCCTGCTGACCGGCGTCGAGCGCCGCCGCGTGGACGCGATGCTCGACCTCGTCGGGCTCACCTCCCGTGAGGCCTCGCGCCGCGTCGGCGCCTACTCGCTCGGCATGCGTCAGCGCCTGGGCATCGCGAACGCCCTGCTCGGCGACCCGGAGGTGCTGATCCTCGACGAGCCGGCCAACGGCCTGGACCCGGCCGGCATCCGCTGGATGCGCGACCTGCTGCAAAACTTCGCCGGCCGCGGCGGCACCGTGCTGCTGTCCTCCCACCTGCTCAGCGAGGTGGAGCTGGTGGCCGACCGCCTCGTCGTGATCGGCCGCGGCCGCATCGTGGCGCAGGGCACCAAGGACGAGCTGCTGCGCCGGGCCGGCACGTTCGCCCGGTCGGACGACGACGCCGCGCTCGCCGCGGCGCTCCAGGCCGCGGGCATCGCGGCCGAGCGGCTGGCGACCGGCGGCGTCACCGCCGAGGCCGAGGCCCCCGACGTCGCCCGCGCGGCCGCCCGCGCCGGCGTCGTGGTCGTCGAGCTGCGCGCCGCCGACTCCCGCGGCCTCGAGGAGCTGTTCCTCGAGCTCACCGCCGACGACGCCCGAGAGGCGGTGTCCGCATGAGCGCCCCCGCCGTCGCGCGCCCGACCTCCCACGCCGGCGCCACCGGCGCGGTCCGGCCCGTCTCCTTCGCCACGCTGACGCTCGTCGAGTGGCGCAAGCAGCTCGACACCCGCGCCGGGCGCTGGCTGCTCGTCACCATCGGCATCGTCACCGCCGCCGTCCTGGCGATCATGGCGATCGTCGACGGCGGGAACCACTCGTTCGAGGCGTTCCTGGTGGGCACCTCGACGCCGATGCTCCTGCTGCTGCCGATCGTCGGCGTGCTGGCGGCCACGTCCGAGTGGTCGCAGCGCACCGCCCTGGTGACGTTCGCCCTCGAGCCGCGGCGCACCCGCGTGGGCCTGGCCAAGCTGCTCAGCGCGGTCGCCTCCGGCGTCGTGTTCTTCCTCGGCGCCGTCGCGCTGGCCGCCCTGGCGCACCTCGCCGTCGTCGTGCTGCGCGACGCGGACCCCGCGTGGAGCCTCGACGCGGGCGTCCTCGGCGGGCTGTTCCTGATGGTCGTGCTGGTCATGGCGCAGGGCATCGGCTTCGGCCTCGTGCTGCTCAACACGCCCGCCGCGATCGTGAGCCTGCTGGTGCTGCCGACGGTGTTCACGATCGTCGGCTCGCTCATCCCCGGCATCGTCGACGCGCTGCCCTGGATCGACCTGAGCACCGCGAGCGAGCCGCTGCTGCTGGGCGAGGCCCCCGACGGCGAGCAGTGGGCGCACCTGGCCACCGCGTCGCTCATCTGGGTGGTCGCGCCGGTGGTCGGCGGCCTGGTACGGGTGGAGCGGCGCGAGGTGAAGTCGGCCTGACGCCGCGCGGGTCCGTTCGGTGATCCGTTGGCTGATCGGTGATCCGGATCGCCGATCAGCCAACGGATCACCGAACAGACGCTCGGGGGCCGGCTGCGGCTCAGGCGGGCCCGCGCCGCATCTCGAGCGTGATCTGCTCGGCGTCGAGCAGGTCGAGCGCCCGCTCGAGCTGCCGCGAGTCGTGCACGCCGGCCGACCGCTCCTTGAGCAGCGCGGCCCGCTGCGCGTCGATGGTGCGCAGGCGCAGCTCCCGGTACTGCTTGAAGCGGTGGGTGGTCTCGCGGGCGTCGACCTCCTCGGTCGCGTGGTCGTGCACGACGTCGCCCCGCACCCGCGCGACGACGTCCGGCTCGTAGGGGGTGCCGTCGGCGCGGGCCAGCCCGCCGTCGTCGAGCAGCCGCTGCGCGGCCGCCTCGATCACGGCGCGCAGGGCCGCGTACTCCTGCGGGTCCACCTGCCGCGTGCCGCCGAGCCCGAGCCGCTTGACCACCCACGGCAGCGTGCCGCCCTGCACCACCAGCGTGCCGGCGGCGACGCCGAACGCCACCAGCACCACGAACGAGCGGTGGGGGAACTCCGCCGGCAGCGACTGCGCCGCGGCCAGGGTGACGACGCCGCGCATGCCGGCCCACACGAGGAGCACGCCCTCGCGGGGACCGAGCGGCTTGGCGGTGAGGTAGTCGATGTCGGCCGCGCGCCGGCGCAGGAGCCGCTGCACGCGCCGGGCCCGCGCCGCGGGCACCTGGCCGGGGCCGCCGGTGCGGCCGCCGTCGGACGCGGCGGCGGCGAGCTTGTCCTGGATGCGGTCCTGCATCCCCTGCAGCACGCTGCGCAGCGACTCGGCCCGCCGGGCCCGCCGGGACAGCTGCCACAGCAGGGGCGCCACGTACGCCGACCGGACGACGAGCACGATGACGGCCGCGAGGGCCGCGATCCCGGCCCCGCGCCACAGGCTGCCGTGCTCGGCCCGCACGTCCTCCACCAGCGCGAACAGCTCGAGGCCCATGACGAGGAACACCGCGCCCTCGAGCAGCATGTCCACGGTGTGCCAGTTCGCGTTCTCCGCGACGCGGTCCTGCGGCCGCAGGCGCGCCGCGCCGTGGCCGGTGATGAGGCCCGCCGTGACCACGGAGACCAGGCCCGACGCGTGCACGTGCTCGGCCGGCAGGTACGCCACGAACGGCACCACGAGCGAGACGGCAGTGGACAGCGCCGCGCTGGCGACCCGGCGTCGGACCTGCAGGCCCAGCCACCCGACGACGGCGCCGCACACCACCGCGCCGACGACCGCCCACAGGAAGTCGCCCACCACCTCGGCCAGCGACACGCTGGCCGCCGTCGCCGCGACGGCGGAGCGCAGCAGCACCAGGGCCGAGGCGTCGTTGAGCAGCCCCTCCCCCTCGAGCACGGTGACCACGCGCGGGTTGGCGCCGAGCCGCCTGACGATGGACGTCGCGACGGCGTCGGTGGGGCTCACGATGGCGCCGAGCGCCACGCCGCCCGCGAACCCGAGCCCGGGCACGAGCGTGGAGAACACCAGGCCGAGCAGCAGCGACGTGATCACCACGAGCACCACCGACAGCCCGCCGATCGCGGCGAAGTCGCGCCGGAAGTCCATGGTGGGCATCGACACGGCGGTGGAGTACAGCAGCGGCGGCAGCACGCCGGCGAGGATCCACTCGGGCTCGATCTCGATGGCCGGCACGAACGGCAGGAAGCTCACCGCCACGCCGAGGAGCACGAGGATCAGCGGTGCGGCCACGCCGGTCCGGGGTGCGAGGGCGGTCACGGCGATGATGACGACGGCCGCGGCGGCCCCGATGACCAGCAGATCCATGCCGTCAGTCTCTCAGGCGCACATGTGCGCCACGTGAACTGCCGGCGGCTCCGCCCAGGCCCGGTGCCGCCCGCCGCCCCCTCCCGTGAGGTCGGCAGCTCGTCGCCGGGTCGGCAGCTCGTCGCCAGGTCGGCAGCTCGGGGTGCCGATCTCGCGACGAGGTGCCGAGCTCAGGAGCCGACGGCGCCCGGCTCCCGGCGGCTGCGCGTGCGGAACGCGGTGACCAGGGGCAACATCCTCAGCCATGAGAAGGCACGCCAGGGGCGCCCTCGTCCTCGCGGCAGCAACGGCGCTGGCGGGAACGCTGGCCGGCTGCGGCCCGGCGGCGCACCGCGCGGACGCCCGCGGCGCCCTGGAGTCGGTGGCCGAGCACCTCGACACCGCGTCGTCGGCCGTCGCGACGGTGCAGCTCGCCGTCGACCAGGCCGTCGCGGGCCGGCTGCCGGCCGTCTCCGCCGACGTCGCCGCGTCCGACGCCGCCGAGGGCGCCACGGACGCCGTGCACGGCCTGGGCACGATCGTCGTGCCGGACGCCGCCGTGGGTGGCGCCGACGCCCCCGCGCTGCGGGACCAGGCGCTCGCGGCCGCCGGGCAGGCGGCCGACGCCGTCGCCGCGGTACGCACGTGGCTCGACGCCGACGGCCCGCCGGACGCGCTGCTCGCGCAGCTCGACGACGCCGCGGCGGCCCTGGACCAGGCGCACGGCGCCGTGGCCGACGCGGCGGGGATCCCGTCGTGAAGAAGCTGCTCGCCGTCGCGCTCGGCATCCTCACCGCCATCGGCGGCTTCCTCGACATCGGGGACCTGGTCACCAACGCCGTCGTCGGGTCGCGGTTCGGCCTGTCGCTGGCGTGGGTCGTGGTGGTCGGCGTGGTGGGGATCTGCGTGTTCGCGCACATGTCCGGCAAGGTCGCCGCCGTCTCCGGGCGCGCCACCTTCGAGATCATCCGCGAGCGCCTCGGACCGCGGGCCGCCGGCGCCAACCTCGTGGCGAGCCTCGCCGTCACCGTGCTGACGCTGGTGGCCGAGGTGGGCGGCATCGCGCTGGCGCTGCAGCTGGCCAGCAGCGTGGACCACCGGCTGTGGGTGCCCGTCGCCGCGCTGGCGGTGTGGCTGGTCCTGTGGCGCGTGAAGTTCGAGGTGATGGAGAACGTCACGGGCCTGCTGGGCCTGGCCCTCGTGGGGTTCGCGGTGGCGGTGTTCCTGCTCGGGCCGGACTGGGGCGCGCTGCTCGACCAGGCCCTGACGCCGCAGGTGCCGGCCGCCGAGGGGCAGGCGACCTACTGGTACTACGCGATCGCGCTGTTCGGCGCGGCGATGACGCCGTACGAGGTGTTCTTCTTCTCCTCCGGCGGCGTCGAGGAGCGGTGGTCGGTCAAGGACCTGGCGACGTCGCGCCTCAACGTGCTGGTGGGCTTCCCGCTGGGCGGCCTGCTGTCGATCTCGATCGCCGCCTGCGCGGCGATCGTGCTGCTGCCCGGCGGCGTGCAGGTGGACGCCCTGTCGCAGCTGCTGTTGCCCGTGGCGCAGGCCGGCGGGAAGCTGCTGGTGGCGCTCATCATCGTGGGCATCGTCGCCGCGACGTTCGGCGCCGCCCTCGAGACGGCGCTGTCCACCGGCTACACGCTCGCGCAGTACCTCGGGTGGTCGTGGGGCAAGTTCCGCCGGCCGGTGCAGGCCGCGCGCTTCCACGTGGCGATGATCGTGGCGCTGGTGGTGGCGGTCGGGGTGCTGATGACCAACGTGGACCCGGTGGCGGTCACCGAGTACTCGGTGGTGTTCTCCGCCGTCGCGCTGCCGCTGACGTACCTGCCCGTCCTCGTGGTCGCGAACGACCCGGAGTACATGGGCGAGCACGTCAACGGGCGGGCGATGAACCTGCTGGGCACCGTGTACCTGGTGATCCTGGTCGTGGCCTCGGTGGCCGCGATCCCGCTGATGATCGTGACGAGGGCAGGCGCATGAGACGACGACGCCCCGAGCGGTGGTCCGGCCCGCTCGCACCCGAGCCGCGGCCGGCCGGCCGCGTGCTGGACGCGCGCCTGCACCTGCTGGACCGCCAGGTGCTCGACGACGACGAGGTGCCGGTGTGCACGCTCGACGACCTCGAGCTGGAGCCGGTCGACGACGGTGCGACCCCCGGCCCGCACGCCGGCACACGTCCGGCAGGTGCGGCGACCGTCGTCGTCACCGCGCTGCTCAGCGGCCCGGTGCTGCGCACGCGCATCTTCGGCGGGCGCCCGCCGTCGTCGCGCTGGCAGTCGGTCGCCTGGCGGCACGTGCGCGACCTCGGCACGGCCGTGCGGCTGGGGGTGCGGGGCGACGACCTGGACCTCACGTGGCCCGAGCGCTGGACGCGCGACCACGTCGTGGGCCGCCTCCCCGGCGGGCGGCACGACCCGGAGGGCCGGTCATGATCGCGAGCGACCTGCTGGACGTCCCCGTGCTCGACGCCGACGGCACGCACGTGGGGTTCGTGGTGGACCTGCGCCTGGTGCTGGACGGGCCGCCCGACGGCCCCCTCGCCCGCCCGCGGCTGCACGGGCTGGTGGTGTCGCCGCGCTCGCGGTCGTCGTTCCTGGGGTTCGAGCGCTCGGCGGTGCGTGCGCCGTGGCCCGTCGCCCACCTGGTGCGCCGGCGGCACCGGGGCACGTTCCTGGTGCACTGGTCCGACGTCGCGTCGGTGCCGACGCCGGGCGAGGCCGCCGACCCGCGGCAGGAGGCCGCCGTCGTCCTGGCGCGGGGCATGACGCGGTACGACGCGCGGCTCTAGCCTCGTGCCGCGGGCCCGGCCCGGGCGCCGTGGTCAGCCACCGTGGTCAGCCACCGTGGTCAGCCACCGTGGTCAGCCACCGTGGTCAGCCACCGTGGTCAGCCACCGTGGGACAGCATCGACGACAGAGAGGTCGCGCCGATGACGGACGAGACGACGGCGCCGGCGGCCGGCAAGGTCGACTTCCGCCGGACGCTGGACGCCTACCGGGCGCGGCGGGGCGAGCTCCGCCTCGTCGACGTGCCGCCCCTGCAGTACCTGATGATCGACGGCCACGGCGACCCGAACACCTCGCCGGCGTTCGCCGAGGCGGTCGCGGCGCTCTACCCGCTCGCGTACCGGATCAAGTTCGCCAGCAAGGCGGACCTCGGGCGCGACTACGCCGTCATGCCGCTCGAGGGGCTGTGGTGGGCGGACGACATGGACGCGTTCACCGTGTCGCGGGACAAGTCCCGGTGGCGCTGGACGCTGATGATCATGACCCCGGACTGGGTCGACGCCGGCATGGTCGCCGCCGCGGCCGAGCGCGTCGCTGCCAAGGCCGCGCCGGCGCGGCTCGCCGACGTCCGCCTCGCGACCCTCGACGAGGGGCGCTGCGTGCAGACGCTGCACGTGGGGTCGTTCGACGACGAGGCCGGCGTGCTGGCGCAGATCCACCACGAGCTCGTCCCCGCCCAGGGCCTGCGCCTGACCGGCCGCCACCACGAGATCTACCTCAGCGACTTCCGCCGGGTGCCGCCCGAGCGGCGCCGCACGATCCTGCGCCAGCCGGTCACCGACGTCGTCGCGGACGACGTCCCGGTCGGCGTCCCCGACGACGCCCCGGTCGGCGTCCCCGACGACGCCCCGGACGACGTCGCCTAGCGGCGCGGGTCGCCGCCGCAGCCGGGCGACGCTCTCCGTGGCGGCACCCGCGAGCGCAGCAGCACTTGCGTAACGATATATCTTTGACGTATCTTCGACGAGTTCGGTCGAGCGGCAGCCCACGCGCCGCCGCTCCCTCCCGACGGGGCCGGGCCCCGCGCGCCGCGACGGCGCGCCGCCCGCACGAGGCCCGCGCGCACCGGTGTGCGCCGCCTCCGCCCCGCCGCACCCCCACGACTTCCGCACCACCCGCAGGAGAACCCCATGCGCACCCCCGACTTCACCTCTTCCTTCCCCTTCCGCCCGGCGGACGCCTCGGGCCGCCCGGGTCGACGTCGCGACCGCGGCGAGCGCGGCCCGCGCCCCGAGCGCGGCGCCGAGCGCGGCTTCGACCCGTGCGCCGAGGGCGCCGGCGCCTGGCAGGGCTTCGGCCCGCGCTGGGCGATGGCCGGCGGGATGCCCGACGACGCCGCGCCCCGCGGCGGCGTGCACCACTCCGGCCGCCCGACGCCCGAGGGCGACGAGCCGTTCCCGGTGCGCCGGGGCGGCCGCCGCGGGCCGGGCTTCGGCCCAGGCTTCGGCCCCTTCGGACCCGGCAGCGACCCCCGCGGCCCGGGCTTCGGCCACGGGTTCGGCCCCCGCGGGGGCCGGGGCCGCGGCCGGGCCGCCCGCGGCGAGATCCGCGCGGCGATCCTGCTGCTGCTCGCCGAGCGACCCATGCACGGCTACCAGGTCATCTCCGAGCTGGCCGAGCGCACCGAGGGCGCGTGGCGGCCGAGCCCCGGTGCCGTCTACCCGGCGCTGAGCCTGCTGGCCGACGAGGGCCTCGTCGTCCTCACCGACGACGGCGGGCGCAAGCTCGCGTCGCTCACGGAGGCCGGCACCCGGTACGTCGAGGAGCACCGCGACGAGCTCGGGACGCCGTGGGAGCGCGCCGGCGAGGGCCGGTCCCACCGGCGCGAGCTGCGCACGGCGGTCGGCGCGCTCATGGGCGCCGTCGAGCAGGTGGCCCGCGCCGGCACGCCGGACCAGGCCGCCCGCGTGGTGTCGCTGCTCGACGCCGCCCGGCGGGACGTCTACCGCCTGCTCGCCAACGACGCCCCGGCCGAGCGGCCCGGCGACGGCGACGCCCCGGAGGGCCGCGCCTGACGGCTCGCGACGGTCGAGGGGCTACCCCAGCCCCTCGACCGTCGCGCCGTCCCAGCGCACCAGGTGCCCGGCCACCGGGAGCACCAGCGCGTAGCCGTCGTGCATCTCCTGTCCCCACGCGACGTCACCGGTGCGCAGCTCGTACGCCGTCCACTCGGCGCCCGACCCGCCGTCGGCCCAGCCGGGCGTGACCACGACGACCCGGTGGCCGTCGGTGTAGACGGCGTGCACGTACGCGCCCAGCTCGGCGCCCCCGAACATCTCCCCGCTGCCCGTGCCGAGGTGGCCGGCCCACAGCTCCGCGCCGGTGCGCGCGTCGAGGGCCAGCAGGCGGCCGTCCTGGGCCAGGGCGAGCACGGCGCCGCCGGCCTGCGCCAGCACCCCCACGGGCGCGGTGACCGCGGCGCCCCAGGCGCGCTCTCCGTCGCCGCTGCGCTGGGCCGCCAGCCGGCCGCCGGCCGGGGACAGGACGACCCCGGCGTCGGTGCCGTCGGTCGCCCACGGGTCCATCAGCGGGCCCGTCAGCTCGCCCACCACGGTCGTGTCCCCGGCCAGCAGCGTCCACGGCGCCTCCCGGTCGGCCGCGGCACCGCCGTCGGCGCCGACCTGCAGCCGCGGCGGCACCGCGTACCCGCCGCCGACGGTGGCGACCACCGGCTGGGTGCGCGCCGTCTGGTCGCCCCGGGGCTCCTCGCCGCCCACGGCGGGCCAGTCGCGGTCGAGCCGCTCGCCGTCGGGCGTCAGCTGGGCGTCCAGCCCGCAGCCGGCGAGCGTCAGCATCGTCGCGCCGGCGGTGACCCGCAGCAGGCCGTCGTCGACGGGCCCCGGCTCCGTGCCGTCGTCCGACCACGTGGCGCACGGGTACCAGCCGTCCCGGGTGACCCGCTCGGCCGGCAGGGTGGCCTCCCAGCGCACCTCGCCGGAGACGGCGTCCTCGAGGGTCACCCGCACGTCCCGCGCCTCGACCTTCCCGTCCGGCAGCCACGTGCCCGACTCCTCGTCGGCGGGCTGCGGCCGGCGGGCCGCCTCGCCCACCCGCTGGGCCCGCAGCAGCCCGCCGTCCGCCGTCGGGGTCACGACGACGGCGTCGCCCTCGTCGGCGTCGGCGGCCCCGAACACCACCCGGTCCAGCCCCTCGAGCTCGCGCTGGGCCCGCACCTCGCCGTCGCCGTCGACCACCAGCGCCGACCATCCCGCGTCGGCGTGCCGCACGCAGACCAGCTCCTCGACCGGGTCGAGCCGCGGCACCGCGCCGGCGACGAGGCTCATCGTGGTGCCGCAGGCCTGCGCGCCGGCCACCTCGAGCGACCAGCGCTCCTCCCCCGTCTCCGGGTCGAGGGCGTGCAGCCGGGCCCGGTCGCGCCAGTCGACGCCCGCGTCGGGGTCCGCCTCGCCGCCGGACTCGGCCACCACGAGCAGCCCGTCGAGCTGCGCGACGGGCCACAGGTCGGCGCCGGGGGCGAACCTCCACGTGGTGGTGGGCGGCGCGGACAGGTCGAGGACGCCGCCGGGTGCGGCGGCGACCCGGTCGAGGCGGTGCTGCTCGGCGACCGACGTGACGACGCCGGTGCTCACCACCAGCGCCGCGGCGACCGCGCCGGCGGCGACGACGCGCCCGCGCGGCTGGCGGGCGGCCCAGGCGGCGAGCCGGGCGCGGGCCCGCTGCAGGGGCCCGGGCGGCCCCGTCGGGGGGTCGGCGTCGGCGTCCTGCAGGTCCGGATCGCCCTGCGGGCCGGGGCCGTCCGGGG
>NZ_WUWN01000030.1 GCF_009846865.1 Puerhibacterium puerhi
GGGGCTGGCCGCCGCGTGGCGCGCCGGGGGAGCGGGCACGGTCGAGGCCGGGGTGCTCCCGACGCCGCCACCCGCCCCCGGTCCTCGTGCCGGTGACGGCGCTGGTGCGGCGACCCCCGCCGGGCGCCGGTGCCGGTGCCGGCGACCTGGACGCCGGCGCGGGCGGGGGCGGTGCCGCGCCGCCGTCCTGGGCGGCGCGCGTCGCGGCCGCCGACATCATCGTCGTCCACCTCGAGCGGCTCGACGCCCGCGCGCTGCACGGCCCGCCGCTGGCGGACGTCGTCGCCGCGGCGCGGCCGGGGGCCGTGCCCGTCGTGGTGCTCGCCGGGCGCGCCGAGGCGTCCCGCCGCGAGTGGTCCGCGGCCGGGCTGAGCGGGGTGCACGAGGTGGGCGACGACGACGGCGACCGCGTCGCGCGGGTCGCCGCGACGTGGGCACCGCGGTGGCGAGAGGCGTCTCACCGCGGGCGCCCGCTCCCGCACGGCGGCGCGCGTGCTTAGTATCGGGAAGAGCGTCACCGACCCCGTTGTTGGAGGAAGCATGACCGACACCCTCGAGACCGCCACCCACGGCGTGAACCTCACCGACGTCGCCGCGACCAAGGTGCGCAGCCTCCTGGAGCAGGAGGGGCGTGACGACCTGCGGCTGCGCGTGGCCGTCCAGCCCGGCGGCTGCTCCGGCCTGATCTACCAGCTCTACTTCGACGAGCGCCTGCTCGACGGGGACGCCCTGCGCGACTTCGACGGCGTCGAGGTCGTGGTGGACAAGATGAGCGTCCCCTATCTGGAGGGCGCCACCATCGACTTCGCGGACTCCATCGAGAAGCAGGGGTTCACGATCGACAACCCCAACGCCGCGAGCTCCTGCGCCTGCGGCGGCTCGTTCGCCTGACGGCGGTCGCGACCCGGACGGGCCCGGTCCCGGAGCACTGCTCCGGGGCCGGGCCCGTCCGCGTCCGGCGGGCGTGCGATCCGTCACAGCGGGCGGGTGGACGGCCGGCCGAGGCGCGCGCCCGCCCGACGGGGCGTGGCCGTGCACCGCTCCGTGCGGGCGCATCGATCTGACATCCCGCCTGCCGGTGTCGTGACCTGGAGGGATGGTGTCGCAAGGTCGGCACTTCGTCACCTCAGGACCACTCCAAAACGGCCATCTGTGGACGCCAGTCGCGCTAGGCTGCGATGTATCGAGGACGAAGGTTCCGCCATGCGCCGTGCCAGCACGGCGCGCGGGACGAGACGTGAAAGGCCTCCCTTGCACTCGAAGCCCCCCACCCGCAGCAGGCGGGCCATCTGGCGCGCGTCGGCGATCGCCGGCGCCGTCGCCCTGCTGGCCTCCGGCTGCGCGAGCGACTCTGTCAAGCGCGGGTACCTGCCCGGATTCGACGACGGGGAGGTGACCAACCACACCGGGACCATCACCCACCTCTGGGTCGGCTCGTGGATCGCCGCTCTCTTCGTCGGCGTCGTGACCTGGGGGCTGATGCTCTGGTGCATCGCCGCGTACCGGAAGCGCAGGGACGACCACCAGCTGCCGGTGCAGACGCGGTACCACCTGCCGCTCGAGCTGATGTACACGGCCGTGCCGATCCTGATGGTCCTGGTGCTCTTCTACTACACGGACCGCGACATGTCGCAGATCCAGGACACCAGCGCCGAGCCGGACGTCAACATCCAGGTCATCGGCAAGCAGTGGAGCTGGGACTTCAACTACCTCGACGACGGCGTCTACGACTCGGGTCAGCACCTGATCGACGTCGGCGGGCAGACCGAGGAGGACGAGGTCGACGGCGCTCCCGGGACCTCCGCCGCGCTGCCCACGCTGTACCTGCCGGTGGGCCAGACCGTCCAGTTCCAGCTCGACGCGCGCGACGTCATCCACTCGTTCTGGATCCCGGCGTTCCTCTACAAGGAGGACATGATCCCGGGCCGGACGAACACGTTCCAGGTCACCCCGACGCGCGAGGGGACCTACGCCGGCAAGTGCGCCGAGCTCTGCGGAGAGTTCCACTCCGGCATGCTCTTCAACGTCAAGGTCGTCTCGCAGGAGGAGTACGACGCGCACATGGAAGACCTGCGCGCTGCCGGCCAGACCGGTGAGCTCGGCCTCGACCTCAACCGTCACCAGGACCCCCCGGCGACGGACGACCTGAACCTCGAGGAGAACGAGCGCTGATGGCCACCACCACCTCTCACGCCCCGGCGGCGGAGATCGTCCCTGGGCTGGCCCCCCGGCGCCAGACCCTCGGACGGACCGTCGTCAAGTGGATCACCTCCACCGACCACAAGACGATCGGGTACATGTACCTGATCACGTCGGTGCTGTGGTTCTGCATCGGTGGTGTCCTGGCGCTGCTGATCCGCGCCGAGCTCTTCGAGCCGGGCATCCAGATCGTGCAGAGCAAGGAGCAGTACAACCAGCTCTTCACGATGCACGGCACGATCATGCTGCTCATGTTCGCGACGCCGCTGTTCTCCGGCTTCACCAACGTGATCATGCCGCTGCAGATCGGCGCGCCCGACGTCGCGTTCCCGCGGCTGAACATGCTGGCCTACTGGATGTACTCGTTCGGCAGCCTCATCGCCGCCGCCGGCTTCTTCACGCCGCAGGGCGCCGCGTCGTTCGGCTGGTTCGCCTACGCGCCGCTGTCGAACACCACGTTCAGCCCCGGGCTGGGCGGTGACCTGTGGGTCTTCGGCCTGGCGTTGTCCGGCTTCGGCACCATCCTCGGCGCCGTCAACTTCATCACCACGATCATCACCATGCGCATGCCCGGCATGACGATGTTCCGGATGCCGATCTTCACCTGGAACACCCTCATCACCAGCCTCCTGGTGCTGATGGCGTTCCCGCCGCTGGCCGCCGCCCTCTTCGCGCTCGGCGCGGACCGCACGCTCGGCGCCCAGGTGTTCAACCCGGAGAACGGTGGCGCCATCCTCTGGCAGCACCTGTTCTGGTTCTTCGGCCACCCCGAGGTGTACATCATCGCGCTGCCGTTCTTCGGCATCGTGTCGGAGGTCCTGCCGGTGTTCAGCCGCAAGCCGATCTTCGGCTACAAGGGCCTCATCTACGCGACGATCGCCATCGCGGCGCTGTCCGTGACCGTGTGGGCCCACCACATGTACGTCACCGGCGCGGTCCTGCTGCCCTTCTTCGCCTTCATGACGATGCTCATCGCCGTGCCGACGGGCGTGAAGTTCTACAACTGGATCGGCACGATGTGGCGGGGCAAGCTCACCTTCGAGACGCCCATGCTGTGGTCCATCGGCTTCCTGGTGACGTTCCTGTTCGGCGGCCTGACGGGCGTCATCCTGTCGAGCCCCGCGCTGGACTTCCAGCTGTCCGACTCGTACTTCGTGGTCGCGCACTTCCACTACGTCGTGTTCGGGACCGTGGTGTTCGCGATGTTCGCCGGCTTCTACTTCTGGTGGCCCAAGTTCACCGGCCGCATGCTCAACGAGCGGCTCGGCAAGGTGCACTTCTGGATGCTGTTCGTCGGCTTCCACACCACGTTCCTCGTCCAGCACTGGCTGGGTGTCGAGGGCATGCCGCGTCGCTACGCCGACTACATGCCGGAGGAGGGCTTCACCTGGGAGAACCAGGTCTCCACGGTCGGTGCGTTCCTCACCGCGGCGTCGATGCTCCCGTTCTTCTGGAACGTGTACACCACCTGGCGCAACGCGCCGAAGGTGACGGTCGACGACCCGTGGGGCTACGGCCGCTCGCTGGAGTGGGCCACGTCCTGCCCGCCGCCGCGGCACAACTTCAGCTCGCTGCCGCGCGTCCGTTCGGAGTCCCCGGCGTTCGACCTGCACCACCCCGAGGTGGCTGCGATGGAGCACCCGGACCTGTACCCGGGTGTGCTGGACAAGGTGTACGGCGAGGCGGACCGGCGCGGCCAGCAGCCGCTGGCGCAGGAGCGCTCCGGCCAGCAGTACCCGGAGCGTCAGCAGACCACGACCCAGGTCCTGGACGAGCCCCGCACCGACGAGGAGACCGGCAAGTGAAGATCGAGATCAAGCTCTTCCTCTGGCTCACGCCGTTCTTCCTGGTCGTGGGAGTCATCTACGGCCTGCTCACCGAGTGGGAGGAGCCGGTCGGGTTCCTCGGCATCCCGCTGGTCGGCGGCCTCATGGCGATGGTCGGTGCCTACCTGGCGCTGACGGCCCGCCGCATCGACCCGCGTCCCGAGGACGACGAGGACGGTGACATCGAGGAGGGTGCCGGCGACCAGGGTGTCTACGCCCCGTGGAGCTGGTGGCCGCTCGTCCTCGGTTCGGCGGCCGCCGTCGGGTTCCTCGGCATGGCCGTGGGCTGGTGGGTCGTCTACATCGGCTTCATGATCGGCGTCATCGCCCTCGTCGGCTGGGTCTTCGAGTTCAGCCGCGGGCAGCACGCCCACTGAGCACCCGCTCGCACGCAAGGGCCCCGCACCGGATCTCCGGTGCGGGGCCCTTGCGCGTGTGCGGGTCTGTGCGCCCGTGAGAGGTGCTCAGGCCGGCGCGGGCAGCACCTTGAGCCCGCGGACCAGGTCCTCCGGCTCGACCGCGAGGTTGACGCGCACCCAGCCCTCGCCGGAGCGGCCGAACGCCGAGCCGGGCGCCACGGCCACCCGCTCGGTGCGCAGCAGGTCGAGGCACCAGGCCTCGACGTCGCCGCCGCTGGCGTGGGCGACGTCGACCCACAGGTAGAACGCGCCCCGGGCGCGGTGGTAGCGCACGCCCGCCTCGTCGAGCGTGCGGCCGGCCAGCTCGCGGTGCGCCCGGTAGGTCCGGGCGGCGTGCACGACGGCGTCCTGGGGGCCGGTGAGGGCCGCCAGCGCGGCGTGCTGGTCCGGCATGGCGACGCAGCTGATCGTCGCCTCCTGCAGGTGCGGCAGGACATCGGCGAACGCCGGGGGAGCCACGAGGTAGCCGACGCGGGCGCCCGTCATCGCGTACGACTTGGACAGGGAGAAGATGCTGAGCACGCGGCCGTCCGTGTCGAGCGCCCCCAGCGACGTGTGCGGTTCGTCGGCGAAGTGCTCGTACACCTCGTCGGAGAGCACCCACAGGTCGGCCTCGCGGGCGACCTCGAGCACGGCGCGCAGGTCGGCCTCGGGCAGGACGACACCGAGCGGGTTGGACGGCGAGTTCACCACGATCGCCCGCGTGCGCGGCGTGACGAGCCGCCGCAGCGCGTCGGGGTCCGGCCGGAAGCCGTCCTCGGGCCGCAGCGGGTAGGGCACCGGCACGGCGCCGAGGGTCCGGGGCGCCATCGTGAACACCGTGTAGCCGGGGTCGGGCACCAGCACCTCGTCGCCGGCGTCGAGGACCATGCCGAGCGCCTGGTGGAGCGCCTGCGTCGCACCGACGGTGACCCACACCTGCGCAGGGTCCACCGCCATGCCGTTCTCGCGGGCGAGCTTCGATGCCACGGCCGCCCGCAGCGGCGCGATGCCGCCGTTCGGGCCGTAGTCCACGAGGCCGGCCGCCCAGGCGTCCCGGGCGGCCTCGACGACGTGCGGCGAGACCGGCAGGTGCGGCTCGCCGACGGCGAGGTTGACCACGCCGTCCACCCCGAGCGCCGCCTCGAACACGCGGCGGATGCCGGACGGCGGGACGAGCCTGGCGTGCGGGGCGATGTGCGGCATGGCGGCACGGTAGCCCTGTGATGTGTCGAGCCGGTTGCCGCCGTGAACCGTTGTGGGTGGTGGGCGGCCCCGAGGGGGCGCGCGGTCAGCAGCCCGCCGGGACCAGGCGGGCGAGCGCCCGCCGCACCGCCCCCGGGAGGTCGGACCCGAGGTCGCGCACCGCCGCGTGCACGCTCGCGGCGCCCAGGCCGGTCGGCGCGAGCGCCTCGTCGAGCAGCGCGTCCCTCTCGGCGGCGTCGAACGGCGAGGCGACGGCGTCGCCTGCGGGGTGCTCGACGCTCGCGGTCAGCGTGGTGCCGTCGGCGAGCTCGAGGGTCACGCGCGCAGGACGCGCCGTCGGGTCCGGGCCCCGCAGCGACTCGGTGGCGTCGACGGTGCTGACCAGCGCGGCCACCCGCGCGACGCGCGGGTCCGGTGGCACCGCCGCCCGGTGCGGGGCGACGTCGCCGTGCACCAGCGCCGAGGCCAGCACGAACGGCACGGAGAAGTGTGCGCCCAGCCGGCTGTGCCAGGTGGTCGCGCCGAGCGACGCGCCGAGCCCGGTGACCTCGGCCCGCACGGCGACGACGTCGTCGGCGTCACGGCCGGTGCCCGCCAGGCGGTGGCGCAGCTCCCGTGCGGCGTCGGCGGCGCCGTGCGTCCAGGCGCACCCGGAGTACTGCTTGAGATAGCTGGTGGTGACCGCGGGTGTCCCGCCGAGATCGGCCACGAGGAGGTCGGCTTCCACCTCGCCGAGGGTGCCGCCCAGGTGCGGCGCGGGCACCGGGTGGGCGAGCGGCAGCGCCGAGGCCGCGAGGCGGGCGGCGGCCAGGCCGGCGACGTTGGCGGCGCCCACCCACTGGTCGCGCACGGCGCTGCCGGCAAGCACGGGACCCCAGCCCGTCGCGACCGGCAGCGCGCACGCGGCCTCGATCGCCCGCCGCACGCCGGCGGCGTCCAGACCCAGGAGCAGGGCGCAGCCCGCCGCGGCGCCGGGCAGCCCGATCACGCCGTGGGTGTGCACGCGCGGGTCCAGCCGGGCGGCGCGGCCGAATCGCGTCGCCAGCTCGTAGGCCACGAACAGCGCGTCCCACAGCCGGGCGCCGGACAGGCCGAGCCGCTCGGCGAGAGCGAGCACCGCCGGAGCCGTCTGCGCGGCGGGGTGCCCCTGCGCGTGCCGGTTGCCCTCGTCGCGCTCCACCGTCACCGCGGCGACGCCGTTGAGCCACGCCGCCGTCTCGGCCGTGGCGCGGCGGCCGCTACCGATCACCGTGGCCGTGCCGGGCTCGGGGTCCCAGGCCGCGAGCAGGGTGCGCTGCTCCGGTGTCGTCGCGCCGGCGACCGTCACGGCCAGCAGGTTGCCCACCGCGTCGCGCAGCGCGGCGCGCGCGGCGTCGTCCGCGCGCGCCCACGGCTCCGAGACAGCCCAGGCCGCCAGCGCGCCGAGCGCGTCGGCGCCAACCGGGTCGCCCGTCGCGGGGCCCGTGTGCTCCGTCCGTCCCACACCTCGTGCCTGCGTTGTCCGCACCGTGACCGCCCGTCTATGGTTCCGCCACCGGCCCCGCGGGGCCGGTACCTGTGCCGCCCGGACCCTAGGCGGCCGAGTTGTCTTCGCGATGTGGCGGCCGTTTCGCCGCGGTTTCGCCGCCGGAGACAGCGGCGGCCGCGCCCACCAGGGAGGTACGGCATGGAGAACACCCGGTCCGCGTCGACGACCAGCCGTGTGCTGGTCGTCCTGCAGGCTCTCGCCGACGCGAACGGTCCGGTGTGTACGGCCGACCTGGCCGCCACCACCGGCCTCGACCGTGGCGAGGTGCACCGGATCCTCCAGGAGCTGCTCGGCGCGGGCTTCGCCAGCACCGAGCCCGGCACCGGGCTGTTCCGCACCGGCCCGGCCGCTCTGGGGCTCGGCAACCAGGCGCGGCGGCGCGACGCCCTGCGCGACGCGGCCATGCCGGTCGTCGCGCGGCTGGCCGCCCTGACGGGGGAGACGGCGACGCTCAGCGCGCGCCAGGGCTACGAGCGCTGCTACGTCGGGCAGGTCGAGAGCATGCAGCCGATCCGTATCTCGGTGACGCTCGGGGAGCGCATCCCGCTGGTGTCGGGCGCGAACGGGCTCGCGATCCTGGCGTTCCTGCCCGACGCCGACGTCGAGCAGGTGCTGCGGCTGCCCCGGCCGCGGTGGACCGCCAGCACGGTGACCGACGTGGCGGCCATCCGCGAGCGGCTCGCGGTCGTCCGGGAGCAGGGCTGGGCACGCACCGACGGCGAGCGGGTGCGGCACTCGGCCTCGGTCGCGGCGCCGGTCCTGGCCCCCGACGGGGTCCCCGCGGGCTCGCTGTCGGTCGCCTACCTGGCCGAACGGGCGGACGAGGAGGCGATCGCGGCCCTGCCCGAGGCGGTCCTCGCCGCCGCGGCGGAGGCGACCGAGCGGCTGCGCGACGCCGTGGCGTAACGCGGTCCGGCGATCGCACGGGCGCCCCGTTACACGCGGGCAACACGCCAGCACTGCCCGCGCAACAACCGGGCAAATCGACCGCAACGTCGCCTCCCTAGGTTGGCCACAGCCCGGGAACCCGCCCGGGCGTTCGAGCTCGCAGGAGGCGCTCGTGACAGGCCAGCCAGACGTCCAGACCGTCCCGCCCCTCCTGGAGGTGTCCGGGGTCTCCTACAGCTATAAGCCGTCCCTGCCGCCCGTGATGGAAGGCATCGACCTGTCGATCCGGTCGGGGGAGTTCTTCGTCCTGCTGGGCCCCTCCGGGTGCGGCAAGACGACGATCCTCAACCAGGTCGCCGGGTTCGAGAAGCCGACGACGGGGACGATCTCCCTGAAGGGCGAGAAGATCACCGGGCCCGCCCCGGACCGCGCCGTCGTGTTCCAGGGCCACGAGTCCCTGCTCGGCTGGCTCACCGTGCGGCAGAACGTCGAGTTCCCGCTCAAGGTCGCCGGCGTCGGCACCGGCGAGCGCCGCGCCCGGGCGCAGAAGGTGCTCGAGCTCGTCGAGCTGGCCCCCCAGGCCGACAAGTTCCCGCACGAGCTCTCCGGCGGCATGAAGCAGCGCGTCCAGATCGCGCGCGGCCTCGTGACCGACTCGCGGATGATCCTCATGGACGAGCCGTTCGGTGCGCTGGACGCGCAGACGCGCGGCACGCTGCAGGCGGAGCTCTCCGACATCTGGGAGCGCGAGCGGCGCACCGTCCTGTTCATCACCCACGACATCGCCGAGGCCGTGATCCTGGCCGACCGGGTCGGGGTCATGAGCTCCGGGCCGCGCGCCTACCTGCACAGCATCGTGCCGATCGACCTGCCGCGGCCCCGCCGCCGGACGGCCGAGTTCAACGAGTACATCGACCTGCTGGAAGCCACCGTCTCGGCCGCCAAGGCGCGCCGCCCGCTGGAGACCGGCACGGTGGCGGCATGAGCGCCGTCGCCGCTGCGCGCGTCGACCTGTCCGGCCGCGGCGCGCGTGTCGGGCTGGGGCTGCTTGGCGTCGTCGTGGTCGCGGCGGCGTGGCAGGCGGTGGCCGCCGCCACCGGCAACCCGCTCGTGCTGCCGGCGCCCACCGACGTCGTCACCGCGCTGGTGCAGCTGGTCACCGACCCGCAGACGCGCACGGACCTGCTCGACACCGTCCGCCGGGTCGTCGCGGGCTTCGTCGCCGGCTCCGTCGGCGGCCTGCTGCTCGGTGCGGGCATCGGCTCCTTCCGCGTGGTGCGGGAGCTGCTGAACCCCTACCTGAACTTCCTGCGCACGGTCGCGCCGATCGCCTGGATCGTGCCCGCCACGATCTGGCTCGGCGTCGGCGAGCCGTCGATCCTGTTCGTCGTCGTGTACGCGGCCGTCTTCCCGGTCGCCATCAACACGATCAGCGGCATCGCAGCGGTCGACGCGGACAAGCTCCGCATGGCGCGCGCCGTGGGCCTGTCGCCGGTGGGCACGTTCGCGCGCATCCTCGTGCCGAGCGCCGTGCCGTTCGTCATGGTGGGCGCCCGGCTGGGGCTCGGCCTGTCCTTCATGGCCGTGGTCGGCGCCGAGATGATCATCGGCCAGTCCGGCCTGGGCTACGTCATCTACGACGCCCGGACCTTCTCCAACACCGCCCTGATGTTCGCGGGGATCCTCGTGCTCGGCGTCGTCGGGTACCTGTTCGACCTGCTGTTCGTCGGGCTGCGCAGCTCCCTGTTCCGCAAGTACTACGCAGGACGTGAGGCCGCATGAGCACGATCGCCAGCCCCGAAGAGGACCTGAGGACCCCCGTCGTCGCCCGCCCCCGGCCGGCCGTGCGGGTGCCGTCGGACGCGCTCGCGCGCGCCGCGCGCCGCACCGGCCTGACGCTCGGCTCCCTTGTGGTGCTCGTCGCCGCGTGGGAGTGGGGGTCGCGCGCCTACGACGTGCCGTTCCTGTTCCCCGGGCCGCTCGCCGTCGCCGAGTCGCTCGCCGACAACCTCGCGGACGGCACGCTGGCCGCGTCGACCGGCGCCAGCCTCTGGCGCATCGTCGCCGGCTTCGTGCTCGGTTCCGTCGCCGGCGTTGTGGTCGGCCTGGTGCTCGGCGCGAGCCGGGTGGCGTCGGGCATGGCGGCGCCCTTCGTGACCTTCTTCCGGTTCGTGCCGCCGCTGGCCTGGTTCGGGCCCGTGCTGGTGTGGTTCGGCGCCGGCGAGACGTCCAAGGTGCTGCTCATCGTCTACACGAGCCTGTTCGTCGTCGCCCTCAACACCATCGAGGGCTCCACCAAGCTCCCGCAGGACCTGTCCCGCATGGCCGGCGTGGCCGGGGCGTCGTGGTGGCAGCGGATGTTCTGGGTCACCCTGCCGGCGAGCGTGCCGTACATCGTGGCCGGCGCCCGCGTCGCGCTCGGCAACGCCTTCATGACCGTGGTGTCGGCCGAGATGCTCGGCGCCTCCGCCGGGCTCGGCGTCATGGTGAACAACGGTATGACCAGCACGAACGTCCCCGACGTGTTCACGGCGATCCTCGTGCTCGGCGTGGCCGGCCTGGTGTGCGACCGGCTGTTCGTCCTCGCCGTCAACACGTTCGGCCGGCGGTTCCGCGGGCAGCAGACCGTGGACGTCGCGTGAGCCGGGTGCCCGGCCCGCACCCGCCCGTCCCAGGAAGGAACGAGGAACTGTGATCAGCAACAACGCGCGGATGCTCTACTCCGCGATGCCGGACCGGCCGCGGGTGACGTGGCCGGAGGGCAAGACCGTGGCCTTCTGGCACGCGCCCAACGTGGAGCACTACGACTGGCTCGCCCCCGAGGGCTCCCGGTTCAGCGCCCGCGTCACCCCGCCGGACGCCCAGCACTACATGCACCGCGACTCGGGCAACCGGGTGGCGTTCTGGCGGATGCTGCGGGCGGTCGACCGGTACGACATGCCGTCGACCGTCTCCCTGAGCCTGGCGCTGCTGCAGGAGCAGCCGGAGGTCCGCGACGCGATGCTCGAGCGCGACTGGGAGATCATGAGCCACGGCATCTCCAACCTGCGCCCGCTGTTCGGCTACACCGCCGAGCAGGAGGACCGGTTCCTGGAGATCAGCCAGCAGCTCGCCCTGACCTACTACGACGGGCGGCCGATCAAGGGCATGCTCGGCCCGCGCATCTCGGGGACCGACAACACCGCCGACCTCATGGTCAAGCACGGCATGACCTACTTCGCCGACTTCGTCCACGACGAGCAGCCGCGGCCGCTGCTGACCGCGTCCGGCGACCGCCTGGTCAACGTCCCGTACTCGTTCACCACCAACGACGTGCCCGCCGTGCTGTCGCGCAACCATCCCAAGGAGTACTTCTTCGACCTGATCAAGGCGCAGGTCGACCGGCTCCTGCGCGACGCCGAGGAGGACGGCCAGGCCCGCGTGGCGTGCCTGGCTACCCACCCGTTCGTCATGGGCCAGCCGAACGCGGCGCGCTACCTCGAGGCGATCTTCGACTACGTGCGCAGCGACGACCGCATCTGGGTCACCACGGCCGGGCAGATCACCGACCACTACCTCGAGAACTTCTACGACGAGCAGGTCGCCTTCTCGCGGTCGCTGCTCGCGGAGCACGCAGGAGCCTTCGCATGACGATCGACATCAACCCGCCCGACGCGACCGTCTTCGCGCCCACCCTGCCGCACGCGTACGACACGCACCGCGAGCACTGGGACTCGCCGGCGCGGCTGACCGTCTCGCTCCTGCTGCACGCGCCGTACTACCTCGACGCGCGCGAGCCGGGGCACTACCGGGCCGTGCAGATGCCCGGCGGCGTCGGCGGCGCCTCCCAGGACCCGCCCGGCGGCCCGCCGCACGGCCAGGTCGCCAAGGTCTCGCAGTACGAGTTCGGCCTGACCAACGGCATCTTCCGGCTGCAGCGCATCGCCGACCGCCTGGGCCTGCCGTACGCCGTGGCGCTCGACGCCTACGGGGTGCGCACCGTGCCGGGCCTGGCGCGGCGCATGGCCGCCGGCGCGGGGGAGGTGGTCGCCCGCGGCGAGGCGGCGACGTCGATCATCGACTCCCGGATGTCCGCCGACGAGGAGCGCGACTACGTCCGCCGCTCCCTGGCGGCCGTCCGGGACGCGACCGGGGTCGCGATCACCGGCTGGTTCGGCCCGGAGCGCGGCTGCACCGACCGCACGACGGGGATCCTGCGCGACGAGGGCGTGCGGTGGTTCGGCGACTGGACCGTCGACGAGCGCCCGGTCGCCCTCGACGGCGCCGCCGCCGGGCTGACCGCGGTGCCGTTCGCCCTCGACACCGAGGACGCCTTCCAGCTCTACACCCGCGGCACCCGGTTCGGCGACTACGAGCAGATCCTGGTCGACAGGATCGACCAGCTGATCGCGGACGCCGACGTCGTCGGGCCCCGGTTCCTCGGCCTGAGCTGGGCCGGCTGGGTGCTCGGCCAGGCGTGCTACGCCGACGTCGCCGAGCGGGTGCTCACCCGCCTGGCCGCCGACCCCGACGTGCGGTTCGTCCTGCCGAGCGAGCTCGCCGCCCCCGGCGCCTGACGCGCCCGCCGCCCCCGCGACCACCGTCGCTCGCGGGGCGGTCCGCGGGCCGCCGCCCGCCTGCCTCCTCCTCACCCGGCCGTGCCGGGCTCGTGCGCCTCTGCGCACGTCCTGCCCTTGTCTCGCTCTTCTCCTGCTCAGCTACCGGCACTTCCTCCTGCCCGAAAGGAACACGATGCTCAACGTCGCAGTGGTGCAGACCGGCGAGGTCCCCGAGGACCGCGGCGAGGCGCTCGCCGGCCTCCAGGCGCTCTTCCGCGAGGCCGCGACCCCCGGGACCGACGTCGTCCTCTTCCCGGAGCTCATCACCACGCCCTACTTCGGGCTCACCGGGGACCCGGCATACGAGGCGTGGGCCGAGCCGGTGCCGGGCCCCAGCACCGCCGCCTTCGCCGCCACGGCGCGCGAGCTCGGCGTCGGCGTCATCTTCGGCATGTACGAGCGGGCCGCCGACGGCACGCTCTACAACTCCGCCGTCGTCATCGACGCCGCGGGCGAGATCGTGCCCGGCACGACGCTCGACGGCGAGGTCGTGGACACCTACCGCAAGACGTCGATCCCGATGGGGTCCGGCTCCGGCGTGCCGGTGAACGAGAAGATGTTCTTCGCCCCCGGCGTCGGCCCGATGCTCTTCGAGGCCTTCGGCACCCGCTTCTCCACGCTGATCTGCTACGACCGCAGCTTCCCCGAGTACTGGGAGGCCGCCCGCACCCTCGGCGCAGAGGTGATCTTCGTGCTGGTCAGCTCGATGGGCGCGCGCGAGGGCCACTTCGTCCACGAGCTGCAGACCCGTGGCAAGGACGCCCAGGCCTGGACCGTGGCGGCGAACCGGGCGGGGGAGGAGACCATGTCCGGCTGCACGACGCGGTCGTTCGGCCTGTCCTGCGTCGTCAGCCCGCACGGCGAGCTGGTCGAGGCGGCGCCCGCGCACACCCAGCCGTACGTCCTGCACGCCGAGCTCGACCTCGAGCGCGTGCCGCAGCTGCGCGCCACCTTCCCCTTCCAGCGGGACAAGGTCCCGGGGATCTTCGCCCACATCGCGCGCCTCAAGGCCGCACAGCAGGCCGAGCAGGCCGAGCGGGCCGCCCGGGACGCCGAGCAGGCGGTGCCGGCGGGGCGGGCGTGACCCACTCGCCGGCGGGCTCCTCCGGCTGGCCGGTGCTGGCCGCGACGAGCGTCAACGTCGTCCTGGTCTTCGTGTGCGCCACGAGCCTGACGATCCTGCTGCCGGAGGTGGCGCGGGAGTTCCGCGCCACCCCGGCGCAGACGACGTGGTTCCTGCTGGCCTACCAGCTGGTGATGACGTCGCTCATCGTCGTGTTCGGCCGCCTGTCGGACATCTTCGGGCGCAAGCGCATCTACATCGCCGGCGTGGCGGTGTTTCTCGTCGGCAGCCTGGGGGCCGGCCTCACCACGGACGCGGGGCTGTTCGTCGCCGCCCGGTTGGTGCAGGGGGTGGGCGCCGCGGCGATCATCACCAACACCACCGCGATCCTCACCGATGTGTTCCCGGCGGCGAAGCTGCCCACGGCGCTGGGCTTGAACTCCGCCTCGGCGGCGGTGGGCCAGGTGCTCGGCCCGGTGGTCGGCGGGATCACCGCGCACCTGGCGGACTGGCGCTGGATCTTCCTGGTCAGCGGCCCGCTCGCGCTGGTGAGCCTGCTGGTGTCGTGGCGGCTGGTGCCCGGCCGCGCCGGCACCGGGCGCGACCGCGTCGACGTCGGCGGGGCCCTGACGCTCACCGGCAGCCTGTCGCTGTTCGTCGCCGGCATGTCGTCCGGGTCGCAGACCGGCTGGAGCTCCCCGTGGAGCGCCGCCCTGGTGGCGGGCTCCGTGGTGCTGCTCGGGGTGTTCGTGGCGATCCAGGCGCGGGTGCGCAGCCCGCTGGTCGACCTCGCGCTGTTCCGCGTCCCGAGGCTCGGGCGCCGCTACCTGGCCGTGCTGCTGTCCGGGTTCAGCCAGTACGCGGTGATCCTGCTGCTGTCCACCTATCTACAGGCGACCGCCGGCTACGACGCGTTCGACGTGGCGATGCTCGTGATCGTCTCGCCGCTGGCGACGATCGTCGCGGCCCAGCTGGCCGGGCGCCTCGTGGGCCGGGTGCCGGTGGCGGGCCTGGCGATGGCGGGGATGGCGCTGATCGCCGCGGCCGCCGTGAGCCTGGCCGGGTTCGTGCACCTCGACCTGCTGCCCGCGGGCGCCTACGCGTCGCTGACGCTGCTCGGGCTGGGCATCGGCGCCTTCATGACGCCGAACACGAGCCTGATCATGCTGATCACGCCGCAGCACCGGCGGGGGGTCTCCAACGGCATCCGCTCGACGATGCTCAACACCGGCTACCTGCTGACCACCGCCGTCGCGCTGCAGGTCTCCACGGCCCTGCTCGGCTCCGACGCGCGGCACGCCGTGTTCGCCGGCGACTTCCCGCTCGCCGGCTCCCAGGAGCTCGCATACCGGCACGGCGTCGAGCTGGCGCTCGGCGTGCTCGTCGTCACCGCCGTCGCCGGCGTCGTGTGCAGCGGCGGCAAGGCCGCGCCGCAGCCGCCGCAGCCGCCGCGGCCGCCGCACGGCTCCGACGCGGCCGACGACGGCGCTCCCGGGGACGACGACGGCGCGGCCGGCCCCGCGACCGGGGCGACGGGCCGCGGCGCGCCGGTCGCCGCGCCCGCCTGACGCCCCGCTCCGCCCACAGCCCCGAGAGGACTCCGCCATGATCACCGTCGCCGAGCGCGCCCCGTACCTGCCGGCCGTCGACCGCCCGCGGATCACCTGGCCGGGCGACGCCCGCATCGCCGTGTGGGTCGCGCCCAACATCGAGCACTACGAGCTCACGCCGCCGGCCACGAGCGCGGGCCGCGACCCGTGGCCGCGCATGCCGCACCCCGACGTCCAGCAGTACGCCTACAAGGACTACGGCAACCGGGTGGGCACGTGGCGCTTCGCCGACGCCTGCGACGACTACGGCGTGCGCTGCACGGTGTCGCTGAACATGGCGGTGATGGACCACTTCCCGGAGATCCGCGACCTGATCGTGGAGCGCGGCTGGGACGTCATGAGCCACGGGATCTACAACACCCGGTACTCCTACGAGCTGTCCCCCGAGGAGGAGGCCGCCTGGCTCGACGACACGATCGCGTCGCTGCGCCGGCACACCGGACGCACCCTGCGGGGCATGCTCGGCCCGTCGATCTCCGCCACCGAGCGCACGCCCGACCTGATGGCCGAGCGCGGGCTGGTCTACCACGCGGACTGGGTGCACGACGACGTCCCGGTGCCCCTGCGCACCGAGACCGGTCGGCTGTGCTCGGTGCCGTACTCGATCGAGCTCAACGACGTACCGCTGTTCGGTGCCCACCACGACGGGGCGTACTTCGAGCAGATCTGCCGCCGGCAGTTCGACCGGCTGTACGCCGAGGGCGGCAAGGTCATGTGCCTCGCGCTGCACCCGTACCTCATCGCGCAGCCTCACATGATCGGCCACCTGCGCGCCGTGCTGCGGTACATCACCGGGCACGACGGCGTCTGGATGGCCACGGCCGACGAGATCGCCACCCACTACCTCGACCACCACCACGACGCGGACGTGACGCACGCGCGCGAGCTCGCCGCCGCGACGAAGGGAGCCTGAGCGATGCCCGCCGACCGCCGCCCCGGACCTGACCACCCGCACCACCCCTGGTCGCCGTTGCCGGCACGCCCGCCGCTGCGATGGTCGTCGGGCGCCCCGCTCGCGATGAGCGTCCTCGTGGTGCTCGAGCACTTCGAGGTGAACGCGCCCGCCGAGGCGGTCCGCTCGGCCTGGCTCGGCGGCGGGCTCGGCGCCCGCCCGTACCCGGACGTGCTGCGCTACGCCCACCGCCAGTACGGCCACCGGGTCGGCATCTTCCGCGTCCTGGACGCGCTGGAGGCGGTCGGCGCCCCGGCGAGCGTCGCGATCGACGCCATGACGGCGGAGGCGTACCCCTGGCTCGTGCGGCACGTGCTGGACCGCGGCGTGGAGCCGGTGGCCCACGGCATCGCAGTGACGCGGTCGATCTCCAGCCGCATGACGGCGGCGCAGGAGCGCGCCTACATCGCGGAGTCGCTGGACCGCCTGGAGGCGGCGCTGGGCGTGCGGCCGACCGGGTGGATGGGGCCGGAGCACGGGGAGTCCGAGCGCACCCCGCGCCTGCTGGCGGAGGCGGGCGTGAGGTACGTGTGCGACTGGCCGAACGACGAGCAGCCGTACGCCATGACCGTGCCGCAGGGCGACCTGGTCTCGCTGCCGCCGATGCTCGAGTACGACGACAGCTTCGCCCTGAGCCACCGCAAGATGCTGCCTGACTCCTACGGGGCGATGGTGCGGGCCGGTATCGACCAGCTCGTGGTCGACGGGGCGGCCTCGGCCCGCCACCTGCTGCTGACGGTCCGCCCCTGGCTCATCGGCCAGCCGTTCCGCATCGGCACGCTCGAGGCCGTCCTGGCCCACGCCGCGGCCAGCGACGTCTGGTTCGCGACCACCGGCGAGGTCGCCGCCGACTTCCGCCGCCAGGCCCCTGCGCACGCTGCCTGAGCCCCGCACCCGCGTGCGGTTTACACGAGCACCGTCCTCCGAGGCCGTCCGGTCACAGACCGGAAACGAAGCAGGGCCCCGCCCGAAACAGCACCTTCACCGCCGCGAAAGGCGTACCGATCAGGCTCGGGGCATCGCCTCCCGGCCGCCGGCCACGCCGACCGCGCCTCCCACCGTCCCAAGGAGCACCATGAAGACCTCCCGCACCCTCGCCTCCGGCGCCGCGCTGGCCATGGCCGCGGCGATCACGCTGACGGCCTGCGGCAGCAGCAGCGCCGCTGGTGACGACGTCCCCGAGCCGGTCGCGTCGATCGACGTCGGCGTCGCGCCGGACTTCTTCTACACCCACCTGTACTTCGCGGTGGAGAAGGGCTTCTTCGCGCAGCAGGGCATCGACGCCAAGCTCACCGAGTACCCGTCGGGGTCCGAGGCCACCGAGGCGATCAACGCCGGCCAGAACGACCTGACGAGCACCACGGCGACCACCATCGCCTCGCTGGCGGGCAAGGACGCGCCGGCCAAGGCCATCGGCGCCAACCTCGTCGGCCACGGCTGGTACGGGATCGTCGGCTCGCAGGAGCTGGGCGACGTCGACTCGATCGACGACCTCGAGGGCGTCTCGGTGGCCGCTCAGGCCAAGACGGTGCTCGACATGCACGTGCGCCAGTTCCTCGCCTCGCACGACAAGACCGTCGACTTCGTCGACTACCAGGACGTCAAGACGGCCCAGCTGCTCACGGGACTCACGCGTGGTGACTTCCAGGCCGCCTCGATGTGGGAGCCGAACGTCACCAAGGCCGTCGCGAGCATCCCCGGGGCGAGCGTCGTCCTGGACAGCGAGGACGTCATGGACGTGCGCGGCTACCTCATCTCCAGCCCTGACGTGTACGAGAACCAGGACGTGGCGAACCGCGTGCTGACGGCCGTGTCCAACACCATCGACTGGATGAACGAGCACCCCGAGGAGGTGCTCGAGAAGGCCATGGACAACAGCGGGCTGACCGACGAGGAGCTCGCCTCGACGGTGCAGGGCAAGATCACCTACGCGATGTCCGGCTTCACCCCGGAGCACGAGGCCGAGATCCAGAGCGCGGCCGAGTTCTTCAGCTCCGAGGGCGTCATCGACGCCGAGCCGGAGGCGGCTCAGGAGGCCTACCTCCCCGAGGTCTACGACGCGTGGGCGTCGTTCGAGGCCTCGGCCTCGCCGGCGGCGGGCGAGTAGCCCGTGACCGTCCAGCAGGTCCGGGGCACCACCCCGAGCACCGCGGCGGGGCCGGCCACGGCCGGCCCCGCTCCGGGTCCTTCGCTCCTCGACCCCATCTCCCTGCGTGGCGTCACCGCCCGAAACCGGGTGTGGCTGTCGCCCATGTGCATGTACGCCTGTGGCGACCGCGACGGGCGCGTCGGCGACTTCCACCTCGTGCACTACGGCGCGGTCGCGCTCGGCGGGGCGGGGCTGCTGGTGACCGAGGCCACCGCCGTCAGCCCGCGCGGTCGGGTCACCCCGTACGACGCCGGGCTGTGGTCCGACGACCAGGTCGCCCCCTGGCGGCGGGTGACCGACTTCGTGCACGGCGCCGGGGCGCGCATCGTCAGCCAGCTGGCCCACGCCGGCCGCAAGGGTGGCAAGTACGCCAACCTGCCGGGCGACGCCGTCGGCGGCGGCACGATCCCGCTCGCCGAGGGCGGGTGGCCGCTGCTGGGCGCCAGCGGCGCCGCGTTCGGTCGCTTCTCCGCCCCACGGCGCGCCACCGACGCCGACCTGCGGCAGGTGGTCGCCGACTTCGCCGACGCGGCCCGGCGTGCCGAGGCCGCCGGGTTCGACGGCGTCGAGCTGCACGCGGCGCACGGCTACCTGCTGCACGAGCTGCTGTCGCCGCTGACCAACGACCGTGACGACGCCTGGGGCGGGGACCGGGCGGGCCGCGAGCGGCTGCTGCTCGAGACGGTCGACGCGGTTCGCGCGGCACTGCCCGACGACAAGGTGCTGCTGGTGCGCCTCTCGGCGGCCGACGGTGCCGACGGCGGAGCGACCCACGAGGACACCGCCGACCTGGCGCGGCGGCTGGCCGACCGCGGCGTCGACCTCGTCGACTGCTCGTCCGGCGGCCTGCTCGCGGGCGTGGAGTACGTCCCGTCCCCGGGCTACCAGGTGCCCGGCGCGGCGGCTGTGCGGGCGGCCGGCGTGCCGGCCGGCGCGGTGGGCCTCATCAGCGACCCCCACCACGCCGAGGCAGTGGTGAGTGCCGGCCACGCGGACGTCGTCCTGCTGGGCCGCGAGCTGCTGCGCGACCCGCACTGGGCGCGGCGGGCCGCGGTCGTGCTGGACCGCCCGGGCGCGGTGGCGCCGCCGCCGCGCTACCACCGGGCCTGGCGGGACGCGCAGAGCCGACCCTTCGGAACATGACAGGAGCACCCACGTGACCCAGACGACCGAGCCGACAGACGGGCTGACCGCCGGGCCGGCCGGGGCGGCACCGACCGCCCCGAACGCCCTGGACGCCACCGCCGTCGCCGCCGCCGTGCGAGCGGGGACGCTGACCGTGCGGGAGGTGGCCGAGGCGGTGCTCGCTCGGTACGCCGCCCGTGACGGCGACGTGCGCGCCTGGGCGCACCTGGACCCGGCGCAGGTGCTAGCCGCCGCCGACACCCTCGACGCGGCGCCGGTCAAGGGGCCGCTGCACGGCGTGCCCGTGGGCGTCAAGGACGTCATCGCCACAAAGGACATGCCCACCGAGCACGCCACGGCGCGCTACGCCGGGTCGCGGCCCGGCGTCGACGCGGCGTGCGTCGACGTCCTGCGGGCCGCCGGGGCGCTGCTCGTGGGCAAGACGACGACCACCGAGTTCGCCGCCACCAGCGTGGGCGGCCCGACCCGCAACCCGCACGACCCGGGCCGTACGCCGGGCGGGTCGTCCAGCGGGTCGGGCGCGGCGGTCGCCGACCTGCAGTGCGCCGTGGCGCTGGGCACCCAGACCGGTGGCTCGACCATCCGTCCCGGGTCCTTCAACGGCGTCTACGCCTGGAAACCGACCTGGAACAGCATCAGCCGCGAGGGCCTGAAGATGTACTCGGCCACGTGCGACACCGTCGGCCTCTACGCCCGCTCAGCACGCGATCTGGAGCTGCTGGCCGGCCTGTTCCGGATCGAGCCGGCACCCGCGCCGGCGACGCTCGCCGGGGCGCGGGTGGGCGTGTGCCGCACGCCCGAGTGGCGCTCGGCCGGTCCGGCCACCCGCGACGCGCTGGCCGCGGCCGCTGACGCCCTGCGCGACGCCGGCGCCGAGGTGGTCGACCTGGCGCTGCCGGACTGGTTCGACGGGCTGTACCCCGCCCACCGCGCGATCCTGCGCCGCGAGGGCCGCTCGGCGTTCCTCAACGAATACCTCACCACCCCCGACCTGCCGCCGTTCTTCCGGGACGTGGTCGAGGGCCGGGCCGGGGTCGACATGAACGGGCGGCCGGCGCCCGACCTCACGGTCGACGACTACCGGGCGGCGTACGCCCTGGCGGACCGGGCGCGTGCCGCGTTCGACGAGATCGCCGCCGGGTTCGACGTGGTCCTCACCCCGAGCACCACGGGCGAGGCGCCCGAGGGACTCGAGAGCACAGGGAGCTCCGTGTTCAACTCGATGTGGACGCTGCTGCAGGTCCCCGTCGTCAACGTGCCCGGCCTGGTGGGGCCGGCCGGCATGCCGGTGGGCGTGTCGCTCGTGGCGCGCCGGTACGACGACCGCCGTGCGATCGGCTTCGCCGGCCTGCTGGGCGAGCGCCTGGCCGCGGCGGCGGGGGAGCGTGCGGCGGCCGTGCCCGCCTGACGACCTCGTTGTGGGTACGGAACACGCCGGCAGTTCCGAGAATCCGCCGGCGTGTTCCGTACCCAGAACATGGACGGGAGAGGGGCCGGGCCCCGGCGAGCCGTGGAGCACGCCGCCCCGCCCCGCGGGGGTCCGGGGGCCGCCCGGGTCCCACATGGGCCGGGCGGGGGCCCGGCCCCCGGCGCGCGGGCCGCGCCGGGGCCCGGCCCCTCGTGGTGCGTCTGCGCGCCGGGTCAGACCGTCGGGACGATCAGGCCGGCGGTCTGCGACTTCGCACGGGCGAGGCGCTGCTCCGCGTCGGCCCAGTTGACGACGTTCCACCACGCCGAGATGTAGTCGGCACGCACGTTCTGGTAGTCCAGGTAGTACGCGTGCTCCCAGCAGTCGAGCAGGACGATCGGCACGAGGCCGAGCGCGATGTTGCTCTGCTGGTCGTAGAGCTGCACGATGATCAGCTTCTGGCCGATGGAGTCCCAGGCGAGGATGGCCCAGCCCGAGCCCTGCACACCGGCGGCGACGGCGGTGAAGTGCGCCTTGAACTTCTCGAACGAGCCGAAGTTCTCGGCGATGGCCGCGGCGATCTCGCCGGTCGGCTCGCCGCCGCCCTCGGGGGAGAGGTTCGTCCAGAACGCCGAGTGGTTGACGTGGCCGCCGAGGTTGAACGCGAGGTTCTTCTCGTGCAGGTTCACCGCGGCGAGGTCGCCCTTGTCGCGCGCCTCCTCGAGCTTCTCCAGCGCGGTGTTCGCGCCGGTGACGTACGCCTGGTGGTGCTTGGAGTGGTGCAGCTCCATGATCCGGCCCGAGATGTGGGGCTCGAGCGCACCGTAGTCGTAGGTCAGGTCAGGGAGCGTGTAGACAGCCATCAACTTCCTCCTGGATCAGGCCGGCCGTCACGGTGGCGGCCGGCGGGGAGCGCCGTCGTCCGGGCCCGGGCGTGCCCGGGGCAGGGGCGGGGCGCACAGCGGGGGGCCGTCGTCGTGGACGGCCAGGTCACCAAGGACGACGATGACCCGCGCCGCGACCTTCCACAAGCGGGAAGACCGTGACGCGGGTCACCGTCATGACACGGGAGCGATCAGCGCGCCCGCCGGCTGCCGCCTGCGGTCACCGCCGGCGCGGCGGCCGGGGCGGCCGCGAGCTCGTCGTGCTCGCCGTGCGAGTGCGCGGCGGCGAGCTCGGCGGGCGTGACCGGCTCGACGCGGTCCTCGAAGAAGAACCGCGAGAGGCGCTGCCAGCGGCGGTCGCTCTTGTAGCCCCGGCGCTTGACGCCGCGGCCGTCCGTCGCGGGCGCGATCTCGAGCGGCCGGTGCGCCTCGTAGTTGACGCGCAGCCAGCGCTCCTCGTCGCTCAGCGGGGTGTGGACCTCGATGTACTCGCCGTTGGCGAACCGGACGATGCGGCCCGACTCGTGCCCGTGGAGCACCATCTCGCGGTCCTTGCGCTGCAGGCCCAGGCAGATGCGCTTGGTGACCCAGAACGCGAACACCGGCCCGACGAAGAACAGCACGCGCAGCACCCAGGTGATGGAGTTGAGCGACATGTCGAAGAACAGCGCGAGGAGGTCGTTCGAGCCGGCCACCGCGAGGATGATGAACTCCGTCAGGAAGGCGACGCCCAGCGCGGTGCGCACCGGGACGTTGCGCGGCCGGTCGAGCACGTGGTGCTCGCGGTGGTCGCCCGTCACCTTGGCCTCGACGAACGGGTACACGAAGAGGAACGTGAACAGGATGCCCGGGACGACGACGGCGGGGATCAGGACGTTCAGCGACACGGTGTAGTCGCCCCACGTGACGAACTCCGCGAAGCCCGGCATCAGACGGAGCGAGCCCTCGAGGAACAGCATGTACCAGTCGGGCTGCGCGCCGGCCGACACGGGGGAGGGGTCGTACGGCCCGTAGTTCCAGATGTTGTTGATCGACATCGTGCCGCCCATGAGGGCCAGCACGGCGAAGACCAGGAAGAAGTTGCCGCCCATCTTCGCGATGTACACGGGGAACATCGGGTAGCCGACCACGTTCTTGTCGGTGCGGCCACCGCCCGGGTACTGCGTGTGCTTGTGCAGCACCATGAGGAACAGGTGCAGGCCGATGAGCGCGAGCAGCAGCGCCGGGATGAGCAGGATGTGGACCGTGAACAGGCGGGCGATGATGTGCTCGCCGGGGAACTCGCCGCCGAAGATGAAGTACGACAGGTACGAGCCGATCACCGGGATCGACTTGACCACGCCGTCGGCGATGCGCAGGCCGTTGCCGGAGAGCACGTCGTCGGGCAGGGAGTAGCCGGAGAAGCCGGCCAGCAGGCCGAGGATCATCAGCAGGCAGCCGACGAGCCAGTTCAGCTCGCGCGGCTTGCGGAAGGCGCCGGTGAAGAACACGCGCATCATGTGCACCACGATCGACGCCATGAAGACGAGCGCGGACCAGTGGTGGATCTGGCGCATCAGCAGGCCGCCGCGGACCTCGAACGACAGGTCGACGGTCGACGCGAACGCCACCGACATGAGCTGACCCTGCAGCTGCTCCGGCCCGTTGCCGTGGTAGGTCACCAGCGCCATGGACGGCTGGAAGAACAGGGCGATGAACACGCCCGTGATCAGCAGGACGACGAACGAGAAGAGCGCGATCTCGCCCAGCATGAAGGACCAGTGGTCCGGGAAGATCTTGCGCGCGAACTCCTTGACCGCCACGCCGATCGACGTCCGCTGGTCGAGGTAGTCCGCGGCCTTGCCCGCCCTCGTCGTCGGCGCGGCAGGGCGCTTGCTCGCGGTGGTGGTGCTCACTTGAGGCGCTCCCAGTAGCTCGGGCCGATCGGCTCGTCGAAGTCGTCCTCAGCCACGAGGTACCCCTCGTCGTCGACCGTGATCGGCAGCTGGGGCAGCGGACGCTTCGCCGGGCCGAAGACCACCTTGGCGCCGTCCGAGATGTCGAACGTCGACTGGTGGCAGGGGCACAGGAGGTGGTGGGTCTGCTGCTCGTACAGGGCGACGGGGCAGCCCACGTGAGTGCAGATCTTCGAGTACGCGACGATGCCCTGGTACGAAGCACCCTCGCGGTGGTCGGACTTGAGGTCCGCGGGGTCGAGGCGGACGAGGAGCACGACGGCCTTGGCCTTCTCCGTGATCCACTCCTCGGTCTGCCGCTCCTCCTCGGGCACGTCCGGGATGACGTGTGCGACGGAGCCGATGGTGAGGTCGGCGGCCTTGATGAGCCGGCCGCTGGGGTCGTACGCGAGGCGACGGCCCTTGGTCCACAGCGTGTGGCGGAAGGACGAGACGTTCCAGTCGCCGCCCACCGAGCTGACCAGCGGCACGGCGATCGTCAGCGGGAAGAGCGCGAGGGCCGAGACCACGGCGCCCTTGAGCACGCCGCGGCGGGCGATGCCGGAGTCGTTGGCGCCCTGCTGGAGCGCGGCGACGGCGACCTCGCGGTTCTCCGGCGACGTCGCGGTCGGGTGGCGCTCGTCGATGTACTCGTGGTTCGACATCAGCGCCTTGGCCCAGTGGATCGCCGCGACGGCGATGCCCAGGAGCGAGACGCCGAGGCCGATGCCGAGCAGCTGGGTCGACAGGCGCGTGCCCTCGACGGTGCCGTCCGGGCGGACGGCGAAGTACGCGACGAGCGACGCGATGGTGCCGAGGCAGGAGATCCCGAAGAGGATCGCCACGGTGCGCTCGGCGCGCTTGGCCGCCTTGGGGTCGACGTCGGTCAGGCGCGGCTTGTGCTCCGGGACCCCCGGGTCCGGGAAGCGGTCGCTCTGGACGAGGTCGCCGTTGCCGCCGGCGCGCTCGAGGCCGGAAGAGGAGTTGTTCACGGGGTTCTTGCTCTCGCTCACGAGGACTTGGCTCCGATCCACACCGAGCCGGCGATCAGCAGGCCGATGCCGACGATCCACGCCCACAGACCCTCGGCCACCGGGCCGATGCCGCCGAGCTCGAAGCCGCCGGCCGAGCCCTGCTTCTGGTCCTCGAGGTAGGCGATGATGTCGCGCTTGTCCTCAGGGGTGATGTTGGCGTCGTTGAACACCGGCATCGACTGCGGGCCGGTCAGCATGGCCTGGTAGATGTTGCGGGGCGAGGTGTCACGCAGGGAGGGCGCGTGCTTGCCCTCGGACAGCGCACCGCCGGCGCCGACGGCGTTGTGGCACATCGCGCAGTTCGTGCGGAACAGCTCGAGGCCGTTCGCCGAGTCGCCCAGGGCCGGGTCGACCTGCTCGTCGGTCGGGATGGCCGGGCCGGCGCCGAGCGAGGCGACGTAGGCGGCCAGCGCGGCGGTCTGCTCCTCGTCCATCTGCGGCGGCTTGGCCGCGGCCTGCGGGCCGTTCATCTGCATGGGCATGCGGCCGGTCGAGACCTGGAAGTCGACAGCCGCGGCGCCCACGCCGACCAGCGACGGCGCCTCGGACGTGCCCTCGGCGTTGGGGCCGTGGCACGTGGCGCAGTTCGCCTGGAACAGCTTCTTGCCGGTCTCGATGTCCGCGGTGCTGGCGGTCTCGGCCTTGGCCGAGCTCGGTGCGAGAACGGCGTAGACGCCGCCCGTGACCAGCAGCGCCAGCAGCAGAAGCACGACCGGGGCGAACCGGTGGTGCCTGCGGGCGGCGAGTGCCTTCACGAAATGAACCTCGTCTCGTGGCGTTGGTGGGTCGGTAGGTTCGTCCGGCAGCGGCCTCGCCGCCGGGCGGAGGTCACTTCAGCAGGTAGATGACGCAGAACAGCGCGATCCACACGACGTCGACGAAGTGCCAGTAGTAGGACGTGACGATCGCGGTGGTGGCCTCGTGGTGGCCGAACCGGCGGGCGGCGAAGGAGCGGCCCAGCAGGAAGAGGAAGGCGACCAGGCCGCCGACCACGTGCAGGCCGTGGAAGCCGGTCGTGAGGTAGAAGACCGAGCCGTACGGGCTGGAGGAGATGGTCAGGCCCTCGTGCACCAGCTCGGCGTACTCGAAGATCTGGCCGGCGATGAAGAAGGCGCCCATGAGGTAGGTCAGGGTCATCCACTCGTGCATGCCCCAGCCGCGGACGTTGAAGATCGAGCCGGTGCGCGAGGGCTGGAACTTCTCGGCCGCCCAGACGCCCATCTGGCAGGTCACCGAGGACAGGACCAGCACCGTCGAGTTGATGAAGGCGAACGTGAGGTTGAGCTTGCCCGACTGGGTCGCCCACTCCTCGGTCGGCATCACGGAGCGCACGGTGAAGTACATGGCGAACAGGCCGGCGAAGAACATCAGCTCGCTGGCCAGCCAGACGATCGTCCCGACCGACACGGGGTTCGGACGGTTGACGCTCACGTGCTGGTGGGCGGTGGGGGCAGCAGCCGTTGCGGTCGTGGACACGCAGCCATTATTGCCGACTCCGCCGACCGGTGAGGCACCGTAAACGGCGCGGGAGCAGGGAAAGTTCGGCGGATTTGGCGGTTTCTCGCGGTTGTGTCGCTCGATGCTGACACGCGACCGGAGAGTGCCAGTAAAAGACCACGCACCGGGCCTTCTCGTCCTGACACCTGTGTGCCACGATGCCAGCAAACTGCGGCCGCCCGGCCGGGGACGGCACGGGGCGGCGCCGTCGGCGACGAGGAGGTCGGGATGACGGACGTGAGCACCGCGGCGGTGCCGCGGGGGACCGGCGCGGCGGACGGGCCGCGGGTGCTGCTCTACAGCGACGACCGCTCGGTGCGCGAGCAGGTGCGGCTCGCCGTCGGCCCGCGGCTGCGGGCGCACGCCGCGCCCATCGACTGGGCGGAGGTGGCCACGCCGGCCGCCGTCGTCGCCGCGGTCGACCGCGCGGGCTGGGACCTGCTGGTGCTCGACGGCGAGGCGGACAAGGCCGGGGGCATGGGGCTGGCCCGTCAGCTGAAGAACGAGATCTACGAGTGCCCGCCGATCCTGGTCCTCACCGGCCGCGCGCAGGACGCTTGGCTAGCATCGTGGTCGCTCGCGGACGCCGTGGTGCCCCGGCCCCTCGACGCCCTCGAGCTGCAGCGCGCCGTGGCGGCGCTCCTGTCCTGACCGGCGCCCTCGCCGGCAGGCCGGGCGCGCGGCGAGCCCCGGCGCGCGCCACGACCACCCCGAGGGAAGGACCCGCGTTGTCCCAGCCGACCGCCGCACGCCCGAGCGCCGCGCCCACGCCGTCCGACCTCTCGTGGCCGGTGGTGATGAACCGGCTCGTCGCCGGGCAGGACCTCACCGCCGAGCAGGCGGCCTGGGCCATGGACGAGGTCATGGCCGGCGAGGTGGCGCCCGCGCGCCTCGCGGGGTTCCTCATGGGCCTGCGCGCCAAGGGCGAGACCGTCGACGAGCTGGCGGGCCTGGCGCGGTCGATGGTCCGGCACGCGACGCCGCTGGAGCACCGGGGCCGCGCCGTCGACATCGTCGGCACGGGCGGCGACCGCGCCCACACGGTGAACATCTCCACCATGGCGGCCGTGGTCGTGGCGGGCACGGGCGTGCGCGTGGTCAAGCACGGCAACCGCGCCGCGACGAGCTCGTCCGGGTCGGCCGACGTGCTCGAGGCGCTCGGCATCCGCCTCGACCACCCGCCGCGCCGGGTGGCGCAGATCGCCGCCGAGGCCGGCATCACGTTCTGCTTCGCGCAGGTCTTCCACCCGTCGATGCGGCACGCGGCGGTGGCGCGCAAGGAGCTGGCGGTCGCCACCGCGTTCAACTTCCTGGGGCCGCTCACCAACCCGGTGCGGCCGCAGGCGACCGCCGTCGGGTGCGCGGACGCGCGCATGGCGCCGCTCATGGCCGGCGTGTTCGCCGAGCAGGGCACCGACGCCCTGGTGTTCCGGGGCGACGACGGGCTCGACGAGCTCGCCGCGACCGGCGGTGCCACGGTCTGGGAGGTCCGCGGCGGCGTGGTGAGCGAGGCGCGGCTCGACGCCGCCGCCGAGCTCGGCCTGCGGCGCATCGAGGTCGCCGACCTGCGCGGCGGCGACGCCGCGCACAACGCCGGCGTGGCGCGCGACGTGCTGACGGGCGTCGACCGCGGGCCGGTGCGCGAGACGGTGCTGCTCAACGCGGCGGCGGCGCTCGTGGCCGACGCGACGCTGCCGGGCACCGGGAGCGGGAGCCTCGCCGAGCGGCTGGCCGCCGGCATCGACCTCGCGGCGCGCAGCGTCGACGACGGCGCGGCGGCCGCGGTGCTCGAGCGCTGGCGCGCGGCGTCGGCGCGCTGAGGGCGCGAGAGGCTGCCTTGGGCCGCGAGGGGCCGCACGCCTCGCGACGCGCCGGCGGGTCCCGGCGGGTCAGTCGTCGAGACCGAGGGCGAACGCCTGCTCGAGGTCCATGCTGGAGTAGGCCCGGAACGCGATGAGCGTCTCCGTGCGCACCACGCCGGGCACCTTCGAGATGCCGTCGGCGATCGCGTCGGCGAGCGCCTCGTGCTCGCGCACCCGCACCATCGCGACCAGGTCCGCCTTGCCGGTGACCGAGTAGACCTCGCTGACGCCCTTGAGGTTGGCCACCTGGGCCGCCACCTCGGGGATCCGGTCCGGTTCGGTGTCGATGAGCACGATCGCCGTCAGCATGGGGCCATGCTAGCCACCGCCGGCGCGGCCGCCGCGGGCGTCGCCTCGGCCGCCGTGACGCGGGCCCGGACCTCGCCGGAGACGCCGCCGAGGTCGGCGTGGGCGAGCGCCGAGCGCACCGGCACCGCCCACGGCTCGGAGGCGTGCACCAGCCGCACCCCCGGACGCTCGAGCCAGGCGATGACGAGCGCCGCCTCCTCCGGGTGGCAGGCCGGCGCGGGCGGGCACGGCGGCGCGACCACCTCGGCCGTCGCGCGCAGGGCGTCGACGACCGGCAGCGGGTCCTCGTCGCGCCCGGTGACCGCCGTGGCGGCCAGCCGGCCGTGGCGCACCACGACCAGCTCCCAGCCGCCGGCGTCGGTCGGCCGCGCCGCGACGAGCTCGGCGCAGCGCGCGAGCGGCGCCAGCCGCTGCGCGCGCCCGGCGCCCTGGACGTAGGACCGCAGGCGCGCGGTGACCTGGCCGGCCTCCTCGAAGCGCTCCTCGGCCGCCAGCCGCGCGATGCGCCCGGCAAGGGCGCGCACGACGGCGGACGGGTCGCTCTCGAGGGCGCGCGCGGCCGCGTCCGCCACGGCGGCGTACGCCGCGTCGGGCTCCGCGACGGCGGTGCACGGGGCCGAGCACCGACCCATCCCGGCGAGCGCGCACGGGCTGCCGGGCGTGCGCGAGACCAGCGGCAGGCGGGCGGTGCACTGCCGCAGGGGCAGGGCGTCGTGCAGCGCGTCGACCGCCTCCTGGGCGGTGCGGCGGGAGGTGAACGGCCCGATGTGCGCCGCCCCGGGCCGCACGTCCCGGACCACCGACAGCCGGGGGTACGCCTCGTCCGTCAGGCGCACCCACGACTGGCGCTCGGGGTGCTTGGAGCGGCGGTTGTACCGCGGCGCGTGCTCGGCGATGAGCCGCAGCTCGCGCACCGCCGCCTCCAGCGGGGTCGCGCACACGACCGGGGTGACGGCGTGGGCGATGCGGACCATCTCGGTCATGCGGCGGCGCTTCTCGGCGGCGGTGAAGTAGGAGCGCACGCGCTTGCGGATGTTGGTCGACGTGCCGACGTACAGCACCTCGTCCTTCGGCCCGCGGAACAGGTAGACCCCCGGCGCCTCGGGCAGGTCGTCGGCCAGGTGCCGCTTGCGCCGAACGTCGGGCGGCACGGGGTCGGCGGCCGTCGCCAGGTCCTCGAGGTGGGTGATGCCGAGCGGGCCGAGGCGCGCGAGCAGGGCGTGCAGCACGTCGACCGTGGCGCGCGCGTCGGCGAGCGCCCGGTGCTCCGGGGTCACCTGCGCCCGGAACAGCGCGGCGAGCGTCGAGAGCTTGTGGTTCGGCGCCTCGTCGCGGGTCACGACGCGGCGCGCGAGCGGCACCGTGTCCACCACGGGGAAGCCGGGCCAGTCGTAGCCGAGCTGCTCGCACGCCGCGCGCAGGAAGCCGACGTCGAACGGCGCGTTGTGCGCCACCAGCACCGCGCCGCGGGCCCACTCGAGGAAGCTGGGCAGCACGAGGGAGACGGGGGGAGCGGTGGCCACCATCGCCGTCGTGATGCCCGTCAGCCGGGCGACGAAGGCCGGCACGGGGCGACCGGGGTTGACGAGCGACTGGAACTCCCCGAGGACCTCCCCGCCGCGCACCTTGACCGCACCGATCTCGGTGATGCCGCCGTCGGCCGCCCGCGTGCCGGTGGTCTCGAGGTCGACGACGACGAAGGTGACGTCCTGCAGCGGGGTGCCCAGGTCCTCGAAGGAGGGCTGGACCACCTGCTGCCGCCCCTGCCGGGACGCGTCGGTGGTGCTCGTCATGGCCCCGGACGCTACGAGGCCCCACCGACACGCCCGGTCGCCGGGGGTGCCGGTGGGGCCGCGAGGCCGCGCGCGGGCCCCTAGAGGGTGTGCAGGGTGTCGCGGTCGTCGCCGGGGGCGTAGAGCCGCTCGACGTCCTGCGCGTAGTCCTTGAGCACCAGGTTCCGCTTGACCTTGAGCGACGGCGTCAGGTAGCCGTTCTCCACGGTGAAGTCGCAGGTCAGCACGGTGAACTTGCGGATCGACTCGGCGCGGGAGACCGCCGCGTTGGCCCGCGTGACGGCGGCGTCCAGCGCCGCGAGCACGTCGGGGTCGGTGGCCGCCTGGTCCACCGTCATCGCGGGCTTGCCCTGCATCGTCAGCCAGCCGGGCAGGCCCTCGGGGTCGAGGGTGATGAGGGCGCCGATGAACGGCTTGCCGTCGCCGACGACGACGCACTGGCTCACCAGCGCGTGGGCGCGGATGCGGTCCTCGAGCACCGCGGGCGCCACGTTCTTGCCGCCGGCGGTGACGATGATCTCCTTCTTGCGGCCCGTGATCCGCAGGAACCCGTCGTCGTCGAGCGAGCCGAGGTCGCCGGTGCGGAACCACTCGCCGTCGAACGCCTCGCGCGTGGCCTCGGCGTTGCCGTGGTAGCCGCGGAAGATGTGGTGGCCGCGCAGCAGGATCTCGCCGTCGGGCGCGATCCGGGCGGCGCAGCCGGGCAGCTGCAGCCCGACGGTGCCGATCCGCGTGCGCTCGGGCAGGTTCACGCAGGTCGGTGCCGTCGACTCGGTGAGGCCGTAGCCCTCGAGGATCTTCAGCCCGATGCCGCGGTAGAAGTGGCCCAGCCGCTCGCCGAGCGGGCCGCCGCCGGAGACGGCGTACCGCGCCTGCCCGCCGAGCACCGCCTTGAGCTTGCTGTACACCAGGGCGTCTGCGACCTTGTGCTGCAGGGTCAGCCACAGCGACGGGCCCGACGGCGTGTCCAGCGCCCGCGACCAGGCGATCGCCGTCGCCGCCGCCCAGTGGAAGATCCGCCCCTTGCCCTCGGTCGCCGCCTTCTGCTCGGCGGAGTTGTAGACCTTCTCGAACACCCGCGGCACGGCCAGGATGTACGTCGGCCGGAACGAGCCGAGGTCCGTGGTGAGCGTCTTGATGTCGGGCGCGTGGCCCAGCACCGTGCCGCTGGCCAGCGCGAGCACCTCGATGAAGCGGGCGAACACGTGCGCGAGCGGCAGGAACAGCAGCGTCCGGCCGCCCTCGGTGAACACCTCGGGCACGAACGCGACGGCGTTGCGGGCCAGCGACGCGAAGTTGCGGTGCGTGAGCTCGGCGCCCTTGGGCCGGCCGGTGGTGCCGGAGGTGTAGATGATCGTCGCGACGTCGTCGAGCGACGCGAGCGCGCGGCGCCGGGCGATCTCCTCGTCGGGCACGTCGCGGCCCGCCGCGACGACGTCGTCCAGGCCGCCGTCGTCGATGACGAGGACCTCCCGGCAGGACGGGGCCTCCGCCAGCACCTGCTCGACGACCGCCGCGTTCCCCTTGGTCTCGGCGAACAGCAGGGTCACGCCGGCGTCGGTGAGGATCCACTGGACCTGCTCGGCGCTCGAGGTCTCGTAGACCGGGACGGGGACGGCGCCGGCGGCCCAGATCGCGAAGTCGAGCAGCGTCCACTCGTAGCGCGTGCGGGACATGATCGCGACGGGGTCGCCGGGCTGGACGCCCTTCGCGACAAGGCCCTTGGCGACGGCCACGACGCGCGCGTCGAACTGGGCGACGGTGACCGGCTCCCACACCCCCGCGGCGTTCGGCACCTCGGCGAGGACGGCGTCGGGCGCGCTGGCGAGCCGGTCCGTGACGATGTCGTTGAGGTTCGACGACGTCGGCAGCTCGACGCGCAGGGGGGTGCTGATCTCGTCCATGACTGACTCCAGTGGCAGGTCCGGTCCGTGGCCGCCACGATACTCGGTCTCAGTCGTGCCTGTGACACCGGTCACCGCCGCGCCTACGTCGAGGACGACGGACCCCTTACCGCCCCCGGGTCGTCGCTCACGCGGCACCGCGGGGCGGTCGGGCGTCCGTCAGGTGCACATCACAGCACAGGCACTCTCGGCGGTCGATAGGCTGGGCGCGCGCTCGGGACGGCGACGCCCCGCAGCGAACAGCGCCGCCGCACAGCACGGCGGCCCCGATGACGAACGTGAGGTCGAGCGGATGCATGCGATCGGAGTCGACATCGGCGGCACGAAGATCGCCGTCGGTGTCGTGGACGAGGCGGGCCGGATCCTCGCCCAGGTCCGACGCGAGACCGAGGCCGACGACGTCGCGAGCATCGACCGCGCCATCGCCGACGCGTGCGCCGAGCTCGCCAAGGACTACGTGGTGGGCGCGATCGGCGTCGCGGCCGCGGGCTTCGTCAGCCCGGACCGCACGTCGGTGCTCTTCGCGCCCAACATCGCCTGGCGCGAGTACCCCCTGGCCGCGCGGCTGCGGTCGCTGCTGCACCTCGACGTGCCCGTCGTGGTGGAGAACGACGCGAACGCCGCCGGGTGGGCCGAGTTCCGCTTCGGCGCGGGGCGCGAGGCCACCGACATGCTGATGCTGACCATCGGCACGGGCCTGGGCGGCGCGATCGTCGTGGACCGCGAGCTGGTGCGCGGCAAGTGGGGCGTCGCCGCGGAGGTGGGCCACATGCGGGTCGTCCCCGGCGGGCACTACTGCGGCTGCGGGCACGAGGGCTGCTGGGAGCAGTACGCCTCGGGCAGCGCGCTCGTGCGCGACGCCCGCGCCGCCGTCGTCGCCCAGCCGCACCGGGCCGCCCGCCTGCTCGAGCTGTCCGGCGGCGACCGCGAGAAGCTCAAGGGCCCCCAGATCACCCAGGCCGCGCAGGAGGGCGACGAGCTCGCCGTCGACCTGCTGGCCAACCTCGGGCGCTGGATCGGGGAGGGTGCGGCGTCCGTCACCGCCCTGCTCGACCCGGAGCTCATCGTCGTCGGCGGCGGCGTGGCCGAGGCCGGCGACCTGCTCCTGACGCCGATCCGCAAGGGCTTCGAGGCGCAGCTGTCGGCGCTCGGCCACCGGCCGGTCGCGCAGATCGAGCTCGCCGAGCACGGCAACGAGGCCGGGATCGTCGGCGCCGCCGACCTCGCCCGGCGCTGACACCGGCGCCGGCGCTCACGCCGGACCGGCCGCCGCGTGGCGCCGTCTCCGGCGGCGGGTTCAGACGACGGCGGGGTCCGGACGACGGCGGGGTCCGGACGACGGCGGGGTTCAGACGACGGCGCCGGGCCCGTCGTCGGGGTCGCGGTGCTGCGGCATGCGCCACAGCAGCACGGCGACCGACGCCACGAAGACCACCACGCCGGCGCCGCCCAGCCACGCCGGCGTGGGCAGCGGCACGAACGCGCGCACCAGCAGGGCCAGGACGGCCAGGAGCGGCACGCCCGCCGCGCCCGCCCACGCGACCACCAGCAGGGGGTCGCGCGAGGACAGCACCGGGGGCGGCTCCGGCGGCGTGAAGTGGCTCTCGGCCTCCTCCAGCGCCTCGACCTCGGGCGTGACGGGCCAGTCGCGCGGCCCCGCGGGGCGAGGCGGCCGGGCGGCGCCGTCCGCGGCGGGGTCGCCCGGCGCGCGGCGGCCGCCGTCG
>NZ_WUWN01000031.1 GCF_009846865.1 Puerhibacterium puerhi
GGTCCGGTCGGCCGGCTCGGGGGCGGGCGCGTCGACGGCGGGGGCCGGCGCGTCCGCCGGCGCCGGGAGCCCGGCGGCGATGGTGTCGAACCGGGCGCGCGCCGCGGTGGTGGCGCGGCGGGTCGCGCGCCACGGGGTCGCGTCGGTGGCCTCGACGGCGTCGGCGACAGCCCGGACGGGCGCGGTCGCCGGCGCCTCGGCGGCGTGCGGCGTGCCGTCCTGCTCGGCGAGGCGCGGGGCGGACTTCGCGGCCTGCGGCACCGCCGGGGTGCCGAGCACCGGGCTGATCGGGGCCGGGCCGGAGAAGGTGATGCCCCCGACGACCACGGTGTCCGACGAGCGCGCGGGGTCGGCGTGCCGCCCGCGGACGGCGCCGACGGCGGCCGGCCGGCCGACGGCCGGCTGGCGAGTGACCGCCACGGGTGCGGAGATGGTCCCGAGCGCGGTGGCCGGGCGGTACGCCGCCGTCGCCAGGGCCGCCTGGGCGGCGGCGCGGGCCTCGGCCTCCCGGCGCTCGCGCCGGGTCATCAGCGGGGGTCGCGGCGTCGTCCGGGGCGCTGCGTCCACGACACCTCCAACTGGCGGCCGGACGGGGGCGCACGCGCACCCCGCCCGAAAGGGCTGTACCTACGGTTCGCACGGCTCCGCGGCGAGCGTTCTCGCCGTCAGGCGGCACCCGGCCCGGGTCGTGCAGATCGAAAGGATCGCCCTGAGCGACCGTTCGACCCGGGAACCATATCGGCGCGCCCGCCGCCCGCCAAGCCCCCGTGTGAACGGAGTGTGACGGCCCGGCGCGGCGCCCCGGCATGTCGGCGGCTCACCCGCCGTTTCGTGACGCAGGTCACACTCAGGAGCGGGGGGTGCGGCGCTGCATGGCGTCCCGCACCTCGCCGACGAGCTCCTCGAGGATGTCCTCGAGGAACACCACGCCGCGCACGCCCTCGGGCCCCTCGACGCGCGCCAGGTGCGCCCCGGAGCGCTGCATGACGCGCAGCGCCTCCTCGACCTCGTCCCCCGGCCGCACCGAGGCCAGCGCCCGCACGCGCCAGGCGGGCACCGGCTCGTGCCGGTCGCCGTTCGTCGCGTAGAGCACGTCCTTCAGGTGCAGGTAGCCCACCATCACGCCGCCGGACGTCACGGGGAACCGGGAGAACCCGGTGCGCGAGACGAGGTGCTCGACGGCGTCCGGCGTCACGCCGTCGGCCACCGTGACCAGGCCGTCCACCGGCACCATGACGTCGCCGGCGGTGCGGGCGGAGAACTCGATCGCCGAGCCGAGCAGCCCCTGCTCGTCGCGCAGCAGCCCCTCCGCCTGCGAGTGCTCGACGATCGACTGCACCTCCTGCGCGGTGAACGCGGAGGCGACCTCGTCCTTGGGCTCGATGCCGGCCAGCCGCACGGCATGGTTGGCGACCCAGTTGAGCGCCACGATCACCGGCCGCAGCACCCGGCCGAGCAGCACGAGCGGCGGGCCGAACCACATCACCGCGGTGTCCGGCCCCGCCACCGCGAGGTTCTTCGGCACCATCTCGCCGAGCACCACGTGCAGGTAGACCACCACGAGCAGGGCGATGAGGAAGGCCACGGGGTGCACGAGGTCCTCGGGCAGCCCGGCGGCGTGGAACGGCCCCTCGAGCAGGTGCGCGACGGCCGGCTCGGCCACGATGCCCAGGCCCGTGGAGCACACGGTGACGCCCAGCTGGGCGCAGGCGAGCATGAGCGACACGTGCTCCATCGCCCACAGCACGGTGCGGGCGCGCCGGTCGCCCGCCTCCGCCCGCGGCTCGATGGACGAGCGGCGCGCCGAGAGGATGGCGAACTCCGCGCCGACGAAGAAGGCGTTGCCGGCCAGCAGCAGGACGGCGACCCAGACGGCTGTCGTGGTGCTCACCGGGCGCCCTCCCCGCGGCCGGCGTCGGCGGGCGCGCTGTCGAGGCCGGCCGGCTCGGGCGCGAGCTCGCGCACCCGCACACGCTCGGCGCGGCGGCCGACCATGGCCTCGACGCGCAGCAGCACGCGGCGCCCGGGCTGGGCGACCTCGATCTCGTCGCCCGCCTCGGGCAGGCGGCCCAGCCGGGCCATGACGAGCCCGCCGAGCGTCTCGTACGCCGGGTCCTCCGGCACGACGATGCGCGTGGTCTCCTCCAGCTCGTCGGGGCGCATGACGCCGGGCACCACCCAGGAGCCGTCGGCGGCGCGCACGGCGCCGGCCCGGCGCGGGTCGTGCTCGTCGGCGACGTCCCCGACGAGCTCCTCGACGACGTCCTCCAGCGTGACTATGCCGGACGTGCCGCCGTACTCGTCCACGACCACCGCCATCTGCAGGCCGAAGGAGCGCAGCTCGACCAGCAGCGGGCCGAGCCGGACGGTCTCCGGCACGCGCGGCGCGTCGACCATCAGCGCCGCGACCGGCACCTCGCCGCGCTTCTCGTGCGGCACGCCGACGGCGCGGCGCAGGTGCACGATGCCGACCACGTCGTCGCGGTCGTCCCCGATCACCGGGAACCGCGAGTGCCCGGTGCGGCGCGACAGGGCGATGACGTCGTCGGCGGTGTCGTCGCGCCCGAGCACGGCCATGCGCAGGCGGTCGGTCATGACGTCGCGCGCGGACAGCTCGTCGAGCTCGATGGAGTTGGTCAGCAGCGTGGCCACCGACTGCTCGAGCGTGCCCTCCTGCGCGGAGCGCTTCACCAGGCTCAGCAGCTCCTGGGCGGAGCGCGCGCCGGACAGCTCCTCGCGCGGCTCGACGCCCACGCGCCGCAGCAGCGCGTTGGCCGACCCGTTGAGCAGCACCACGAGCGGCTTGAAGACCTTCGTGAAGCCGCGCTGGAGCGGGACCACGAGCGTGGCGGTGCCGACGGGCGCGCTGAGCGCGAAGTTCTTGGGGATGAGCTCGCCGAACACCATCGAGAAGACGTTGACGACCGCGAGCGCCAGGACCCCGGCCAGCACCGTGGCGACGCCCTGCGCGAGGGGGGTGGCCCCCAGGCCGGCCGAGAAGAGGCTCAGCAGCGCGGGCTGGGCGGTGTAGCCCAGCAGGATCGTGGTGAGGGTGATGCCCACCTGGGCCGAGCTGAGCTCGGTCGACAGGTGCTTGAGCCCGGCCCGGACGGAGCGCGCCCGCCAGCCGGTGCGGGGACTGTCGCCCTCCGCGTCGTCGCCGTCCCCCAGGACGGCGGGGTCGAGCGTCACGAGCGAGAACTCGCTCGCGACGAAGACGGCGGTGCCGGCGGTGAGCAGCACGCCGACCGCGAGCATCAGCCAGTCGCCTAGCACGCGGCACCTCCCGGCGCGCCGCTGCCGGCGGCACCCTCAGGACGGTGGCTGTCGGGTCGGGGGCGCACGGCCAGGGCGTCGGCCCGGGGGGCGGGATGTCGGCTCTCGTCCATCGTGGCACCGATCGTAGCGAGGACATGGAGAGCTTGCGCAGGACGCGCGCAGGCCCGGGGCGCACGGCGGGAGACCTTGCGCAGGACACGCCCGGCGTCCAGGGCACGCCCAGCCTCCTGTGACACATTGGTGCCATGGCACCTGCGTCCTTCCCGAGCCCCGGCGCGGCCGGCGCCGGCTCCACCGCCGCAGTCCCCTCGCAGAGCGCGACCGTGCTGGTCGTCGAGGACGAGATGGCGATCGCCACCGCGGTGGCCCAGCGACTGTCCGCCGAGGGCTGGCGCGTGGAGGTCGCGCGCGACGGCCTGGCCGCCGTCGACGCCGCCGCCCGCCTGCGCCCCGACCTCATCGTGCTCGACGTCATGCTCCCGGGCATCGACGGGCTCGAGGTCACCCGCCGCATCCAGGCCGAGCAGCCCGTGCCGATCCTCATGCTCACCGCGCGCGACGACGAGACGGACATGCTCGTGGGCCTCGGCGTCGGGGCCGACGACTACATGACCAAGCCGTTCTCGATGCGCGAGCTGGTGGCGCGCGTCAAGGCGCTGCTGCGGCGCGTCGAGCGGGCCCAGCAGGCCGCCGCGACGACGCCGTCGGACCCGCCCATCGCGATGGGCGACGTCACCATCGACAAGGCGCAGCGCCGGGTGCACCGCGCGGGCGAGGAGGTGCACCTGACGCCCACCGAGTTCGAGCTGCTGGTGATGCTCGCCAGCTCCCCCAAGACGGTGCTCACCCGCGAGCGGCTGCTGGCCGAGGTGTGGGACTGGGCCGACGCGAGCGGCACCCGCACCGTCGACTCCCACATCAAGGCGCTGCGCCGCAAGCTCGGGCCGGACCTGATCCGCACCGTGCACGGCGTCGGCTACGCGTTCGAGCCCCCGCAGGCCTGAGGCGTGGCCGAGCCCGCCGGCCCGCCCGCCCGCCACCCCGCGGAGCGCAGGCACCACCGCCGCATCCCCGACGTGCGCCCGCTCGACCCGCTGCGCTCGATCAAGATCAAGCTCGGCGTGCTCGTCGCCGCGGCGGTGACCTTCGCCGCCGCGCTGACGTGGCTCGGCCTGCGGGTGCAGCTCGGCCCGAGCCGCACCTTCCCCCTCGTCATCGTGCTGTCGCTCGTGCTCACGCAGGTGCTCGCGCGCGGCATGACGTCGCCGCTGCGCGAGATGACGGCGGCGGCCCAGGCGATGGCCGCCGGGGACTACTCCCAGCGCGTGCGCGCCACGAGCCGGGACGAGGTGGGCCAGCTCGCCGCGACGTTCAACCAGATGGCCGAGGACCTCGCGTCCTCGGACCGCACCCGCCGCGACCTCATCGCGAACGTCTCGCACGAGCTGCGCACGCCGGTGGCGGCGCTGCAGGCGCAGCTGGAGAACCTGGTCGACGGCGTCGCCGAGCCGACGCCCGCCACGCTCGAGCTCGCGCTCGACCAGACCGAGCGGCTCACGCGCCTGGTGACCTACCTGCTCGACCTGTCCCGCGTGGAGGCCGGCGCCTCGGCCCTGACGATCAGCAGCATCCCGGTGGGCGACTTCCTCGAGGACACCGCCGAGGCGCTGTCGATGGTCGATGCCTCGAAGAACCTGCGCTACGTCGTCGACGTCACGCCGCCCGACCTCGCGCTCGAGGCCGACGCCGAGCGCCTGCGCCAGATCGTCACCAACCTGCTCCAGAACGCCATCCGGCACTCCCCGCCCGGCGGCGAGGTGCGCCTGGACGCCTACCCCGACGGGGACGACGTGGTCATCGAGGTGTCCGACCAGGGCCCCGGCATCGCGCCGGAGGACCGCGAGCGGATCTTCGAGCGGTTCGCCCGCGGCTCGACGGCGTCGCACGCCCAGCCCGGGCTGGGCGTGCCGACCGCCAGCGGCGGCACCGGCATCGGCCTGGCCATCGTGCGCTGGGCGGTCGACCTGCACGGCGGCACCGTCGGCGTCGCCGACTCCCCCGCCGGCCAGGGCGCGACCCTGCGGCTGCGGCTGCCCGCCGTCGCGCACCCGGCGCCGGGCGTCACGATGTCGACCGGCCGCGACTGAGCCGCGGGTTTCTGACACCCGCCGCCGCGGCCTCGCACCGTGACCCCCTCCGCGGCGCTCGCGCCGCGGAGCCCGCGAGCCGTGGGCGGCCCGGCGGCGCGCCCGGGCCCCGCCCGGGCCGCAGTGAGATCCGTCACAGAGGTCATGACGCCCACCGCCGACCTGGTCAGCGGTTGACGCGAGGTCGACGTTCGGTGACGGACCGTTGCCCCGCGTTTTGCCTCCGCCGACCACGCGGCCGAACCGGGCGCCCGACGCGCCGCGGCCCCCGTCGTGGACGTGTGCCCCAAGGCATAGGCTGGCCGTACCCGCCGGTGGGCCCGCCACGAGCTCGGCCCGGGGCGGGCGACCCGACCGTGCAACAGGTGTGAAAGTGGGCGATCCGCGCGTGTCCCCGAAGGCTGAGTCAGAGACGATCAGCACCAGCGCTGGTGCCTCGTTCGGAGCCAATGCCTGGCTCGTCGACGAGCTGTACCAGCAGTACCTCCAGGACAGGAACGCGGTGGACCCCGCGTGGTGGGACTTCTTCGCCGACTACAAGCCCGGTGAGGCCGAGCCCGCCGACGGCAAGCCCGCCGACGGGGCGCCGGCCGCGAGCGCGCAGGCCGCGTCGGCCACCGCCGCGACGGCGCCGGCCGACAGCCCGGCCGCGCAGTCGCCGGCCGCGGTCGAGGCCCAGCCCGCCGCCCGCCAGCAGGCCCCCGCGGCCCCCGCGCGCCAGGAGGCCCCCGCGGCGCCCGCGCCCGCGGCGCCGCAGCCGGTCGAGCCCGAGGGCGAGCTGCCGGTCGCGACGGCCCAGCCGACCACCGCCCCCTACGCCGAGGCCGCGCGCAGCAAGCCGAAGCCGCACGTCGAGGCGCAGGACGAGGTCGCCAAGCTCCGCGGCCCCGCCGCCCGCGTGGTGACGAACATGGAGGCCTCGCTCGAGGTCCCCACCGCGACGTCGGTGCGCGCGGTGCCCGCCAAGCTGATGGTGGACAACCGCATCGTCATCAACAACCACCTGTCGCGCACGCGCGGCGGCAAGGTGTCGTTCACCCACCTCATCGGCTTCGCGCTCGTCGAGGCGCTGGCCGACATGCCGGTGATGAACGCCCACTACCAGGTCGTCGACGGCAAGCCCGGCGTGGTCCAGCCCGCGCACGTGGGCTTCGGCCTCGCGATCGACCTCGCCAAGCCGGACGGCTCGCGCCAGCTGCTCGTGCCGAGCATCAAGGCCGCCGAGGAGCTCGACTTCGCCGGCTTCGTCTCCGCGTACGAGGACCTGGTGCGCAAGGCCCGCGGCGGCAAGCTCGGCGTCGAGGACTTCCAGGGCACCACGATCTCCCTGACCAACCCGGGCGGCATCGGCACGGTGCACTCGGTGCCCCGCCTCATGCAGGGCCAGGGCACGATCATCGGCGTCGGCGCCATGGACTACCCCGCCGAGTTCGCCGGGGCCTCCGAGGAGCGCCTGTCGCGCATGGGCGTGTCGAAGGTCATGACGCTCACCTCGACCTACGACCACCGCATCATCCAGGGCGCCCAGTCCGGCGAGTTCCTCAAGCTCATCGCCGACAAGCTGCTCGGCCTGGACGGCTTCTACGACCGCGTCTTCGCGTCGCTGCGCGTGCCGTACGAGCCGGTGCGCTGGGTGCGCGACAACAACAAGGACGACGACGTCGAGGCCGCCAAGCCGGCGCGCATCGCCGAGCTGGTGCACGCGTACCGCTCGCGCGGCCACCTCATGGCGGACACCGACCCGATCGCCTACCGCCAGCGCAAGCACCCGGACCTCGACGTGCAGAGCCACGGCCTGACGCTGTGGGACCTGGACCGCACGTTCCCCACCGCCGGCTTCGGCGGCAAGCCCAAGGCCACCCTCCGCGAGATCCTCGGCCTGCTGCGCGACTCGTACTGCCGCACCATCGGCGTCGAGTACATGCACATCGCCGACCCGGCCCAGCGCCGCTGGCTCCAGGAGCGCCTCGAGTCCGGCTACGCGCGCACCCCGCGCGAGGACCAGCTGCGGATCCTGCGCCGCCTCAACTCCGCCGAGGCGTTCGAGACGTTCCTGCAGACCAAGTTCGTGGGCCAGAAGCGCTTCTCGCTCGAGGGCGGCGAGTCGCTCATCCCGCTGCTCGACGCGATCCTGTCGAAGGCGGCCGAGAACGGCCTCGACGAGGTCGGCATCGGCATGGCCCACCGCGGCCGGCTCAACGTGCTCGCCAACATCGCCGGCAAGAGCTACGCGCAGATCTTCCGGGAGTTCGAGGGCCAGCTCGACCCCAAGAGCGTGCAGGGCTCCGGCGACGTGAAGTACCACCTCGGCACCGAGGGCACGTTCACCGCCGAGTCGGGCGCCACCACGAAGGTCTACCTCGCGGCCAACCCGTCGCACCTGGAGGCCGTGGACCCGGTGCTCGAGGGCGTCGTGCGCGCCAAGCAGGACCGCATCGACCTCGGCGGCGACGGGTTCTCCGTGCTGCCGATCCTCGTGCACGGCGACGCCGCCTTCGCCGGCCAGGGCGTGGTGCCGGAGGTGCTCAACCTCTCGCAGCTGCGCGGCTACCGCACCGGCGGCACGATCCACGTCATCGTCAACAACCAGGTCGGCTTCACCACCGGCCCGGCGAGCTCGCGCTCGACGACGTACGCCACCGACGTGGCCAAGGGCTTCCAGATCCCGGTCTTCCACGTCAACGGCGACGACCCCGAGGCCGTCGTCCGCGTGGCCGAGCTCGCCTTCGCCTACCGCGAGCAGTTCGACCGCGACGTGATCGTCGACATGGTCTGCTACCGCCGCCGCGGCCACAACGAGGGCGACGACCCGTCGATGACGCAGCCGCTGATGTACAACCTCATCGAGGCCAAGCGCTCGGTGCGCAAGCTGTACACCGAGAACCTGGTGGCACGCGGCGACATCACCGTCGAGGAGGCCGAGCAGGCGCTGCAGGACTACCAGCAGCAGCTCGAGCGGGTCTTCACCGAGACGAAGTCGGGCGTGAACTCCGAGCCGCAGGCCGAGCACGTCCTGGGCCTGGAGCGCCCGGAGGCGCAGCGCGAGGACGCCGGCACGATGGTCGGCTGGAAGACCGCGGTGCCGCACACCGTGCTCGAGCGCATCGGCGAGGCGCACGTGTCGCCGCCCGAGGGCTTCGCGGTGCACCCCAAGCTGGGCAAGCTGCTGGAGAACCGCCAGCTGATGTCCAAGGAGGGCGGCATCGACTGGGGCTTCGGCGAGATCCTCGCCTTCGGCTCGCTGCTCATGGAGGGCACCCCGGTCCGCCTCGCCGGCCAGGACTCGCGCCGCGGCACGTTCACGCAGCGCCACGCGGTCTTCCACGACCGCGAGACGGGCGCCGAGTGGACGCCGCTGCAGTACCTCACGCAGGACCAGGCGAAGTTCTGGGTGTACGACTCCTCGCTGAGCGAGTACGCCGCCCTGGGCTTCGAGTACGGCTACTCGGTGGAGCGCCCGGACGCCCTGGTCATGTGGGAGGCGCAGTTCGGCGACTTCGTCAACGGCGCCCAGACGGTCATCGACGAGTTCATCTCGTCGGCCGAGCAGAAGTGGGGCCAGACCTCGTCGCTGGTGATGCTCCTGCCGCACGGCTACGAGGGGCAGGGCCCGGACCACTCGTCGGCCCGCATCGAGCGGTTCCTGCAGCTCGCGGCCGAGGACAACATGGTCATCGCCCAGCCGTCCACGCCGGCGTCGTACTTCCACCTGCTGCGCCAGCAGGCGTACCGCCGCCCGCGCAAGCCGCTCATCGTCTTCACGCCGAAGCAGCTGCTGCGCCTGAAGGCGGCGGCCTCCGCGGTCGAGGACTTCACCACCGGCACGTTCCGCCCGGTCATCGCGGACACGCTCGACCCGGCGGGGGTGCGCAAGGTCGTGCTGTGCACCGGCCGCCTCTACTACGACCTGCTGGCCGAGCGCACCAAGCGCGGGGACACGACCACCGCGCTCGTGCGCCTCGAGCAGCTCTACCCGCTGCCCCTGGAGGAGATCCGGGCCGAGCTGGCCAAGTACGCCGGCGCGGACGTCGTGTGGGCGCAGGACGAGCCGGAGAACCAGGGCGCGTGGTCGTTCCTGCACCTGGCGCTGCCGGAGGACCTGCCCCGCGTGCGCGTCGCCTCCCGCCCGGCGTCGGCGTCGACCGCGGCCGGCACGGCCAAGCTGCACCAGGCCCAGCAGCGGACGCTGCTCGACCAGGTCTTCGCCTGACGGCTCCCGCCTGACGGGCGCCGCGCCCGCACGACGACGGCCCGCCACCCCGAGGGGTGGCGGGCCGTCGTCGTGGTCGCCGTGCCGGCGTCGGCACCGGCGGCGCCTGGCGGGTGCCCGGCGCCGCCGCGGTCACCAGCGCTCGTGCACCGCGGCGCGGAAGTGCCGGTCGTAGATCTCGCGCACGCCGCTGTTGAACAGCGGCCCGAGGGTGGGCGCGGAGCCCGCCTCGGCGTTGGAGCGGGCCTGCTCGGCGCTGCGGGCGCCGGGGATGACCGTGGAGACGCCCGGCTGCTGCCAGACCCAGGCGACGGCGGCCTGCGCCGGCGTCAGGCCGGTGTCGCCGAGCGTCGTGCGCACCAGCTCGGAGAACTCCGCCGCGGCGGTGACGCCCGTCTCGAAGTCGACCCCGGAGAACGTCTCGCCGACGTCGAACGCCTCGCCGCGGCGGTTGAAGCTGCGGTGGTCGGACTCCGCGAAGGTGGTCTCCTTGGTGTACCGCCCCGACAGCAGGCCGGAGGCCAGCGGCACGCGGGCGATGATGCCCACCCCGGCCGCGGAGGCGGCGGGCAGCACCTCCTCCAGCGGCTTGAGCCGGAACGCGTTGAGGATGATCTGCACCGTCGCGACGTTCGGGCGCGCGATCGCCTCGAGCGCCTCCGACGTCTTCTCCACGCTCACGCCGTAGGCGGCCATGACGCCCTCGGCGACCAGCTGGTCGAGCGCGTCGTACACCTCGGTCGTGGAGTACACGGCCGACGGCGGGCAGTGCAGCTGCACGAGGTCGAGCGTGTCGACCCCGAGGTTGCGCCGCGACCGGTCGGTCCACTCCCGGAAGTGGCGCAGCACGTAGTTCTCCGGCACCTGGTCCGTGCGCCGGCCCATCTTCGTGGCCACCGTGATGCCGGCGTCGCCGTGGTCCTTGAGGAACGCCCCGATCGCCTGCTCGCTGCGGCCGTCGCCGTAGACGTCCGCCGTGTCGTAGAACGTGACGCCCGCCTCCAGGGCGGCCTCGAGCACGGCCCGCGCCTCGTCGTCGGCGACCTCGCCCCAGTCCGCGCCGAGCTGCCACGTGCCCAGCCCGACCACCGAGACCAGGCGGCCGGTGCGGCCGAGTACCTGATTTTCCATCGTTCCTCCTGAATGCTCAGTGACCAAACATAGGTGTGACGCGCTCCGCTGGCCTCACGGCTACGGTGTGAACGTGACCACCAGTCAGAACACCAGTCTCTTCCCCACCAGCGCGGACGCCGCGCCGACACCCCCGTCGGGCGCCCAGCACGTCCTCGTGCACGGCGCGCACCGCGCCGTCGTCGCCGAGGTCGGCGCCATGGTCCGCGAGTACACCGTGGACGGGCGCGACGTGCTGGTGCCGTTCCGCGAGGACGAGGTGGCGCCCGTGTTCAACGCCGCCGTGCTGGTGCCGTGGCCCAACCGGCTGCGCGACGGCCGCTACGCCGTCGACGGACGGGCCTACCAGCTCGCCGTGAGCGAGCCGGAGCGCGGCACCGCGCTGCACGGCCTGGCCGCGTGGGAGCGCTGGAGCGCCGTCGACGCCGCCGAGGACGCCGTCACGCTGGAGCTCGCGCTGCCGGCGCAGAAGGGCTGGCCGTTCCAGCTCGTCACCCGGGTGCGCTACGCGCTGTCGGACGCCGGCCTCGAGGTGATGCTGACGACCCGCAACGCCGGGGCCGGCACCGCGCCGTACGGCGTCGGCTTCCACCCCTGGCTGTCCAGCGGCGGCGCGGACCTCGACGAGTGCACCGTGCGCCTCGACGCCGCCACCCACGTCACCGTCGACGACCGCCTGCTGCCGACCGGCACGGAGCCCGTGACCGGCGACTATGACCTGCGCGAGGCGCGGTCCCTGGCGGGCCTCGACCTCGACGACGCGTGGGTCGACCCGCTGCGCGACGCCGACGGGCTCTCCTGGTGCCTGCTGGGCTGCCCCGACGGGCGCACCCCCGCGGTGTGGATGGACGGGTCGCTGGACTGCTGGCAGGTGTGCTCGGCGAACCACATCGACGGCTACGAGCGCTACGGGCTCGCCGCGGAGCCGATGAGCTGCGTGGCGGACGCGTTCAACACCGGCGAGCGCCTCGTGCACCTGGCCCCCGGGGACGAGCACACCGTCCGCTGGGGCGTCACGCTCCGCTGAGCCGCGCCGCGCGGGCGGTGCGCGCACCGCCCGCGCGGCACCCCGCACGCCCCGCCGGGCCGACGACGTCGCCGGTCAGCGGCGTGGAGTGCGGCCGCGCCGGGCCGAGGGGGGCCACAATGTCGGGGCATCGGTACGACGAGGAGAGGTCCGTGGCGGAACGCGAGGTGCGCATCTGCGTCGTCGGCGACGAGCTGAGCGCGGGCGTGGGCGACCCCCGCGCGCTGGGCTGGGTGGGCCGGGTGATGGCCCGCACCCGCTTCGAGCGGCCGGCGATGCTGTTCACGCTCGCGGTGCCGGGCGAGACGACCACGGGGCTCGGCGCCCGCTGGGAGGCCGAGGCGGCCGCGCGGTTCGACCCGGAGTGCGACAACCGCCTCGTCGTCGCGCTGGGCCGGCACGACGTCGCCACGGGCCACTCCGTGGCGCGCTCGCGCCTCAACCTCGCCAACGTGCTCGACGTCGCCGACTCCTGGCGCGTCCCGGCGTTCGTCGTCGGCCCGCCGCCCGGGCGCGCGGAGGACGGCAGGCGGCTGGCCGAGCTGTCCGCCGCGTTCGCCGACGTCGCGTCCCGCCGCCGCACCCCCTACGTGGACACCTACACGCCGCTGGCGCAGCACGAGCAGTGGCTGGCCGACCTGGCCCAGAGCGGGTCCGGCTACCCGGGCCAGGCCGGCTACGGCCTCATGGCGTGGCTGGTGCTGCACACGGGCTGGCACCAGTGGCTGGGCCTGCCCGACGACGCGTCCTGACGGCGCGCCCCCGGGCCGGCCTCAGCGCCCCGTGCGCTCCAGCACGCCCCGCACGTAGGCGGCCTGCGCGACGTGCTGCTGGCAGTCGCCGATCACGCTGACCAGGCGCACGCCGAGGGTCACCGGGGGGTCCCAGCGCGTGTCGACGACCCGGTCGAGGTCCGCGTCGTCGAGCGAGCCGACGTACTTCACGGTCTCGGCGTGCACCGCGTCGTGGTAGCCGCGCAGCAGCTCGGCGCTCGCCCGCACGGCGGCCACCTGGTCCGGGTCGTGGCCGTAGCCGGTGTCGGACGGCGCGAGGGGCAGGCCGAAGCGCTCGGCCCAGCCCGCCGAGGTCCACACCTGCTCGGTGCCGGCGGCGTCGGCCACGTGGTCGTCCTGCACGCGGGTCAGGTGCCACACCAGCCAGGCGATCGAGTTCGCCGCGGGGTCGAGGCGGGCAGTCAGCAGCCCGTCGTCGGCGCCGTCCAGCACGGCGTGGACGAGCTCGGGGATGCGGTCGAAGGCGTCGAGGAGGACGTCACGAGATCTCATGGCCCCCACCCTGCCGACCGCGCCCGGATCGCGCGAGGCGGGACCGCGTGTGCTGCGGTCACCCGCGCCGCACGCGCGTCGTGCCGCTGACGGTCGACGCGGACACGTAGGCGGCCGCCCCGGTCTCGGCGAGCTCGACGACGACGCCGCGCGTCGAGGCGCTGGGCTGCGCGGCCCCGTCGAGCTCCACCCGACCCGACACGCTGCGGACGCGCAGGTTGACGGGCGTGCCGGACGCGAGGGACACCGTGACGTCGCCCGAGACGCTGCGGGCGGTCACGAGCGGCGTCGTGCCCTCCGCCCGCACGTCCAGGTCGCCCGAGACCGTGTGGGCGGCGACGCGCCCCAGCGCGCCGGCGACCGACAGCCGCCCGGAGACGCCGTCGAGCGTGACGTCGCCGCGGTGGTCGACCACGTGCACGGCGCCGCTGACGGTCCGGACCGTCAGCGGCCCGGCGGCCCCGCGCGCGGACACGTCGCCCCCGACGGTCTTGACGGCGGTGCCGGCGGCGGTGCCCGCGAGCTCGACGGCGGCGCTCACCACCGCGACGTCGACGGGGAGCGTCGCGGGCACCGTGAGGCGCAGGGCGACGGGGCCGTCCTCGCGCGCCGTGCGGAGGTTCTCGAGCAGGCCGCCCAGGCCGCCGCGCGGGTGCCGGCCGACGCGCAGGGCACCCTCCTCGACCACCACGTGCACGGGCCGCGGGCCGGGGTCGACCACGTCCACGGTGACGCCGTCGGCGCGCGCGGCGTCCGCGACGACCTCGACCGTGCCGCTGGCGACGCGCACCGCGAGCGAGCGCGCGGCCGGGACCTCGACCACCTGGGGCGTGGCGACGGTCCACGCCTGCGTGCCCGGGGCCCGGCCGGGCGCGCCGTGCGGCGCGGGGTCGTGCGGACGCGGCGGCAGGTCGGGGGTCGTCGGCTCGTGGGGGGTGGTCATCGCGTGGCCTCCGGTCGGCGGTGTCTTCGGTGAGGTCAGCGTGCCACGGAAGGGGGCCGGTCAGCAGCCGCGGGCGCGCGGGGCACCCGCGGGCGTGTGGGACCATAGGGGCGACACATGTCGTCAGATCCGATGCTGGGAGTTACAGCCATGAGCAAGCGCGGTCGCAAGCGTCGTAGCCGCAAGGGCAACGCCGCGAACCACGGCAAGCGTCCCAACGCCTGAGCACAGGCAGCAGACGTGACGAAGGGCCGGGACCCCGCGGGGTCCCGGCCCTTCGTCGCGCTCCGGCGTCGGGCGCGTGCCGGACGCGCGTGTCAGGCGCGCGTGCCAGCGCGTGTCAGGGCTTGAGCGCCATGACGCTCAGCTGCTGGTGGATGCGCACGCGCAGCGTCTCGGGCGCGCGCTCGCTGCAGGAGCGGCGCACCAGCTGCTTGACGAGCTCCTCGACGCTCAGCTCCGCCAGGCAGGGCGAGCAGTGGGCCACGTGCGCCCGCATGCGCTGCTCGTCCGCCGGGGTCATCTCCGAGTCGAGGAACTCGTAGAGGTGCTCGAGCGCGTGCTCGCACTCGGTCTGCCCCGCCGTCTCGTGCGGGATCGGGGTCACGGGTTCCGTGCCCGCCGACGGCTCCTGCGCGTTCACTGCTCACCTCCGTGCGACGGCGCCTGGGCGCCGGCCGGGACCAGGCCACGCTGCGTCGCGTAGTCGGCCAGCAGCTCGCGCAGCTGACGACGCCCGCGGTGCAGCCGGGACATCACCGTCCCGATCGGCGTACCCATGATCTCGGCGATCTCCTTGTAGGGGAAGCCCTCGACGTCCGCGTAGTACACGACCATGCGGCGGTCCTCGGGCAGGGTCGCGAGGGCTCGCTTGACGTCCGAGTCCGGGAGGCGGTCCAGCGCCTCGGCCTCGGCGGAGCGCAGCCCCTGCGACGTGTGCGACGCGGCGCGGGCGATCTGCCAGTCCTCGACCTCCTCGGCCTGGGACTGCTGCGGCTCGCGCTGCTTCTTGCGATAGCTGTTGATGAAGGTGTTCGTGAGGATCCGGTACAGCCAGGCCTTGAGGTTGGTGCCGGGCTTGTACTGGTGGAACGCCGCGAACGCCTTGGCGAACGTCTCCTGCACCAGGTCCTCCGCGTCCGCGGGGTTGCGCGTCATGCGCAGCGCGGCCGAGTAGAGCTGGTCCAGGTACTGCAGGGCGTCGGACTCGAAGCGCGCGGCGCGCGCTGCCGAGCCCTCGTCCTCCGGGGCGCGGTCCGTCTGCTCCGGGTCGATGACGTCGGCCGCGGCGTCGACCGGCTCGGGGCCGTCGGTGCGCGGTCGGCTCGTGGTGGGGGCGCTCTCCGCCTCGCGCGGGGGCGCGACGACGCCGTCCGTGTCGTCTCGCCCCTCGGGGGCCGGCATGTCGGGGCTCATCGACGTCGAGCCTAGCCCGCCCCCGTAGGGCTCGCGGGACCAGTCCGCCAGCGCGGGGCCGACGGCGGGCGCCGGCTGCTTCACCAGGCCGTCGACCTGGGAGGGGACGTCGAAGAGCCGCACGCGGCGGGCGGACGTCTGCGGGGTGGAGCACGGGATCACGACTGCGACAACGCCGTCGTCGGCGCCTCCATTCCCGTCCCCGTCCTCGTCCCCGCCCGCGTCCAAGTTCCCGTCCCCGTCCCCGCCGCCGCGCCCCGCACGCCCTGCGAGACCGCCCGACGTCTGCCAAGGTGGGTCGCATGCTGCTGCGTCGCTTCGCCAGGCCCCTCCTGGCCACCTCGTTCGTCTACGACGGCGTGCAGGCCGCGCTCCACCCGGCCGAGCACACGGCCGCCGCCCGCGAGGGCGCCACCCTCGCCACCGACCGCCTCGGCGTCAAGCCGCTGAGCGACGCGCAGCTGACGCTGTGCGTGCGCGCGCACGGCGTCGCCACCGCGCTCGCCGGCGTGCTGCTGGGCCTCGGCAAGGCGCCGCGCACCGCCGCGCTCGCGCTCGCCGCGCTCACCGTGCCGCTGGCCGTCGTCAACGAGCCCTTCACCACCAAGGGCGCTGAGCGCCAGGCCAGGGCCACGAAGTTCGTGCGCAACCTCGGCGCGGTCGGGGCGGCGCTCATCGCCGGCGTCGACACCGAGGGCCGCCCGGGGGTGGCGTGGCGCGTGAGCCACGCGCGCCAGGCCGCGGCCAAGGCGACGGCGAGGTCGGCGCGCAAGGCCGAGAAGAAGCTCGGCGACGTCGCGTCCTGAGGCGCGCCCGGGGCCGCGGAGCGGTCGGCGGCGCCGTCTCACCACCGCCGGCGCGCGGCCGTGGCAGCGCGCCGTCAACTAGCCTCGTCGCCATGACGTCGACCGCGCCCGGCACCCGCCCCTCCGCCCCCGCGCCCGCGTGGGAGGCGCCCGTCGCGACCGGGGCGCTCGACGCCGTCGTCGAGGTGCCCGGCAGCAAGTCGCTGACCAACCGCCTGCTCGTGCTCGCGGCCCTCGCGGACGGGCCCGGAATGCTGCGCGGCGCGCTGCGCAGCCGCGACGCCGACCTCATGATCGCGGCGCTGCGCGCGCTGGGGGCGGACGTCGTCGAGGGCGACGCCCCCTCGACGCTGCACGTCACCCCCGGCCGCCTCACCGGCGACGTCGACGTCTTCACCGGGCTCGCCGGCACCGTGATGCGCTTCCTGCCGCCGGTCGCGGCGCTGGCCGACGGCCCGGTGCGGTTCGACGGCGACCCCCAGGCGCGCGTGCGGCCCATGCTCCCGGTGCTCGCGGCCCTGCACGCCCTCGGCGTCGACGTCCGTGCGGGCGCCGGCGAGGGCGGCCCGGCGCACGGGACCCAGGACTTCCCCGCGCACCTGCCCTTCACCGTGGTGGGCACCGGCGCCCTGCGGGGCGGCAGCGTGGACGTCGACGCCTCCGCGTCGTCGCAGTTCGTGTCGGGCCTGCTCCTGGCCGCCGCCCGGTACGACGAGGGCCTGACCGTGCGGCACATCGGCGCGACGCTGCCGAGCCTGCCGCACATCGCGATGACCGTGGAGACGCTGCGCGAGGTCGGCGTCGTGGTGGACGACTCGCGCGACGGCATCTGGCACGTGGCGCCGGGCCCGGTCGCCGCGCGGGACGTGCGCGTCGAGCCCGACCTGTCGAACGCCGCGCCGTTCCTCGCCGCCGCGCTCGTCGCCGGCGGCACCGTGGCCGTGCCCGGCTGGCCCGCGCGCACCACGCAGCCCGGCGCGATGGTGCCGGACCTGCTCACGCGGATGGGCGGCAGCGCCCGGCTCGACGGCGACGTCCTGCGCGTGTCGGGCACCGGGCAGGTGCGCGGCATCGACGTCGACCTGCGCGCCGCGGGCGAGCTCGCCCCGACGATCGCCGCGCTGGCGGCCCTGGCGGACTCCCCCAGCCGCCTGCGCGGCATCGGCCACCTGCGCGGCCACGAGACCGACCGGCTGGCCGCGCTCGCCGCCGAGATCACCCGGCTGGGCGGCCGGGCCGAGGAGACCCGCGACGGCCTCGTGATCACCCCGCGCCCGCTCCACGGCGCCACGTTCCGCACCTACGCCGACCACCGGATGGCGACGTCGGGCGCCCTCATCGGCCTGCGCGTGCCGGGCGTGCTCGTCGAGGACGTCGAGACCACCGCCAAGACGCTGCCCGGGTTCGCCGGGCTGTGGACGTCGATGCTGGCGGGCTCCGCGGTGGAGGGCCGCTGATGGCGCGCGCCCGCGACGAGCACGAGCGCTGGGCGCGGCCCTCGAAGCGGGGCAGCCGGCCCCGCACCAAGCAGCGGCCCGAGCACGCCGACGCCCTGGTCGGGCTCGTCACCGGCGTCGACCGCGGCCGGTACACGCTGCTGCTCGACGAGGGCGGGCCGCACGAGCGCGACGTGCTGGCGATGAAGGCCCGCGAGCTGACGCGCACCCGCGTGGTCGTCGGCGACCGGGTCGACGTCGTCGGCGACACGTCCGGCGAGAGGGACACGCTCGCGCGCATCGTGCGCATCACCGAGCGCACCTCGGTGCTGCGCCGCACCGCGGACGACACCGACCCCTACGAGCGCATCGTGGTGGCCAACGCCGACCAGCTCGTCGTGGTCACGGCGCTCGCGCAGCCCGAGCCGCGCACCGGGATGATCGACCGGGCGGTGGTGGCGGCCTACGACGCCGGCATGGACGTGCTGCTGTGCCTGACCAAGGCCGACCTCGCCGCGCCCGACACCCTGCGGGAGCTGTACGAGCCGCTCGGCGTGGAGGTGGTCGTGACGCGGCGCGAGGGCGACGGCGCGGGCGGGGACGGCTCCGGCGGTACGCCGGACGACGGCGCCGCGGCCGGCTCGCTGGCGCTGGCCCCGGCCTCCGTGGAGGACGTGCGCGACCGGCTGCGCGGGCGCGTCTCGGTGCTGCTCGGCCACTCCGGCGTCGGCAAGTCCACCCTCGTCAACGCCTTGGTCCCCGGGGCCTCGCGGGCCACCGGGCACGTCAACGACGTCACCGGGCGGGGCCGGCACACCTCGACGTCGGCCGTCGCGCTGCGGCTGCCGGCCGGCCCGGGCACCGGCGAGGGCGCCAGGACCGGCTACGACGGCTGGGTGATCGACACCCCCGGCATCCGCTCGTTCGGGCTGGCGCACGTCGAGGTCGACAACCTGCTGCGCGCGTTCGAGGACCTCGACGCGGCGGCCGAGGAGTGCCCGCGCGGGTGCACGCACCTGGCCGACGCGCCGGACTGCGCCCTGGACGAGTGGGTCGAGGCGACCGACGACGCCCAGGCGCGGGCGACACGCGCCCTGCGGCTGGCGTCGTTCCGACGCCTGCTCGCCTCGCGCACCGCTACCGTGTGAGCCGTGCCCCCCACCCCCACCGGCCGTACGTACGAGGACGACCTGCGCCTGGCCCACGTCATCGCCGACCAGGTCGACGCCCTGACCATGGACCGGTTCCGCGCGCTCGACCTGCACGTCGAGACCAAGCCGGACAGCACGCCGGTCTCGGACGCCGACCGCGCGGCGGAGGAGTTCGTGCGCGCGCAGCTGCGCCGCGCCCGCACCCGCGACGCGATCGTGGGCGAGGAGTTCGGCACGTCGGCCGGCAGCGGGCCGCGGCGGTGGATCGTCGACCCGATCGACGGGACCAAGAACTTCGTGCGCGGCGTGCCGGTGTGGGCGACGCTCATCGCGCTGGCCGACGGGGACGAGGTGGTGATGGGCCTGGTGTCCGCGCCCGCGCTGGGCCGGCGCTGGTGGGCCGCCAAGGGGTCCGGCGCGTGGACCGGCAAGTCGCTCGCCGCGGCGACCCGGCTGTCGGTCTCCGGCGTGCGCACCCTCGAGGACGCCTCCTTCTCCTACTCGTCGCTGTCCGGCTGGGAGGAGCGCGACAAGCTGTCCGGGTTCCTCGACCTCACGCGCCGGTGCTACCGCACCCGCGGCTACGGCGACTTCTGGTCCTACATGCTCGTGGCCGAGGGCGCCGCGGACATCGCGGCCGAGCCCGAGCTCGAGCTGCACGACATGGCCGCGCTGGTGCCGATCGTCACCGAGGCCGGCGGGCGGTTCACCTCGCTCGAGGGCGAGCCGGGTCCCTGGGGCGGCAACGCGGTGGCGACCAACGGCCGCCTGCACGACGAGGTGCTGGTCTACCTCGGCTGACCCGCCCGGGTCACGGTCGCGGGATCGCCGCGATCTCCGTCGGGTCGTACCAGAGCAGGTCCCGGTCCGTGACGCGCTGCAGCGCGTCGTCCAGCACCGACTCCGACGCCGCCGCGACGTCGTCCGCCGCCTCGGCGTCGCTCTCCTCGTCGGCGGCGGCGAGCACGTCCCGCACGTCGCCGGCAGCCTCGGGCTCGTCGACGTGCACCGCGACCACGGCGGTGCCCGGCACCTCCCGGGTCACCCGCACGGCCGACGGCACGGCCGCGCCGTCGTCGGCGCCGCCGTCGAACCCGCCGCCGGCCGCCGTGAGGACGACGGCGTCGGGCACCTCGACCGTGACGACGACCCGCAGCGGGACGGCGTCGCCGCGGGCGGCGACCAGCAGCAGCGAGTCGTGCGCGGCGGCGAGGAACGCGGCGTACTCCCGCCCCTCCTCGTCCTCGTCCGGCAGGGCGCCGGCGAGCGCGGGCGTGACGGCGTGCGCGCCGCGCGGCGGCACGCACCACGTCGCCCCGGTCGCGGTCACGGTGGCGGACGCCAGCTCGTCGAGGGTGGCAGGCACGTACAGGCGCATGGGCACAGTGTGCCCTGCCGGCGGCGGACGCACGACGGCGCCCGTCGCAGGGGGGGCAGGCGGGCGCCGTCGTGTCGTGGCCCGCCGCAAGGGGGACGGGCGGGCCGGGTCGGCGCCGGAGGGGGGATGGCGCCGTTCCGTTCATGATTCAACAACCTTCGGCCGCCCGCCGCCAGGGGCCGGCGCTGTGAGGTGCGGAACACCGCCTCAGACCGGCGCCGGCGCGCGCAGGCGGTCCGCGAGCCCGGCGAACGCCAGCCGTGCCGGCGACGCCGGGGCGTGCTCCGCGAGGGACCGGCCGGCCAGCAGCGCGCCGTCGCAGCCCGCCGGGTCGTCCGGCACCACGACCAGGTCGCCGACCCCGGCGTAGCGCTCCAGCGCGGCGCGTACCGCCGCCTCCGGCCGGGGGCCGACGGCCGCCGCCCGCACGCGGTTGACGACGACCGCCGTCGGCCGCGGAACGGGCACCGGGGCCTCCCGCAGCTCCTCCAGCCCGCGCACCAGGCGCTGCACGCCCACGGGGTCCCCCGCGCCGACCACCACGACGTCGTCCGCGGCGGCGAGCGCGGCGAGCGTCGCGGCGTTGCGCTGCGGCGCCTGGGTGTCGTACATGAGCAGCTCGTCGGCCTCGAGCACCGCACCTGTGTCGACGACGGTCCAGGCCGCCAGCTCGCGCGCACGCTCGAGCACCACCTCCAGGGCCGAGGCCGGCACCTCCGGCCACCGGGCCGCCCGTGTCAGCCCGGTGAGGACCCGCAGCCCCCGCGCCAGCACCGGGGCGTGCCGCGCCAGCGTCGCCAGGTCGAGGGTGCCCTGGCCCGCGGCCCGGGCGACGGCCGCCAGTCCCGGCGCGTCGTCGAGCAGCCCGAGCCGGGCGGCCAGCGAGGAGCCGTAGGTGTCGGCGTCGACGAGCAGCACCGGGCGCGGGTCGGCCGGTGGCTCCTCCCCCGCCTCGCCGGCGCGGCGCCCGCGGGCGGAGCGCCGCCGGCCGCGGGCCGCGGCCACGCCCGCCAGCTCGTGGGCCAGCTCGAGCGCCGTGGTGGTGCGTCCCGGGGCGCCGACCGGCCCCCAGACGACCACCACGCGGCCCGGCTGCACCCGCCCGGACGCCTCGGCCTCCGCCGCGTCGGCGTCGCCGGCGGCCCCGAGCGCGGTCGCCGGCGCGCCCTCCTCCGGAGCGGCGTCGGGCCCCGCCCCGGGCGCGCCCGGCGTCCCCGCCGCCTGCTGCACCGCGGCCACGACCGCGTCGGCGTCGAGGCGCGCGCCGTCCAGCACCACGTCGGCCCCCAGCGCGCGCAGCCGGTCGGCCGGCACGGCGTCGGCGAGCGCGACGACCCGGACGCCGGAGCCGTGGAGCCGCGCGACCGCCTCGCGGTCCAGGCCGGGCAGGTCGCCCGAGACGACGGCGACGGCACCGGCACCGGCGGCGGCCGCGGCGAGCAGCTCGGTGAGGTCGCCGCAGCGCCGCGTGACGACCGTCCCGGCGCCGGGCCCGCCGAGCGCGACGACGAGGTCCGCCTCGCCCGCCCCGCGCACCGCCGACAGGACGGTGACCGGCGCGGCCATCAGGCCCCCGCTCCCGGCACCGGGACCACCGCGACGCTGCCGCCCTCGCGCAGCGCGCCGAGCACCGCCGGCAGCTCGTCGGTGGGCACCAGGACGTGCAGCGTGGCGGTGGAGCCGACCACCAGCCCCCCGTCGGCCGCGTCGACCTGCTCCACGAGGACGCCCTGCACCAGCGAGGTCGGCGGCTCCGGCTCCTGGCCGGCCGCCGCCTCCGGCACCGACCACAGGTCGACGCGGGCGCCCTTGCGGACGCGCTCGCTCAGCCCCTCGCTCACCGGCACGGCGACCGAGCGCAGGTCGACGGCGTCCGCGCGCCCCAGCGCGGAGTGCGGCAGCAGCTCGCCGGCGTCGACCACCCGCGTCACCACCAGCCCCTCGGGCAGCGGCTCGTCCGCGCGCAGGTAGAGCTCCGCGCCGCTGCCCAGGCGCACGTCGACGGTGCGCAGCGCGTCGGGGCTCAGCGGGTCGCCCGGGGTCAGCGCGCCGTCCGCCGCCCACACCGGGACGGTCCGGGACGCGGAGCTCACGGCCCACGAGCCGAGGGCCACGGCGAGCGCCACGAGGACGACGCCGACGACGAGGCGGGGGTCGCGCCAGCCGGGCCGGCGCAGGCGCGGCGCGACGGGCGCCGGGAGGTGCTGGGTGCTCACTGGTGTCCTTCCGATGCGGGCGCGCCGGGGCGCGCGGCCGGGGAAACCGTGTCGACGTCGACCATCATGCGCAGTTGTCCGCGGTCAGGCGTCACCACCTGTGGACAACCGTCGTCCAGCGTGGCGCAGGGGCCCGGCTGTGCGATCCTGAGGGTATGGCCGGACGCTTCCTGACGCTCGCAGACGTCGAGGAGATGCTCAACATCTCCGCCCGCCAGGCCTACGCCCTGGTGCGCAGCGGCGAGCTGGCGGCGATCCAGGTGGGCGGCCGCGGCGTCTGGCGCGTCGAGGCCAGCGAGCTCGAGGCCTACATCGAGCGGCAGTACGCCAGGACGCGCGAGCGCGTCGCCTCCGGGGACGTCTAGGCCCCTGGCGCAGCGGCCTGCGCCGGCGCGGCCGCTCACGCCTGGCTCACCCGCAGCAGCGCGGTGAACGGCACGACCCGCGGCCGCGGCGCCGCCTCCGTCTCGTCGATGTCGAGGTGGTCGGCGCCGATGCGGACAAGCCGGCCGACCGCCTGGCCTGCGCGGGTGCGCACGACGACCCGGGCGCGGTCGCGCTGCAGGCGCCGCAGCACCGTGCCGAGCCCCAGGGCGTCCGTGCGTGCCGTCGACGGCACCGCCTGACGGCCGAGCCCGACCACCGACGCGACGGCCGCCAGCGGGACGAGGTGCTCGACCTGCCCGGAGGCGCCCCGTCCGTCGAGCAGCACCCAGGTCGCGGCCGCGCGGCGCACCACCCCGGCCACCCGCTCGCCGTCCGCCAGCTCCACGGTCACGGGCGCGCCGAGCGCCGCACGGCAGCGGTCCGCCAGCGGGATCGCCGCGTGCTCGGCGCGCGTCAGCTCCGCCACGGCGTCGCCGCGCTCGGCGACCTCGTGGGCGACGAGCTGCGCCTCGAGGTCGGCGAACAGCAGCTCCCATCGGCCCGGGCCGTCCATGCGTCCACCCCCCTGCCACCGACCCCCACCGGCTCGCGCAGCGCGTCCGCTCCGACCGCTGCACCTCTGGACACCATAGCCCGGGTGTGGTTGCCTGGCGGCATCGGATGTCGTCAAACGTCATCAAACGGCATCACACGACAGCATGAGGTCGGCGCAGGGGGCGACATGACCACCGAGAAGTCCACGGACCACCGCACCGCGGGCCGGCGCCCGCCCGCTGCCGCAGCCGCGCCCACCCCGGCACGCGCCACCCGGTCGGGTCCGGTCCGACGCGCCGGGGCGCGCCTGCTGGCCCTGACCCTCGGGGCGGGCGCCGCCGGGGCGCTGCTCGGTGCCCGGGCCCTCACGGTCGCGCCGGCGGCGACCGGGCCCGGCTCCCGCACCGAGACGTGGGTGGAGCTCGCCATGGTGGCCGTGGGCGGCGTCGCAGCGTGCTGGGTCGCGCTGGGCGCCGCGCTCGGCCTCGCCGTGCTGGTCGCCGCAGGGCTGGGCGTGCGGTGGCGCGCCGGCGAGGCGGCGGTGCGCCGGCTGGCGCCCGGTCTCGTACGCCGGCTCGTCCGGGTCGGCGTGGGTGTCGGCGTCGGCGCCGGCCTCGTGGTCGCACCGACGACGGCGACGGCGGCCGAGACCCACCCCGGCCCCGGCGCGCCCGCACCGGCGACCGTCGACCTGGGCTGGCAGCCGACCGCGCCCGACGGCCCCGCCGACCCCGACGCGCCGGTCCGCGCGGCGCCGACGGACGTGGAGGACCCGGCGGCGGCGGCGCCGGCGGAGGAGCCGGCTGCCCCGTCAGAGCCGGCGGACGTCGACGTCGCGGCGGAGGTGCGCCGGGACACCGCGCACCCCGGGCCGGCACCCGACGGGTCGGTCGTCGTCCACCGCGGCGACACCCTGTGGGACATCGCCGCCCGGTGGCTCGGCGGCTCGCCCTCGGACGGCGAGATCCTCGCCGCGACCGTGCGGTGGCACGAGGCCAACCGCGACGTCGTCGGCGACGACCCCGACCTCGTGCTGCCCGGGCAGGTGCTGCGCCCGCCCGCGTGAGCCCACGTCACCGCTCGCCCCGTCGCCTCGTCACGCCGCCTCGCCACGCCGCTCAGCAGCCGCACCCGATCGGAGGGAACGATGACCAGGACCACGCCCGCCGGCGCGTTCGAGGCGCGCGGCGTCCCACCCCGCACGATCCCACCCCGCCCGGCCGCACCCCGCCCACCCGTCGCGGACCGTGCGCCACGCACCGCGGAGCGCGACGCCCCGGCGGCGCCCGCCTCGCGCCGTGGCACGCCGGTGCCGCAGGACGCCACGGCACGGCCGGACGCCACGGCGCAGCCCGCGCGCGTGCGGCGCATCCGGGTCGCCGCGCTCCCCCAGCCGGTGCGGCCCGGCACGCCGCCGGCGGCCCCGAGCCGCCCACCGGGCCGGGTGCGGCGGGTGCGCATCGGCGTCGACCGGGCCGGCTGGGCCGACCGCGACGAGGTCCTCGACGAGGTGGCCGCCGCGCACCCGAGCGCCGCGACTGCGCCCGCGCCGCTGCCCGACCCCACTGCCCTGTGCTGCAGCGTGGTGCGCGCCGCGGTCGAGGTGCTGCGCGGCGACCGCGGCGTCGCCCAGCTCGCGCGCTGGGTCACGCCCGTGGTGCTCGACCAGCTCGGCGAGCGCGCGCGTCTGGTGCACGACGCGGCGGCCGCCGGGCACGCTCCCGCCGCGCTGCGCGGCCGCCCGGTACGGGTGCGCCGGGTCCGCCTCGAGCGGCGCGGCGACAGCGCGGAGGCCACGGTGGTGCTCGACGACGCCGGCCGGGTGCGAGCCGCGGCCGTGCGCCTGGAGGCGTGGCGCGGGCAGTGGCGGGTCGCGGTGCTCGAGATCGCGTGAGCGCGCGGCGCCGCCGAGACGCGCAGGGCCGCGGTGGCGATCGCCACCGCGGCCCTGCGCGTGTCCCTCCGCGGCCGTCAGCCCGTCACTGCTCGTTCTGGCCGTGGCAGACCTTGTACTTCTTGCCGGAGCCGCACGGGCACGGCGCGTTGCGCGGGGTGCCGGGGAACGTGCGGCCGTCGCTCTCGGGCGCCGAGGCCTCGCCGTGCAGCGCGCGGCGGGCGCGGCGCGCCGCCTCCGGGCTGGAGCCCGAGACGGCGGTCGCGCCGTCCTCGCCCGGCCCGCTGAACGCCATCGGCACCTGCTGTCCCGGGCCGTCCAGGCCCTTGCCGACCAGCACCGGCTCCTGCGCGGCCGAGGCCTGCGCGGCGCGGGCGGCCGACAGCGTCGACTCGGCGGCGGCAGCGGCGGGCGCCGGCTCCTGGGTGCGGGCGACGGCCTCGGCCGGCGTCTCGGCGGGCGGCTCCGCCGGGCCCTCGGCGCGGGTGCCGTCCTGCGGCGTACCGTCCTGCGGCGCCGTCGCCGGGGCGACCGTGGGAGCCGACTGCGCGGCGGCCGCGGCGGAGGCCGCCGTGACGGTCACCTGCCCGTCGGTCTGGCCCTGGGCCTGGACCTGCACCTCGAGGTTGAACAGGAACCCGACCGACTCCTCCTTGATGGCCTCGTTCATGGCCTGGAACAGCTGGTAGCCCTCGCGCTGGTACTCCACGAGCGGGTCGCGCTGCGCCATCGCGCGCAGGCCGATGCCCTCCTTGAGGTAGTCCATCTCGTAGAGGTGCTCGCGCCACTTGCGGTCCAGCACGGACAGCACGACGCGGCGCTCGAGCTGGCGCATCGCCTGCTCGCCCAGCTGCTCCTCGCGCTGGCCGTACGCCACGCGGGCGTCGGAGAGCAGCTCCTCGAGCAGCATCTCGCGGGTGAGCGAGCCGATGCCGCCGGCCTCCTCGACCACGTCGTCCACGGTGATCGACACGGGGAACACCGCGCGCAGCGCGGTCCACAGCCCGTCGAGGTCCCACTGCTCGGGCGTGCCCTCGCCGGTGGCGCCGTCGACGTACGCCGTGACGACGTCGGTGATGAAGTGCTGCACCTGGTCGGCGAGGTCCTCGCCCTCGAGCACCCGGCGGCGCTCGGCGTAGACGACCTCGCGCTGGCGCGACAGGACGTCGTCGTACTTCAGGACGTTCTTGCGGATCTCGAAGTTGCGCGACTCGACCTGCGACTGGGCGCTCTGGATGCCGCGCGTGACCATCTTCGACTCGAGCGGCATGTCGTCCGGGAAGCCGGCGCGGCTCATCATCGCCTCTGCCAGGCCGGAGTTGAACAGGCGCATGAGGTCGTCCTGCATCGACAGGTAGAACCGGGACTCGCCCGGGTCGCCCTGACGGCCGGAGCGGCCGCGCAGCTGGTTGTCGATGCGGCGCGACTCGTGCCGCTCGGTGCCGAGCACGTACAGGCCGCCGAGCTCGGTGACCTCCTCGTGCTCCGCGGCCACCGCGGCCTTCGCCTTCTCGAGGACCTCGGGCCACGCGGCCTCGTACTCCTCCGGGTTCTCCGTGGCGTCGAAGCCGCGCTCGGCCATCTCCTGGACCGCGAGGAACTCCGCGTTGCCGCCGAGCATGATGTCGGTGCCGCGGCCGGCCATGTTGGTGGCCACCGTCACGGCACCCTTGCGGCCGGCGAGCGCGACGACCGACGCCTCGCGCTCGTGCTCCTTGGCGTTCAGCACGGCGTGCGGCACGCCCGCCTTGCGCAGCATGGCCGACAGCCGCTCGGACTTCTCGACGCTCGTGGTGCCCACCAGCACCGGCTGGCCCTTGGCGTGCCGCTCGACGATGTCGGCGACGACGGCTGTGAGCTTGCCCTCCTCGTTCTTGTACACGAGGTCGGGCTGGTCGATGCGCTGCATCGGCCGGTTGGTGGGGATCGGCACGACGCCGAGCTTGTAGGTGCCCTGGAACTCGGCGGCCTCGGTCTCGGCGGTGCCGGTCATGCCCGAGAGCTTGTCGTACAGGCGGAAGTAGTTCTGGAGGGTGATCGTGGCGAGCGTCTGGTTCTCCGCCTTGATCTGCACGCCCTCCTTGGCCTCGATGGCCTGGTGCATGCCCTCGTTGTAGCGGCGGCCGGCGAGGATGCGGCCGGTGTGCTCGTCGACGATCATGACCTCGCCGTTCATCACGACGTAGTCCTTGTCGCGCTTGAACAGCTCCTTGGCCTTGATCGCGTTGTTGAGGAACCCGATCAGCGGCGTGTTGAGCGACTCGTACAGGTTGTCGATGCCGAGGTAGTCCTCGATCTTCTCGATGCCCGGCTCGAGGATGCCGACGGTGCGCTTCTTCTCGTCGACCTCGTAGTCGGTCCCCGCGTCCAGCCGGCGCACCACCTTGGCGAACTCGGTGTACCAGCGGTTGGCGTCGCCGGAGGCGGGCCCGGAGATGATCAGCGGCGTGCGCGCCTCGTCGATGAGGATCGAGTCGACCTCGTCGACGATGGCGAAGTGGTGGCCGCGCTGCACCAGGTCGTCGGTCGACCAGGCCATGTTGTCGCGCAGGTAGTCGAAGCCGAACTCGTTGTTCGTGCCGTACGTGATGTCCGCCGCGTACTGCTTGCGCCGCTCGGCGGGGCTCTGGCCCGACAGGATCACGCCGGTGCTCATGCCGAGGAACCGGTAGACGCGGCCCATGAGCTCGCCCTGGTACTTCGCCAGGTAGTCGTTGGTCGTGACCACGTGCACGCCCTTGCCCTCGAGGGCGTTGAGGTAGGCGGCGAGCGTGGCCACGAGCGTCTTGCCCTCACCGGTCTTCATCTCGGCGATGTTGCCGAGGTGCAGGGCGGCGCCGCCCATGAGCTGCACGTCGAAGTGGCGCTGGCCGAGCGTGCGGCGCGCGGCCTCGCGGACCGCGGCGAACGCCTCCGGCAGCAGCTCGTCCAGCGTCTCGCCGTGCGCCAGGCGCTCCTTGAACCGGTCGGTCTCCTCGCGCAGCTCCTCGTCGCTGAGCTCGGTGAAGCCGGGCTCGAGGCTGTTGACCTGCTGGGCCAGCCCCTGCAGCTTCTTGACGATGCGCCCCTCGCCGAAGCGAAGGACCTTCTCGAGGATCGCGGGCACACTGTCTCCTGGGTCGAGGCACCCGGCGGCGGCCGGTCCTGCCGTTCGGTTCGGCCGGCGCACGCCGGCCCTGGGTCACACCCTTGCCATCCTAGGGCGGCCACCTGAGCGTCTCACGCAGGTTCGCCCTCGGACGAACCCGTCGAGCGGCGCAGCACCTCCACCGCCCGGTCGGCGAGCTCCGACCCGGCCGAGCCGTACAGGTGGAAGACGGCGTCGGCGCCGTGGTGGCGCAGCTCGACGACGTCGTCGTCGTACCGCGCCACGGCCACCACCAGCCCCTCGAAGCCGGCCGCCTGCAGCCGGGCGAGCGCGATGAGGTTGGCCTTGTGGAACGGCATCGCCAGGACGGCGACGCGCACCGAGCCGGCCCGGCGCACCCGCAGCCAGAACTCGAGGTCGGTGGCGTCCGCCCGCACGACGTCGAAGCCGCGCGCGGCGAGCTCCTGCACCCGCCCGGGGTCGTGCTCGACGCCGAGCACGCGCAGGCCGTGCGCGCGCAGGCGCGCGCAGGTGGCGGAGCCGATGCGGCCGAGCCCCAGCACGATGGCGTCCGCGTGGCCGACGTCGACCAGCCGGTCCTCCGGGTGCAGGCGCTCCGCGTCGCGGACGGGCAGCAGCCGCGACAGCCGGCTGGCCAGCTCGACGCCGCGGCGGTTGACCACGGCGGCGACGACGAAGCTGAACGCCACGGCCAGCGCGACGACGGCCACCCACCGCTGCGGCAGCAGCCCTCCGGTGGCGCCGACGTCGACCACGATGATGCCGAACTCCGAGAAGTTGGCCAGCACCAGCCCGGCCAGGAACGCGGTGCGCCGGCGCAGGCGCAGCAGCCACAGCAGGCCGGCGTACAGGGCCGCCTGCACCGGCAGCAGCACCAGGAGCAGCAGCGCCAGGCCGACGTCGGCGGGCGTCGGGACCCCGTGCAGCCCGATCTGCACGAAGAACGCCACGAGCATGAGGTCCTTGAGGCTCAGCAGCGCCCGCGACAGGTCGCCGGCGCGGGGGTGCGGCGCGAGCAGCACGCCCATGAGCAGCGCCCCGACGTCGCCGACGACGCCGACGGACTCGAAGAGCGCGTAGCCGGGCACGAGCGCGACGAGCACGCCCAGCAGGGCCTGCAGCTCGCCGTGGCCGACCCGGTCCCAGACGCGGTGGACCAGCCACGCGCCGGGCACCAGGGCGACGAGCGCGAGCGCCCAGGGGCTGGGGGCGCGGCCGCCGGCGGCGCTGAGGAACACGACCGCCGCCACGTCCTGCGTCACCAGCACGCCGACGGCGATCCGCCCGTAGAGCGAGGCGGCGTCCGAGCGGTCCTCCAGCACCTTGACGACGAACACGGTCGAGGAGAACGCGAGGGCGAACCCGACCAGGGCCAGGGCACCGGCGCCGTCGTCGGCGAGCAGGTGCGAGCCGAGCACCGCCAGGAGGCCGAGGAGCCCCATACCCGCGGCCGTGCTCAGCACCAGGTGCACCGTGGTGGTCAGCCAGATCTCCGGGCGCAGCAGCGAGCGCACGTCGAGCTTGAGGCCGATGGCGAACAGCAGCAGCGCGACGCCGATCTCCGCGACCGGGTCGAGGAAGGCGGGCTCCGCCACGCCGGCGGCGCCGAGCGCGAACCCCGCGCCGAGGTAGCCGACCAGCGGCGGGAGCCGCAGGAGCACGGCGAGCAGGCCCCCGGCGAACGCGGCGGCGAGGTAGAGCGCTGCGGTGGCCATGGCACCCCCTCGTGGCCGGCCCCGCTGCGATCGTAGGACTGCGGCGGTGGCGGCGGGCGGGACCGCGCAGGGTCGTGGCGCGGAGGGTCGTGGCGCGGCCCGGTCAGGCGGCGGGCACCGCCGCGGCGAGCTCCCCCGCGAGGTCGCCCGCCGGCTCGACCGCGACGTCGCCGAGGCCCAGCCAGCCCGCCAGGAGCCACAGCTCCGCGGCGAGGCGGCGCGCCGTGCGGCCCCGGTCCTGCGCCGCCAGGTGCGGTTCGGCGTGCGCGGACCGGACCCGCAGGACGCCCCCGCCCGCGGCGCGCCGGTCGGCCTTGAGGTCGACGCGTGCCGTGACCCGCTCCCCCTCGAGGAAGGGCAGCACGTAGTAGCCGTGCACCCGCTTGGCCGCGGGCACGTAGATCTCGATGCGGTAGGTGGTGCCGAAGAGCTGCTCCAGCCGCGTGCGCTCGAACACCAGCGGGTCGAAGGGGCTGAGCAGGGCCGCACCGTCCGCGCGCCGCGGCAGGGCGGCGTCGCGGTGCAGGTACCACCCGCTGCCGGCGCCCTCGACCTCCACCGGCGTCAGCGTCCCGTCCTCGACGAGCTGCGGCAGCGCCTGCGTCACCAGGGCGTTGGTCCGCCCCCGGCGCAGCCGGAAGTAGTCGCGCATGTCCCGCACGGTGGCGACGCCGTGGGAGCGGGCGCCGATCTCCAGCAGCGCGCGCACGGCGTCGACGTCGTCGGGCGCGGGCGCCTCGAGCACGGCGCGCGGCAGCACCCGCTGCGGCAGGTCGTACAGCCGCTGGAACGCGGTGTCGCGGCCCGCGGCGACGACCTCGCCGGTGAAGAACAGGTACTCCAGGCAGCGGCGCGCGGCCGACCAGTTCCAGCCCCACTCCACCTTCTCCGGGCGGGCCGGGCCGCCCTGCTCCTCCAGCAGGGCCTGCACCTGGGCGGCGGTCACCGGGCCCCGCTCCGCGACGATGGCGCGCACGGCGGCGACCTCGGCCGGGTGCCGCTCGGGGGCGCTCGAGATGGACCCCCACGCGTGGTCGCGGTAGGCGCGGCGCCGCCACTCCAGCAGCGGCCACGTCTCGACCGGGACGAACGACGCCTCGTGCGCCCAGGCCTCGACCAGGCGACGTGGCGCGCGGCCGTGCAGCCGGTCGAGCAGCCCCACGTCGTACGGTCCCAGCCGCGAGTACAGCGGCACGAGGTGGGCGCGGGCCAGCACGTTGACCGAGTCGATCTGCAGCAGCCCGAGCCGCCGGACCGCGGCGGTGACCTGCCGCAGGCCGGGGCCGTCGACGCCGAGCGCCGGACGGGGCCGGTGCAGCCCCTGGGCCGCGAGCGCCACCCGGCGGGCCTGGGCCGCGCTCAGCCGCTCCGGGCGGCGCCGGCGCGGCAGCGGGCCGGCGGCCGTACGGGCGGCACCGGTGCGGGCGGCGGTCGTGCGGACGGCGGCCGTACGAGCAGAGGGCGTGCCAGCAGGGGGCGCCGGTGCGGTGTCCACGGTCACTGGTCCATCGTGCCGCGCCCCGCCGACACGCGGCGGCCGCCCGCGCGGGGGGCGGGCGGCCGCCGGGGTCGGAGCGCCGGCTCGAGGCCCGGGGTCAGGCGAGGGAGCCCACCGACCGGTTGCACTCGGCGTCGAGCTGGATGACGCCGTACGTCCAGCCCTGCCGGCGGTAGGCCACCGCGGGGCGGGTGGTCTCCTTGTCGATGAAGAGGAAGAAGTCGTGGCCCACGAGCTCCATCTGGTAGATCGCGTCGTCGAGCGTCATCGGCTCGGCGCTGTGCAGCTTCTGGCGGATCACCACGGGCGAGTCGCCGAGCTGGCGCTCCACCGCGTCGCCGTCGACCTCGAGGGGCGCGGGCGCCTCCTCCTCGGGCTGCGGCTCGGGGACGGTGTCCTCGGGGATCGCCTCGGCGGCCGCGACCACGTACGTGCGCCGGTGGTCCTTGCGGCGGTCGCGGTGCCGGCGCAGGCGCTCGATGAGCTTGTCCAAGGCGATGTCGAGGGCGCCGAAGCGGTCGTCCGCGGCGGCCTCCGCGCGGATGATCGGCCCCTTGGCGCGGACGGTGAGCTCGACGCGCTCGCGCACGTCCGCCAGACGCGGGTTGTTCTCCCGCGTCACCTCGACATCGACGCGCTGCGCGGCGGGCGCGAGCTGCGTCACCTTGGTCAGCTTGTCCTGCACGTGGTTGCGGAACCGGTCCGCGACCTCCGTGTGCCTGCCGACGACGACGATCTCCATCGTGGGTCTCCACTTCTGCGGGGCTGCCGCGGCGACGCGTGCAGCCGGCGTGCTGGGCTCGTGGCACCCTCTCGTGGGTGCCGGTACGCGGCACCACCCCCCTAGGCGCCGGGCGCAGACCCGGACCTGTCGACGACCCCACCGGTGGGCCTCACCTGTGGGGATTCCCCACGCTAACCCCCCTTCGCCTGCTACGACACCGGTGGCGCGCCGGAGCCCCGCACGGCCTCGGCGCGGGGGCGCCGCTCGCCCGGGGCGGGCGTCGCGGCGAGCACGAGGGCGCCCAGGACGTCGGCCCCGGCAGCCTCCAGCGCGCGCTCGGCCGCGGCGAGCGTGGCGCCCGTCGTGACGACGTCGTCGAGCAGGAGGCATGCCGGCGTGCCCTGGCCGGCGGACGCGGGCGACAGGCGCTGCCAGGCGCGCGGGGCCACGCGCACGACGGCGTTGCCGCCGCGGGCGCGGGCCCCGAGGCCCACCTGGTCGCGCCCGCCCCCGGGCCGGCGCAGCACGGGCGCGGGCAGCCCTCCGACGGCGCCCGCCACGGCCGTGGCGAGCGGGCCCAGGTG
>NZ_WUWN01000032.1 GCF_009846865.1 Puerhibacterium puerhi
GCCGGCCGCCCCGCCCGCCGTCGCCCGCGCGGCGCCAGCGCTGGCTGGCGGTGATCGCCGCGGTCGTCGTGCTGGTCTTCGTCGGCCGGCTCGTCCAGATCCAGGTCTTCCAGGCGCCGGAGCTGGCGGCGCAGGCGCTCGCCGGGCGGATGAGCACCACGACGACGATCGCCCACCGGGGCGACATCACCGACGTCGACGGCAACGTGCTGGCCACGTCCGTCGACCGGTACACCGTCGTGGCCGACCCCCTGGCGATCCAGAGCTTCCGCGGCGGCAGCCGCGTGGACGCCGACGGCGCCGAGGTCGCCGACGGCGCCCTGGGCATCGCCCAGCTGCTGGGGCCGATCCTCGACGTGCCGAAGAACGAGCTGGCCGCCTCGATCAACGGCGACGGCCGCTACGTGGTCCTCGCCAAGGACGTGGTGCCCGAGGTGCAGCGCGCGATCGCCGACCTGAAGCTCGGCGCGTACGTCAGCACCGACCTCACCTCGAAGCGCACGTACCCCGCGGGCACCGTGGCCGGCACGCTCGTCGGGTTCGTCAACTCGGAGCAGGAGGGGCAGGGCGGGATCGAGGGCATGTACGACGACGTGCTGGCCGGCACGCCCGGGACCACGACGTACGAGCGCTCGCGCGACGGCGTGCCGATCCCCGGCGGCGAGGAGCGGTCCCAGGCCGCCGTGCCGGGCCGCGACGTCGTGCTCACCATCGACCACGACGTGCAGTGGAAGACGCAGGACTCCCTCGACGAGGCCGTGGCCGCCAGCGGGGCGGAGTACGGCATCGCCCTGGTGCAGGACCTGCGCACGGGCGAGATGCTCGCGATCGCGGACTCCGGGTCGGTGGACCCGAACGACCGGTCGACGGCGCAGGTGGCGCAGGGCTCGCGGGCGGTGCAGGACACGTTCGAGCCGGGCTCGACGGGCAAGGTCATCACCATGGCCGCGGCCCTGGAGACGGGTGCGTGGACCCCCGAGAGCCGGTTCACGGTGCCGTACACGTTCACCACGCCCAACGGCCAGACCTTCCGCGACTCCCACGAGCACGAGGTGCAGCACCTGACGCTCGCCGGGATCCTGGCGCACTCGTCGAACTCGGGCACCGTCCAGGTGGCCGAGAAGATCTCGCCGCAGACGCAGTACGACTACCTCAAGCGGTTCGGGCTGGGGGAGTCGACCGGGCTGGGCCTGCAGGGCGAGTCGCGCGGCACGGTGCACCCGGTCGACGCGTGGGACGGCCGCACCCGCTACGCGGTGACGTTCGGCCAGGGCCTGACCGTGAACGCCGTCCAGGCGACCAGCGTGTTCTCGACGATCGCCAACGGCGGCGTGCGGATGACCCCGACCCTGCTGGCGGGCACGCGCGAGGCGGGCGGCGAGCTCGAGCCCGCCGAGCGCCCCGAGGGCACCCGGGTGGTCTCGCAGGAGACCGCCGACACCCTCATGCGCATGCTCGAGGAGGTCACCAGCGAGGAGGGCACCGCGGAGGCCGCGCAGGTGCCCGGCTACCGGGTCGCGGGCAAGACGGGCACGGCGCAGATCTTCCTGCCCGGCGGGGATGTGACGTACATGTCGTCGTTCATCGGCGTCGCCCCCGCCGACGACCCCCGCTACACCGTCTCGGTGTTCCTCAAGAGCCCCCACACGTCCATCTACGGCGGCGTCGTCGCAGCCCCGGTGTTCCGCGACGTCATGGGCTTCGTCCTGCAGAAGGAGGACGTGCCGCCGAGCCGTCCTGCCGGCCCGACCTACCCGCTGACGTGGTGACCCCGTGGGTGGGCCCGGCGGCGGCCGACGCCAGCCCGGACCGGTCCGTTTCACCCGCTAGGGTCTACTGCGTGACATCCCCGTACGACCGCATCCGGCCCGCGGGCACCTCGCCCCGGAAGGTGCGGGACCTGGCCCTGACCTTCGGGCTCGAGACGGTGGACGCCCCGCCGTCGCCGGCGGAGCCCGTGACGGTCACCTCGGTGGCCTCCGACAACCGCGTCGTCGCCGACGGCGACCTGTTCGTGGCCCTGCCCGGCGCCCACGCGCACGGCGCCCGGTTCGCCGCCGACGCCGTCGCCCGCGGCGCGCGCGCCGTGCTCACGGACGCCGAGGGCGCTGCCCTGGTCGCCGCGCAGCCCCTCGAGCGCGACGGCGCCGCGGTCCCGGTGCTCGTCGCCGCCGACCCCCGCGCGATCCTCGGCCCCGTGGCCGCCTGGGTGTACGGCAACCCGGGCGAGCACCTCATGACGTTCGGGGTGACCGGCACCAACGGCAAGACCACCACGACGTACCAGGTCGACCACGTGCTGCGCGCGCTGGGCTGGAAGGGCGGCCTCGTCGGCACCGTCGAGATGCGCTCGGGCGACCGGGTGCTGCCGTCGCGGCTGACGACGCCGGAGGCCGCGGACCTGCAGGCGCTGCTCGCCGCCATGCTCGAGGACGGCGTGCGGACCCTCGCGATGGAGGTGTCCTCGCACGCCCTGGCCCTGCACCGCGTCGACGGCGTGCAGTACGGCGTCGTCGGCTTCACGAACCTCAGCCAGGACCACCTCGACTTCCACGGCGACCTGCAGACGTACTTCGAGACCAAGGCGCTGCTGTTCACGCCGGAGCACGCCCGGCGCGGCGTCGTCGTGGTCGACGACGCGTGGGGCGAGCGGATGGCCGCGGCGGCCCGGATCCCCGTGGCGACGCTGCGCACCGGCGCGGGCGCCGAGGACGGCGGCGCCGCGGGCGCTGCCGACTGGACGGTCTCCGACGTCGTCCCGCACGGCACCGGCTCCGCGTTCACCGTGACCCACACCGACGGCCGCGCCGTGCGCACCACGACGTCGCTGCCGGGGCGCTTCAACGTGGCCAACGCGGCGCTCGCGCTGGTCATGGTGCTCGAGGGCGGCGCGCACCTGCAGGACGTGCAGGAGGCGCTCGACGCCGCCGGCGGCCTGTCGGCGGTCGTGCCGGGCCGCATGGAGGTGGTCGGCGCGGGCGACGCGACGTCGCCGCGCGTCGTGGTCGACTTCGCCCACAACGCCGAGGCGCTCGAGCTGGCGCTGGCCGCGCTGCGCCCGACGACGCCCGGCCGGCTCGTCGTCGTCTTCGGCGCCACCGGCGACCGGGACAAGGGCAAGCGCCCGGCGATGGGCGCCGCCGCCGTGGCGGGCGCCGACGTCGTCGTGGTGACCGACGACGACCCGCACGGCGAGGACCCGGCGCCCGTCCGCGCGGCGGTGCTGGCCGGGGCGCGGGCGGCGCAGCAGGCCGCCCGGGAGGCCGGCCGCGAGGTCGCCCTGCACGAGGTCGCGCCGCGCGCCGAGGCCATCCGCCGCGCCGTGCTGGAGGCGGCCGCCGGCGACACCGTGCTCGTCGCCGGCCGCGGCCACGAGACCATCCAGGACGTCGCGGGCGTCGACCTGCCGCTCGACGACCGCGTCGAGGCCCGCGCGGCCCTGGCCGCCCGCGGCGCGCCGCCCGGTGCGCGCGGCTCCCAGCAGGCATCCCAGCAGGCATCCGAGCAGGACCCCCAGGACGAGAGGACGACCACCGCATGATCGAGCTGACCGCTGCCGAGGTCGCGGAGGCGACGGGCGGTCGCCTCGCCGCCGCCGACCCCGAGGCGCGGGTCACCGGACCGGTGGTCGTCGACTCCCGGCTCGTCGAGCCGGGCGCGCTGTTCGTCGCCCTGCCCGGCGAGCGCGTGGACGGCCACGACTTCGCCGCGGGCGCCGTGGCGGCCGGCGCCGCCCTGGTGCTCGCGGCGCGGCCGCTCGACGGCGTGCCCGCGGTCGTGGTCGACGACGTGCAGGGCGCCCTCGGGGCCCTGGCCCGCGCGGTGCTGGCCCGCGTGCGCGCTGCGAACCCGGAGCTGCGCGTGCTGGCGGTGACCGGCTCCGTCGGCAAGACCACCACCAAGGACCTCATGGGCCAGCTGCTCGCGCCCGACGGCGAGGCCGTCGTGCCGACCGGCTCGTTCAACAACGAGGTGGGCCTGCCGCTGACCGTGCTGCGGGTGACGCCCTCGACCCGCACGCTCGTGCTCGAGATGGGCGCCGACCACGTCGGCAACATCGCCTACCTGACGTCGGTCGCGCCGCCGCAGGTGGGCGTCGTGCTCGCCGTCGGCTCGGCGCACCTGGGCGTCTTCGGCAGCGTCGAGGCGATCGCCGAGGCGAAGTCGGAGATGGTCACCGGCCTGGCGCCGGGCGGCGTGGCGGTGCTCAACGCCGACGACCTGCGGGTGGCCGGCATGGCCGCCAAGGCGGTCGACGCCGGCGCCCGCGTCGTCACGTTCGGCACCATCCCCGCGGCCGACGTGCGCGCCGAGCGCGTCACGATCGACGCCGCGGGCCGCGCCTCCTTCACGCTGCGGGTGCGCGCCGGGGAGCTCGGCGCGACATCGGTCGGCGAGGAGGTGCGCGCGCCCGTCGCCCTGCGGCTGGTGGGCGAGCACCACGTGACCAACGCGCTGGCCGCCGCCACCGTGGCGCTGCAGGTGGGCCTCGACCCGCAGGTCGTCGCCGAGCGGCTGTCGGCCGCGACGCCGGTCAGCCCGCACCGCATGGCGGTCACCGAGCGGCCCGACGGCATCACCGTCGTCGACGACTCGTACAACGCCAACCCCGACTCGATGCGCGCCGCGCTGCGCTCGCTCGCCGTGATGGCGGGCCGCGAGCGGCGCTCCGTCGCGGTGCTCGGCGAGATGCGCGAGCTGGGCGACACCGCCCGCGAGGCGCACGACGCCATCGGCCGGCTCGTGGTGCGGCTGAACGTCAAGCTGCTCGTCGTCGTCGGCGAGGGCGCCTACCACATCCACGAGGGCGCGCTGCAGGAGGGGTCGTGGGGCGAGGAGAGCGTGTTCGTGCCCGACCTCGAGGCCGCGCGCGCCGTGCTCGCCGAGCAGCTGCGCCCCGGTGACGTCGTGCTGGTGAAGGCGTCCAACGGCTCGGGCCTGTGGCGCCTGGGCGACGAGCTGGCCTCCGGCGAGCTGAAGCCCGCGGGGGCCGTCTCGTGATCGCGATCCTCGTCTCGTCGGGCGTCGCCCTGCTGGTGGCGCTCTTCGGCACGCCCCTGTTCATCCGCTTCCTCGTGCACCGCAACTACGGGCAGTTCGTCCGCCAGGACGGCCCCACGGCGCACTTCACCAAGCGCGGCACGCCGACGATGGGCGGCGTCGTCATCATCGCCGCCACGCTCGTGGGCGTCGCGGCGTCCATGCTCGTGTCCGAGCGGCTGCCGAGCGTCTCGGCGCTGCTGGCCCTGTACCTGATGACCGGCCTGGGGCTGGTCGGGTTCCTCGACGACTTCACCAAGATCCGCAAGCAGCGCTCCCTGGGGCTCACGCCGCGGGCCAAGATCGTCGGCCAGGGCTTCGTGGGCATCTCGTTCGCCGTGCTGGCGCTGCAGTTCCCCAACGGGTCCAACCGCACGCCGGCGTCGACGAAGATCTCGTTCCTGCGGGACACGAACCTCGACCTGGCGTTCGCCGGCACCACGATCGGCCTGATCCTCTTCGTCATCTGGGCGAACTTCCTCATCACGGCCTGGTCCAACGCCGTCAACCTCACGGACGGCCTCGACGGCCTGGCCACCGGCACGTCGCTGGCGGTGTTCGGCGCCTACGTGCTCGTCGGCATCTGGCAGCTCAACCAGAGCTGCCAGCGGCTGATCGCCGCCGGTCCCCGCTGCTACGAGGTGCGCGACCCGCAGGACCTCGCGATCGTCGCCGCGGCGATCGTGGGCGCCTGCCTGGGCTTCCTGTGGTGGAACGCCAGCCCCGCGAAGATCTTCATGGGCGACACCGGCTCGCTCGCCCTCGGCGGCGCGCTGGCCGGGCTGTCCATCCTGTCGCGCACCGAGATCCTCGCCGCGATCATCGGCGGCCTCTTCGTCATCATCGTGATGAGCGACGTCATCCAGATCGGGTTCTTCAAGCTCACCCGCAGACGGGTGTTCAAGATGGCCCCGCTGCACCACCACTTCGAGCTGTCGGGCTGGGGCGAGGTCACCATCGTCATCCGGTTCTGGCTCATCGCGGGGCTGTTCGCGGCGCTGGGCACCGGCATCTTCTACGCCGAGTGGGTCGTGAGCTGAGCGTGACCGAGCAGCCCCGTCCCGCGGACGCGGTGGCGCCCGCCGCCGAGCCCGCCGCCTTCGTCGAGCCCGTCGAGCCCGTCGCCGAGCCCCGTGTGCCGCTGGCGCAGGCCCGCGTCGTCGTCGCCGGCCTCGGCGTCACCGGCCGGGCCGTCGAGCGCGCGCTGCGGCCCCGCGTCGCGGCGCTCGTGACCGTCGACGCCGGCGCGGACGACGCCGACGTCCGCGAGCCGGAGGACCCCGCCGTCGTGGCGCGGGTCGTCGCCGACGCCGATCTCGTCGTGACCTCGCCCGGCTGGCGGCCGACCACGCCGCTGCTGGCGGCCGCCCGCGCCGCGGGCGTGCCGGTGTGGAGCGAGGTCGAGCTCGCGTGGCGGCTGCGCGTCGAGCGCGCCGGCTCGGCTGCCGACGGCGCCGGGCGCGGCCCGGCGCCGTGGCTCGGCGTCACGGGCACCAACGGCAAGACGACGACCGTCGAGATGCTCGCCGCGATCCTCGCGGCGGCCGGCCTGCGCACCCGCGCCGTCGGCAACGTGGGCCGCCCGCTCGTGGAGGCGGCGCTCGACCCCGGGCTCGACGTGCTGGCCGTGGAGCTGTCCAGCTTCCAGCTGCACTTCACGCACACGACCGCGTTCCTGGCGGGCGCGGTGCTCAACATCGCCGCCGACCACCTCGACTGGCACGGCTCCCTGGACGCCTACGCCGCCGACAAGGGCCGGGTGTACGAGCGCGCCGCGGTGGCGTGCGTCTACAACGTCGCGGACCGGCGCACCGAGGACCTCGTGCGCGCGGCCGACGTCGCCGAGGGCGCCCGCGCCGTCGGCTTCACGCTGGGCACGCCGGGGCCCGGCATGCTCGGCCTGGTCGAGGACGTGCTCGTGGACCGGGCGTTCCACGCCCCCGCGGACGCCCGGGACCGGCAGGGCTATGCGGCAGAGCTCGGCACGCTCGCCGACCTGGCGCACCTGGCGCCCGGCGGCGACACCGCGGCGCTCGCGCCGCACGTGGTGGCCGACGCCCTCGCCGCCGCCGCGCTGGCCCGCGCCCACGGCGTGCCGGCCCGCGCCGTGCGCGACGGGCTGCGCGCCTACCGGCCGGGGGAGCACCGGATCCAGCGGGTGGGCCTGGTCGACGGCGTCGCGTACGTGGACGACTCCAAGGCGACCAACGCGCACGCCGCCTCCGCCTCGCTCGCGGCGTTCGCCCCCGGCAGCGTCGTGTGGGTGGTCGGCGGGCTGGCGAAGGGGGCCACGTTCGACGACCTCGTCGCCGAGCGCGCCGACCGGCTGCGCGCCGCGGTGGTCATCGGCGTCGACCAGGCCCCGTTCACCGACGCGCTCGCCCGACACGCCCCCGCAATCCCGGTCCGGGCCGTCGATCCCGGCGACACTGGGACCGTGATGCGCCGGGCCGTCGAGGCCGCGCGGTCGCTCGCCCGGCCGGGCGACACCGTGCTGCTGGCCCCGGCGGGCGCCTCGCAGGACCAGTTCCGCTCCTACGCGCACCGCGGGGAGGCCTTCGCGGCCGCCGTGGCGGACCTGGCGCCGCAGGAGACGCCGCAGGAGACGTAGCACCAGCACCACGGAGGACGCGCATGGCGGTCAGCACGGGCCCGGACCGGGCCACCGCCGAGCGCCCCCGCCTGGGGCCCTGGAGCTCCGCGGTGACCACCTACTTCCTGCTGGTGGGCTCGACGGCGGCGCTGCTGGTCTTCGGTCTCGTCATGGTGCTGTCCAGCTCGACGATCACCTCGATCGCCGAGAGCGCCTCGCCGTACACCGAGTTCCTCAACCAGGCGCGGTTCGCCCTCATCGGCCTGCCGGTGATGCTCGTGGCCACGCGGATCCCGGTGCGCTGGTACAAGAACCTCGCCTGGCCCGGCCTGGTGGTCGCCCTGGTGCTGCAGGCGCTGACCTTCGTGCCCGCCCTGTCCGCCAGCAAGGGCGGCAACGCCGGCTGGATCCGCGTGCCGGTCATCGGCACCATGCAGCCCGCCGAGATCGGCAAGCTCGTGCTGGCCGTCTGGCTGGGCACGGTGCTGGGCCGCAAGCGGCACCTGCTGGGGCGGTGGAACCACGCGCTGCTGCCCGCCCTCCCGGGCGCGGGCGGCCTGCTCGCCCTCATCCTCGGCGGCAAGGACCTGGGCACCGCGATGGTCGTCATGGCGCTCGTGGCGGGCGCCTTCTGGGTGGCCGGCATCCCCGCGAAGCTGTTCGGGCTCATGGCGGGCGGCGCGGCGACGCTGGTGGTGGGCGTGTTCATCATCGGCCAGAGCGGCGGCAACCGGCTGTCGCGCATCATGGCCGCGTACGGCCCGTGCACGGACACGCAGGGGGAGTGCTACCAGTCGCTGCACGGCATGTACGGGCTGGGCACCGGCGGGCTGCTCGGCGTCGGCCTCGGCGCGAGCCGGGAGAAGTGGCGCTACCTGCCCGAGGCGCACAACGACTTCATCTACGCCGTCATCGGCGAGGAGCTCGGCCTGTTCGGCACGCTCACCGTCCTGGCGCTCTTCGTCATCCTCGGGGTGGCCATGAGCCGTCTCGTGCGCCGCCACCCCGACCCGTTCGTCCAGGTGACCACCGCCGCGGTGGCCTGCTGGGTGGTCGGTCAGGCGTTCCTCAACATCGGCGTGGTCATCGGGGTGCTGCCCGTCATCGGCGTCCCGCTCCCGCTGGTGTCCGCGGGCGGCTCGGCGCTGGTGACGACGATGGCGGCGCTCGGGATGATCATCAGCTTCGCCCGCACCGAGCCCGGCACCGCCGAGGCGCTCGCCGCGCGCGGCAGCGTGGTGCGCCGGTCGCTGGCCGTGCTCGGCCGCGGCCGTCGGCGCTGAGCCGCTGCACGGCCGCTCGGCGCCGACGGTGCCGAGCGACGCCGAGCGACGCCGAGCGACGGCCTCGGGGTGCGCTCGGGGTGGTCTCGGGGTGGGCTCGGTCACGGGCCGAGGGCGTCGCCCCGCCCCGGTAGGGTCGCGGGTGTGACAGACAGCGGTACCCCCCAGACCCCGGCCGGCGACCCCCGCGGCCCCCAGGAGCCCCGCGAGCCGGTGCGCCGCCGCGTGCGGTCCGTCGTCCTGGCGGGCGGCGGCACGGCCGGCCACGTCAACCCCCTGCTCGCCGTCGCCGACGAGCTGCGCGCCCGCGAGCCGGGGCTGCGGGCGCTCGTGCTCGGCACCACCTCCGGCCTCGAGGCCGACCTCGTGCCCGAGCGCGGCTACCGCCTGTGGCCCGTGCCGCGCGTGCCGCTGCCCCGCCGCCCGTCGGCCGACCTGTTCACGCTGCCCGGCAAGCTGCGGGCCGCGGTCCGCGCCGCCGAGGCCGCGATCGACGAGGTCGGCGCGGAGGCCGTCGTCGGCTTCGGCGGCTACGTCTCCACGCCCGCCTACCTCGCCGCCCGCCGCCGCGGCGTGCCCGTCGTCGTGCACGAGCAGAACGCGCGCGCGGGCGTCGCGAACCGGCTCGGCGCCCGGTGGGCGGCCCGGGTGGGCACGACCTTCCCCGGCACCCCGCTGCGCGGCGGCGTGGTCACCGGCCTGCCGCTGCGCCGGGAGGTCTCCGAGCTGGTCGCCCGCCGCGAGGCCGACGCCGCCGCCGCGCGCGTGCAGGCCGCCGACGCGCTCGGCCTCGAGCCGACGCTGCCCACGCTCGTGGTCACCGGCGGCTCCTCCGGCGCGCTGAGCCTCAACACCGCCGTGTCGCGCGCCGCCGCGCCGCTGCTGGAGTCCGGGGCCCAGGTGCTGCACCTGACCGGCCGCGGCAAGGCCGACCCGGTGCGCGAGGCGGTGGGCCGGCTCGCCGGCACGCACGAGACGCGCCGCTACCAGGTGCGCGAGTACCTGTCCGACATGCACCTGGCGCTCGCGGCGGCCGACCTGGTCGTCGCCCGGGCCGGCGCCGGCACGGTCTGCGAGCTGGCCGCCCTCGGCCTGCCGGCGGTGTACGTGCCCCTGCCGATCGGCAACGGCGAGCAGCGGCTCAACGCCGCGCCGCTCGTCGAGGTCGGCGGGGGCCTCCTCGTCGACGACGCCGACCTGACCTCCACCTGGGTCGCCGAGCACGTCCCGGCGCTGCTGGGCGACACGGCGCGGCTGGACGCCATGGCCGCGGCCGCCCGCGCCGCCGGCGTGCGCGACGGTGCGGCGCGGGTCGCGGACCTCGTCGAGCAGGCGGTCGCGGACGCCGCCGCACCGGCCGGGGAGGCGCGGTGAGCGCCGCGGTCGCCCCCGCCGTCCCGCTGGCCGCGCTCGGCCGGGTCCACCTCGTGGGCGTCGGCGGCGCGGGCATGAGCGTCGTCGCGCGCCTGCTGGCCGCGAACGGCGTCCCCGTGCAGGGGTCCGACGCCGCCGAGGGTCCGGCGCTCGCCGCGCTGCGGGCCGACGGCGCCCGCGTGTGGGTCGGGCACGACGCCTCCCACGTCGTCGGCCCGGACGGGACGCCCCGCGTGGACACCGTCGTGGTGTCCTCGGCGGTCCGCGAGGCCAACCCCGAGCTCGCCGCGGCCCGCGGCGCAGGCCTGCGCGTGCTGCACCGCTCCCAGGCGCTCGCCTCGCTCATGCTCGGGCGCCGCGCCGTCGCCGTCGCGGGCGCGCACGGCAAGACGACCACCTCGGCGATGATCGCCACGGTGCTGCGGTCCTGCGGGCTCGACCCGTCGTTCGCCATCGGCGGGACCGTGCGCACCCGCACCGCCGACGGCGTCGAGGCGGCGGTGCCGGGCGGGCACCTCGGCGCCAGCGACGTGCTCGTGGCCGAGGCCGACGAGTCCGACGGCTCGTTCCTCAACTACGCGCCCACGGTCGCCGTCGTCACCAACGTCGAGCCCGACCACCTGGACCACTACGGCACCCGCGAGGCGTTCGACCGGGCGTTCGTCGACTTCGCCGCCCGCCTGCAGCCCGGTGGCACGCTGGTCGCGTGCGCCGACGACGCCGGGTCGGCCGCGCTCGCGGCGGCCCACCGTGCGGGGGGAGGCACGGCGGTCACCTACGGCACGGCGCCCGGGGCGGACGTGGCGGTGCGCGACGTGGTGCCGCGGCCCGACGGCGTGGACGCGGTCGTCGCCGGCGGTCCGCTGGGGGAGACCCCGCTCGCCCTGCGCCTCGCCGTGCCCGGCGCGCACAACGCGCTCAACGCGACCGCCGCCGCCGTCGTGGCGGCCCTGCTCGGCGCGCCGCCGGCGCGGGCGGTGGCCGGTGCCGGCGAGTTCGTGGGCACCGGGCGCCGGTTCGAGCCCCGCGGCGAGGCCGGGGGCGTGCGGGTGGTCGACGACTACGCCCACCACCCGACGGAGATCGAGGCGCTGCTGCGCGCGGCCCGGCCGGTCGCCGGCGCGGGGCGCGTGCTCGTGCTGTTCCAGCCGCACCTGTACTCGCGCACCCGCATCTTCGCCGACCGGTTCGCCGCCGCGCTGGCGCTCGCGGACGAGGTCGTGGTCACGGGCGTGTACCGCGCCCGCGAGGACGTGGATCCCACCGTGTCGGCGCGCACGATCACCGACCTGCTGCCCGCCACGGCCTCGGGCGGCGGCGTGCGGGCGGTGGAGGACCGGGTCGAGGCCGCGCACACCGTCGCGGGCCTGGCGCGGCCCGGCGACCTGGTGCTCACCGTGGGCGCGGGGGACGTGACCGACCTGGGCCCGGTCGTGCTGGCCGACCTCGCGGCGGCGCGGCACTGACCGGACCGCGGTGGCCGGACCCGTGGTGACCGGGCCGCGGTGGCCGGACCGCGCTGACCGGGCGGCCCCGACCGGGGTCCGGGCGGGCCGCCCCGGCGTCGCCTCCGCCGGATCGCCGCGCGGCGGGGGGAGGATGGCGTCGTGCGACCGCCTGCCCGACCCCGCGTCCCGCCCAAGCCCGCGCGCCCGGCGCCGCCGGCCGCGCCGCGCCCCGGTCGGACCGGTGCCGGGTCCGGCTCTGCGTCCGGGTCTGCGTCACGGCCCGCGTCCGGGTCTGCGTCACGGCCCGCGTCCGGGTCTGGGTCCGGTGCAGGGTCGCGGCCGGCGCCGGCGAGCCGGCGGCCCGCCGGCGCTGTCGACGGCGGCGCGCGGACCGAGGCCGTCCCGGCGCCGGCGCGCGTCTCCACGACGATGGCGCGCCGGCTGGCCGAGCGCTCGGCCATGGAGCGCCACCGCCTGCGGCGCACCGTAGGGATCTGGGCAGCGGCCGTGGCGGCGGTCGCCGGCGCCGCGTGGGTGGCGTTCTTCTCGCCGCTGTTCGGCCTCGACCCCGCACAGGTGGAGATCACCGGGCAGGGCAGCACCGTCGACGTCGCCCGGGTGGAGCAGGCGGTCGCCGCGGAGGCCGGTGTGCCCCTGACACGGCTCGACACCGTGACGCTGCGCGAGGAGCTCCTCGCCGTCGACGGCGTCAAGGACGTCTCGCTCGCGCGCGGGTGGCCGGACGGCCTGGTCGTGCGGCTCACCGCGCGCGAGCCGGTCGCGGCGGTGCCCGACGGCGAGCGGTTCGCGCTGGTGGACGACGAGGGCGTGCGCGTGGGCACCGTGGACGCCGCGCCGGAGGGGATGCCCGTGCTGGACGTCCCGCTGGGGGAGGCGGCGGCGCCGGCCCTGGGCTCGGCGCTGCACGTGCTGGCGGGCCTGCCCGCGGACCTGCACGCCGAGGTGCGCGCGGTGGGCGCGGACACGCAGGACGACGTCCGCACGGCGCTGCGCTCGGGGGTGGAGGTCCGGTGGGGCGACGACTCCCGCATGCCGCTGAAGGTCCGCGTGGTGCAGTCGCTGCTGGCCGCCGCGCCGGACGCGCGCATCCTCGACGTCAGCTCGCCCGAGCTCCCGGTGACCCGGTGACGGGCGGGACGCAGCACGGGCCGCGCGGATCGCGCGCGACACGCCGCGCGTCCTCCGCCGCGGCGTTCTGCGCGCCGCATACCGTCGGGGGCAGCAGCAACCTGACATAACTCTCACCCTCAGGTAGAACTTGAGGGTTGGGCGTCGGGGACCAAGGAACGACCCGAGAGGCATCGACGTGGCAACTCCGCAGAACTACCTGGCAGTGATCAAGGTGGTGGGCATCGGCGGTGGTGGCGTGAACGCCGTGAACCGCATGATCGAGGTCGGGCTCAAGGGCGTCGAGTTCATCGCCGTCAACACCGACGCGCAGGCGCTGCTGATGTCGGACGCCGACGTCAAGCTCGACGTCGGTCGCGAGCTCACGCGCGGCCTGGGCGCCGGCGCCGACCCCGAGGTGGGCCGCAAGGCCGCCGAGGACCACGCGGAGGAGATCGAGGAGGTCCTGCGCGGGGCCGACATGGTCTTCGTGACCGCGGGCGAGGGCGGCGGCACCGGCACCGGCGGCGCGCCGGTCGTCGCGCGCATCGCCCGCTCGCTGGGCGCGCTGACGGTCGGCGTCGTCACCCGCCCGTTCACCTTCGAGGGCCGCCGCCGCTCCGTCCAGGCGGAGCAGGGCATCGAGAGCCTCCGCGAGGAGGTCGACACCCTCATCGTCATCCCGAACGACCGGCTGCTGCAGATGTCCGACCGCAACGTCTCGGCCATCGCCGCGTTCCACCAGGCCGACCAGGTGCTGCACTCCGGCGTGCAGGGCATCACCGACCTCATCACCACCCCCGGCCTGATCAACCTCGACTTCGCCGACGTCAAGTCCGTCATGCAGGGCGCCGGGTCGGCGCTCATGGGCATCGGCTCGGCCCGGGGCGAGGACCGTGCGGTGCAGGCGGCCGAGCTGGCGATCTCCTCGCCGCTGCTGGAGGCCTCCATCGACGGCGCCCACGGCGTGCTGCTCAGCATCCAGGGCGGCAGCGACCTCGGCCTGTTCGAGGTCAACGAGGCCGCGCGCCTGGTGCAGGAGGCCGCGCACCCGGAGGCGAACATCATCTTCGGCACGGTGATCGACGACGCCCTCGGCGACGAGGTGCGCGTCACCGTCATCGCCGCCGGGTTCGACGGCGGCGTGCCGCAGGCGCGCAAGGACGGCCGCGGGCTGGGCGAGATCGCCGGGCGCGCGGCGCGCCCGGCCGTCGCCGCCGCGCCCGCGGAGCCGGTGCCCGCCACGGCGCCCGTGCCGCAGCCGCCCACCGGTGCGCACACCCTGCCGCGACCGATCCCGGCCGACCCGGACGACCTGCCCGCGAGCCTGGACCCGGCGGACCGCCCGCACGTGTCGGTGGTCGAGGAGACGGACGGCGTGACGGTCGAGCGCCCCGTCGAGGTGCCGCGCATCTGGGACGCGCAGCCGCCCAAGGAGGAGCTCGACGTCCCCGACTTCCTCAAGTGAGCCTCCCGGAGGGCGGCCGGTGAGCGCTGTCGCCGGCGGGCCGGCCGGGGCGACCTCGACGGCGGCGTGGTCCCAGGAGGCGCTGCTGCCGGACGACGTCGGTGCCGGGCTGCTGCGCGTCGACCTCGGGCCCGGCGTGGTGGCCGGCTTCACCACGCGGCACGGCGGCGTGTCGCCCGCGCCGTGGTCGTCGCTGGACCTGGGCGCCGGCACCGGCGACGACCCGGCCCGCGTGCGCGAGAACCGCGCCCGCGTCGGGGCGTGGCTCGGCGCGCCGGTGGCGTTCGCGGCGCAGGTGCACGGAGACCGGGTGCTCGTGCTCGGCGATGCCGAGCGGGCCGAGTGGGCCTCCGAGGCGCCGCCGCTCGCGGCGGGGGAGGCCGACGCGGTCGTCACGACGGCCCCGGGGCTGGGGCTCGGCGTGCTCGCCGCGGACTGCGTGCCGGTCGTGCTGGCCGACGCGCACGCGCGCGTCGTCGGTGCGGCGCACGCCGGGCGCCGCGGCCTGGCGCTCGGCGTGGTGCACCGCCTCGTCGACGCGATGCTGGCGGCCGGCGCGACGCCGGCCGGGCTGCGCGCCGCGGTGGGCCCCGCCGTCTGCGGCGCGTGCTACGAGGTGCCGGCACCGCTGCGCGAGGAGGTCGCGGCAGCGGTGCCGCAGGCGTGGGCCACGACCCGGGAGGGCACGCCCGCGCTCGACCTTCCCGCCGGCGTGGCGGCGCAGCTCGCCGCACGCGGCGTCGCGGCCACACGCGTGGCCCGGTGCACGCTCGAGGACCCGGACCTGTTCTCGCACCGGCGTGCGACGGCGGCCGGCGCGACCACGGGCCGGCAGGCCGGGGTGGTGGTCCTCACCTAGCCCGAGCAGCACCGACGCCCCCGCGAGAGGCGCGACGCTCCGGCGTGTCGCGCCTCTGGCGACCGTGGCGCTGGTTACCGTGCGAGGAGCCGGACGACCAGCGCGTGCGGCAGATCGGGCAGGCCGACGAAACGGAGTGGGAGCGATGGCCGGAGCGCTTCGCAAGACGATGCTGTACCTGGGTCTCGCCGACGACCAGGGCGAGCGGGACGAGTACGTCGAGGAGTACGACGACGAGCTGGAGGCACCGGTGCGCGACGAGTACCAGGCGGAGGTGACGCCGCTGCGCCGTCCCGCCCTGCGGGAGGCGACCCCGGCGCCGGCCGCCGACCTGCGGCGGATCACCACGATCCACCCGCGCTCCTACAACGACGCCCGCCTCATCGGCGAGGCGTTCCGCGGCGGCACGCCCGTGATCATGAACCTGTCCGACATGGACGACGCCGACGCCAAGCGCCTGGTGGACTTCTCCGCCGGCCTGATCTTCGGCCTGCACGGCTCGATCGAGCGCGTCACCAACAAGGTGTTCCTGCTCTCGCCCGAGCACGTCGAGATCGCCGGCGAGGACGACGTCGACACCGCGCCCAAGGGCCCGGGTCACTTCTACAACCAGAGCTGAGCCGGCCCGGCACGGCGCGGGCCGCCCACGCGGGCGGCCCGACGGTCCGGCGCGCCGACGGCCCGGCCGCCGCACCCGACGTCCGACGGCGGGCACCCCGCGGGGGTGCCCGCCGTCGTCGTGCCCGGGGCTTCGGCGGCACCGCCCGCCGCGCCCCGCCGCCGGGAGCCGCGCGATCCCGTAGGTTGGTGCTCGTGAGCGTGATCTTCAGCCTGATCGGGCTGGTCCTGTGGCTGTACCTGCTGTGCCTGGTCGTGCGCATGGTGCTCGACTGGGTCCAGTACTTCGCGCGCGACTGGCGCCCCCGTGGTGTCGTGCTCGTCCTCGCCGAGGGCGTCTACACGGTGACCGACCCGCCGCTGCGGGCCCTGCGCCGCGTGATCCCGCCCCTGCGGCTCGGCAACGTGGGGCTGGACCTCGGCTTCATGATCCTGTTCTTCGTCGTCCTGGTGGCGTCCAACGTCTTCACGCGGCTCGGCGCGAGCTGAGCCGGCCCGCGGCGGCCACCTGCTTGTGCAGGAATCGTGTGCGGCACGCCGACGCGCTGGTCTGCGCGCCGCTTCGCGAGAGGTCGTCCGCTACCGTGGGTCACCGACGACCGGACAACCGACGGCAACGAGGTGACACACGATGGCGCTGCTGACAGCAGAGGACATCCTCAACAAGAAGTTCTCGGCGACGAAGTTCCGCGAGGGCTACGACGTGGAGGAGGTCGACGACTTCCTCGACGAGGTGGTGAGGACCCTCACGGCCGTCCAGGAGGAGAACGACGACCTCCGGTCGAAGCTCGCCGCCGCCGAGCGCCGGGTCGCCGAGCTGTCCCGCTCCGACGCCGCCGCCGCCTCGCAGCCCGCCCCTGTCGCCGCCCCGGCCCCGGCACCCACCCCGGCCCCGGCCCCGGTGCAGAAGGCGGCCGAGCCCGAGTCGGCCACCGGGATGCTCCAGCTGGCCCAGAAGCTGCACGACGACTACGTGCGCTCGGGCCAGGAGGAGGGCGACCGCCTGATCTCCGAGGCCAAGGCCGAGGGGGCGCGCATCGTCCGCGAGGCGGAGGAGACCAGCCACCGCACGCTGTCGCAGCTCGAGCAGGAGCGCTCGCTCCTGGAGCGCAAGATCGACGAGCTGCGCCTCTTCGAGCGCGACTACCGCACCCGCCTCAAGAGCTTCCTGCAGAACCTGCTCGGCGACCTCGACGCCCGCGGCTCGGCGCTCCCGCCCCGCAACAACGCGCAGGCCTCCACGCCGCAGATCTGACGGCACGCCGACGGCCGCGCAGGCCGCGGTCGCGGGTCACCTCAGACCCCGTCCGGACGGGCCCGCACAACCACCCGCACCCCGTGTGCGACGTGGGTTGTGCGGGCCCGTCCGCGCACTTACGCTGCGGGGACTCCGTAGCCAGCCGGGCGAGGAGCGGGCCGACAAGGGGCAGCGATGACGAAGCTCTCGACCACCGCGCGTGCCGCGATCTCCCAGACCTTCCCGAACCTCGCTCGCGACGTGCGCAGCTTCCCGGTCCGCGACGGCGAGGAGCCCTGGACCCTCGCCGAGATCGAGGAGCTCGCCGCACTGCTGCTCGAGGACCGCGGCCGGCTCGAGGCCGAGCTCGCCGCCGCGGACCGCGAGCTCAGCGACCTGCTGCGCAACTCCGGCGACGGGGCCGGCGACGACCAGGCCGACTACGGCTCGAGCGCGCTGGAGCGCGAGCACGAGCTGACGCTGGTCAACAACCTGCGGGACCTGCTGGCCCAGACGCGCCACGCGATCGACCGCATCAAGGCGGGCACCTACGCCACGTGCGAGATCACGGGGCTGCCCATCGGCAAGGCGCGGCTGCAGGCGTTCCCGCGCGCGACCCTCTCCGTCGAGGCGAAGGCGCGCGAGGAGCGGCGCTGAGCCGCTGAGCCCGGGCGCCGCCCGGCGCCCCTAGACTGGCGGGCGATGTCCAGAACCCCCGCCCCGCAGGCGTCCGCCCGGTCGCGGCGCCTGACCGCGCTCGCCGTCGTCCTGACCGTCGTCGTCCTGGCGGCCGACCAGCTCACGAAGTGGTGGGCGCTGTCGGCGCTCGTCCACGGCGACGAGCCCGTCCGGCTGGTCGGCGACCTGCTGTCGTTCCGGCTGATCTTCAACGACGGCGCCGCGCTGTCCATCGGCGGGGGCATGACGTGGCTGCTGACCATCGTCGTGGTGGTGGTCGTCGCGGTCATCGTGCGCCAGCTGCGCCGCATCGGCTCGCGCGGCTGGGCGGTGGCGCTCGGCATGCTGCTCGGCGGGGCCCTCGGCAACCTCGTCGACCGGCTCGCGCGCGACCCCGGCTTCGCCCAGGGCCACGTCGTCGACTTCATCGACTACGCCGGGTTCTTCGTCGGCAACGTCGCGGACATCGCCATCGTGGCGGCCGCCGCGCTGATCATCGTGCTGTCGCTGCGCGGCATCGGCGTGGACGGGCGGCGCGAGGGCGAGGACCACGACGGGCAGGAGCGCGCGGGGGCGGCGCCCGCCGAGGCCGCGCCCACCGAGGCCGCGCCCCGCGGCGCCGGCGAGGTCGGCGCCGACGGGCCGGCACGGCCGGTCGAGCGGTCCGAGGAGCCCTGATGGCGCTGCGCACGCTGCCGGTGCCCGACGGGCTCGCCGGCGAGCGCGTCGACGCGGCGCTGGCGCGCATGCTCGGGTTCTCGCGCACCCAGGCCGCCGAGCTCGCCGCGGCCGGCTCGGTACGCCTCGACGGGCGCGAGGTCGGCAAGTCCGACCGGCTGCCAGCCGGCGGCTGGCTGGAGGTGGACGTGCCGGACCCGCGCGCGCAGGCCGCGCCGGAGCCCGAGCCCGTGCCCGGGATGGGCATCGCCTACGAGGACGACGACGTCGTCGTCGTGGACAAGCCGGTCGGCGTCGCGGCGCACCCGTCGCCGGGCTGGACGGGTCCGACGGTGGTCGGCGCGCTCGCCGCGGCCGGCTACCGCGTCTCCACCTCGGGCGCCGCCGAGCGTCAGGGCATCGTGCACCGCCTGGACGTGGGGACGTCGGGGCTCATGGTCGTGGCCAAGAGCGAGGCGGCGTACTCGGCGCTCAAGCGGGCGTTCAAGGAGCGCACGGTCGACAAGGTCTACCACGCGCTCGCGCAGGGGCACCCGGAGCCGACGGTGGGCACGGTGGACGCGCCGATCGGCCGGCACCCGAGCGCCGACTACAAGTTCGCCGTCGTCGCCGACGGCAAGCCGTCGGTGACCCACTACGAGGTGCTGGAGATGCTGCCGGCCGCCTCGCTGGTGGAGGTGCACCTGGAGACGGGCCGCACCCACCAGATCCGCGTGCACTTCTCCGCCCTGCGCCACCCGCTCGTCGGGGACCTCACGTACGGCGCCGACCCGGTCCTGGCCTCGAAGGTGGGGCTGACGCGCCAGTGGCTGCACGCCGTGCGGCTGGGCTTCGCGCACCCGCTGACCGGCCGGTGGGTCGAGGTCACCAGCGAGTACCCGCAGGACCTCGCGCACGCGCTGGAGACGGTCCGCGCGGCGTACCGCTGACGCGCCCGCCGGCACGCCGGCCGCGTGCCGGCCGCGGCGGTCCCGGCTGTCGGTGGAGGCTCCTAGACTCGACCGCATGCCAGACTCGCCGGACTTCGTCCACCTGCACGTGCACACCGAGTTCTCGATGCTCGACGGGGCGGCGCGCATCGGGGACCTCGTCGACGAGGTCGCCCGGCAGGGGCAGAAGGCCGTGGCGATCACCGACCACGGGTACCTGTTCGGCGCCTTCGAGTTCTGGTCGCAGGCGACGAAGAAGGGCATCAAGCCCATCATCGGCGTCGAGGCGTACATCACCCCGGGCACCAGCCGCTTCGACCAGACGCGCGTGCGCTACGGCCAGCAGGGGCAGGAGGCCGACGACGTCTCGGCCCGCGGCGCGTACACCCACATGACGCTGTGGGCCAAGAACAACGAGGGCATGCACAACCTGTTCCGGGCGTCGTCGCTGGCGTCGCTCGAGGGGCAGATGGGCAAGTGGCCGCGCATGGACCGCGAGCTGCTCGAGCGCTACAGCCCGGGCCTGATGGCCACGACCGGCTGCCCGTCCGGCGAGATCCAGACCCGCCTGCGCCTGGGCCAGTGGGACGAGGCGCTGCGCGCGGCCGGCGAGCTGCAGGACATCTTCGGCAAGGACGACTTCTACGTCGAGCTGATGGACCACGGCCTGGAGATCGAGACCCGGGTCACCCAGGACCTGCTGCGCCTGGCGAAGGAGATCGGCGCGCCCCTGGTCGCCACCAACGACCTCCACTACGTCAAGGAGGAGGACGCGACGAGCCAGGAGGCGCTGCTCGCGATCAACTCCGGCTCGACGCTGGACGACCCCAACCGCTTCAAGTTCGACGGCACCGGGTACTACGTGAAGTCGTCGGCGGAGATGGCGCACCTGTTCCGGGAGCTGCCGGAGGCCGTGAGCAACACCCTGCTCATCGCCGAGAAGTGCGACGTCTCGTTCGACACCAAGGCGAACTACATGCCGAAGTTCCCCGTCCCCGAGGGCGAGGACGAGATCTCGTGGTTCGTCAAGGAGGTCGAGCGAGGGATCGAGCGGCGCTACCCGCAGGGCGCGTCCGACGCCGTGCGGGCCCAGGCCAAGTACGAGGTCGACGTCATCATCCAGATGGGCTTCCCGGGGTACTTCCTCGTGGTCGCCGACTTCATCAACTGGTCCAAGTCCCAGGGCATCCGCGTGGGGCCGGGCCGTGGGTCCGCCGCCGGCTCGATGGTCGCCTACCTCATGGGCATCACCGAGCTCGACCCGCTCGAGCACGGGCTGATCTTCGAGCGCTTCCTCAACCCCGAGCGCGTGTCGATGCCCGACGTCGACGTCGACTTCGACGAGCGCCGGCGCGGCGAGGCGATCAAGTACGTCACCGAGAAGTACGGCTCGGACCGCGTGGCCCAGATCGTCACCTACGGCACGATCAAGGCCAAGCAGGCCATCAAGGACTCCGCCCGCCTGCTCGGCATGCCGTTCGCGATGGGGGAGAAGCTCACCAAGGCGATGCCGCCGGCGGTGATGGGCAAGGACATCCCGCTGTCGGGCATCTTCGACCCGCAGCACCCGCGCTACCCCGAGGCGGGCGAGTTCCGCCAGGTGCACGACACCGACCCGGAGGCGCAGCGCGTCGTCGAGCTCGCGCGCGGCATCGAGGGCCTGAAGCGGCAGTGGGGCGTGCACGCGGCGGGCGTCATCATGTCGAGCGAGCCGCTGATCGACATCATCCCGATCATGAAGCGCCCGCAGGACGGCGCGGTCATCACGCAGTTCGACTACCCGACGTCCGAGGGCCTGGGCCTGATCAAGATGGACTTCCTCGGGCTGCGCAACCTCACGATCCTCGACGACGCGCTCGAGAACATCGTGAACAACGGCAAGGAGCCGGTCGCGATCGAGCACGTCCCGCTCGACGACAAGCCGACGTACGAGCTGCTCGGCCGCGGCGACACGCTGGGCGTGTTCCAGCTCGACGGCGGGCCGATGCGCGCCCTGCTGCGCCAGATGCGCCCGGACAACTTCGAGGACATCTCCGCCGTCATCGCCCTGTACCGGCCCGGGCCGATGGGCATGAACTCCCACACCAACTACGCGCTGCGCAAGAACGGCCTGCAGCAGATCACGCCGATCCACCCGGAGCTGGCCGAGCCGCTCGCGGAGGTCCTCGACACCACCTACGGCCTGATCGTCTACCAGGAGCAGGTGCAGAAGGCCGCGCAGGTGCTCGCTGGCTACTCGCTCGGCCAGGCCGACCTGCTGCGCCGCGCGATGGGCAAGAAGAAGAAGGAGATCCTCGACAAGGAGTTCGTGCCCTTCCAGGCGGGCATGCGCGAGCGGGGCTACTCCGACGGCGCGATCCAGGCGGTGTGGGACACCCTCGTGCCGTTCGCCGGCTACGCCTTCAACAAGGCGCACTCCGCCGGGTACGGCCTGGTGTCGTACTGGACGGCCTACCTCAAGGCGAACTACCCGGCCGAGTACATGGCGGGCCTGCTGCAGTCCACCCGAGAGGACAAGGACAAGCTCGCCCTCTACCTCAACGAGTGCCGCCGGATGCACATCACGGTGCTGCCGCCGGACGTCAACGACTCCGCCGCCAAGTTCACCGCCGTCGGCGACGACATCCGCTTCGGCCTGTCCGGCGTGCGCAACGTGGGCACCAACGTGGTCGAGGCGATCATCGCCGCCCGCGAGGAGAAGGGCGCCTTCACCTCCTTCACCGACTTCCTGGACAAGGTGCCGGCCGTGGTGTGCAACAAGCGCACCATCGAGTCGCTGATCAAGGCCGGCGCGTTCGACTCGCTCGGCCACACCCGGCGCGCGCTGCTCGTGGTGCACGAGCAGGCGGTGGACTCGGTCATCTCCGTCAAGCGCAAGGAGGCGGAGGGCCAGTTCGACCTCTTCGCCGGCTTCGGCGGCGAGGACGAGCCGGCCGTGTCCTTCGCCGTCGAGGTGCCCGACCTGCCCGACTGGGAGAAGAAGCAGAAGCTCGCGTTCGAGCGCGAGATGCTCGGCCTGTACGTGTCCGACCACCCGCTGTCCGGGCTCGAGCACGTGCTCGCGCGCTCGGCGGACACCTCGATCGCCTCGCTGGTCACGGACGAGGGCCGGGCCGAGAACTCGGTGGTCACCGTCGCCGGCCTCATCACCTCGCTGCAGCGCAAGATGAGCAAGAACGGCAACCCGTGGGCCGCGGTGACGCTCGAGGACCTCGAGGGCTCGGTCGAGGTGATGTTCTTCGGCGAGACGTATCTGGCGTACTCCACGGCGCTGGCGGAGGACCAGGTGGTCGCCATCCGCGGGCGGGTCCGGCGGCGCGACGACCAGCTGTCGCTGCAGGCCATGGAGGTGTCGCTGCCCGACACCTCGGCCGTCGCCGACGCGCCGGTCCAGGTGACCGTGCCGCACACGCGCTGCATCGAGCCCACCATGGCGCGGCTGCGCGAGGTGCTCGCCACCCACCCGGGGTCGGCCGAGGTGCACGTGACCGTCGCCGAGCCGGGCAAGCGCACCGTCGTGCGCGCCGCCGACACCCTGCGCGTGGAGAAGTCGCCGGCGCTGTTCGGCGACCTCAAGGCGCTGCTCGGCCCGAGCTGCCTCGGGTGAGCGGCGCCGGGTCGGGGACGGGGCCGGGGACGACGCCGGAAGCAGCGCCGGTGACGGAGACGGGGCCGGGCGTGGCCCGCGGCGGCTGGGACGACGGGACGGCGGACCACCGCTTCCGCGTCGTGCCGGCGGCCTACGTCTACCTGCTGCGCGACGCCGCCGGCGAGGCGCGGCGCGAGGTCCTGCTGCAGCTGCGGCGGGGCACCGGCTTCATGGACGGGCACTGGGCCGCCGCCGCGGCCGGGCACGTCGAGCCGGGGGAGTCGGTGGTCGCCGCGGCCGTCCGCGAGGCCCGGGAGGAGCTCGACGTGGCGGTCGGCGAGGCGGACCTCGTGCCGCTCACCGTGATGCACCGCGGGCAGCCGGGCGGCCCGGCGCTGGAGCAGCGCATGGACGTCTTCTTCGCGGCCACGCGGTGGGAGGGCACGCCGCGCCGGGTCGAGGCGGCGAAGGCGGCGGCGGTGCGCTGGTTCCCGCTCGACGCGCTGCCCGACCCCGTGGTGCCGCACGAGCGCCGCGTGCTCGAGGCGATGCTGGCGGCCGGGCCCGGCGGCGACGTGCCGCGGCTGCTCACCGACGGGTTCGGCGCCGGCGCCTGAGCGCCCGGGGAGCACGGGGCGCGGCTACGCTCGGCCCGTGCTGCGCCTGAACCCCGAACAGCTCGTCTTCGTCACCGAGCGGCACCTGGCCACGCTCACCACGCTGCGCGCAGACGGCTCGCCGCACGTGACGCCGGTGCGGTTCACCTGGGACGCCGCACGCGGCGTCGCCCTGATGACCACCCAGCGCACCTCGGCCAAGGCCGCCAACGCCCGGCGCCGCGCGCCGTCGGGCGCGCCGCCGCGCGCGGCGCTGTGCCAGGTCGACGGCGGCCGGTGGCTCACGCTCGAGGGCACTGTCGAGGTCGACGAGTCCCCCGAGGCGGTGGCGGACGCCGTCGCGCGCCACGAGCGGCGCTACCACCGGCTCGAGCCCGACCCGCTGCGCGTGGTGCTGCGGCTCGTGGCCGACCGCGCGATGGCCAGCACCTACATGGACTGACGGTCGCGCCGGTCAGCCGACCTGCGCCGACTCCTCGCCCTGCGGCCCGCTGACCGTCACGACGTCGCCGCGCACGAGCTGGCGCCCGCGACGCGTCTCCACCTCACCGTTGACCCGGACCTCGCCGTCCGTGACCAGGTCGCGCGCGTGCGTCCCGGTCTCGGCGAGGCCGGCGAGCTTGAGGAACTGCCCGAGCCGGATGACGTCGTCGCGGATCGGCACGGGCGGGGCGCTGGGGCGGCTCATGACCCCCATTCTCCCCGCCTAGACTGGCCGGGTGATCCAGCGCATCGACCTCCGTGGCCAGACCCTCTCCCGCCGGGAGCTCCTCGCGGTCGTGCCCCGGGCCGAGGTCGGCGTCGACGAGGCGCTCGCGTCCGTCGAGCCGATCGTCACCGACGTGCGCCGGCGCGGCGCGGCGGCCCTGCGGGACATCGCCGAGCGGTTCGACGGCGTGCGGCCCGGGAGCCTGCGCGTGCCGGCGGCCGCGCTCGCCGACGCGCTCACCGGCCTCGACGCCCGCGTCCGCGCGGCGCTGGAGGAGGCGATCCGGCGGGTGCGGATGGTGCACGCCGCGCAGGTGCCGCCCGAGCACGCGACGACGCTCGCCGACGGCGCAGTCGTCCGCCAGCGCTACGTGCCGGTCGAGCGGGTGGGCCTGTACGCGCCCGGCGGCCTGGCGGTCTACCCCTCGTCGGTGATCATGAACGTCGTCGCGGCGCAGGAGGCCGGCGTGTCGGGCCTGGCCGTCGCCTCGCCGCCGCAGAAGGAGCACGGCGGCCTGCCGCACCCCACGATCCTCGCCGCGTGCGCGCTGCTCGGGGTCGGCGAGGTCTACGCCGTCGGCGGGGCGCAGGCCGTCGCGATGTTCGCCTACGGCGCCGAGGGCAGCGAGCCGCAGGACGGCGCCGTGCTGTGCGAGCCGGTCGACGTCATCACCGGGCCGGGCAACGTGTACGTCGCCGCGGCCAAGCGCCTCGTGCGCGGCGTCGTCGGGATCGACGCCGAGGCCGGCCCCACGGAGATCGCCGTCCTCGCCGACGCGACGGCCGACCCGGGGCACGTCGCCCTCGACCTCATCAGCCAGGCCGAGCACGACCCCATGGCGGCGTCCGTGCTGGTCACGCCCTCGGTCGAGCTGGCCTCCGCGGTCGAGGCGCGGCTCGTGGACCTCGCCGACGCGACCAAGCACTCGGCCCGCGTGCTGCAGGCGCTCGGCGGCCCGCAGTCGGCCATCGTCCTGGTCGAGGACCTCGAGCAGGGGCTGGCGGTGGTCGACGCCTACGGCGCCGAGCACCTCGAGATCCAGACCGCCGACGCCGCGGCGCTCGCGGACCGGGTCCGCAACGCCGGCGCGATCTTCGTCGGGCCGTGGTCGCCCGTGTCGCTCGGCGACTACATGGCCGGGTCCAACCACGTGCTGCCCACCGGCGGCACCGCCCGGTACGCCAGCGCGCTGGGCGTGCTGTCGTTCCTCAAGCCGGTGCAGGTCATCGAGTACTCCCGCGACGCGCTCGGCGAGCTCGCCGACCGCATCGTCGCGCTCGCCGGCGACGAGGACCTGCCGGCGCACGGCGAGGCCGTGCGCGGGCGGTTCCACTAGGACCCGCGGGGCCGGGCGTGGCCGGCGGGCGACGGGACGCCACGGCGTCCGACGGCCACGCGCGGCCCTCCCGGCGTGCCGTCCTGCTGACCGGGATGCCCGGCGCCGGCAAGACGACGGCGCTGCGCGAGCTCGCCGCCCGCGGCCATCGCACCGTCGACCTCGACCACGACGGCTACAGCCGGCTGCTGCCGGACCCCGGGACGCCGATCGGCTGGGCGCAGGAGTGGGACCTCGGCCGCGTGGCCGCCCTGCTCGACGGCCACCTCGTCGGCCGTCCCGGCACGGTGCCGGTCGCCGACGGCGCTTCGGCGGCGGCCACCCTCTTCGTGGCGGGCACGGTGGTGAACCAGGCCCGCCTGTACCACCGGTTCGCCGCCGTCGTCCTGCTCACCGCGCCGGCCGAGCTGCTGCTCGCGCGCATCGCGCAGCGCACCGACAACCCCTTCGGCAAGGACGCGCTGGGCCGGGCGACGGTGCTGCACCACGTCGCGACCCTGGAGCCGCGGCTGCGCGCCGTCGCGTCCGCCGTCGTCGACACCCGCGCCCCCGTGGCGCAGGTCGCGGACGCCCTCGAGCGGATCGCGCGCGCCGACCCGCCCGCGGGGCACCCGGCGCCGTCAGAATAGTGTGCCAAGCGCCGGTGCCTCCGGGTCCAGTGCCTCCGGGTCCAGTGCCTCCGGGTCCGGCGCGGCGGCGCCGACGCCGCCTCAGCCCTGGCCGACGACCCGCAGGTCGCGCTCGACGGCCTCGGGCAGCCGCCGCCGACGGCGCAGCGCCGAGACCGCCTGCCGGGCCGTCGGAAGGGCCGCGGCAAGGTCTGCGGTGCCGCCGGCCCGCAGCGAGGCGCGCAGGCGGGCGCCGACGACCCGCCAGGGGCGCAGGAGCAGGGCGCTGGTGAGGGTCGAGCGGGCGACGGCGCGACGGCGGGCGTCGGGGGAGTGGCGCGACGTCGCCGGGTGGTGGTGGGCCACGAGGTGGTCGGCGTAGACGACGGCGCGGCCGAGGGCGGCAAGCCGCAGCGTCAGGGGCTCCTCCTCGCCCGGGAACGGCACGGCCGGGTCGAACCCGCCGGCGGCGAGGAAGTCGGTGCGCCGCACCACGGCACCGCACGCGACGAAGCCGAGCAGCCGCGGGCCGGGCAGCTCACCCTGCTCCAGGGGCGAGTCGCGCAGCACGGCCATGAAGGAGTCCTCGCGTTCCTGCGGCCCGACCAGGATGCGTGCCTGCACGACCGCCACCCGCGGGTTCGCTTCGAGGAGGTCGGCGGCAGCGGCCAGCGCGCCGGGCGCCCACCACGAGTCGTCGTCGGCGAACGCGACGTACGGCGTCGCCGCCTCGCGGACGCCCACGTTGCGCGCGACGGCGCCGACGTTCTCCCGCAGCCGCACGACGCGGGCGTCGGGGCGCACGCGCCGCACCACCTCGGGGCTGCCGTCCGCCGAGGCGTTGTCGACGAATACCACCGGCGCGCGGTGGCGCAGCATGCTCGCGGCCAGGTCGTCGCGCCGGTCGCGGCTCATCACCACCACCGACACGCGGGGGTCCTCCACCTCGGGGGCGGCGGTGTCCTGCCGGGCGGTGTCCTGCGGGGCGGTGTCCTGCTGGGTCACGTCGTCCTCCCTCAGATCCCGTACCGGCGTGCGGCCGACCGGCGCTGCGGCTCCTCCAGCGCGCGGAAGCGCGCCTCGACGCGCGGTGGGAGCGTGCGCCGCTCGCGCAGCACCCACGGCAGGCCGCGGACCGCGTCCAGGACGCCCAGCGCCGCGGCGCGCGTGCGCGGCAGGCCCCGGACCACCGTCCACGTGCGGCGCAGCGCCGCGGCGACCGGGCGGCGCAACCAGGTGAACCACAGCGTGTTGCGGATGCCCTCCCGCGCCCGGGACTGGCGGTCGCGCACCAGGGAGGCGGCGTGGTGGACGGTGAGGTCCTCGAGGTAGCACAGCTCCCACCCGGCGGTGGCGAGGTCGGCGGCGAGCAGCTCCTCCTCGCCCCCGAGCCACAGCCGGTGGGAGAACCCGCCGACCTCGCGGAAGGCCCTGACGCGCACGGCGGAGGCGCCGGCCAGGAAGCTGCCGAGCGCAGGCCCGGGCAGCGGGACGCTCGGGCGCACGGGGGAGTCGCGCAGCTCCCGCACGATCGGGTCCTCCGTCCCGGCCGGCTCGACGACGATGCGGGCCGTGACGACCGCCAGGCGCGGGTGGGCGTCCAGGGCGTCGGCCACGCGGCGCAGCGAGCCCGGGTCCCACCAGGTGTCGTCGTCGCAGAACGCGACGTACGGCGTGCCGCGCCGCGCGACGTGCTCCACGCCGACGTTGCGGCCGACCGCGCCGAGGTTCGCGCGCGGCTCGAGGACCTCCACGTCGGGGTGCGCGGCGCGCACGGCCGCCGCGGTCCCGTCGCCGGACCCGTTGTCCACCACGACGACGTGCGGGCGCTCCGGCAGGGCCGCGAGCCTGTCGAGCGTGCGCAGCAGCTCGACGCGCCGGTCGCGGGTGATGATCACGACGGCGATGCGGTCGTCCGGGCCGGTCGCGCCCTCGGGCCTCTGGGGCGCGGGCACGGGCGCTGGCGCGGACCGGGGCACAGCGCCGGGCACGGCCTCGGGCACGGCCTCGGGCACGGTCTCGGGCACGGTCTCGGGCGCTGGGGTGCGGGGAGCTGTCACGGTGCCGTTCTCGTGCACGCGCGGCCCGCTCGCAACCGCCGTCCGCCCGGCCGCGGCCGGCATCGATGGCGAGCGCGCCGTGCGCGCGGGAGGCTCGTGCCGCTCCCGCACGGCGTGCGCCGTGCGCCCTGGCGTCGAGGAGGCCTGCCCCATGACCACGACCGCTGACCGCCCCGCACCCCGCACCGCGGCGCCCGCGCGAACCCTCGAGCGGCCCGACCCCGTCACCGGCGGGCGCGGCCGCGCCGTCGAGTGCGCCGACGCCGCGCAGGTCGACGCGGCCGTGCGCGCCGCCCGCGCGGCGTACCCCGGCTGGCGGGCGACCGCGCCCGCCGCGCGCGCCGGGATGCTCCGCGAGGCGGCGGCGGCCGTGCGGGCGGCGGCTGACGAGCTGGGCGCGCTGCTGTGCGCCACCACGGGGCGTCTGCTGGGCGAGTCGCGCGACTCTGCTGCCGTCGCCGCCGACCTGCTCGAGGAGGCGGCCGTGACCGGCCTGGGCCGCGCCGGGCGGGTGCTGGCCGGCGACCCGACGGCCGTCGACGTGGTGCGCCGCGAGCCCCGTGGCGTGGTCGCCGTCATCACGCCGTGGAACGACCCGTACCCGGCCGCCGCCGGCCTGCTCGCCGCCGCGCTGGTGACCGGCAACACCGTGGTGCACAAGCCGTCCGAGCGCAGCGACGCGCCCGGCGTGCGCCTGGCCGAGCTCGTCGCCGGAGCGCTGCCCGACGGTGTGCTGGAGGTGGTCAGCGGCGACGGCACCACGGGCCAGGCGCTCGTGGAGCACGACGACGTCGCGCTGGTCGCCCACGTCGGCTCGACGGCGGCCGGGCGGCGCATCGCCGCCGCCGTCGGGGCGCGGGGCGCCCGCGCCCTGCTCGAGAACGGTGGCAAGGACCCGATCGTCGTGGACGCCGGGGTCGACCCTGCCGAGGCGGCCGCGCAGATCGCGACGGGCGCGTTCACCAACGCCGGCCAGCTGTGCACCGCGGTCGAGCGGGTCTACGTGGTGGAGGAGGTCGCCGACGCGCTCGTCGCCGAGCTGGCGCGTCGGGCCGAGGCGCTCGTGGTGGGCGACCCCGCCGACCCGGCGACGACGATGGGGCCGCTGGTCGACGACGACCAGCTCGCCGTCGTCGCGGCGCACGTGAGCGCCGCCGTCGAGGCCGGGGCGCAGGTCGTGACCGGCGGGCACCGGGTCGAGCGGGCGGGCAGCTTCTACGCGCCCACGGTGCTCGACCGCTGCCCGGACGACGTCGCCCTGCTGCGCGAGGAGACCTTCGGACCCGTGGCGCCGGTCGTGCGGGTGGCCGACTTCGACGAGGCGCTGCGCCGCGCGTCCGCCTCGGCGTACGGGCTCGCGGCGACGGTGCTCACGCCGCGGCTCGACCACGCGCTGCGCGCGGCCGACGTGCTCGACGTGGGCACCGTGAAGGTCAACGCCGTCTTCGGCGGCGCGCCGGGCGGCTCGGCCGACCCGCGGCGCGGCAGCGGCGGCGGTGCCGGCTACGGGCCCGACCTGCTGGACGAGATGACGGTGCGAAAGGCGGTGCACCTCGAGGGGCTCTGACCGGCTGCTTCTAGCCGGGCCCCGGCCACCACCGCTCCGCCGCGCGGCGGAGCGGTGGTGGCCGGGGCGTCGGTCGACGACGCCCCGGCCGGCTCAGCGCACGCCGAGCACGAACGGCAGCACGCGCGCGGCGCCGGCCCGGCGCAGCAGCCGGGCGGCGACCGTGAGGGTCCAGCCCGACTCGGTCCAGTCGTCCACGAGCAGCACCGTGCGCCCCGGCAGGCCGCGCAGCGCGGGCTCGCCCAGCTCGAGCTGCAGGCGCCGGGCCACCCCGGCCAGGCGCATGGCGGAGTTCACGTCGTGGCGGCCCGGCTCCTCCTGACCCGACGCGGGGCCGACCGCCCCGATCAGCGGCACGCCGAGGTACGACGCGAGCCCGCTCGCCAGGTGGTACGTCAGCTGCGGCCGGGTGACCGACCGCACCGCGACGACGCCCTCGACGAGCAACCGCCGCTCGGCCGCGCCGTCCGCCCCCGCGCTCGGCTCCGTGCCCGGCTCCGCGCCCGTCTCCGCGCCCGTCTCCGTGCCCGGCTCGGTGCCCGCGTCCGGGGCGCCGCCCGCGGGATCCTCGCGGGCCTCCCGCAGGGCGTCCCAGTCGTCGAGCACGCGCGCCGCCGCGCGGCGCAGCGGCACGGGCACCTCGCCGTCGGGCGCGCCGGGCGCGAGCAGGTCCCGCAGCGGACCGGACCAGCCGAGCCCGTCGAGCCGCGCGACGGCGCGCCCGGGCTCGGCGAGCTCGTCGGCGCCGAGCCGGCCCTTGAGGTCCAGGCCGAGGGAGGCCAGGCCGGTGGGCCACATCTTGCGCGGCTCGACCTCGACGCCCGGCCGGTCCATCTCCGCCCGGGCGGCGGCCACGGCCTCCGGGTCGGGCGGCTCGGGCAGCGCCACGCCGTCGCACCGGTCGCAGCGCCCGCAGCGCCAGCCGTCGGGCAGCTCCGGGTCGTCCAGCTGGGCGCGCAGGAACGCCATCCGGCAGCCCGGCGTGGCGACGTAGTCGAGCATCGCCGCCTGCTCGGCCTCGCGGGCGGCCTCGACACGGGCGTAGCGCTCAGCGTCGTACGCCCACTCCCGGCCGGTGGCGACCCAGCCGCCCTGCACGCGGCGCACCGCGCCGTCGACGTCGAGCACCTTGAGCATGGTCTCCAACCGCGACCGCTTGAGGTCGACCTGCGTCTCCAGCGCCGCCGTGGACAGCGGGGAGCCGGCGGCGGTCAGCGCCGCCAGCGTGGCCCGCACCTGCCCCTCGGCCGGGAACGCCTGGGCGCCGAACCAGTCCCAGATCGCGCGGTCCTCCTGGCCGGGCAGCAGCACGACGACCGCGTCGTCCACGCCGCGGCCGGCGCGGCCGACCTGCTGGTAGTAGGCGATGGGGGAGCTCGGCGCCCCGAGGTGGACGACGAACGCGAGGTCGGGCTTGTCGAAGCCCATGCCGAGCGCGGAGGTCGCCACCAGGGCCTTGACCCGGTTGGCCTTGAGGTCCTCCTCGAGCGACTCCCGCTCCGTGGGGTCGGTGCGCCCGGTGTAGGCGGCCACCGCCAGGCCCGCCGAGCGCAGCTGCTCGGCCACCTGCTCGGCGGCCGAGACGGTCAGGCAGTAGACGATGCCCGAGCCCTCGACGTCCTGGAGCGTCTCGGCCAGCCACGCCACCCGGGTCGGCTGGTCGGGGAGCTCGAGCACCGCCAGGTGCAGGGACTCGCGGTCGAGCCCGCCGCGCAGCACGAGCACGTCGTCGGCCGCCGAGCCGTCGGCGCGCACGGCGAGCTGCTCGGCGACGTCGCGCGTGACGCGCGCGTTCGCCGTCGCCGTCGTCGCCAGCACCGGGATGCCCGCGGGCAGGTCGGCCAGCAGGGTGCGGATGCGGCGGTAGTCGGGCCGGAAGTCGTGCCCCCAGTCGGAGATGCAGTGCGCCTCGTCGACCACCACCAGGCCCGCGTCGGCGGCCAGCCGCGGCAGCACCTCGTCGCGGAAGCCGGGGTTGTTGAGCCGCTCCGGCGAGCACAGCAGCACGTCCACCTCGCCCGCGGCGATCTGCGCGTGCACCTGGTCCCACTCGGTGACGTTGGCCGAGTTGATGGTCACCGCCCGGATCCCGGCGCGCGCGGCGGCGGCGATCTGGTCGCGCATGAGCGCCAGCAGCGGCGAGACGATGATCGTGGGGCCGGCGCCGCGGGCGCGCAGCAGCGACGTGGCCACGAAGTAGACGGCGGACTTGCCCCACCCGGTGCGCTGCACCACCAGCGCGCGCCGGTGGAACGCCACGAGCGCCTCGATGGCGGTCCACTGGTCCTCCCGCAGCGCGGCGTCCTCGCGCCCCACCAGGGCCCGCAGCGCCGCCTCCGCCTGCTCGCGCAGCGTGCTCGGCCCGCCGTCGGTGCCGGACGTGCTGTCCATCAGCCCGCGGAGCATGGCCAGCTTGGCCCGGCGGGCGGCCTCGCCCGGGTCCGTGGCGGCGGCCGGGGCGGGAGCTGCCGGCGCAGCGGCCGGACCGGCCGGCGCGGAGCCACACGCTCGGG
>NZ_WUWN01000033.1 GCF_009846865.1 Puerhibacterium puerhi
GGTGCCCGCGGGCGACCGGCGTGCGGCCGCCTCCGCGGCGTCGCGCAGCCGGTCGAGCACCGACAGCGGCAGGGCCGAGACCACGTTGCCCGGCGGGCGGCGGGCCACCACCGGGTGCGCCCGGGTGGGGGCGATGCGGCGCACGACCTCCCAGTACACCCCGAGGCGCCGCAGCTCGGCCGGGCCGGTCACCGCCTGCAGCCGGGGGAACAGCTCGTCCTCCTCGTCCCGCACGTCCTCGCGCAGCACCTCGGCCAGGCGCTCGAGGACCGGTCCGCGCCCCGGGTCGTCGGCGTCGAGGTCGTCCAGCCGGGTCACGAGCTCGTTGACCTCCTGGTGCTCCTGCTCCACCTCGAGGGTCAGGGCGTGCCCGTCCGGCAGCGCCCGGCGCATCACCGGCCACAGGACCGACTCCTCGGCGAACGCGTGGGGGAACACGAGGCGGTAGATGCGCTGCAGGACCTCCTCCTGCTGCCGGCCGTGCGTGCCCTCCAGCTGCCGCAGCAGCCGGTCGAGCCTGACGTGGTCGCGCTTCTGGCGCACGAGCACGCTCGTGCGCCCGCCCAGCTGCGCGTCGGTCTGCGCGGCGATCGAGGTCATGGCGGGCACCTTCCGGGCGACGAGCAGGGTGCGGGCACCGTACGGCCGGGCGACGGGGCACGCACCCGGCCGCCGGCGGCAGGGCCGCGGGACGGGCCTCGCCCCGGTGCCGGCCCGCGGTAGGCTCTCAGGTGAACGACAGGGGAGCGCCGTCGGGGCGCTGAGAGTGCGGGCCACCGCAGACCCTCGAACCTGATCCGGTTAGCACCGGTGGAGGAAGTCGGGCTTCTCGATCCCTGCGCGCGCGTCGTCGGCGGCCGAGCGGCCACCGGCGGGGCGCGTGCGGGGCCCCCTTCTCGACGTCCGAGGAGGACCATCGCATGACCACCACGCACGGCGGGGCCGCCCGCCGGAGCACCGCACGCCTGGGCGCCGCCCGCCTGGGCGCCGTCACCGCCGTCGTCGGCCTGCTGCCGGCCCTGGCGGCCTGCGGCGGCAGCGGCGACGAGCCGGGCGCGAGCGCCGGCTCGGCGGCGTCGGGCACCGTCACGCTCGTCACCCACGACTCCTGGGCCGTGAGCGAGGACGTGCTCGCCGCGTTCGAGCAGCAGTCGGGCCTGGAGGTGAAGCAGGTGCCCGCCGGCGACGCCGGCACCCTGGCCAACCAGCTCGTGCTGACCAAGGACGCGCCGCTGGGCGACGTCGTCTTCGGCATCGACAACACGTTCGCCTCCCGCGTGATCGACGCCGGCGTGCTGGACCCGTACACCCCGGCCGACCTGCCGGAGTCCGCTCAGCAGTACGCCGTCGGGGACGGCGGCGAGCTGACCCCGGTGGACATGGGCGACGTGTGCCTGAACCTCGACACCGCCTGGTTCGACGAGCAGGGCGTCGAGCGGCCCGAGACCCTCGAGGACCTGACGAAGCCCGAGTACCGCGACCTCACCGTGGTCACCAACCCCGCCACCTCGTCGCCCGGCCTGGCGTTCCTGCTCGGCACCGTCGGCGCGTTCGGCGAGGACGGCTGGCAGGACTACTGGCAGCGGCTGCGCGACAACGGCCTCAAGGTCGACGACTCCTGGGAGGACGCGTACTACGCCGACTTCTCCGGGTCGGGCGAGGGCGGCCAGCGGCCGATCGTGCTGTCGTACGCCACGAGCCCGGCGTTCACCGTGACCGACGACGGCTCGGCGTCGACCACCGCGGCGATGCTGCAGACCTGCTTCCGCCAGGTGGAGTACGCCGGCGTGCTGCAGGGCGCCGCCAACCCCGCCGGCGCGCAGCAGCTCGTGGACTTCCTGGTGTCCGAGGCTTTCCAGGCCGACGTGCCCGGCCAGATGTACATGTACCCGGTGGACGACACGGTCGAGCTGCCCGCCGACTGGCAGAAGTTCGCGCCGCTCGCCGAGCAGCCGTTCACCGTGGACCCGGCCGACGTCGCCGAGCACCGCGAGGAGTGGATCGAGCAGTGGACGCAGACGGTCGTCGGCTGACGGCTCCTGCGCTGCGCGGCCGGCGCGGCGCGCCCGGCCGCGGCGGCGCGCTCGGCCGCGGCGCCGGCTGGGCGCTCGCGGCCGGCGTGCCGCTGCTGTTCCTCGGCGTGTTCTTCGCCTGGCCGGTGGTCGCGCTGGTCGGGCGCGGCTTCCTGGCCGACGGCGGGACGGTGGCCGGCGGCGTCGACCTGTCCGGCTTCCGCGACGTGCTGACCTCGCCGCGCACCTGGCGGCTGGTCGGGCTCACGCTCGGGCAGGCCGCGGCCGGCTCGGCGGCGTCGGTGCTGCTCGGGCTGCCGGCCGCCTACGTGCTGTACCGCTGCCGGTTCCCCGGCCGCACCCTCGTGCGCGGCCTGGTCACGGTGCCGTTCGTGCTGCCCTCGGTGGTGGTCGGCGTCGCGTTCTCCGCGCTGCTGCAGCCCGGCGGCCTGCTCGGCTGGGCACACCTCGAGGAGACGTTCCTGGCCGTCGTGCTCGCCCTGGTGTTCTTCAACTACGCGGTGGTGGTGCGCACCGTCGGCGGCCTGTGGGAGCGGCTCGACCCGCGCGCCGAGCAGGCCGCCCGGGCGCTCGGCGCCTCGCCGTGGCGGGCCTTCCGCACGGTCACCCTGCCGGCGCTCGCCCCGGCCATCGCCTCGGCGGCCGCCGTGGTCTTCCTGTTCTGCGCGACGGCGTTCGGCGTCGTGCTGGTGCTCGGCGGCATCCGCTACGGCACGATCGAGACGGAGATCTGGACCCGCACCACCCAGTTCCTCGACCTGCGCACGGCCGCGGTGCTCTCCGTCCTGCAGCTCGTGGTCGTCGCCGGCGCCCTGGCGGTGTCCTCCCGCGCCCGGGCCCGCCGCGAGCACGCGCTCGACCTGCAGCCGGAGCGCGCCGCGGCCCAGCCGCTGGACCTGCGCCGCGCGCCCGACGCCGTCGCCGCGACGGTCACGGCCCTGACCGTCGCCGGCCTGCTCCTGCTGCCGCTGGCCGGGCTGGTGCTGCGCTCGTTCCGCGCCGCCGACGGCACCTGGGGCCTGGACAACTACGTCGCGCTCGGCACGACCGGCGGGCGCAACGCCCTGGTGGTCACGGTGTGGGAGGCGCTGGCGACGTCGCTGCGCACCGCGGTGCTGGCCGCCGTGATCGCCGTCGTCGTCGGCGGGCTGGTGGCCCTCGTGGTCTCGCGCCGGCCGCGGGCCCGTGCGGCCCGCCGGGCCGTCGGGGTGCTCGACGCGGTGTTCATGCTGCCCCTGGGGGTCTCGGCCGTGACCGTCGGCTTCGGGTTCCTCGTGACGCTCGACCGGCCGCTCGGCCTGGACGTCGACCTGCGCACGTCGGGCCTGCTGGTGCCCGTCGCGCAGGCGGTGGTGGCGGTCCCGCTGGTGGTGCGCACCGTGCTGCCGGTGCTGCGGGCGATCGACCCGCGCCTGCGCGAGGCCGCGTCCGTGCTCGGCGCCGCGCCGGGGCGGGTGCTGCGCGACGTCGACCTGCCGGTCGCGCTGCGCTCGCTGGGCCTGGCGATCGGCTTCGCGTTCGCCGTGTCGCTCGGGGAGTTCGGTGCGACGTCGTTCCTGGCCCGGCCGGACGCGGCGACGCTGCCCGTGGTGATCTTCCGGCTCATCGGCCGGCCGGGCGCGGAGAACTACGGGATGGCGCTGGCCGCGTCCGTGGTGCTGGCGGTGCTCACCGCCGCGGTGATGATGCTGGCCGAACGGCTGCGCGGGGACCGCCTCGGGGCGGCCGGAGGGGAGTTCTGATGGGCCTGCGGGTGCGCGACGCCGTCGTGCGGTACGAGGGCACGACGGCGGTGGGCGGCGTCTCGCTCGACGTGGCCGACGGCGAGGTGCTGGCCCTGCTGGGCCCCAGCGGCTGCGGCAAGTCGTCGCTGCTGCGCGCGGTGGCCGGGCTGGAGCCCCTGGCCGCGGGGGGCGTGGCCTTCGACGGGCAGGACCTGGCCGGCGTGCCGGTGCACCGGCGCGGGTTCGGGCTGCTGTTCCAGGACGGGCAGCTCTTCGCGCACCGCGACGTGGCGGGCAACGTCGCCTACGGGCTGGAGACGGCCCGCGTGCCGCGCGCCGAGCGGCGCGAGCGGGGGCGCGAGCTGCTCGAGCTCGTGGGGCTCGCCGGGTACGAGCGCCGGGCGGTGAGCACGCTGTCGGGCGGCGAGCGGCAGCGCGTCGCCCTGGCCCGCGCGCTGGCGCCCCGTCCCCGCCTGCTGCTGCTCGACGAGCCGTTCTCCGCCCTGGACCGCGGGCTGCGCGAGCGGCTCGCCGTCGAGGTGCGCGCCATCCTCACGCGCACCGGCACCACCGCCGTCTTCGTCACCCACGACCACGACGAGGCGTTCACCGTGGCCGACCGGGTGGCGGTCATGGGCGCGCCCGAGCCGGGCGGTGCGGGCTCCGGCCCGCGAGCGTCCGACGTCGCCGGCACGGCCGCCGAGGACGACGCGGCGGGACGCTCGTCGGGAGGCGTGCTGCTGCAGGTGGCGGCCCCCGAGGAGCTGTGGCGCGCCCCGGCGTCCCGGCGGGTGGCCCGGTTCCTGGGCTACCAGGCGTTCGTGCCGCTGGCGGGGCCCGAGGCCCTGCCCGGCAGCGACGGGCCCGGCGGGGCGGGCCGCGACGGCTGGCTCGCCGTCGGGCCGGCCGGGCTGCGCGTCCTGCCCCCCGACGTGTCAGAACCTCGGTGGGGTACGGCGCACCCGGGTCCTGACAGGCCGGGAGGTGGCGGGGCGGCAGGCGGGTGGACCGGCGAGGCGGTCGGGTCGGTGTTCCGGCGCGGTCGCACCGAGGTCACCGTCGACGTCGATCTGGGCGCCGGCGTCCAGCGCCTCGCCGCGGTGCTCGACGGCGCCGCCGGCACCGCCGGCACCGGCGCGCCGGCGCCGGGCGACAAGGTGACCGTGGCGCTCGACCCGGCGGGCTGCGCCGTCGTCCGCGGCTGACCGGCTCACCGCCCGGACCGGCTCACCGCCCGGACCGGCTCACCGCCCGGACCGGCTCACCGGCCCGTCAGCGCAGCATGCCCGGCGGCGCGGGCGGCCCGGAGCCGCGCAGGCGGCGCGCCGCCTCGGCGCCGAGGAACGCCTGCCGCGCCGCGTACATCAGCGCGACCAGCGGCTGGCGGCGCATCTCGAACTCGGCGCGCTCGACGCCGCCGCGGTCGGCGCGCTGGTGCAGCAGCGCGAGCTCGACGGCGGCCTGCTGGTAGTCGGTCATGGCGCGTGCGGTGGCCGTCCCGCCCGCCGCGCGGGCCCACACCCGGGCGGCGCGGCGCGCCGGCATGCTCGAGAGCATCCGCACCTCCTGCGCGGTGACCGCGCCGGTCATCGCGTACGGCGGCAGGTAGCGCCCGACCATCGCGACGGTCCGGGCGCGGTCGACGCGGACCACCACGAGCAGCACCACCAGGACGACGAAGCCGACCCCGTAGGCGAACAGCACGCCGGCGAACCCGAACGCCGTCGCGCCGTTCCACAGGGCGTGCAGCGCCATCGCGCCGAGGAGGCCGAGGAACGCCGGCGCCAGGCGGCCGGCGCCGGGACGCCGCGTCGCCGCGGCAGCGATCCCCACGCCGGTGAGCGACGTGCACAGCGGGTGCAGCAGCGGTGTCAGGATGCCGCGGGCGAGGAACGTCGCCTCGAGCTGACCGACCTGCGCCGTCATCGTGTAGTAGCTGACGTTCTCCACGGTGGCGAAGCCGAGCCCCACCATCGAGCCGTAGATGATGCCGTCGGTGGGCCCGTTGAGCTCGTGCCGGCGCAGCCACAGCATGCCGAACAGCACGGCGCCCTTGAGCGTCTCCTCCACCACCGGAGCCCCGAGCGTGGCGCTGAGGTACTGGCCGAGGTCGGGGCCGAACAGCGGCTCGAGGAGCAGCTCGTAGCCGAGGGTGTTGACGAACATCGCGACCAGCACGGCCACCCCGGCGCCCCACAGGAACGCCAGGACCAGGGCGTCGGGCGGCTCGGGCTCGAGCCGGTCGAGCGCCAGGATGCCGGACAGCAGCAGCGGCAGAGGCAGCAGGGCCAGCAGCAGCCCGACGACGAAGCTGGGGCCCTCGAGCGCGATGACGCCGAGCGCGACCAGCAGGCACACCGAGGAGATCGCGATCACGAGGATCGTCAGGACGGACGGCCGGGCGGTCGAGCGTCCGGCCAGGATCGCCCGGGGGTCGAGGGCGGACATGCCTCGGATGCTACGGGGCCGCCCGCCCGCCCGCGCCCGGCGGCCCTGCGGGTGCCAGGGCGGGCGGCGGGGCGGGCGCCAGGGCGGGCGCCGGACCGGGTGCCGGGGCGGGCGGGCGGCGGGGCGGTCAGCCGGCGGCGCTGAGCCGCTCGACCTCCTCGGGCGTGAGCTCGAGCTCGGCCGCGCGCGCCGAGTCCTGGATCGACTCGGGCCGGGAGGCACCCGGGATCGGGATCACCACGGGGGCGAGCGCCAGCTCCCAGGCGAGCGCCACCTGGAACGGGCTGACGCCGTGCGCCTGCGCGACCTCGAGGAACGGCGCGAACTCGGGTCCGAGCTCGCCCGAGCGGGCCAGCGAGATGCCGCCGAGCGGGCTCCACGGCAGGAACGCGATGCCGAGCTCGGCGCACAGCTCGAGCTCGGGCAGCGACGAGCGGAACCGCGGCGAGAACTGGTTCTGCACCGAGACCAGCCGCCCGCCGAGGATCTCCTGGGCCTGGCGGATCTGGTCGGGGTCGGCGTTCGAGATGCCGGCCCGCTCGATGACGCCCTCGTCCAGCAGGTCGCGGATGGCGCCGACCGAGTCGGCGTACGGGACCTCGGGGTCCGGGCGGTGGAACTGGTAGAGCCCGATGGCCTCCACGCCGAGCCGCTTCGCGGACGCCTTCGCCGCCTCCTTGAGGTACTCGGGGCGGCCGTTCTTCGTCCAGCTGCCGTCACCGGGGCGCAGGTGGCCGCCCTTCGTGGCCACCAGGACGTCCGAGGTGTCGCCGCCGTACGAGCGCAGCGCGCGGGCGATGAGCTCCTCGTTGTGGCCGACCTCGTCGGCGTGCAGGTGGTAGGAGTCGGCGGTGTCGACGAAGGTCACGCCGGCGTCGAGGGCGGCGTGGATCGTCGCGACCGACCGGGCCTCGTCGGGCCGGCCTTCGATCGACATCGGCATGCCGCCGAGGCCGACGGCGCTCACCTGACGGTCGCCGAGGGTGCGGGTCTGCATGGTTGGTCCTCCCGTCGGGTCCGCGGAGGTCTGGTGTCGGGATCGCCGGTGCCGGGATCGAGGAGCCGCGGGCCGTCCGCCACGCTACGCACCGGCGATGATTCCCGCCCGGCGGCGCCGTCTACCCGGCGCACCCCGCCTGCGCGGCACCCGCTCCCGGAACCGAAGGACCCACCATGGCCACCGTCATCTCCTCCCTGTTCATCGCGCTCGACGGCGTCGTCGAGATCGACCCGGCGTGGCACTTCCCGTACTACGACGAGCACATGGGCGCGGCCGTGACCGAGGACTACGCGGGGACCGACGTCATCGTCCTCGGGCGCGTCACGTACGACAGCTTCGCCGGGGCGTGGCCGGACCGGGAGGCCGCCGGCGAGGCCGACGCCGACTTCGCCCGGCAGCTCGGCGACACCCGCAAGCTCGTGGTCACGCGCGACCGCGGGCGCGACCTCGGCTGGCGCAACGCGCAGGCGCTCGACGGCGAGCTGGTCGACGTCGTCACGCGGCTCAAGGCCGACCCCCGGCTGTCCAAGGTCCTCGTGGCCGGCTCGACCTCCGTGGTGCGCCAGCTGCTCGACGCGCGGCTGGTCGACGAGCTGCGGCTGTTGGTGCACCCCGTCGCGGCGCGCGCCGGCGAGCGGCTCTTCACCGAGGCCGGCTCGCCCTACCCCCTGCGGCTGCTGCGGTCCGAGGCGTTCCCCACCGGGGTGCTTCGGCTCGTGTACGCCCCGGGGGAGCTCGGGGACGCCGGGTACGCGGAGGCGCGCGAGAACCTGGCCCGGGCGCGCGCCGCGGACTGAGCCGCCCGCGGCGCGGTGTCCGACGAACTCCCAGGCACGCCCCAGGCCTGTCGCGGGTTGCCGGAGTGAACTGTCGTCCAGGAACCCACCTGGAGGCAGCGATGAGCACCCGACCCACCCGTCACGTCCCCGCCGCGGACCACACCTCGGACCACACCTCGGACCACACCTCGGACCACACCTCGGACCACACCTCGGACCACACCTCGGACCGCACCTCGGGCCACGCGCCCGACCACGCGCCCGACCACGCGGCCGACGTCGTCGGCGGCGCTGCCGACGGCGACCGCGGCGCCCGCGCCCGCCGACGCCACCGGGCCGGCGCGCTGCTCGCCGGCGGGCTCGCGCTCGCGCTCGTCGCCGGGTCGGCCGCCGCCGCGGCACCGCGCGAACCGTCCGCCGTCACCGCGTCCCTCGGCGCGGGCTGGGCCCCGGCGTGGTCCGGCGGCTCGGGCCCCGGGCTCGGCCGGGGCGCCACGGGCGGTGGCGCGGGCGCGGGGACGGCCACCGCGCAGGCCGGCGCGCAGGCCGACGCGACGCCGGCCACCGACGACGAGGCCACGGGCGTCGTCGTCATCGAGACGGTCCTCGGCTACCAGGACGCCGCGGCCGCGGGCACCGGCATCGTGCTCACCTCCGACGGCCTCGTGCTCACCAACAACCACGTGGTCGCCGGCTCGACCGAGATCCGGGTCGAGGTCCCGTCCACGGGCAGGACGTACACCGCCACGGTGGTCGGCACGGACGCGACCTCCGACGTCGCCGTGCTCGAGCTCGACGGCGCCCGCGGGCTGGCGACGGCCACGCTGGACGACGACGGGGAGCCGGCCGTCGGCGACGCCGTGACCGCCGTCGGCAACGCAGGCGGCACGGGCGAGCTCGTCGCGGCCGACGGCTCCGTGACCGCGCTCGACCGGACGATCACCACCGCGGCCGAGGGCGCGGCCGCGAGCGAGACGCTCGACGGCCTCATCCAGGTGGACGCGGACATCGTCTCGGGCGACTCGGGCGGCCCGCTGCTCGACGCCGAGGGCGAGGTCGTCGGCATCGACACTGCCGCGTCGTCGGGCACCGCCGACGTCGTGGGCTACGCGATCGACATCGACGACGCGATGGCGATCGTGCGCCAGGTGCTCTCCGGCGAGGAGACCGCCACGGTCTCGCTCGGCTATCCGGCCTTCCTCGGGGTCGAGGTGGCGTCCCCGAAGACGACGTCGGCAGGCCTGCCGACGCAGGGCGGCGTCGGCCTCGGCGCCCGGTACGGCTCCGGTGCGGGGACGTCGTCGGCGACCGCCGGCGCGCTCGTGGCCGGCGTCGTGGCCGGCACGCCCGCCGCGGAGGCGGGCCTGGTCGCGGGCGACACCGTCACCGCCGTCGACGGCACGGCGGTCGCCTCGCCGGACGACCTCACCACCGCCCTGGCCGCGCACGACCCGGGCGACACGGTGACGGTCACCTGGACCGACGCGGCCGGCCAGGGCCATGAGGCGGACGTGACGCTCGCCCAGGGCCCCGTCGCCTGAGGCAGCCGCAGCCGAGAGACGTCAGGATCGGTCCCGGGATCGCACGGATCCCGGGACCGACCCTGACGTTTCTCGTGAAACCTCAGCCGCGCAGCTCGCGGTACCTGCGCACCAGCGCCTGCGTCGAGGCGTCCTGCTGCTCCAGCGCGGCGTCGTCGCCGGACACGGCCGGGGCGATCTCGAGGGCGAGCTTCTTGCCAAGCTCCACGCCCCACTGGTCGAACGAGTCGATGCCCCACACCACGCCCTGGGTGAAGGTGATGTGCTCGTACAGCGCGATGAGCTGGCCCACGACGGACGGGGTCAGCGCCGGCGCGAGGATCGACGTCGTCGGCCGGTTGCCCGAGAACGTGCGGGCGCTGACCAGGTGCTCGGCGGTGCCCTCGGCGCGCACCTCGTCCGGCGTCTTGCCGAACGCCAGCGCCTTGGTCTGGGCGAAGAAGTTGGCCAGGAACAGCTCGTGCACGTCGGCGCCGGCCGGCACCTGCTTGCCGTCGCCCTCGGCGTCGACCAGGGGGTAGGCCGGGTTGGCCACGGCGATGAAGTCCGCCGGGATGAGTCGGGTGCCCTGGTGGATGAGCTGGTAGAAGGCGTGCTGGCCGTTCGTGCCCGGCTCGCCCCAGAAGACCTCGCCGGTGTCGGTGGTGACGGGCGAGCCGTCCCAGCGGACCGACTTGCCGTTGGACTCCATCGTCAGCTGCTGCAGGTAGGCCGGGAACCGGTGCAGCTGCTGGGCGTAGGGGAGCACGGCGTGCGACTGGGCGCCGAGGAAGTTGGTGTACCAGACGTTGAGCAGGCCCATGAGGGCGGGCACGTTGCGCTCGAGCGGGGTGGTGCGGAAGTGCTCGTCCATCGCGCGGAAGCCGGCGAGCAGCTCGCGGAACCGGTCCGGGCCGAACGCGACCGCCAGCGACGTGCCGATCGCCGAGTCGACCGAGTAGCGGCCGCCGACCCAGTCCCAGAACCCGAAGGCGTTGGCCGGGTCGATGCCGAAGGCGGCCACCTTGTCCAGGGCCGTGGAGACGGCGACGAAGTGGCGCCCGACGGCGGCGGTGCGCGCGGAGTCGGTGTCCTCGATCGCGCCCGCGGCGGCCAGGCGCTCCCAGAGCCAGGCCCGCGCCAGGCGGGCGTTGGTCAGCGTCTCCAGGGTGCCGAACGTCTTGGACGCCACGATGAACAGCGTGGTCTCGGGGTCCAGGTCGGCGGTCTTCTGGGCGACGTCCGTGGGGTCGATGTTGGAGACGAAGCGCGCCTCGAGACCCTCCTGCAGGTACGGCTTGAGCGCCTCGTAGACCATGACCGGGCCGAGGTCCGAGCCGCCGATGCCGATGTTCACGATGGTGCGCACCGGCTTGCCCGTGACGCCGGTCCACTCGCCGGAGCGGACCTTGTCGGCGAACGCGGCGATCTTGTCGAGCTCGGCCGCGACGTCGGCGTCCACGTCCTGGCCGTCGACGACGAGGTGCTCCTCGCCCTCGCCCGGCAGACGGCGCAGCGCGGTGTGCAGCACCGCACGGTCCTCGGTGACGTTGATGTGCTCGCCGCCGAACATCGCCTCGATGCGCTCGGGCAGGTTCACCTCGCCCGCGAGCCGCACCAGCAGCGCGAGCGTGTCGTCGGTGGCCAGGTTCTTCGACAGGTCGACGTACAGGTCCGCCGCCTGGAAGGCGAGCCGCTGGGCGCGGGCCGGGTCGGCGGCGAACCAGCCGCGCAGGTCCGGCTCGAGAGCCTCGTGGTGGGTGGTGAGGTCGGCCCAGGCGCTGGTGGTGGTCGGGTCGACGGGGGAGGACGTCGTCATGGCTCCTACCGTAATGAGGTCACCGGGGTGGTGCGGGGGGATCCGGACGTGCGCGGCGTCACGCCCGCGGGCCGCGATGGGCCAGACTGCGGGTGAGGAGCGACAGCAGCGACAGGGCCGAGACCAGCGCCGCCGGCCGGAGAGGACCCGCATGAAGCCCCGCATTGAGCCCCGCATCGCGATCGCCGGCATGTCGATCGAGTCGAGCACGTTCTCCCCGCACCGCTCGGGGTGGGAGGCGTTCACCCTGCGCCGCGGCGACGAGCTGGTGGCGCACCACCCGTTCCTCGCAGCCGGCTCGCCCCTGCGCGAGGCGGCCGCCTGGGAGGGCGTGCTGCACGCCCGGGCGCTGCCGGGCGGGACGGTGCTGCGCGAGGTCTACGAGTCGGTGCGCGAGGAGATCGTCGCCGGCCTGCGCGCCGCGGCCGGGGCCGGCACGCCGTTCGACGGCGTGCTGCTCGACATCCACGGCGCCATGTCGGTCGAGGGCTACGACGACGCCGAGGCCGACCTCGCGGCGGCGGTGCGCGCCGCCGTCGGCCCGGACGCGCTGGTCAGCGCGGCGACGGACCTGCACGGCAACGTGACGCGCGAGCTGGCCACGGCTCTCGACCTGATCACCTGCTACCGCACCGCGCCGCACGTGGACGTGGCCGAGACGCGCGAGCGCGCCGCCGCGAACCTGCTGGAGCGCCTCGCCGGCGGCGGGCGGCCGAAGAAGGCGTGGGTCCAGGTGCCGGTCCTGCTGCCGGGCGAGAAGACCTCCACGCGCGACGAGCCGGCCGCGTCGATCTGGGCGGCCGTGGCCGACGCCGCGGCGACCGAGGGGGTGCTCGACGCCGCCGTCTGGGTCGGCTACGCCTGGGCCGACGAGCCGCGCAGCCGCGCCGCCGTCGTGGTCACCGGCGACGACGAGGCCACCATCCTGCGCGAGGCCGAGCGGCTGGCCGCGATGTACTGGGACGCCCGCGAGAAGTTCACGTTCGCGGCGCCGGCCGGCACGTACGAGGCCTGCCTGCCCGCCGCCCTGCTCGCGCCGGAACGGCCGTTCTTCCTCTCCGACTCGGGCGACAACCCCACCGCCGGCGGCGCCGGCGACGTCACGTGGACGCTGCACCGCCTGCTGGCCGAGCCGGCGTTCGCCCGCCCGCGGGCCGAGGGCGGCCTCGACGTGGTCTACGCGTCGCTGCCCGACGCCGAGGCGGCCCGCACGGTGGCCGAGGCGTGGACCGCGCTGGGCCCGGGCGTCACGGTGGACGTGCTCGCCGGCGCCCGCGTCGACGCCGTGCACGCCGGGCCCGTGCGGCTGCGCGGCGTGGTCGAGTCCCTGGTCGAGGACGACCCGGTGGCCGGGACCGTGGCGGTGGTCCGCTGCGGCGGCGTGCGCGTGATCCTCACCGAGCGGCGCAAGCCGTACCACCGGGAGGCAGACTTCACCGCGGTCGGGATCGACCCGCGGGCCGCCGACGTCGTCGTGGTCAAGATCGGGTACCTGGAGCCGGTGCTGCACGCGATGGCCGCCGACTGGCGGCTCATGCTCACCCCGGGCGGGGTGGACCAGGACCTGCAGCGTCTGCCGTACCGGCGGCTCGAGCGGCCGGTCTTCCCGCTCGATGCGTTCGACGGCGAGGTGACGCTCCGTGCCGAGCTCGTCTGACGGGGCCAGCGTGGCTGGCGCGCCGGCGGGGGCGCACCGCGCGCTGCTCGAGGTGGCGGTGCAGGACGTCGCCGGCGCCCGCACCGCGGTGGCCGGCGGGGCCGACCGGCTCGAGCTGTGCGTCGCGCTCGCCGCGACGGGCGGCCTCACGCCGTCGGCGGGGCTCGTGCGGCACGTCGCGGCCGCGGCGGGCGACGTCGGCGTGCACGCGCTGGTGCGGCCCCGCGGCGGCGGGTTCGTGTACACGCCCGAGGAGCTCGCGGTGCAGGTGGCGGACGTGCGCGCGGTGCTCGACGCGGGCGCGGCCGGCGTCGTCGTCGGCGCGCTGACGCCGGCGGGGTCGGTGGACGCCGTGGCGCTCGCGGCCCTCGTCGCGGCCGCGGATGGGGCGGACGTGACGTTCCACCGGGCGTTCGACGTCGTCGCGGACCGCCCGGCCGCGCTGGAGGTGCTGGCGGCCCACGGCGTGCGCCGGGTGCTCACCTCGGGCGGCGCGGCGCGCGCCGGTGAGGGGGTCGCCGCGCTGGCCGCGCTCGCCGGCCGGGCGCGCGCGCTCGGCGTGGAGGTCATGGCGGGCGGGGGAGTGCGCACCGCCGACGTCGCGGCCCTGGTCGAGGCGGGCGTTGACGCCGTGCACCTGTCGGCGCGCCGGGCGGTGGCCGGCGACGGCGGCCCGGGCGGCGGGGGCGACGGCGGCTACGACGTGACCGACGGCGGCCTCGTCGCGGCGGCGCGCGCGGCCCTCGACGCCGCCCTTGCGCCGAGATAGAGAGCCCTGGCGCCGAGATAGAGAGCTCCCCGCGCGAGATAGAGAGGGCACCCTCTCTATCTCGCGGGGGGAGCTCTCTATCTCGCGGGGAGGAGCTTCTGGACCGCCGCCGCGCCGCCCGCGGGGCGGAAGCCCAGCGCCACGTTGATGGCCAGCATGTGGCGGTTCTCCTCGGCGTTCCAGGTTTGCACGCGCCGGGTGCCGGGCCGCAGCCGGGCCAGCTGCTGCAGGTTCACCGCCTTGACGAGCATGCCCAGGCGGTGGCCCCGGTGGGCCCGCAGCACGATCGTGTCCCACTGGAACGCGAACTCCCGCGGCTCGCGGTGCCAGGTCAGCATCGTCATGGCCGCGAGCTCGCCGGTGGCCTCGTGCTCGGCGGCCGTGACGACGAAGTCGCGACCCATCTCGGCGATCTGCTGCTCGGTGCGGCGCACACGCCCGGCGTCCCGCACGTCCTCGCGGAAGTCGAGGCCGCCCGTCGGCGCGTCGGTCGACATGCGGGTCTCGAGCACCGCGAACGGCTCCACCCACGCGTCGGGCACGCGCCCGTGCCACACGTGGACGCGGTAGCCGGCCGCACGTGCCCGGGCGTCGGCGGCGAACGCCGCGAGCCGCTCCGGGTCCAGGGGCAGGTCGAGCTGCGAGCGCCGCTCCACCTGCTCCAGGGCGTAGCCGCGCCTCAGCGCGAACCGCACGCCGGGCTCCTCGGCCGGGGCGGTGCCGGTGCCGGTCGTCGGCGTCAGCTGCGGGCCGCCGGCGTGGTCGCCGAACCCGATCCACGACTGCAGCGTGCCGCGTCCGGCCTCGCGGGCGACGCCCTCCGCCCAGGCGGCCAGCTCCGCGCCGAGGCCGCGCCCGCGGGCGCCGGGGCGCACCTCGACGATGACCTCGGCCATGTGCTGGTTGGCCGACGTCGGCAGGAACACGACGGCGGTGCCGACCACCGCGTCCGGGTCGCCGTCGGCGCCCTCGACCGCCACGGCCATGCGGACGAGCTGGTCGTCCTGGTGGCGGAGCTTCGTCGACAGCTCGGCAGCGAGGAAGGCCTGGTCGTCGTGCCCGAACTTCTCGCGCGCGACGGCGCGGCCCACCCGCTCCGCACCCCGCAGGGCCCAGCCCTCGGCAGCGTCGAGCGCCGCGTCGCCGGACGCCCCGGCGGGCGCGGCGGCCCGCCCGGCGGCGACGTCGACCAGGCGCCAGGTGCGCTGGGCCGCGGCGGCGTGCGTGGTCTCCATGCGGCCAGCATGCGCGACCGGGGTGCGCGGAGCATCACCATTTTTTCGCCCGGCACGATCGCCCGGCACTGGCCAGGATGGCCTCGTGGCCACCGACCTCGACGTGCTGACCGGGCCCGGCGCCGGGTCGCTGCTCTCGGCCGCCGTGGCGACCGCCGGCGGCGAGGTCACCACGTGGTCGGTGCGCCAGGTCGACCACCGCCCCGGCCGCTCGACCACCGTCTCCTACCGCGCCGGCGTGCGCTGGCCGCACGGGGTGCGCGCCGAGACGCTCGGGGCGAGCCTCGGGCGCCCCGAGGACGCCCGGGGCCCGGGCGTCGTGGCGCTGGCGGACGGCGAGCGCACGGCGGCGGTGTGGATGTTCCAGGACGACCCCGCGCTGCCCGCGCTGCGGCCGCTGCACGACCCGCGGGCCCTCGCCCGCCTGCTGGGCGACCTGCGGGTCCCCGGTGCGGGCGGCCCCGTGCGGCTGCAGGTGCGCGCCTACCGGCCCACCCGGCGCGCAGTCGTCGAGGCGAGCACGGGCCGGGGCCGGGTCTTCCTCAAGGTGGTGCGGCCCGACCGGGTGGTGGCGCTGCACGCGCGGCACGCGCTGCTCACCGACGCCGGCCTGCCGGTGCCGCGCCCGCTTGGCTGGACCGACAACGGGCTGCTCGCCCTGGCGCCGCTGCAGGGCACGCCGATGCGCGACGTCGTGCGCGACGGCGGGCGGGTGCCGTCGCCGGCGGACGTCGTGAAGCTGCTGGACCGGATGCCTGCCGGGGTCCGCGCGCTGCCGCGCCGGCGCTCGTGGAGCGAGGGCGCGGGGCACTACGCCGCGGTGATCGGCGTCGCGCTGCCGTCGGAGGCGGAGCGGGCGGCGCGGCTCGCCGCGGCGATCACCGACGCGGTCGCCGGCGACGCGGGCGACGACCCCACGCACGGCGACCTGTACGAGGCGCAGGTGCTGCTCGCCGGCGGGCGCATCACCGGGCTGCTCGACGTGGACTCCGCCGGACCGGGCCACCGGGCCGACGACCTCGGCTGCCTCGTCGCGCACCTGGAGACCCTGTCGCTGCTGCGCGGGTGGGACGCCGACCGGCTGCGGGCGTACGCGCGCGAGCACGCCCGGGCGTACGCCGACGTCGTCGGTCCGGACGCGCTCGCCGCGCGCACCGCCGGGGTGCTGCTGTCGCTGGCGACGGGCCCGCACCGGGTGCAGGAGCCCGGCTGGCGGGAGGCGACGTCGCGCCGGCTCGACGCCGTCGAGCGCTGGCTCGACGGGACCGCGCTGAGCTGACGCCCGCGCGGGGCCGTCAGCGGACGGGCGCCGGGCCGGAGCTGCGCCGCACCACCAGCCGCGCCGGCATGTGCACGTGCCGCTCGCGCTCCTTGCCGTCGAGCAGGTCGAGCAGCAGCCGCACCGCCTCGGCGCCCATCTGCTGCAGCGGCTGGGCCACGGTGGTCAGCGGCGGCTCGCAGTTCGAGGCCTCGGGGACGTTGTCGAAGCCGACCACCGACAGGTCCTCCGGCACGCGCAGGCCCCGCTCGCGGGCCACCTCGACGGTCCGGATCGCCGACAGGTCGTTGGCCGCGAAGATCGCCGTCGGCGGGTCGGGCAGCTCCAGCAGCGCGCGGGCCGCCTCGGTCGTGGTCGCGGCGCGGTAGCCGCCGTCGCGCACCAGATCGGGGTCGAACGGGACCCCGGCCTCCGCCAGCGCCTCGCGGTAGCCGCGCTCGCGGCGGTGCGCCGACTCCAGGTCGGTGCGGCCGCGCACGTGGCCGATGCGGCGGTGGCCCAGCTCGAGCAGGTGCCGCGTGGCGGCACGGGCGCCGCCCACGTTGTCCGAGTCGATGGTGGTGGGGCCGGTGGGGCCGGTGTGCGGGTCGATCGCGACGACGGGGATGTCCGTGGTGGGGAACAGCACCGTGGGCGTGACGATGACGGCGCCGTCGATCAGCGTGCCGGCCAGGCGGGAGAGCGACCGGCGCTCCCAGCCCACGGTGTTGTCGCCCGAGACGCTGCCGGAGTACGCCAGCACGTCGTAGCCGGTCCCGGCCACGGCCGCCGAGACGCCCTTGAGCAGCTCGGTCGCGAAGGGCTCGAACTCCGCCACGAGGATGCCGATGACGTCGGTGCGGCGGCGTCGCAGGGAGCTGGCCACCAGCGACGACTCGTAGCCGAGGCGCGCGACGACCTCGAGGACCCGCTCCGAGGTGGAGGCCGCGACGCCGTAGCGCCCGTTGATCACCTTCGAGACCGTGGCCACGGACACGCCGGCGGCCCGCGCGACGTCGGTGATCGTCACGCGGCCCAGGGGCGGCTCGCCGCTGGTGGTGCCCGGAGAGCCGGCGTCGGTGCTCACGACGACGACCGTACCGTGCCGCACCGTCGCCCCGCGCACCCGGACCGGGCGTTTCGAAACCGTTATCGAAAACGTTTGACACACGAGCGTGACGCCTGCCACTCTCGGCGGTGGCAGGTGACTGTCGATCCCGTCGAAGACGACCAAGGGGTTTCCACGATGACGAGGAAGATTCGCGGAGCGGCGCTCGTCGCCCTCGGCGCGAGCATTGCGCTCCTCGCCTCCGGCTGTGCCGGCGGCAGCTCGGACGAGGGGTCGGAGGGCGGCGGCGCCACCCTCACGATCTGGCACAACTCGACCACCGGTCCCGGCAAGCAGTACTGGGAGGACGCGGCGGCCGCCTATTCGGCGGAGCACCCGGACGTCAAGTTCGACATCCAGTCCATCCAGAACGAGGACATGGACGGCAAGCTGCAGACCGCCGTCAACTCCGGCGACCTGCCGGACATCTTCATGGCCCGCGGCGGCCAGAAGCTGGCGGACATCGTCGCGACCGGCAAGGTCAAGGACCTGTCCGACAAGCTGAGCGACGAGGCGAAGAGCAGCATGGGCGCGGCGCTGTCGGCGTTCGAGGTCGACGGCAAGAACTACGCGGTGCCCACGGCCGTGCTGCCTGGCGGCATCTTCTACTCGAAGGACCTCTTCGAGCAGGCCGGCATCACCGCCGAGCCGAAGACGATGGACGAGCTCAGCACCGCCGTCGACAAGCTCAAGGCCGCGGGGATCCAGCCCATCGCCCTCGGGGCGAAGGACGCCTGGCCGGCCGCGCACTGGTACTACTTCTTCGCCCTGCGCGAGTGCTCGCAGGAGACCATCCAGGGCCTGTCCGGCTCGAAGGACTTCTCGGACGACTGCTGGCAGAAGGCGGGCCAGGACCTCGAGGAGTTCGCGGGCACGGAGCCGTTCAACACGGGCTTCCTGACCACGCCCGCCCAGGAGGGCGCGGGTTCCTCCGCCGGCCTGATCGCGAACCACAAGGCCGCCATGGAGCTCATGGGCGGCTGGGACGTCGGCGTCATCGCGTCGCTGACCCCCGACCAGAAGCCGCTGCCCGACCTCGGCTGGTTCCCCTTCCCGTCCGTCGACGGCCAGCAGGGCGACCCGACCGCGATGATGGGCGGCGTCGACGGCTTCAGCTGCTCGCAGGACTCCCCGGCCGCGTGCGAGGACTTCCTCAACTTCATCGCGACGAAGGACCAGCAGGAGAAGTACGCCGAGGCGTACCAGACCATCCCGGCCAACCAGGAGGCCCAGAGCGTCGTCGCCGACCCGGCCCTCCAGCCGATCATGGCGGCGTACAACCAGGCCGCCTACGTCAGCACGTGGATGGACACCGTGCTCGGCCAGAACGTCGGCAACGCGCTCAACACCGCCGTCGTGGACATGCTCGCCGGCAAGGGTGACGCCGAGAGCATCGTGTCCACGATGGAATCCGCAGCGGCGCGCGGGTGACCTGGCATGGCTGACTCCCAGGCCCTGCCCGCACGGGCAGCTGCACCTGCGGGTCCCACGACCGTCGGGGGCGACGTCATGTCGCCCCCGGCGGGTCGGTCGGCGGGCCGTGCGACTCGCCCGGGGCCCGACTGGCGCAAGCGCGCAGAGATCGCGGTGCTCTCCGGCCCCGCCATCATCGTCTTCCTGACCTTCGTCATCGTGCCCGTGCTGATGGCGGCCTACTACGGGTTCTACCGGTGGAAGGGCTTCGGCCCGCCGACGGACTTCGCCGGTCTGCAGAACTACGTGACGATCCTGACCGACCCGACGTTCCACGCGGCGGTCGGCCACAACTTCGTCATCGTGATCCTGTCCCTGGTGCTGCAGGGGCCCGTGGCGATCCTGTTCGCCCTGCTGATGAACCAGAAGATCCGCGGGCGCTCGATCATCCGCATGCTCATCTTCGTGCCGTACGTGATCTCGGAGGTCATCGTCGGCACCGGCTGGGCGCTGATGATGTCCGACACCGGCGCCTTCAACACGCTGCTGGGCAAGATCGGCCTGGAGAACCTGCAGCAGAGCTGGCTGGCCGACCCGGGCATCGCGATGGGCACGCTCATGCTCATCCTCACGTGGAAGTACGTGGGCTTCGCGGTCATCCTCATGCTGGCGGGCCTGCAGTCCATCCCGGAGGAGCTCTACGAGGCCGCCGCGATCGACGGCGCGACCTTCTGGCAGCAGCAGTTCCGCATCACCCTGCCGCTGCTCGGGCCGACGATCCGCATCTGGGCGTTCCTGTCGATCATCGGCGCCCTGCAGCTGTTCGACCTGGTCAACATCATCTGGGGCCAGTACGTGGCCTCCACCGCCGGCACCTCGACGATGGCGACCTACATGTACCTCAACGGCCACATGGCCGGGAACTACGGCTACGGCAGCGCGGTCGCCGTGGTGCTGTTCCTGATCTCGCTCGTCGTGGCGCTGGTGTACCAGCGGTTCGTCCTGCGGCGCGACACCGAGGGCGCCCTGACCGGCGACTCCGGGCGGAAGGGGAAGACGAAGTGAGTGCCTCCGCCACCCTCCCCGCCGGGCTGCCCACGGCGACGCCCGGCACCTACGAGGTGCGCAGCTCCCGGAAGTTCCAGTGGGGCAGCCCGCTGACCTACCTCATCGCGCTCGTGCTCATCGCGGCGTGCATCGGGCCGGTCCTCTACATCGTCCTGGGCGGCTTCCGGACGAACTCCCAGATCACCGAGGACCCGTCGGGGCTGCCCGCGCCGTGGGTCTTCACCAACTACACCGAGGTCCTGTCCAGCGAGTCGTTCTGGATCGCGATGACGAACTCGGCGATCTCGGCGCTGGGCACCACCGTCGGCGTGGTCGTCCTGGGCGTGATGGCCTCGTACGTGATCGCCCGGTACCAGTTCGCGGGCAAGGGGGTCATGTACTCCCTGTTCGCCGCCGGCCTGATGTTCCCGATGACCGTCGCGATCACGCCGCTGTACCTCATGGTGCGCACGCTGGGCCTGACGAACACCCTCGCCGGCATCATCCTGCCGCAGATCGCGTTCGCCCTGCCCACGACGATCATCATCCTGGTGCCGTTCCTGCGGGCCATCCCGAAGGAGCTCGAGGAGGCGGCGAGCATCGACGGCGCCAGCCGGCTCGGCTTCTTCTGGCGGATGGTCATCCCGCTGTCGCTGCCCGGGGTGATCACCACGGGCATCCTCGCGTTCATCGCCGCCTGGAACGGCTACATGCTGCCCCTGTTCATCCTCAGCGACCCGAACACCTTCACGCTGCCGCTCGGGGTGGCCAACTTCGCCTCCCAGTACTCGGTGGACACCGCGAAGGTCCTCGCGTTCACGTCGCTGTCGATGATCCCGGCGCTGATCTTCTTCTCGCTGTTCGAGAAGCGGATCGTCGGCGGCCTGACGGGCGCGATCAAGGGCTGATCCTGCGCACCACCCGGTCGCGGCCGGCGGCACCCGCCGGCCGCGACCGGCGCACCACCCGCCGGCAGCGACCGGCGCACCACACGCCGGCAGCGCCGGCCCGCACCACCTCCGGCGAGCCCGGGCCACGCCCGGGCCGCCGTCCCCGACCAGCGACGTCGCTGAAGGAGTAGCACTGTGACCGACCTTGCCGCCGCCCACGTCCCGGCGATGCCCGAGGTGTCGGAGCGCGTGCGCGCGCTGCACGCCCGGATGACCCTCGAGGAGAAGCTCGCCCAGATCGTGGGCTACTGGCTGGACCAGGGCGGCAACGTCGTCGCCCCGATGCAGGGCGAGATGGCCCAGCAGGGCTCCGACTCGCTGGCGGACATCACTCGCCACGGCATCGGCCACTACACCCGCGTGTACGGCACCCGCCCGGTCGAGCCCACCGAGCGCGCCGCCTGGCTGTGGGCCGAGCAGCGCCGCCTCAAGCGCGAGACCCGCCTGGGCATCCCGGCGCTGGTGCACGAGGAGGTCCTCACCGGCGTCGCCGCGTGGAAGGCCGCGACGTTCCCGACGCCGCTGGCCTGGGGCGCGTCGTTCGACCCGGAGCTGGTCGAGCAGGTCGGCCGCGCGATCGGCGACTCGATGCGCGAGCTCGGGGCGCACCAGGGCCTGGCGCCGGTCCTCGACGTCGTGCGCGACCCGCGCTGGGGCCGCGTCGACGAGTGCATCGGCGAGGACCCCTACCTGGTCGGCACGGTCGGCACCGCGTTCGTGCGCGGCCTGGAGGACGCCGGCGTGCACGCCACCCTCAAGCACTTCCTCGGCTACTCCGGCTCGCGCGCCGGGCGCAACCACGCCCCCGTCTCGGCGGGCCCGCGCGAGGTGGCCGACGTCTTCCTGCCCCCGTTCGAGATGGCGATCCTCGACGGCGGCGTGCGCTCGGTGATGAACTCCTACGCCGAGATCGACGGCGTGCCCATGGCGTCGAACGCCGAGTACCTCACCACCCTGCTGCGCGAGCGGCTGGGCTTCACCGGCACCGTCGTGGCCGACTACTTCGCCGTGGCGTTCCTTGAGGTCATGCACGGCATCGCCAAGGACCGCGGCGAGGCCGCCGCCCTGGCGCTGACCGCCGGCATCGACGTCGAGCTGCCCGGCGGCGACGCCTACCTCGCGCCGCTGGCCGCCAAGGTGCGCGCCGGCGAGCTCGACGAGGCCTACGTGGACCGCGCGGTGCTGCGCGCCCTGGCGCAGAAGGAGGAGCTCGGCCTGCTCGAGCCCGGCGCGTTCGAGGACGAGCCGCCCGCCGCGGTCGACCTCGACTCGCCGCGCCACCAGGAGATCGCCCGGCGCCTGGCCACCGAGTCGGTGGTGCTGCTGGCCAACGACGGCCTGCTGCCGCTGAACCGGTGGACCGCGGCGCCGCGGCGCGTCGCCGTCGTCGGCCCCAACGCCGACCGCGCCGAGGCCCTCCAGGGCTGCTACTCGTTCGCCAACCACGTGCTGGCGCACTACCCGGACCACGAGCTCGGCTTCGCCATCCCGACGGTGCGCGAGGCGCTCGCCACCGTGCTGGGCGAGGCCGCCGCCGAGGCCGGCGACCCCGCGCCGGAGGTCGTCTTCGCGGAGGGCTGCACGGTCGAGGGCGACGACACCTCCGGCTTCGCCGAGGCCGTCGAGGCCGCGGCCGGCGCCGACGTCGCGGTCGTGGTCGTGGGCGACCAGGCGGGCCTGTTCGGCCGTGGCACCGTGGGCGAGGGCAACGACTCGGAGTCGCTCGAGCTGCCCGGCGTGCAGCGCGCGCTCGTGGAGGCCGTGGTCGGCTCCGGCACGCCCGTGGTCATGGTGCTGCTCACCGGCCGCCCCTACGCGATCGGCTGGGCGCTCGACGGCGAGGGGACGCGCCCCGGCGCCGTGCTGCAGGCCTTCTTCCCGGGCGAGGGCGGCGGCCTGGCGATCGCCGACCTCGTCGCCGGGCGTGCCACGCCGTCGGGCCGCCTGCCGGTGTCGCTGCCGCGCTCCAGCGGCGCCCAGCCGTACTCCTACCTGCACCCCATCCTCGGCGGGCCGTCGGACGTCACCAGCACCGACTCGACCCCGCTGCGCCCGTTCGGGTTCGGTCTGACGTACACCTCGTTCGAGTACGCCGACCTCGAGGTGGACGCGCAGGCGCCCGCCGGCGGGGCGTTCACCGCCGCCGTGACGGTGACCAACACCGGCGACGTGGCGGGCGCCGACGTCGTGCAGCTGTACGGCCACGACGTGCAGGGATCCGTCACCCGCCCGCTGGCGCAGCTGCTCGGCTACGCCCGCGTCGAGCTGGCGCCCGGCGAGTCGCGCCGCGTCACGTTCGCGGTGCCCACCACCCGGTTCGCGTTCACCGACCGCCGGATGGTCAAGGTGGTCGAGCCTGGCGACGTCGAGGTGTGGGTCGGCTCGCACGCGGCGGCGTCGGCCGCCGGGAACGGCGTGCAGGAGGCCACGGGCGGCGTCATCACCAACGAGCGCCAGGCGGAGAAGCGCCGGCTGCCCGGCACCGCGACGTCGCGCGCCGTCGTCGCCCTCACCGGCGACGTGCACGAGGTGACGGTGGCCGACGCCCGCGTGGTGGGCGTGACGGTGAGCGAGGCGGGCGGGGCGGTCGGGGCGTGAGCCTCGTCGCCAACCCGGTCCTGGCGGGCACCTACCCCGACCCGAGCGTCTGCCGCGTCGGCGACGACTACTACCTGGTCACCTCGACGTTCGAGTACTTCCCCGGGCTGCCCGTCCTCCACAGCCGCGACCTGGTGCACTGGGAGCAGGTCGGCCACGTGGTCGACCGCGAGGGGATGCTCGACTACGCGGGCATCGCCTCCTCGGGCGGGCTGTACGCGCCGACGCTGCGCCACCACGACGGGCTGTTCTGGCTGGTGTGCACGCTGGTGGACCAGCAGGACGACGCCCGTGGCGGCAACTTCGTCGTGACGGCGAGCGACCCGGCCGGGCCGTGGTCCGACCCGGTGTGGCTGGGGGAGTCCGGCATCGACCCGTCGCTGTTCTTCGACGACGACGGGCGGGTGTGGGTGCACGGCACCCGGCTCGCGGCCGAGCCGGAGTGGTTCCACCAGACCGAGGTGTGGCTGCGCGAGCTCGACCCGGCGACCATGCGGCTGGTCGGGCCCGAGCACGTGCTGTGGACCGGCGCCGTGCGCGGCGCGGTGTGGGCCGAGGGCCCGCACCTGTACAAGGTGGGCGGCACGTACTACCTGCTCGCCGCCGAGGGCGGCACGGAGTTCCACCACGCCGTGTCGGTCGCCCGCGCGGAGAAGGTCACCGGGCCGTACGAGGGCAACCGGGCCAACCCCGTGCTGACCCACCGGCACCTGGGCCGGGACGTCGACGTGGTCGGCGTCGGGCACGCCGACCTCGTCGAGGGGCCGGACGGCTCGTGGTGGGCGGTGCTGCTCGGGATGCGGCCGTACGGCGGCTACCACTACAACCGCGGGCGCGAGACGTTCCTCGTGCCGGTGGCGTGGCAGGACGGGTGGCCGGTGTTCGCGCCGGGCCTCGGCCGCGTGCCGCGGCCGGTCGAGGTGCCGTTCGCCGACCCGGCCGGGCCCGTCGGCGCGCCGCAGCACGTCGCCGCCGGCGTCGTGCGGCCCGGCGACGTGCGGTGGACGTCGCTGCGCGCACCGGCGTCGTCGTTCGCGACGCCCGACGGCGAGGGCTGGGCGCTGCGGGTGCTGCCGGCCACGCTGACCGAGGCCGGCACGCCGGCGTTCCTCGGCGTGCGCCAGCAGCACCGCGACGTGGACGTGGCCGCGACGGTGCGCGTGGACGGCCTCGCGCCGGGCGAGCGGGCCGGCGTGGTGGTGCGCCAGTCGGAGCGGGACCACGTGACGCTCGCGGCCGAGCCCTCACCCGACGGCGGGTACCGCGTGCGCGCGGTGCACCGGCGCGCCGGGGCGGAGCAGGTTCTGGGCGAGGTGACCCTCGAGGCGCCGGGCGGCGTGCTGGAGCTCGGCGTCGCCGCGCGCGGGCAGGACTACGCGCTGACGGTGGCGCCGCCGTCGCACGGCGCGGGCGGGCCGGCGGTGGTGGCGACCGCCGACGGACGCACGCTCGACTCCGTGGCGACCGGCGGGTTCCTCGGCCTGTGGCTCGGCGTCTTCGCCACGAGCGACGGCGCGCCGTCGACGTCCACGGTGACGGTCGAGCGGTTCGTCTACGCCCCGGTGGACGAGGCGCCGCCCGCCTGACGGCCGCCCCGCCCCGCCCCGCCGGCGTCCCACAACGCCGGGGGAGGCGGACGTCCTAGGCTGGCGCGCATGCGCGTGGACGTCTGGCTGTGGGCCGTGCGGCTGTTCAAGAGCCGCTCGGCCTCCGCGACGCTGCTGCGGGCCGGCCGCGTGCGGGTCAACGGCGTCGTCGCCAAGCCGTCCACCGCGGTGAAGGTCGGCGACCGCGTCACCTGGCGGGACACCCTGCGCGAGCGGGACGTCGAGGTGCGGGAGCTGCTGCCCAAGCGCGTCGCCGCGCCGCTGGCCGTCCAGGCCTACGCCGACCACAGCCCGCCGGTGCCGCCGCGCGAGGAGCGCCTGGCCGTCGGCATCCGCGACCGCGGCACCGGCCGGCCGACCAAGCGCGAGCGGCGCGAGATCGACAGGCTGCGCGGCCTGCGCCGCGACTGACCGGCGCGTCTAGGCTCGCGGCATGACCGCCAGCCCCGAGCCGACCCCTGCCGCCGCCCCCACCACCACGCCCGCCGACGCCCGGGCCCGCGTCGCCGCCGTCCTCGCCCAGCACCCCGTGTGGGACGGGCACAACGACCTGCCGTGGGAGGCGCGCGACCTGGTCGCCTACGACTGGTCGGCGCTGGACGTCGCCGCCGGGACCGGCGGGCGCACGCAGACCGACGTGCCGCGGCTGCGCGCCGGCGGGGTCGGGGCCCAGTTCTGGTCGGTGTACGTGCCGTCGAACCTCCCGGGCAGCAGCGCGGTCACCGCGACGCTCGAGCAGGTCGACGCGGTGCACCGGATGGTGGAGCGCTGGCCCGAGCACTTCCGGCTCGCGCTGACGACCGACGACGTCGAGGCCGCCTGGCGCGAGGGCCGGATCGCGTCGCTGCTGGGCGCCGAGGGCGGCCAGTCGATCGACTCCTCGCTGGGCGCGCTGCGCACCCTGTACGCGCTGGGCGTGCGGTACATGACCCTCACGCACAACCACAGCACCCCGTGGGCGGAGTCGGCCACGGACGCCCCCGCGCCGCACGGCGGCCTGTCGGCGTTCGGGCGCGAGGTGGTCCGCGAGATGAACCGCCTGGGCATGCTCGTGGACCTGTCGCACGTGTCGGCCGGCACGATGCGCGCCGCGCTCGACGTCAGCGAGGCGCCGGTGATCTTCTCCCACAGCTCCGCGCGCGCCGTGTGCGACGTGCCGCGCAACGTGCCCGACGACGTGCTGGCGCGCCTGGCCGGCAACGGCGGCGTGTGCATGGTGACGTTCGTGCCGAGCTTCGTGACGCCCGCGATCGGCCGGTGGCGCGCGGAGGCCGGCGAGGCGGCGCGGGCGGCGGGGATCGCGCCCAACGACTACGCCGCGTTCGCCGCGTTCAGCGCGCAGCGGGCCACGGAGCACCCGGTGCCGCCGACGACGCTGGACGACGTCGTCGCGCACGTGGAGCACGTGCGCGACGTGGCGGGCGTCGACCACGTCGGCCTGGGCGGCGACTACGACGGCTCGTCCGGGTTCGCGCCCGGGCTCGAGGACGTCTCCGGCTACCCGAACCTGCTCGTCGCGCTCGCCGAGCGTGGCTGGTCGGACGCCGACCTCGGCAAGCTGACCAGCGGGAACGTGATGCGGGTGCTGCGCGACGCCGAGGCGGTGGCGCGGCGGCTGCAGGCCGAGCGCGCGCCGAGCGTCGCGCGGATCGCCGACCTCGACGGCTGACGGCGGCGGTCGGCTCAGACGCCGAGGCGGCGGCGCGTCCAGTCCATGCCGAGCGTCTGCAGCACGTCGGCCCGGTCGCGCCTGGCCGCCTCGGTGAACGCGCGCAGGGACACCACCGACGCGGTGAGCATCGTGGTCAGGACGGCGCGGGCGGTCTGCGTGTCGGCGGTCGCCTCGTCGAGCAGCTGCTGCACCACCTCGGACCGGATGCCCGGGCCCTCGGGGTCCGAGCACGCCGTCAGCAGCGCGATCGTCATCGACCCGGCGTCGACGTTGCTCATGGTGGCCCCCACTCCTTCGGTGGACCCAGTGTTATCGCAGGTGAGGGCCGTCCGCATGCCGGGCGGGGGTGAATCGTGGGCGAAACTCGTCAGCCCGCGTCCTCGAGCGTGAGGCGGGGCTCGGTGCGCAGCGCCGGGCGGAACCCGGACTTGTCCGCGTAGAACGCCCTGATGGTGTCCATGTCGGCGCGGACGTCGCCCGTCAGGTCGATCGTCGGGCCGAGCCCGACCCTCATCGTCGTGCGGTCGACGTACCCGAGGGTGACCGGGAGCGCGGCCTCCCGGGCGATGCGGTAGAAGCCCGACCGCCAGCCCTGGCTCGACCCGCGGGTGCCCTCCGGGGTGACCACCAGGTGCACGACCTCACCCGAGCGGACCATCGCCAGGACGTCGTCGACCACGCCGGCCGGGTCGCGCCGGTCCACCGGGATGCCGCCGAGCCGGCGCATGAGGGGCCCGCGCCACCCCCGGAACAGCGTGTGCTTGCCGAGCCAGCGGATCTTCGCCCCGGCCGCGCCGGCGATGGCGAGCATGAACACGAAGTCCCAGTTGGACGTGTGCGGCGCGCCGACCAGCAGGCCGGAGCGGGCGGGGAACGGCTCGGTGCGCAGCTCCCACCGGCTCAGGCGCCAGTAGGCACGGGCGAGGGCGCGGCTGATCGGCATGCGGCGACGGTAGCGGGGCCGCGCCGAGCTCGCGCCGCCGGCCCGCCGACGGCGGTGACGCTCGCGCGCCGTCGGCCTCAGTCGTGCAGGATCCGCTGGAACAGCACGTGGTCCTGCCAGCGCCCGGCGATCTTGAGGTACTTCGGCGCCGTGCCGATGCGCTCGAACCCGGTGCGCGCCAGCACCGTCTGCGACGCGACGTTGTGGACGAGCGTGGCCGCCTGCAGCCGGTGCAGCCGCAGCGTGTCGCGGCAGTGGGCCGCGGCGGCCTCGACCGCGGCGGTCATCAGCCCGCGCCCGGTCATCGCGGCGTCGACCCAGTAGCCCAGGTGCGCGCTGCGGAACGCCCCCCGCACGACGTCGTCGACGTTGAGCCGCCCCACGACGCGCTCGCCCTGCACCAGCACCAGCGGCACGGCGCGGCCGGCGACATGGCCGGCCAGCGCGCCGGCGACCTGCTCCTCGTGCCAGTCCGCCGTCCAGAACACCTCGGTGCGCTCCGGCTCCCACGGCGCCAGGTGCTCGCGGTTGCGCCGGTACGCAGCGAGCAGCCGCTCGCCGTCGCCGGGCTGGAGCAGGCGCAGGACGACGTCGTCGGACAGCGGGACCGGGTGCACGCCGCACAGCGTACGGCCGGGACGCCGCACGAGACCCCCCTGCCGCCCGTGCGGCGCCCCGGCATCCTGGCGGGCGGCGTCAGCCGATGATGCCCAGCGTGCCTGCCGCCCGGAACGCCAGGACGAATCCGATGATGCCGAGGATCCAGCCGGTCGTCTCCTCACCGTTCTTCGCGAACCACGCGTCGATGCGCCGCAGCAGCGGGTCGACGAGGCGCGAGGCGAACAGGCGCCCGACCGTCAGCAGCAGGGCCGGCAGCACCATGACCAGGCAGTACGCGGCGAGGATGGCGACGTTCGTGCCGGTCGGCAGTCCCGACGCGGACAGGATCCCGATGGCGCCCAGGTAGGGCACCATCGTGGCGACCTCGACGACGCCGGCGCCGAGCGCCAGGCCCACGAGCGGCAGCGCCGACGGGCGCGCGCGCACCAGCACGGGGCGCGTCCCGGCGTCGGCCCCCGCGCTCGCCCCGGGCGCGACCCCCGCACCTCCGGCGTCGAGCCCCAGCGCCCGCTCGCGCCACCGCTGCAGCCGTCCGGGCTTCGGCGTGAGGCCCGCGGCCTCCTGCTCGGCCCGGCGCCGCGCGGCGCGCTTGCCGTCGAACCGGAAGCTGAGCGCGAAGAGCGCGACGCCGACCACGAGCTGCACCCAGGTGAACCCTCGGGTGTCGAAGAGGCCCTGGTACCGCTCGAGCAGCGCACCCGCGCCGAGCAGCACGGCGACGCCGACGCCCAGGTAGAACACGGCGATCGTGGCGAGGTAGGCGAGGATGCGGGCCGCACGGGGCCGGCCGGGCGCCAGGAGGAACCACACGGGGACCGCGAGGGTGCCGAAGCTCGTGGAGTCCAGGAGGGCCAGCACCACGAGCGTCCCGGCCATCGCCGCGAGGCCCGCGCCTGCGGGGATGTCCAGCGAGAGGATGTCCATGCCCGCGAGCCTGCCCGGCGCGGACCGCCCCGCGCGTCGGCCGGAGGATCGATCCTCGCCGCGGCCGCGGCGGCGGCGTACACCTTTCGTCGGATCCGGCCGCGCCGCGGACGTGCTGGGATGGGCCTGTGAGCAGCGGCAGCAGGTGGTGGCGGGGGCTGGCGGGCGAGGTGGCCCGCGCCGTCGTCGCGCCCTCGGGGGAGGACCGCCGCGGCCTGGTCGTCGACGCGGTCAGCACGCTCGCGATCGGCGCGCTGACGCTCGCCGTCGGGCTCGGGGGCATCTACGAGGACGCCCCGGTGGTGCCCGGCTGGTGGCACCTGGTGCTCCTGGCGCTCGGCTGCCTGCTGCTGCTCGCCAAGCGCGCCCACCCGGTCCGGGCGCTGCTCGGCGGGGCGGCGCTGGTGGCCGTCGACCTGTGGTGGGGCGGGAGCCTGGCGCTGCTGATGGTGCTGTGGGACCTGCTGTACGCGGCGGCCCTGTGGATGACGCCACGGGCGCGCCGCTGGCTGTGGATCGCCACCTCGACCGTCGCCGGCGGCGCGGCGGTGGCCGGCGCCGTCGCCGCCGGCGACCTGCGCGTGGTCGTGTCGCTGGGGCTGACGATGGCGGCGGTGCTGCTCATGCCGCTGTGGTGGGCCACCACGGTGCGCCAGAAGTCCGAGCTGGCAGCGCTCGAGCGCCAGCGGGCCGACCTCGCCGAGCGGCAGGCGGCCCTGGAGCGCGAGCGCGCCGCGGACCTCGAGCGCATCGGCGAGCTCGACCGGCACGAGGCGGTGCGCGCGGAGCGGGCAGCCATGGCGCGAGACCTGCACGACGCCGTCGCCTCCCACCTGTCCGCCATCGCCATCCACTCCGGGGCGGCGCTCGCGGGTCCGGCCGACCCCGGCCGGGACCGGACCGCCCTGGAGCAGGTGCGTGCCAGCGCGGTGGCGTCCCTGGAGGAGATGCGCGCGATGATCCTGCTGCTGCGCTCGGACGTGCGGCGCGCGTCGGAGGTGGCCGCGCCCGCGCGGCTGACGACGCCCGCCGCCGTCGGTGCGCTGCTGGACCGCGCGCGGCAGGCCGGCTCGCGCGTGGAGCTCGACGACGCCGGCGGCGTGCTCGGCTGCCCGGTGCCGGCGGTGGTCGACCAGGCGCTGCACCGCATCGTGCAGGAGGCGCTCACCAACGTCGTCAAGCACGCGCCGGGCAGCGCCGTCGTCGTCCGGGTGCGGCACGTGGCCGGCGCGCACGGCGAGCGGGTGGAGCTGGTGGTCGCCGACGACGGCGGCGCGTCCGGCGAGGGCGCGGACCGCGGGCGCGCGTCCGGCGCGGGCGCACCCGGCGGGGCGCGCCTCGCGCCCGGACGGGACCACGCCGCGCTGAGCGGCGGCACCGGCCTGCTCACGATGCGCGAGCGTGCCGAGGGGCTCGGCGGCACGTTCGCCGCGGGCCCGACGCCGTCCGGCGGCTGGGAGGTGCGCACGGCGATCCCGCTCGCTGGTGCGCAGGCCGATGGCGCCGAGGAGGGTGCGGACGGCGCTGAGGCCGGTCCGGGCGCGGCTCCACCGGCCGGGACGAGGGCCGGGACGAGCACAGGGACGAGGGCTGGCACGAGGACTGGGACGAGGACTGGGACGAGGAGCGAGGCATGACCGTGCGGGTGCTGCTGGCCGACGACCACGCCGCGATCCGCGCGGGCATGCGGATGCTGCTGGAGGCGGCCGGCGACGTCGTCGTCGTGGGGGAGGCCGCCGACGGCGCCGCGGCGGTCACGAACGCGCGGGCGCTGCGCCCCGACGTCGTGCTCATGGACGTGCGCATGCCGGGCACGGACGGCATCGCGGCGACGCGGGCCGTCGTCGACGAGGGGCTGGCGGAGGTGCTCGTGCTGACCACGTTCGACCTCGACGAGTACGTGGACGAGGCGCTGCGCGCCGGGGCTGCCGGGTTCCTGCTCAAGTCCGCCGAGCCGGCAGCGCTGGTGGACGCCGTGCGGCGGGTCGCCGCCGGCGACGGCGTGCTGGCGCCCGAGGTCACCCGGCGGCTGCTGCGGCAGCTCGCCGGGCTGCCCGCGGGCGGTGGGGCGGCCGGTGCCGCCGGGCCCGCTGCCGGCCCGGTGGGCGAGCCGGCGCCGGCCGACGGCGACCCCCGCGTCGCGGCGCTCACGCCGCGCGAGCGCGACGTGCTGGTGGCGCTCGGCAGGGGCCTGGCCAACGCCGAGATCGCTGCCACGCTGGTGATCACCGAGGCCACCACGAAGACGCACGTCTCGCGGGTGCTGACCAAGCTCGGGGTGAGCTCGCGGCTGCAGGCGGCGATCGTGGCGCGAGAGGTGGGGCTGGTCTGACGGCTGGCGACGGCACGCACCCGGCGCGGTCGCGCGAGCGGTGCGGGCCCGTGCCACCGTGGCGCCATGCCGTCGTCGACCACCCTGACCCGGCCCGTCGAGGTCGTCGCCCGACCCGTCGGCGCGGCGTTCGCCGTCGTCTTCGGAGCCCTGGCGCGCGTGCTGCGCGCCCGGCCGATCCACCCGCGCGGCGTGCTGCTCGACGCGGCGCTCGTCGTCGCCGAGGACGAGGCCGGCGCCGAGGTGCTGCCGCAGGGCCGCACCGACGCCCTCGCGCGGCTGTCGCTCGGGGCAGGCCTGCCGCGCGGCTGGCCCGACGTCGTCGGGCTCGCGGTGCGCTGGCACGCCGACGGCGAGCCGCAGGACCTGCTGTTCTCCTCGAGCCGGCCGGGGCGGCTGCTGCGGTTCACCCCGCTGCCGCGCCGGCGGCTCGGCGGATGGTTCGGAACGCTGATGCCGCTGCGCACGGCGTCGGGCCCGGTGCTGCTCGCGCTGCGGCCGGACGCCGCGGCGACCCGCGCCACCGGCACGCTGACCTACGAGCTGCTGCAGGCGACTCCGGCCGGGCCGTGGCAGCGGTTCGGCGCCCTCGAGCTGCGCGGCCCGCTGCTGCCGGGGCGCGCGGCGCCGGCGCGCGACGGCGAGGACCCGCAGGTGCGGTTCGACCCCACGCTCAACGCCCCGCGGGGCCTGGGGACGTACCGGTGGGAGGACCTGCTGCGGTCGCAGTCGTACGCCGCGGCCCGGCGCGGCTCCGGCTCCCCGACGCCGGCCCGCGGCCCACGCAGCGGCCCGGCCTGACCCTCGCCGTCCCGCCCCGCCCCGCCCCAGCCGGCCGACGGCTAGGGAAGTGGG